>NZ_JBVHDR010000098.1:0-1013 GCF_055563295.1 Streptomyces sp. NPDC002868 | reverse complement strand
CGCAGACACGACCCGTAGTCCTGCCCCATCGCCCCCGCGAAGACACCGGTCCGACTCCCCCGCAGCGACTCCAGACCGATCCCGGCCCGCTCGAAGACCTCCCAGGAGGTCTCCAGCAACAGCCGCTGCTGCGGATCCATCGCCAACGCCTCACGCGGCGAGATCCCGAACAGCCCCGCATCGAACGACGCCGCGTCGTAGAGGAACCCGCCCTCCCGCACATACGAAGTACCGAGTTTTTGGGGATCCGGGTCGAACAGCCCCTCCAGATCCCACCCACGATCCGCCGGGAACCCGCCGATGCCTTCGCCGCCGTCGACGACCAACCGCCACAGATCTTCGGGAGACTCCACCCCACCCGGGAACCGGCACGCCATCCCCACGATCACCACCGGATCGTCGTCCACCCCCACCAACGCACGCAGCGCGGAATGGGAGAGTTCTTCCTCGCCCTCCACCAACTCGCCCAGCACATACCGAGCCAGCGCCGCCGGAGTCGGATAGTCGAACACCAAGGTCGCCGAGAACCGCAGCCCCGTAACCGCGTTCACCCTGTTGCGCAACTCCACGGACGTCAGCGAGTCAAATCCCAGAACCTTGAACGACTGATCCGCGTCGACCTCCGCCGAGGACGCATATCCCAGCGCCGCGGCGGTCCCAGCACGGATCAACTCCAGCACCAGGCTCTCCCGCTCGTCCGGTGCCAGTGCCGCCAACCGCCGTACGAGGTCGCCTTCCTTGGCGCTCGGAGCCTGAGCCTCGACGCTGCGGCGGACCGAGCCACGGACCAGGTTGCGCAGCAGCGGCGGCACTTCCCTGCCTGACCTGCGCAGCGTGGCGGTGTCCAGGTTCACCGGCAGTACGGCGGGCTTGCACAGTGCCGGGCGACCGCTGTCCAGAATGCCGTCCAGGAGTCCCAGTCCTTGTTCGGCGGAGAGGGGGAGCATGCCCGACCTGGCCATACGCCGCAGGTCCGCCTCACTCAACTCACCGGTCATCCCCGCACCCGGCGC
>NZ_JBVHDR010000097.1:0-1032 GCF_055563295.1 Streptomyces sp. NPDC002868 | reverse complement strand
TGGCCCGCGTATGTGATCTACACGTCGGGTTCCACCGGCCGCCCCAAGGGTGTGGTCGTCGAGCACCGCTCGGTGGGCGCCTACCTGACCCGAGCCCGTGAGGTCTACCCGCAGGCCGGCGGAACCTCCCTGGTCCACTCCTCCTTCGCCTTCGACCTGACCGTGACCGCCCTGTGGACACCCCTGGTCTCCGGCGGCCGCATCATGCTGGCCGAACTCGACCAGGACACCAGCGGTGTGACCTTCATGAAGGTCACACCCTCCCACCTGCCCCTCCTGGAAAACCTGCCCGACCAGGCCTCCCCCACCGGCACCCTCGTCATCGGCGGCGAAGCCCTGCGCGGCGAGGCCCTCGCCGCCTGGCGCGAGGCACACCCCGACACCCAGGTCATCAACGCCTACGGCCCCACCGAAGCCACCGTCAACTGCACCGAATACCGCCTGGAACCAGGCACCCCCACCCCCACCGGCCCGGTCCCCATCGGCCGCCCCTTCTGGAACACCCGCGCCTACGTGCTCGACAGCGCACTCCGCCCCGCCCCGATCGGCACCCCGGGCGAGCTGTACATCGCAGGCATCGTCCTCGCCCGCGGCTACCTCGACCAGCCCGGACTCACCGCCCAGCGCTTCACCGCCGACCCGCACGGTGCACCCGGCACCCGCATGTACCGCACCGGCGACCTCGCCCGCTGGACCCACCACGGACAACTCGAATACATCGGCCGCGCCGACGACCAAGTCAAAATCCGCGGACACCGCATCGAACTCGGCGAGATCCAGTCCGCCCTCACCACCCACCCCCACATCGCCACCGCCGCCGCCCTCGTCCGCGAAGACCAGCCCGGCGACAAACGCCTCGTCGCCTACATCACCCCCGAACCCAACACCACAATCGACACAGCCACCATCCGCACCACCCTCACCAACACCCTCCCCGACTACATGGTCCCCGCCGCCATCGTGGTCCTCGACACCCTCCCCCTCACCACCCACGGAAAACTCGACCACCACGCCCTCCCCACACCCGACTAC
>NZ_JBVHDR010000096.1:0-1052 GCF_055563295.1 Streptomyces sp. NPDC002868 | reverse complement strand
CGGTACGTCAACGCGTCACCGGGTGCGCCCCGGTGGCCGGGGACGGCGCCCCGGTTGGCGCGTGCGTCTCCATGGCTGCCGTCGTGGCCCCGGTGGTCGGGGACGGCGCCTGCGTGGGCGCGTACGTCTCCCAGGTTGCCGTCGTGGCCCCGGCGGTTGGGGATGGCGCCCCGGTGGGCGCGTATGCCTCCATGGCTGCCGCCGTAACCCCGTCCGTCAGCCACCGCGCGCCCGGCGCCGGACCCGTCCCCCAACGCCCCTCGCGCGCGGCCCGTTTCGCCGCTCTCGGCGACTCCCTCACCGAAGGCGTAGGCGATCGCGTCGGTGACCACTGGCGGGGGTGGGCCGCTCTGCTCGCCTCGGGGATCGGGGGTGGCGATGCGCCCGCCGACTTCCGGAACTTCGCCGTCAGCGGGGCGCTCACCCGGGACGTCGTCGAGCGCCAGGCCCCCGAGGCGCTGGCGTTCGAACCCGACATCGCCGCGGTACTCGTCGGGGTCAACGACACCCTGCGCCGCACCTTCGACATAGAGGACATGGCCCGGCAGCTCGACGCCGTGTGCAAGCAGCTCGTGGCCCGCGGCACCGTGCTGCTGACCGCCTGTCTGCCCGACCCCGGCAGCATGCTCGGGCTGCCCCTGCCGCTGGCCCGCCCGCTCGCCAGGCGTCAGCGGGCGGTCAACGCGGTCGTCCACGCCCTGTCCGACCGCTACGGCGCGGTACATCTGCATACCGCGGACGCCGCCTGGGTCGCCGACAGGTCCATGTGGAGCGCCGACCGCCTGCATCCGGGCGAGCGTGGGCACCGGATGATCGCCCGGCGCTTCCACGAGCTGCTGGCCGAGCGCGGGCTCGCCCACGGGACGGCGCCCGGCGGAGAGCCTGAGCAGCCGCCGCCGAGCCGGTCCGCGTCCGTGCTGTGGCTCGCCACGGCCGGCACCGCGTGGGTGGCGCGCCGCTGCACCGACCTGCTGCCGCAGCTGATGCGGCTGGCGGGCGCGGAGGTACGCCACTGGGCGCGCGGCACCAGCGCACGCCTGGACCTGAGCGCC
>NZ_JBVHDR010000095.1:0-1127 GCF_055563295.1 Streptomyces sp. NPDC002868 | reverse complement strand
AGATTCGACTTCACCGAACCCAGCCACAACGGCCGCTCCTCATCCCGGTCCTGCCCGTACGTCGCCAGCAGCGCCTGCGCCTCGATCGGGTCACCCAGCGTCGTACCCGTACCGTGCGCCTCCACCGCATCCACATCCGAGGCCGAGAGACCCGCGCCCGCCAACGCCTGCCGGATCACCCGCTGCTGCGAAGGACCATTCGGCGCGGTCAGACCATTGGACGCGCCGTCCTGGTTCACGGCGCTACCACGTACCACCGCCAGCACCCGGTGACCGTTCCGCCGCGCATCCGACAACCGCTCCACCACCAGCACACCGACACCTTCGGCCCACCCAGTGCCATCAGCAGCATCCGAAAACGGCTTGCACCGGCCGTCAGCAGCAAGTCCGCCCTGGAGACTGAACTCAACGAAGGCTCCAGGGTTGGCCATGACCGCCACACCGCCGGCCAGGGCAAGATCGCACTCACCCGACCGCAGGGATTGCGCCGCGAGGTGCAAGGCGACCAACGAAGACGAACACGCTGTGTCCACCGTCACCGCAGGCCCTTCAAGCCCCAGCGTGTAGGCCACACGACCCGACAGGACGGCCCCCGAGCTGCCGGTGAGCAGGTGCCCGCCGAGCCCCTCCGGAGCCTCCCGAAGGCCTGACCCATAGCCCGAACTGCTGGCACCGACAAAGACACCCGTACGGCTGCCCTTGACCGACGTAGGCCGGACACCGGAGCGTTCGAGAGCTTCCCACGAGGCCTCCAGCAGCACACGCTGCTGCGGGTCGATCGCCACCGCTTCACGCGGGCTGATGCCGAAGAACGCCGGATCGAAGTGCGTAGCGTCCTGAAGGAATCCACCCGACCCTGTTCGGCTCACACCGGACTGGCCTGCATCGTTCCCGTAGAGGGCATCGAGGTCCCAACCCCGGTCGGTGGGAAGCTCGGAGATCGCGTCCTCGCCTCCAACCACCAGCCGCCACAGGTCCTCGGGGCTCGCCACCCCACCCGGCAGACGGCAGCTCATCCCGACAATCACCACCGGATCGTCGGATGTGGAGACGACCATCGGCAGATCGGAAGACGTGTCGGTCCCGGTCCCGAACAGCTCATCGCCCAAGAAGCGCGCCAGCTCGAC
>NZ_JBVHDR010000094.1:0-1149 GCF_055563295.1 Streptomyces sp. NPDC002868 | reverse complement strand
TACTGACCTTTCCGTTGAGTTGTCGGGGATGACATCGCTTGATCCCTGCGGTAGTTCGTGGGCATGAGGTATCCGCAGGGTGGTGGCCTCACTCCGCAGGGCCAGGCTGCGCGGGAGCGCGTGCGCATGCTCGCGGCCGACAGCTTCGGGCGGGGTGAGAAGCACGCGGTGATAGCAAAGAGTCTGCGGGTCAGCCTGCGGTCGGTGGAACGATGGCGCAGGTCCTGGCGGGAGGGAGGGCGCGGGGCGCTGGGCGCGTCGGGCCCTGCGAAGCGGCCGAAGGTCGACGACGGTGGCTTCGCCGTGCTTGAGCCGATCTTGTTGGAAGGCGCGATGGCCCAGGGCTGGGCAGATGAGCGCTGGACGCTGACACGGGTACGACTGCTGATCGCCGATGAGCTGGGCGTGTCTCTGTCGATCCGAGGCGTGTGGGAGCTGTTGCGGCGTCAGGGCTGGTCGTGTCAGCAGCCTGCGCGGCGAGCGGTCGAACGTGACGATGCGGCGGTGGCCAGCTGGGTGAGGGAGTCCTGGCCCCGGGCAAAGCCACCGTGGCGGCGCTCGGGGCATGGCTGGTCTTCGAGGATGAAGCCGCCGTCTCGATGACGTCGCACCGGGCACGCACCTGGGCACCGAGAGGCGACACACCTGTGGTCCGGTTCAACGGCGCCTCCCGCGGCCGCATCTCCATGGCCGCGCTGGTCTGCTTCAAGTCCGGCCAGCGCAGCCGGTTGATCTACCGTCCTCGCATCCAGGGCCATCACCGAGGTGCCCACCGTGGCTTCACCTGGCAGGACTACCGTGATCTTCTCGTGCGGGCTCACCTTCAGCTCGGCGGTCCCGTCGTGGTGGTCTGGGACAACTCTGAATGTTCATCGATGCGGTCGATTACGTGAGTACGCGGCGGAGCACGACTGGCTCACCATCGTCCAGTTGCCCAGTTACGCCCCCGACCTCAATCCGGTCGAGGGCATTTGGTCGTTGCTCCGGCGCAGCACTACCGCCAACGTCGTCTTCCGCGACCGCGACCACCTTGTCCAAGCCGTCCGCGGCGGCCTGCGCCGCATCCAACGACGCACCGACCTCATCGACGGTTGCCTCGCCGAAACCGGCCTCTCGCTCGACACGACAGCTCAACGGAAAGTTCAGTAG
>NZ_JBVHDR010000093.1:0-1174 GCF_055563295.1 Streptomyces sp. NPDC002868 | reverse complement strand
CAGGCTCCGAGTCCTCGCTGGGGTCTGCTTTCACCACAATGGGCCCCGCTGGCTTGTCCAGACTGGCCGACGGCTGCATCACGACGCCCAGTAACAGAGTCAGAACTAGAGGGCGTCTGAAAACCCTGTCAGCGGGCCTAACTTGCGAGGCGACGCACCAGGAGCATGGCCATGGCGAGGTAGATGGCATTCTCCGAGCAGACGCGCAGGTACTCGTAGTCCTTCGACAGGCGGCGGCACCGTCCCAGCCAGGCGAACGTCCGCTCCACCACCCAACGGCGCGGAACCACCGCGAACTGGGGCACTGCTGGAGGCGATGCCCCCACCCGAGCCCAGGTCGAGCGGAAACCACCGACGCGGCGCTGCACGATCTCCACGGTGATACCTGTGGCCTCCAGGGCCCAGGCGTGGAAGTCGGCGCCGCGGTAGCCCTGGTCCGCCCACACATGCCGCAGGCGCGGGAAGGTATCGGCAGCGCGGGCGAACAGCACCACAGCGCCATCGCAGTCGCCCACACTGGCCGGGCTCACGCACGTATCCAGGACGGTGCCGCGGGTGTCGACGAGCAGGTGGCGCTTGATGCCGCTGACCTTCTTGCCGCCGTCGTAGCCGTGCAGGCCACCGCGCTCACTGGCCCGGACACTCTGGCTGTCCACGACGGCGGCACTGGGAATGGGGTCCCGGCCGAGCTGCACCCGCTCGCGTTCGCGCAGCGCCGTCAGCATCCGCTCCCACACGCCGTCCTTCTGCCAGCACCGCCAGTAGTGGTAAACCGTCTGCCACGGCGGTAAGTCATGCGGCAAGAGTCTCCAGGCACAGCCGGCCCGCAGCCAGTACGCCAGCGCGTTGAGGATCTCCCGCCGCGCGTGCTTCGCCGGCCGTCCACCAGGCTTGACCGCCGGAACCAGCGGACAGAGGATCTCCCACTCCGGATCAGACAGATCCGTCGAGTAACGGGTACGCAGCCCGCACACCCCAGCCCCCGAAAGTGCGCCACCGCCCCGCTACCAGGGCTTTCCCGCTGACAGAGTTTTCAGACGCCCTCTACCACCGATCCCCTCCACCGCTGTAGGGGCTGATTGGAGGACGGCAATGTTCAAGGATAAAGGGGCGCCGATTCACGGTGCGGAGATGAAACCCGGCAGCCTTCCCGCCGCGGAAGATATGGCAGCCT
>NZ_JBVHDR010000092.1:0-1280 GCF_055563295.1 Streptomyces sp. NPDC002868 | reverse complement strand
TTCGACTCCCTCACCGCCGTCGAACTGCGTAACCGGCTCACGAAGATCACGGGACTGCCCCTGCCGGCCACCCTCGTCTTCGACCACCCCACACCCGTCGCGCTGGCGCGGAATGTGATGGAACAGATCGCACCGGACGAGACGTCCGACTCGCGGAAGTTCCTCGCCGAACTCGATCAGATCGAACTCGCGCTTTCCGAAATGACCAAGGACAACCTGTCCTCGGTGATTCCGGACGGTGCTACTCGCGCGGAGATCACCCGGAAACTGAGCATGGTGCTCTCCAAGTGGAACGACGTAAATGAAGCCACGCAAGAAGATTCGGCTGCAGCCGTCCTCGAGTCCGCCACAGACGAAGAAATCTTCGGCTTTATCGAGCGAAAGTTCGGTAAGTCCTGACTGGATTTCCAAACCATTCCCGACCATCACTCTGGGGGTTCCATCGTGGCGACCGAGGCAAAGCTTCGCGAGTACCTTAAGTGGGTAACCGCTGACCTTGAGAAGGCTCATGAGCGTCTCAAAATAGCGGAGCAGAAGGCAGGCGAGCCGATTGCGATTGCGGGGATGGGGTGCCGGTATCCGGGTGGAGTGACGTCTCCGGAGGATTTGTGGAGGCTGGTCGCCTCGGGCGGTGACGCGATTTCACTCTTCCCTGACAATCGGGGTTGGGACCTGGAGGGGCTGTACGATCCGGACTCTGAGCGTCCGGGGACGTCGTACGCCCGTGAGGGTGGGTTCCTGCACGATGCCGGGGAGTTCGATCCGGGGTTCTTCGGGATTTCGCCGCGTGAGGCCGTGGCGATGGATCCGCAGCAGCGACTGACGCTCGAGGTTTCGTGGGAAGCGCTGGAACGAGCCGGCATCGATCCTCAGTCTCTCCGGGGCAGTCAGACCGGCGTCTTCGTGGGCGCGATGGGAGGCGACTACGGCCCCCCCAACCACGAACTACCGGAAGATGCAGTGGGATTTGCGTTGTCCGGCAGCGCTGGGAGTGTGACGTCAGGGCGTGTGTCGTATGCCTTGGGCCTGGAAGGGCCGGCGTTGACGGTGGATACGGCGTGTTCGTCGTCGTTGGTTGCGTTGCATTTGGCGGTGCAGGCGCTGCGTCGTGGTGAGTGCTCCCTGGCGCTGGCCGGCGGGGTCACGGTCATGTCCACTCCGGCGAGCTTTGTCGGCTTCTCCCTTCAGGGTGGGTTGGCTTCGGATGGCCGGTGTAAGTCGTTCGCGGGTGCGGCGGACGGGACTGGTTGGTCTGAGGGTGTGGGTGTTCTGGTGGTGGA
>NZ_JBVHDR010000091.1:0-1463 GCF_055563295.1 Streptomyces sp. NPDC002868 | reverse complement strand
CGGTCCTGCCCGTACGTCGCCAGCAGCGCCTGCGCCTCGATCGGATCACCCAGCGTCGTACCCGTACCGTGCGCCTCCACCGCATCCACATCCGAAGCCGAGAGACCCGCGCCCGCCAACGCCTGCCGGATCACCCGCTGCTGCGAAGGACCATTCGGCGCGGTCAGGCCGTTGGACGCGCCGTCCTGGTTCACGGCGCTACCGCGTACCACCGCCAGCACCCGGTGACCGTTCCGCCGCGCATCCGACAACCGCTCCACCACCAGCACACCGACACCCTCGGCCCACCCAGTGCCATCAGCAGCATCCGAAAACGCCTTGCAGCGGCCATCGGCCGCCAAGCCACGCTGACGGCTGAACTCGATGAACGCCCCCGGCGTCGACATCACCGTGACGCCACCCGCCAACGCGAGGTCACATTCACCCGACCGCAGCGACTGCGCCGCCAGATGCAGCGCCACCAACGAAGACGAGCACGCCGTGTCCACCGTCACCGCAGGACCCTCGAGCCCCAGCGCGTACGCCACCCTGCCCGATACGACCGCGGCGGCATTCCCCGTACCGAGGTAGCCGTCCTGGCCTTCCGGGGTGCTCAGCAGCAGGGCGGGGTAATCCTGGCCGTTGGAGCCGACGAACACCCCGGACCGGCTGCCGCGCAGTGCCTGAGGGTCGACGCCGGCGCGCTCGAGGGCCTCCCAGGACGATTCCAGCAGCAGCCGTTGCTGCGGGTCGATCGCCACCGCTTCACGCGGGCTGATACCGAAGAACGCCGGGTCGAACCGGTCGACTCCGCTGACAAATCCGCCGTGGCGCGAATAGCTCTTTCCTGGCTGTCCCGGCGTCGGGTCATAGAGGGCGTCGAGGTCCCAACCCCGGTCGGTGGGAAGCTCGGAGATCGCGTCCTCGCCGCCGACCACCAGCCGCCACAGGTCCTCGGAGCTCGCCACCCCACCCGGCAGACGGCAGCTCATCCCGACAATCACCACGGGATCGTCGGATGTGGAGACGACCATCGGCAGATCGGAAGACGTGTCGGTCCCGGTCCCGAACAGCTCATCGCCCAAGAAGCGCGCCAGCTCGACCGGCGTCGGGTAGTCGAAGACGACCGTGGCGGGGAGTCGCAGTCCGGTCTCCTCGTTCAACCGGCCGCGCAACTCCACCGCGGTCAGCGAATCGAACCCCAGGTCCCGGAATGCTGAACGGGCTTCCATGGATTCCCGGTTGCCGTAGCCGAGGACTGCTGCGGCGTGGGTACGGACCAGGTCCAGCAGGGCCCGGTCCCGCTCCGCAACCGGCAACCCCGCCAAACGCTCCCGCACAACCCCCGAGCCGGACTCACCCCCACCGGCCTCCAGGGCCTTCCGCACCTCCGGCAGGTCTTGCAGGAGAGAGCTCGGGCGGCCGCTGGTGAACGCCGGAACAAACCGCTCCCACTCCACATCCGCCACCACCACCGAAGCATC
>NZ_JBVHDR010000090.1:0-1472 GCF_055563295.1 Streptomyces sp. NPDC002868 | reverse complement strand
ACGTACGGGCAGGGCCGGCCTGTGGATCGGCCGTTGTGGCTGGGGTCGTTGAAGTCGAACGTCGGTCACACGCAGGCGGCTGCGGGTGTGGGCGGCGTGATCAAGATGATCACGGCGATGGAGCATGGCATGCTGCCGCGCACCCTCCATGTGGATGAGCCGTCCTCGCATGTGGACTGGTCAGTGGGCAATATCCGGTTGCTGACGGAGAACACGGGGTGGCCGGAGGTGGACCGGCCGCGCAGGGCGGGCGTGTCCTCGTTCGGGATCAGCGGGACTAACGCGCACGTGATCCTGGAGCAGGCTCCGCCGGTGGAGGCTGTTGCGGGCGAGGGCGCTGGGTCCGGCGAGGGTGAGGGGCGCGAGCTGCCGGTGGTGCCGGTGGTGGTTTCGGCGGTGAGTCCCGATGGTCTGCGGGGGCAGGCGGAGCGGTTGCTGTCGTTCGTGGAGGCCGACCCCGAACTGCCGCTGGGTGACGTCGGTCTGTCGTTGGTGACGACGCGGTCTCCTTTGGAGTACCGGGCAGTCGTGCTCGCCTCGGAGCGAGAAGGACTCTTGCGGGGGCTACGGGCTCTCGCTCATGGGGAGTCCGAGGCGAGTCTGGTCCTGGGCTCCGGGGAAGCCGGCGGTCGTACGGCGTTTCTGTTTGCGGGTCAGGGTTCGCAGCGGTTGGGGATGGGCCGGAAGTTGTACGGGGCGTTCCCGGTCTTTGCTTCGGCCTTTGATGCGGTGTGTGGGTTTGTGGATGGTGAGTTGGGTTGTTCGTTGCGGGGGGTGGTGTTCGGTGATGATGCGGAGCTGTTGAATCGTACGGAGTTTGCGCAGCCTGCGTTGTTCGCTCTCGAGGTCGCCTTGTTCCGGTTGGTGGAGTCGTGGGGTGTGCGGCCGGATGTGCTGTTGGGGCATTCGGTCGGTGAGTTGGCGGCGGCCTACGTGGCCGGTGTGTGGTCGCTGGAGGATGCGTGTCGTCTGGTGGCCGCCCGTGGCCGGTTGATGCAGGCTCTGCCCGAAGGCGGGGCGATGGTCTCTCTGCAGGCGTCGGAGGCGGAGGTGTTGCCCCTGCTGGCGGGCCGGGAGAGTGAGGTCGGCCTGGCGGCGGTCAACGGTCCGGATGCGGTGGTGATCTCCGGCGTTGAGGAGGCGGTCGGGGAGATCGCCGATCATTTCCGTGGTCTGGAGCGCAAGACGACGTCGTTGCGGGTGAGTCATGCGTTTCACTCGCCGTTGATGGACCCGATGCTGGAGGACTTCCGCCAGGTGGCGGAGAGCATTTCGTACGAGCCGCCGCGGATCGCGGTCGTGTCCAATGTGACCGGCGCGCCGGCCACGCCGGAGGAACTTGCCTCGGCGGAGTACTGGGTGGGGCACGTCCGTCATGCGGTGCGGTTCGCCGACGGCATCCAGCGCCTGGAGGAGCAGGGCGTCAGCCGGTTCCTGGAGTTGGGCCCCGACAGCACGCTGACCGCCATGGC
>NZ_JBVHDR010000089.1:0-1577 GCF_055563295.1 Streptomyces sp. NPDC002868 | reverse complement strand
CCTCGCGCTTTCATGAAGCGTGGTGTCCGACGGGTGGTCAGACAAACGAAAAGCGCCTCTGACCAGCAAGAATGAGGATTGTCGAGGTCCTTGTTCCTGCCACCGCCGGAGGCACTTCCCAGGTGAAGAAGCGTATCGGGTCCTACCCGCGTGTCTGTGTCGAGGGTGGTGGCCGGGCGGTGGTCTCGCAGGCGGGAGGCGTCCTGCTGGTGGAGACGGTCCGTAAGACCGGGCTGGACCAGGCGATATCGGCGGCTCTGGCGCCGTGGTGCAAGTCGCGGGCGGTGCATGATCCGGGGAAGATCCTGCTGGATGTGGTCCTGGCGGTTGCGCTCGGCGGGGACTGTCTGGCCGATGTGGGCATGCTGCGGGCCGAGCCGGCCGTGTTCGGTCCAGTGGCCTCCGATCCCACCGTCTCCCGCCTCATCGATGTCCTCGCCTCGGCCGGGCCGAAGGCCCTGGCGGCGATCCGCACCGCACGGGCTCATGTCCGCGAACACGTCTGGAAGTTGGCCGGCCATGCGGGCCCGGACGCGGGCGGGCAGGTGATCGTGGACATCGACGGGGTGCTCGTGCTGGCCCACTCCGAGAAGCAGGACGCCGCCGCGACCTGGAAGAAGACGTTCGGGCACCACCCGCTGATGGCCTTCGTCGACCACGGCCGAGGCGGCAGCGGGGAGCCGGTCGCCGCTCTGCTGCGGCCCGGCAACGCGGGCAGCAACACCGCCGTCGACCACATCACCACGGCCCAACTCGCCCTGGCCCAGCTGCCGAAGAAGTACCGGCGCGGGCGGCAGACACTGATCCGGACCGATTCCGGCGGCGGCACCCACGAGTTCGTGGCCTGGCTGGCCAGACGCGGCCGGTGGCTGTCGTACTCGGTCGGCATGACCATCACCGAGCAGATCCACCACGCCGTCCTGAAGGTTCCCGGCTCGGCCTGGACGGCGGCCACCGAACCCGGCGGAGAGATCCGTGACGGCGCTTGGGTCGCCGAGCTCGACGGCGACGTACTCAAGGGCTGGCCGAAGGGAATGCGGCTGATCGTCCGCAAAGAACGCCCGCACCCCGGCGCCCAGTTGCGTTTCACGGACGCCGACGGACTGCGGCTGACCTGCTTCGCCACCAACACCACCCACGCGGCGATCGCCGCCCTCGAACTGCGCCACCGCCAGCGGGCAAGAGCCGAGGACCGCATTCGAGGAGCCCGTGCCACCGGCCTGCGCAACCTGCCCCTCCACGACACTGCGCAGAACCAGATCTGGCTGGAGATCGTCCAGCTCGCCCTGGACCTGCTCGCGTGGATGCCGATGCTGGCCCTGACCGGCCGGGCCCGGCTCTGGGAGCCCCGCCGCCTGCGGATCCGTCTGTTCTCCGCCGCCGCCCAGCTCGTCACCACAGCCCGCCGCCGGCACCTGAAATTCGCGACGCACTGGCCTTGGACCAACGTGATCACCGACGCGATCGAACGACTGCAGGCCCTCCCGAACCCCGGCTGACCAGCAGCGACAACCCACCCCTACGACCAGAAACCGCACGCCGGAGCCGTGGAACCCGGCGCCCACCCGACGCGACAG
>NZ_JBVHDR010000088.1:0-1599 GCF_055563295.1 Streptomyces sp. NPDC002868 | reverse complement strand
GCCACTGGCTTGCCCGCACCCCATCCAACAAGCCGAAACGGCCCACCAGATGAAGCGGCAAGCCGTCACGAAAGATCGAGGCTAACCCGAGCGTTTCAGGCCCTGTTTGCCACGGTCGACCGGTGAGCGTCCGGCGGCCTCGCCGCCTCCGGGGGCTTTGGCTGGGCGAACCCGATCGACGCGCACTTCGGGACCGCTGCGTCAGTTCACGCTCGCCAACTCCCCTCCCACCGTCATATCCGACTCGCCTTCCACCTATGCCAGGCGTAACGTGGAACACAGGGTCAGCAGGACCGATAAATCGAGTTCTTCTGCAGACCAATCCAAGCGCGATGAGGTGTCGCGATGGGCGTCGTCAACCCAAGTAACGGCGTCGCGACACGCGAACAACCGCTGGACGTTGACCGTAAAGGTCATTGAGAAACTCGCGTTGATTATTCAAACCATCGAGATGTCGAGGAGGCGACTGACGTGTGCCTCGTGACGGATCAGCGTATAGTCGGCAGTCCCGTGAGTGCATCGGACTTCGAATTCACGATCACATATACGGCCAGGTTTGACCCGGGTGAACTCGGCACTCAATTCCATGAGTTCGTGAAGGTACGAGAAAGCGACGTCATCGGTGCAGACGACGACCTCACGTCGACCCAGGAGGCTGTATTCACGGCCACCAGCCAAGTCATGCAGCGGAGTCGGAGGGTAAGAATCAACAAAGACGTCGCGGATACGGAAATTGGCGAAGAAGAGATCTACGCCGAGGTCGCGTTGCGTTCCCAGCAGAATCTTGACCCTGCGGTGGGCCCAGACTGCAAAGCGATCACACAGCCGGAGACGTTCGCAATTGAAACCACTCCACTGCAAGTTGCCGCCAAGATCATTAGGCTGAAGTGCCTACATACCGCGGGCGGCGACTCCGATGACGTCAAGATGCAAATTGATGGCGTGAAGGTGTGGCCGCCGGGGGACCCAGAAGGATTCGTCACAATGAGCCCACCCACTACCGCCGAAATCAATGAGATACGGGAGATCCACGGCGACAATATGGGTGTCGCTCTCTTCGGAGATACCACCTTGGGGGCGGACGACAGGCTGGGGTCGACGAATCTTTCGAGGTTTGATCCCCCAGGCGAGCACACGAAGGAACTGAACGGAGAGGATGATGCGCATTACCAGCTCACCTACAAAGTGGTCACTATCGAGGGCTGAACGCGAGCTCGCTGGTGTCTACTGCGTGCAACTTAAGGCCGCCGGCGTGGGCGCAAGGGACGGGCTCATCCCCACAGAGTCAGGTCCAGCTCTGACGGCGGTTCAGGAATCGGGTCGTCATTCGGCGCAATCCGGCGGCCCCACCGACGCAGGTCCAGCACGTAGCTCGTGAGGAGCCGCCGCTGCCGCCGTTCGTCTGCCAGCTGCCGCTCCAGCCGATCAGCGATCACCGTGAAGTCGTCCCGCCGACTGATGGTGCGGCCCTGCGAGAACGTCAGCAGACCAATCACAAGCGCCACTAGCCTCGCCGTTTCACTTGGTGCGGGAGGCGGGTTCTGGGCAGTAACGCGAAGGTGCCTTCTGAGCTGGGACGATGAACCTTGTTGAGGGGTT
>NZ_JBVHDR010000087.1:0-1619 GCF_055563295.1 Streptomyces sp. NPDC002868 | reverse complement strand
GGCCCTGTCTCACATTCGGTGGTAACGCAGGGTGAAGGGGCGTCGTTGACATGGAGTGCGTGATGTCAATGAGCTTGTAGATGTGGTGTTTTCGGGGCTGTCGCCGCTGGTCGTCGAGGACGTGGCCGACGAGGGAGTGCGGATTCTGGTGCGGGCGCGGACGTCGGAGGAGCTGGTGCCGTGTCCGGGCTGTGGGGCGTTGTCCGGGCGTGTGCACGGCTATCACCTGCGGACAGTGGCGGATGTGTCGGTGGACGGCCGGCGTGTGGTGGTCCGGGTGCGGGTGAGGCGCCTGGTGTGTCCCACACCCGGCTGCCGCCACACCTTCCGTGAACAAGTGCCCGGGGTGCTGGAGCGGTACCAGCGGCGCACTGCGCGTCTGACGAGGCAGGTCAAGGCGGTGGTGAAGGAGTTAGCGGGTCGGGCGGGGGCGCGTCTGCTGGCGGTACTGGCGGTGCGCGTGTCGCGTCACACCGCTCTGCGTGCCCTGCTGCGCGTCCCGCTGCCCAGACCGAGGGTGCCCCGCGTGATCGGTGTCGATGACTTCGCTCTGCGCCGGCGTCACCGCTATGCCACCGTGCTGATCGATGCCGAGACCCACGAGCGGATCGACGTGCTGCCCGACCGTAAGGCCGACACCTTGGAGGAGTGGCTGCGCGCCCATCCGGGCGTCGAGATCGTGTGCCGCGACGGCTCCGCGACCTATGCCGAGGCGATCCGCCGCGCTCTGCCCCAAGCGACGCAGGTCAGCGATCGGTGGCATCTGTGGCACGGCCTGGCCCGGGCAGTCGAGAAGGCAGTGGCGGCGCACAGCGGCTGCTGGGCGAAAGCCGGACCGAAACGGCGAGAACTCACCCGCGAGCGCACCACCCTCCAACGCTGGCATGCCGTCCACGACCTGCTCGACAACGGCGTGGGACTGCTGGACTGCGCCCGTCGGCTGAGCCTGTCGCTGAACACCGTCAAGCGGTACGCCCGCGTGGCCGAGCCCGACCGGCTGCGCCGCCCGCCCCAGTACCGCGCCTGCCTCGTCGACCCCTACCGCAACCATCTGCACCGACGCCGCACCGAGGAGCCTGGCGTGCCCGTCAAGCACCTCTTCGAGGAAATCCGGGAACTCGGCTACTCCGGCAGCCTCAACCTTCTCCACAAGTACCTCAACCAGGGCCGCCACGAGGGCGACCGGATCATGCCCTCACCACGTCGCCTCACCTCCTGGATCATGACCCGACCCGAGAACCTGCCCGACAAGCGCCGCGCTCACCTCGGCGAACTCCTCGCCGCCTGCCCCGAGATGACCGCCCTGGCCCGACTCGTGCGCGAATTCGCGCAGCTCCTGACCGAGCGCCGCGGCCCGGAACTCGACTCCTGGACGAAGGACGTACGCGAGGCATCCCTGCCCGAGCTGGCCCCGTTTCTCAACGGCCTCGACCAGGACCACGACGCCGTCGCCGCCGGGCTCACCCTCCCCTACAGCAATGGACCCACCGAGGGTGTGAACACGAAGACCAAGCTGATCGCCAGGCAGATGTACGGCAGAGCGGGCTTCACCCTCCTCCGCCACCGCATCCTCCTCGGATAGCCCCACACTGCGTTACCACCGAATGTGAGACAGGGCC
>NZ_JBVHDR010000086.1:0-1634 GCF_055563295.1 Streptomyces sp. NPDC002868 | reverse complement strand
GGGCACGGTGCGGAAGGTCGGCCGCGCGGTCGTCCAGAACAGATGCCGGTCCTGTTCCTCTGGCCGATCCGGAGTGGAGGTTCTCCGGCTGCGCCAGGACGGTAGGCCGGAACATTTCAGTGGCCGTGCCGTGGCGTAACAGTGGCTCATCACCCGCTGTTACCTGTGCCTGTTACGTCTGTTACTTACGCCTGCTACTCAAGCCTGTTCCTCACGCCTGTGACTTGCGCCGACACCTCGGCCGTCCTGGGGCCACCCGCTCCGCTGTCGGCCGTGGCCGAAGAGGAGGCGGGCCCCGGGTCCAGGGCGTCGCGGACGGCGGTCAGGATGTCCTCGGTGCCGGCGCCGAGCGCTCGGGCGGCGGAGGTGAAGTCCCGGGCCAGAGTGGTGAGTTGGTCGGCATCGTGCGCGTGCGGCTCGGACGGGAGCACCGCGACCCGGGTGCCCGCGCCACGGCGGGTGCGGATCAGCTCGGCGGCCTCCAGCTCGCGGTAGGCACGAGCCACGGTGCCCGGCGCCAGACCGAGGTCGGCGGCGAGCTGGCGCACGGTCGGCAGCCGCTCGCCCTCGGCCAGCCGGCCGGTGCGGATCAGCGCGGCCAGCTGCGCGCGGATCTGCTCGTACGGCGGTACCTGGCTGGTGGTGTCGACGCGGACGGCGGGGTCACTCATCGCCGAAAGTCCCATCGTCGGCTGCCTCGTCGTCGACCGCCCGGGGTGCCACCACGGTGACCAGGGACCATCCGAAGGTGAACAGGCTCAGCAGGCCCAGGGGGCAGATCACCACGATGGTGGCGGCGCCCAGCGGGCCGGCGCAGGCCTTCTCCGTGAGCGCGACGAAGACCATCAGCACGACGAGCAGCACCTGGCTCGACACCAGCAGCCCCCAGGCTCCGGTGATCGCCCACGCGCGGTCGCGGCGCTGCTGGTCGTCGCCCGGGCCGTGGGCGATACGGCGCAGGGCCCAGACGCAGACGGGGGTTCCGACCGCGAGGGCGGCGAACATCGGGCCGCTGTAGTACAGGCCGGGCCAGGGACCGAGGGATGCGCGCATCCCTTCGCAGGTGACGGTCATGACACGCCCCGCTCTGCCTATCCGGTCGGGGTCGGAGGAGGCCGTGACCGTACCGATCACCAGCAGGGTGACGAGGGACGCCGCCTGCAGAAGAAGCAGGGGCGCCATACGGGGCGGCACTTGGTCTCGGACCAGGCGCGGGGCGAGACTCGCGGTGCGTACCGTTTCCTGGGGACGCAGGGTCAGGGCGTCGCCGAGCAGGACACCGCCCACCGCGCACAGGCCGAAAGCGGTGATGGCGAACACGAGGGGCATCGTGATGTCGTCGCTCTCCATCGTGACCAACTGCTGTGCGGCCACGATGCCGATGGCCAGACCGGACCAGCGGGCGTAATAGTCGGCGTGGTCGAGGAACCGGGACTGGAGCGGGACGGTGTCGAGCATATGGAGATCCCCCCAGATCATCTTGTATCAAGCGATGGGTACAAGATGCCCTGGTCGGGATCTTGTGTCAAACGCTCGACACAAGGCGATACAAAGGGAAACGGCTTCTGGCACAAGGGAGTTCCCTACGGCGCAAAGAGGGGACGCCCTCCGGCCCAGGGGTGCCCCCTGGGCCG
>NZ_JBVHDR010000085.1:0-1689 GCF_055563295.1 Streptomyces sp. NPDC002868 | reverse complement strand
CCTAGCCTCGCCGTTTCGGTTGGGGTGATGAGACACCGCTGATCGTCTGCTGTCGGGCGGGCGGGGTGATTTCGTTGCTCGGGCATGGCGGAGTCCCGGCGCGGGGGTCGGGTTCTCCAAGGTCTTTCGGGTCGTGGACGGTCAGGGTTGCTGTTTTCAGCCGGCGGGACGGGGCAGTGCGGCGAGGCGGTGGAAAGCTGTGGCCAGTTCGTGTCTCCAGGGCCAGGTCGCCGATATCCGCAAGCGCAGACGCCGACCGCCGCGGGTGAGGCGGGCGGCGACGTGCAGCAGCCGGTAGCGGAGCTTCTTCGGCTCGGCAGCGGCGAGTTCGCCGTCCAGGAGGAGGACGCGGGTCCAGGCGAGGAGGTCGATGGCCGCGAGGCTGAGTTCGAGCCATGCGGCGTTGACGGCGAAGTTACGGGAGGGGAAGCGGCCGAAGCCGGTGGTCTTGCCGCACCGGATGTGGTCTTCGACGGTGGCGTGTCCGCGGTGGCGGACCTCCAGGAACTGGGCTGAACCGCCGTCGGTGAACGGTGTGTCGGTGAGGAACACCTGGTGCCGCAGGCCCTCGTCTTGGTCGAACAGGGACAGTTGGGCGCCGGGGTGCGGGCGCTCGCGGCGCACGATGATGCGGGTGCCGGCCGGATAGCCGTTCAGATCGACCATGCCGGTCAGCTCCGCGACCGCGGCGCCGGTCCGCAGTGTTCCGTCCTGGTCCAGGGCGGGGTGCCACACTTGCTCGGGCAGGGCCCGGATCGCGCGACGGACCGGCTCGGTGACCGCATATCCGACCGAGAAGCGCAGGTCCAGGCCGTGCCCGCGCAAGTCTCGGAGGTGAGCGAGGAAAGCCTTCGCGGATCCGGCGCCGTCGGTGCGGATGAGGATGTCGGTCCCGTGCCGGTGGGCGTCGGAAATCTGCGCGAGGGCCTGGTCGAGCACCGTGACGTGATCGGCGGCGGTGTTGGCTCCGGCGTTTCCGGGCCGCAGGATGCCGGACATCGCCTCGCCGGTATTGGCCAGGAAGCACAGCAGCGGGTGGAACCCGAAGCCGCCTTTGTAGGTGGGTGCGGCCGCTTCCTTCTCGGAGTGGCAGGTGATCAGGGTCGCGTCGAGGTCCAGGACCAGGCCGGTCACCTCGCGTCCGCCGGCCTTCACCGCGGGTATGCCGGACCGAGTCTCGTCGGCCTGCAGCCAGGCCACCTCCCGGGCCTGAGCGCGGGCGGACCGCAGCCGGTCCAGCACCCGTTCGTCGATGGCGGCCAGCAGCCGCCAGGCCGTCGGCGTGGAGGCAACCGGGCCGAACACCTCGCCCTGGTCTCGCAGAACAGCCAGATCCGCGATCGCCACGCCGCCGTCAGCGAGCGTCACCGCGAGATCGACGGCGATCCGGCCCGGTTCGTGGCCGGTCCCACGGGGCCGAAGGGGCCGAAGTGCCGTGGAGTACGCCACCGTCAGCCCGGTCGTGTCGGCGAGATCCGCCAGCAACCGTGCTCCAGTATGCCCGACCACCCCCGCACCGTCAGCGGAGACGTGGAGCTTGGGACGTGAACCGATACCCTGCACGCAGAAAAGCGCCTTCCGCTTGGAGCGACAGAACCCCTCAACAAGGTTCATCGTCCCAGCTCAGAAGGCACCTTCGCGTTACTGCCCAGAACCCGCCTCCCGCACCAAGTGAAACGGCGAGGCTAG
>NZ_JBVHDR010000084.1:0-1839 GCF_055563295.1 Streptomyces sp. NPDC002868 | reverse complement strand
GCTAGGCAGTTTCGTTTGGATCACTGAGCCCGACTACATCAAGATGCCGTGCCACCGGTTGGGGCGGGTGATGCACCGCTCGTCGCTGTTGCGCCGCTGGTAGGTCCCGCAGCCGGGCACGTGATTGGCTCCCCGAGATGATCCGGATGGCTGAGGCCGCCGGGAGGGACGGGCGACGGCCGATGAGTTTTCCCGTGATCCGCAGTCAGAGATCATGGTTGGTGCGCTGCAGCCGCGAGTGTGGTCGAAGCGTGCACCGACCGAATCTGCTGAGAACTGGACACAAGACACCGAGGAACCTTAAATGCGTACCCTGATCAGCACCGCTTTCATCTCGCTCGACGGCGTCGTGGAGGCCCCGGGCGGCGAGCCCGGTTACCGGAACGCCGGGTGGACCTTCAAGGACATCGAGTTCCTCCCCGAGGCATTCGACATCAAGGGACGGGAGCAGAAGGAAGCCACCGCGATGCTGATGGGCCGGATCAGCTACGAGGTGTTCAGCCCGGTGTGGCCCGACATGGAGGACTTCGCCGACTACAAGGTGATGCCGAAGTACGTCGTCTCCACCACCCTCACCGAGGACAACCTGGTGTCGAACTGGGGCGAGACGACGATCCTGCGCTCGCTCGACGACGTCGCCGCGCTGAAGGAGACCGAGGGCGGCCCGATCATCGTCCACGGCAGCGCCGCCCTGAACCAGGCCCTTTCGGACGCCGGCCTGATCGACCGTTACCACCTGCTCGTCTTCCCGCTTCTGCTCGGGGCGGGCAAGCGGCTCTTCAGCGCCACGGACAAGGACACCCAGAAGCTGAAGCTTGTCGAGCACGAGGTCTACGCCAACGGTCTGCAGAAGAACGTCTTCGACGTCGTCCGCTGACAAGGCTCCCGCATTCGCCCTGCCGTCGCGTCCGGACGTGGCACTCGTCGGAAGGAACTGCTCGGTGGGCGTTGGATCACCGCGCGGACCAGAGGAAGATGCCCGCGATGTGGAGCCCGGCCAGGTAGATGGTCGCGGTCTTTTCGTAGCGGGTGGCGATGCCGCGCCACTGCTTCAAGCGATTGATGCACCGCTCGACCGTGTTGCGCTGCTTGTATGCCTCACGGTCGAAAGTGGGTGGCCTGCCGCCACGGCTGCCTCGACGCAGTCGGTGGCCCCGCTGATCCGCGGGGACAGGGATCACCGCGCGGATACCGCGCTTACGCAGGTGCTCGCGAATGGCGCGCGACGAGTACGCCTTGTCGGCCAAGATCCTCTCCGGCCGGGTGCGGGGCCGTCCGCGTCGGCGCGGGACGCGTATGTGTGCCATCACGTCCGCGAAGGCGGGTGCGTCACCGACCTGCCCGGCGGTGAGGACGAAGGCCAGGGGGCGGCAATTGCCGTCGGCCGCGAGATGAACTTTCGTGGTCAGCCCGCCGCGGGACCGGCCGATGGCATGGTCGTCCGGCTCCCCGGCCGGGGCCCCTTTTTACGGGCCCCGGCGGCGTGCTGGTGAGCGCGCACGATCGTCGAGTCCACCGAGACAGCCCAGATCAGGTCCTCGTCAGCGTCGGCCTGGGCCATCAGCGCGGCGAACCCGCGCTCCCAGGTGCCGTCCACGGCCCACATCCGCAGCCGGTTGTAGACGCCCCTCCAGTTGCCGTACTTCTCCGGCAGGTGGACCCACTGCGATCCGGTCTGGAACTTCCAGGCGATCGCATCGATCACTTCCCGGTGATCCCGCCACCGGCCACCCCGCTTCGGCGTCCGGTCCGGCAGCAACGGCTCGATCCGCGCCCACTGCGCGTCAGTCAACGGCACATCTGGGCCAACGATCAGATGATTCAAACGAAACGGCCTAG
>NZ_JBVHDR010000083.1:0-2221 GCF_055563295.1 Streptomyces sp. NPDC002868 | reverse complement strand
CGATCACCGACGGCCAACCCCGAGACCCCGGGGCCGACCTCGGTCACCACGCCCGCGCCCTCCAGACCCAGCAGACCCGCCTCGCCCGGATACATACCGAGGACGTTCAGCACATCACGGAAGTTCACCCCGGCAGCCCGTACCACGATTCGAATCTGACCTGCCCCCAGCTCACCCCTCACCTCAGGGCAAGCCGCAGTGGCCAGACCCTCCAAGGTCCCCTTCTCGCCAATGTCCAAGCGCCAGTCGGCAGACCCCTCGGGTGGCTCCAAACCAGTTCCTCTGGATGCCACCCGGTCCAGGCGGGGTACGAACACCGCACCCCTGCGCAGCGCGAACTCGGGCTCGTCCGAGGCCAGCGCACCCCCGAGCCCGGACCAGGACTCGGCCGTGCCATCCACATCCACCAGCACGAACCGGCCAGGATTCTCCGCCCTCGCCGCCCTCACCAGACCCCACACCGCCGCCAACACCGGATCCGGCGCACCATGATCAACCGCCACCGCCCCCTCGGTGACCACGACCAGCCGCGAACCCGCGAAACGCTCCTCCGCCAACCACTCCTGCACCAAACCCAACACCCGAGCCGACACCAAACGCGTCGCCCCGGGCACGTCAGCGCCATCGGATGGGCTCGTGCCACACGGGAACAGCACCCTCTGCGGGACGTCCGCACTCAGCCCGGCCAGGTCGGCGTACACCTCTGCATCGATCGAACCCGCAGTCGGCGCTTCCGTACCCTCCCCGACCACCACAGCCCAGTGGTCCATCGGAGAGACCGGCTCGCCGACTGCCGGCTTCTCCACCCAGTCCACCTGGAACAAGTCCCGATGTTCGCCATGAGCGCCTGCGGCCAGTGCACCCGAGACCTCTCGCAGGACCAGCGAATCGACCGAGGCCACAGTGCGACCGGCGGAGTCGGCCAGCTGAAGCGAGACCGCTTCCGGCCCGGCCTTCACCACCCGCACCCGCAGCGCCCTCGCACCCGAAGCCACCAACGACACACCGCCCCAGGAGAACGGCAACCGCAGTGAACTCTCACCACTGTCGAACAGACTCAGAAGCACGGCGTGCAGTGCCGAGTCCAGCAGCGCCGGATGCACACCGAACCCACCGGCCTGGGCCTCGTGCTCCTCGGGAAGGCCGACCTCGGCAAATACCTCCTCGCCCCGCCGCCACACCGCGCGCAGCCCATGAAACACCGGGCCATAGGCAAACCCCGCCTCGGCGAACAGCCCGTACACACCCTCCACCGGCACCGCCACCGCACCCCGCGGCGGCCACACACCAAAATCAAACCCCCCGGACTCCACCACAGGAGCCACCGCCAGCACACCACTGGCATTCAGCACCCACGGATCATCATCCGCCGCATCCTCCGCACGCGAATAGAAGAGGCACTCGCGCACAGCGGACTCATCCCGCCCACCGACCACCACCTGCACCCGCACGCCACCGAGTTCCGGAACCACCAGCGGCGCCGCGATCGTCAACTCCTCCACCCGATCACAGCCCACCTGATCACCGGCCCGCACCGCCAGCTCCAGGAAACCCGTCCCCGGAAACAGAACCCTGCCCGCGACCATGTGATCCCGCAGCCACGGATGCGACTGCAACGACAACCTGCCCGTCAGCAGAACACCGTCAGCCCCCGCCAACTCCACCGCCGCACCAAGCAACGGATGGCCCGGAGCCGAAAGGCCCAGGCTGACCACGCTGCCCCCCGAGGCCGTCGCAGGTGTCGGCCAGAAGTTACGCCTCTGGAATGCGTACGTCGGCAGATCAGTCCGGCGTACTCGTGTCCCCATGAACAGCGAGGCCCAGTCCGCTTCGCCCCCGTGCGCGAACACGGCGGCCACGGCTGCCATCACCGAGTCGAGTTCGGCGCGGTCCTTGCGCAGCGCGGGAACCAGCACTGCGTCGTCGCCGGACACGCATCCTTGGGCCATGGCGGTCAGCGTGCCGTCGGGGCCCAACTCCAGGAACCGGCTGACGCCCTGCTCCTCCAGGTACTGGATGCCGTCGGCGAACCGCACCGCATGACGGACATGCCCCACCCAGTACTCCGGCGAGGTGAGTTCCTCCGGCGTGGCCGGCGCGCCGGTCACATTGGACACGACCACGACCCGCGGCGGCTCGAAGGTCACGCTCTCCGCGACCCGGCGGAAGTCCTCCAGCATCGGGTCCATCAAAGGCGAGTGGAACGCATGACTCACCCGCA
>NZ_JBVHDR010000082.1:0-2229 GCF_055563295.1 Streptomyces sp. NPDC002868 | reverse complement strand
AACACCACATCTACAAGCTCATTGACATCACGCACTCCATGTCAACGACGCCCCTTCACCCTGCGTTACCACCGAATGTGAGACAGGGCCGAACGTCTTACAGTCCCCGCTGTGGGCGCACCGCGACCGGGACCCGCTCGACGAGCCGCGCGCCCGCCTGGTCGATACCCACCGCGACCTCGTGAAGTCAGAGACGTCCCTGACGTTCTACCGCGTCCTGCTCCAGCGCCTCGGCTCCGGCGAGTTCCCCGTCGACGAGGCGCTGTTCGCACGTATCGACCGGTCCGTTCCCAGATGAAACAGGCGGCGGCCATCCGCGACGAACACCAGTCGAACGTCTTGGCCGCACTGGAGCCCATCGAGACCGCCGCCCGCACCCAGCCCCCGGACGAGGGCCGGGAGTTGTCCGCACCGCAATTCGCCGCGCTGCTGGCCATCGCCCAGGGCGCCAAGCTCCACGAGCACCTCCTCACGGGGCGGCTGTCGGTCGTCACCGCCTCCGGCACCCGCGTCGCCTACAGCCAACTCCAGCGCCTGGAAGAGGCCGGCCTGCTAGGGCAGCACATCGCGAGCGGGCAGGACATGCTCACGGTGCTGGCTGAACACCACACGGAAGGTGACCAGCACAGCTGCTGCGTTAATTGCACTCTCGTGAGCTCGTTGAGCGGGGCGACGTCGAACCTCGCTCAAGGAGCTCTCTATGGCGCCGACGCCCCACGCTGAGCTGGTCGAGGGCCGTGTTGACGTTCCTCGCGTTGACCGGGTCATCGAGCTGGACACGCAGTACCCGCCGTACATCGTCTTGGACGCTACCGGTGCGGTGGTCGAACCCACGCGCGCGTACGTGCGAGATCTCGCGCTCGGCGACAACAGTCAGCTGACCGGGCGGAGCTACGCGCACGACCTGCTGCGTTGGTTGCGGATCCTTTTGGCCCATCGAGGCCCTGCACCACATCCGCGACGTCACCGTCGCCGAGGACGCCTCCCAACTCCGCACCGGCAACGCACCCCGAGCGATGGCCACCTGGCGCAACCTCACCATCGCGCCCTCCGCCTCGCAGGCGTACACGGCATCGCCACCGCCCTGCGACACAACGCCCGCGACCCGAAGCGACCACTCGCCCTTCTTGGCCTAACATGATCACAAAGCGGTCCCCTTCTTCCCGGGACGGCTTCGCGCGGCTTGCCCGGTCAGCAGTGGCAGAGCAGTTGGACGATCAGCGCGTCCTCGGCCAGCTCGCGCAGGTAGGTGTCGGCAAGACGCCAATACGCCTCCGCCTCGGACTCCTCCGAGCGGAAGCTGCCGAGCGGGCTCGCGTTCCAGGGGTCGGTCCACTGTCCGTCGAGGGTCAGCAGCGCAAAGGTGGGCACAGCCGTGGCCGCCGCGCGCTCGACATAGTCGTACTCGCCACAGGCGAAGAGGGCGACAGGGTCCTGCGACGCGAAACTGTTCGGGTAGTGCCTGTCTCCTCCTTGGATCGCGTACTGCGCGAGAGCCTGCACCAGCGGTTGGGCCAGATGCTCGCGCTTGGCCCGGTCCATGTCGGGCGAGCAGACATCGGAGTCGACGCCGTAGCGCGCGAAGAACTTCGACAGGGGCTCAGCCGGCGGATGCTCGGCAGAGATTCGGTCCCACACCGCCCAGGTTGCTGCCGCATCTGCGGCGCTGATCGCACGCATGCCCTCCAGGTCGAGCAGGCCGCGTGGCCCCCCGTCGCAGCGCAGCGGCCCTCGCGGGCGAGGCTCGCCGCTCGGCCAGGTCAGCTGGTGGAGCAGGCGGGGATCCCCGTCGTACTCGGGGCGAACGACCAGATTGTCGTAGCTGGACATGTGCCACCAGTCCCATTCGCCCTGCGGGTTGCAACCCTCCTCCCCGCTGACCGGGTCGATGTTCAGGCCGAAGGGAAGCATCGCTGCGGCGATTGCGGTGACGGGATCACCCAAGGCAGAAGGAGGAAGGCTGACCGTCACCCTGAACTTCGACATGCTTCCTCCGTGATCACCCGTCTCCGAGCGGATCAGGATACGCCGACCGGGTGAGGTCTGATCAGCTTTGAAATGTAGCTGATTGATCTTCTGGCTCACAGCGCCGAGTTCACCCTGCCGGAGGTGCGGGCCGGGCTGTCAGACAAAGGGCCCTGTCTCACATTCGGTGGTAACGCAGGGTGAAGGGGCGTCGTTGACATGGAGTGCGTGATGTCAATGAGCTTGTAGATGTGGTGTTTTCGG
>NZ_JBVHDR010000081.1:0-2383 GCF_055563295.1 Streptomyces sp. NPDC002868 | reverse complement strand
GTCGATCACCCCGGGCAGGGACCATCCCCGCGGGCGCGGGGAGCAGTTCCTCGACCACCCCGAGCCGTACAAGCCCGAGGGACCAGCCCGCTGGGCGACCTCGGCGGGGTCCGCGCCCGCGCATAGCCAGGTGGACAGAGCCGAGTGCCGTGAGGGCAGTGGTCAGCGCGGCCAGTGCGGCGACGAGAACACGCGTGCGCAGAGCGTCGGCTTCCGGCTGGCGGGCGGCGACTTGGGCGAACAGTTGCTCGGTGGCGTAATGCTCCTCCCAGACCCGGGCGCGGAGGGCAGGCGTCTTCAGGACGAGCCGGGTGCGGACCAGGAGGGCTTCCTTGTCGGTGGCGTATACGGTCTCCAGCCCTTGGGTCAGCGCCCGGCGCAGGGTGGTGAGTGCGTCTTCGTCCGGTGGGTTCGATACGCCGCCCGCGCCACCCGCACCGTCTCAACCGGAATCTCTCCGGGCCCCCCCCCGCCGCAACGACCCCGACACCCCCCCCACCCAACAACGACGGCAACCCGCACCACACATAGGTCCGGGCGGCCGACGTCACGCTCGGGCCCGAATTAACCAACAGCGTCCCTCACCGGCGAGGCCACCGTCTCCTGGCGTGACCTGGCATCACTGGATCGACCGCAAATTCCAAGGTGAACGACCTCTCAGTTAAGACGCCGCGTGTGAACCTTTGGCACTTACGATCGGTGGGCAGATCAATCGAAATAGGATTCGAGCGTTCCGCGACGTCGGATATCGAGTGTCGCGCAGTGGAATGAGCCGCCGAACGGCGCGTAGTGCAGCAGGTTGCACGGGATCGGCTCGAACCCCCATTTTTCGAGCGCGCGCAGCATGTCGGTGTGGTGCTGCTCCGCGATCACCCGTTTTTCGTCGATCATCAGAACGTTCATGCTGAGCCACTTGCCGCACATCGAGGTGATCTTGAGCAAGCGCTCGTCGATCGGGTTGGGCTCGGGGGCGATCAGGATGTCCCACGAGCTCAGAACGTCAGGCAGGCGGTCGACGTCGATGTATACAGGATTGACCAGTGCCTTGCCGGGCGCGAGCAGGACAAACGTCGTGTCGATGTGCATCGGCGTACGGCAGCGGCTCTCGATCTCGTGGATGCGATAGCCAGGTCCGAGATGGCGGCGCAGCCAATCGATGCCCATCTGGTTGGTGACGTTGCTTCGCGTAACGAAGAGGTCGCGTCCCGCGCGCACGAAATCCGCCGCATCGAACACCGGCTCGAACTCGGTCAGGACGTAGCGCATGGGCTCGCCGGCCTCGGGGATACGGAAATCCGCCTCGAACAGTGCGTCGGTGAGCTGCGGCTTCGGTGCGGCCGTCCAGCGCGCGCCGCGCCGGAAGTAGTCCTTGAGGATCGCGCGATAGGAATGGGTCTCGAAGTACCGGCACGGCCATGCCATCGGGGTCTCGATGATTTCATCGCCGATCACGAGCATGCCGTCCCGCGGACAGGTGCTGCAAAAACCACGCGATGACCAGTCGGGGGTGCTGAAGCGTTTCCTGTGGTCGACCGGGTCCGGGCGCCTGACCGTGATGCCGAGGGACTGCAGGAGAGCAATGAACTGATTGAGCTCATACTGCGCCCGCTCGACCAACATGCGCGGATACCTGAAGCCGGCGGCAAGCCCCTGCAACCGCGCTGCCCATGGCGGGATGTTGCAGGTCACGACCGGATGGTTGGAGGGGATCGCCGCGCCATCGAGACGCCCGACGATGATCTCCTCCAGCGGGTCCCACTCGTTGTGTGAATTGACCGGCGAAACGAGAAGTGCCGCGGCGTTGGCGCACGTATGGGCATCGTTGTCTGTCGCCGCCGTCAGAATGCCGGGCCTCTGTACTACCGCCATGCTTGATCGCTTTCGATCGCAACAGATCTCCCCAGTCCCCGAATGCCCCGAACCGGGCAGATCACACCAGCCTGCCGGACCACAGGACTGGTGAAACGGGCACTCAGCTTCCGAGGGCCGGTTCCGCGTCGGCGACGGTGTCATGGGCCCGCAGAACTTGATCGGCCCCGTCATCTGGAGAAGGCGCCGCAACGGCTCGGGCACACACGCCAGTACCAGCACGGCCCCGCTCTCCTCCGCCTGTCGGCATGCTCCGAGCGGCAGGCGACGTGTGTCGCCGCAGCAGGCGGTCAGAGGCCGGAGCGCACCACAGCGACCGGGCAGCGGGCGTGATGGAGGACGGCCTGGCTGACTGATCCCAGGAGCCGGCCGGCAAATCCGCCGTGCCCGCGTGCACCGACTACCAGCAGTTGGGCGTCCGCGCTCGCTTCGATCAGTGTCGGGCGGGTGCGCCCGCGGACCAGACGGGGCCATACGGTTACGCCCGGGTACTGGTCTCGGTGTCCTGAGAGGG
>NZ_JBVHDR010000080.1:0-2872 GCF_055563295.1 Streptomyces sp. NPDC002868 | reverse complement strand
CGACAGCCGGGCCACTGGCTTGCCCGCACCCCATCCAACAAGCCGAAACGGCCCACCAGATGAAGCGGCAAGCCGTCACGAAAGATCGAGGCTAGGCACCGGTGGGGCAACCATCGTTACTGGACTCCTCGGCCGTGCTCAGGCGCGCATGCAATTGAAGGCCGAGCATGTCCGCATACTGCGAGAGCCGCGCCGGGCGGCATACTCTGCCTTCGCAGAGTGCCTGCAGCGGATATATGCCCTCCATGCGATCGAAGGGCAATTCGCCGCAACGGCGGCAGGGGCGGAAGGCCTGCAGCGGGAGGAAAGCCTTCAGGAAGCGCGTCGTGCATACCAGCAGGCTGGTGACCTCTTCCACGGAGAGTTGCAACGCTTGCAGTCTTCCGTGACTGTGGAGGGTCCTCCAAGCGTGACCGAGGCTGCCCTTCGTGCTGGATCCGCGCTGCTCAACGAACGGGGCACCTTGCATCGGTGGATCCGGTTCCTGGAAAACGGTACTGCCGCAGAGGAACACGAGCGCGAATCAGATGATGCGGGCCTGGCCGCACACATGGAAATCGTGAGCTTCCTTAACGAGGCATCAAGCGCGCTTGCGCACGACGGCATCACCTCTACCTCCTAAGCTTGAGTTTTTGACGTCGCCCGCAGCTCCGGCACGTATGTCCGTCCAGGAGTCGCCGGTCTTGCCTTTGTCGGCAACATCGTCGAGACGGCACCGAGTCCTACCGCCTTGCCATCACCAGGCCCGAGCCGCAGCGCAGACACAGCCTCTCAGTTCGGTCCCTGACCAATCACCGCGTCGATTTCCACTTCGACGAGCCAAGCCGGTTCGATGAAGCGCGAAACCTCTACGAATGTGCATGCAGGCCGGACAGAGGCAAACCGCTCGCCGTGCGCCCGTGCGGCCTCCTTCCACTGCGTCACGTCAGTCAGCATGATGCGTGTCCGCACAACATCCTCGATTGACGCCCCTGCCTCCTGCAGTGCCCGCTCAGCGATGTCCAGGCACCGTGCTGTCTGGACATAGACATCGCCAGGTCCGACGGTGGAGCCGTCATCCCCGATAGGTGCCGTTCCTGCGACGGCGACGTACTTTCCTGCCCGCACCGCGCGAGAGAAGCCGATCTGCGGCTCCAGCGGCGACCCTGAGCTGACGACCTGACGCACATCTTCCATCTCGTCATGGTGTCAGAAATGCAACGGGCAACGAGATACGCCCCTGGGGGAAGGACGCATCTTGCCTGGGGTCATCTGGGCTGTGGATTCATGCAATGCGTCGGGGTTTTGTCCTGTCTTGTGGTGCGTGGGACGGGTGTGGGCCTGGCCCGTAGCGAGGACGCGTCCCACGTCGTAAGGGGTGGCCGGGCGGTAGTTCTTCGAGCCGGCCGGTCGTCCCGGACCAGGGCGAGTCGGTTTTCGTGCACCGGCTGGGGAGCCAGTCTTCGTGCGCAGGTTTCTGAACACGCGCCGCACTCGCGCGGGCCTCAGTTTGTTCGGCGGCGCCGGTCTCTCCCAAGGCCGCCGAAGGTCCATGGCCAGCGGGCGAGCGAGCCTCAACTGGGCGTAGGCAGCGATCACCAACCACGTCCACCGTTCGGCAGCGTCTGAACTGCGAAGCCGCGGCTTGGTCCACCCGAGCGTCTGCTTGAACAGACGGAACGTGTGCTCCCGGTCGAAACGGCGGAGGAAGGACTGCCAGCAGCGGTCGACATCCGTTGTGGTGGCACCGGTGCCGGACCACCACAGCCAGACGGGCTTCTAGCCCCAGCCACCACAAGCAGGGCGCCAAACCCAGACGCATCACAGACTGAACAACAAGATCAAGGAGTCTGAGCCTCTGGCAGGGAAGCTGCTCGCCACAGGTCAAGTGCGAGCAGTACCTGCCAAGTCCAGCCCGTCGTGAGCGCGATGCGCTGGATCAGGCCGCCCAAGTCGGCCAGGTCGTCGGCCTGGGTGAAAGCGGCGCTGGACAGCACCATGGTCGCTGCGAAGACGACGCCGGTGACGGCTGAGTAGAGAGCCCACTCTTGCGCGCCCGAGCGGGTGAAGTGCCGGGTGAACACGAAGCAGGCGGCGGTCAGCGCCACGAAGCCGGCCAGCGACGGGGAGCCGTGGAGAATCCCATGCACGGTGGGGTGCGGCAGCCGGTCGGGTGTTCCGGTAGGGCCCCCGACCGGGTCGGCCTGGAAGATCCCTGCGCCGAGCAGCCCAATCGCCCACAGGCCTATGAGCATCGGCCCCCAGGCCGAGCCCCCGACGGTCGGAGCGCACGCCGCAGACCGACCGCGAACGCCAACGTGAGAAAGCCTGCGACGATGAAGTTGAGCGTCTGCACCCAGCCATGGTTACCGAGCGCCAGCGAACTGACCGGATGGCGCAACGCGTTGTAGTGGGCGCGCACGGAGCCTTCGGCGAGGTAGATAGCGAACAGCGGACCGCCGACCAACCCGCAGATCAGCACAGACCGTAATCCCACCGAACAACCACGGCTGCTCACGCTCCTGACTCAGGTGTTCCCGCCAGAGCTCGTGGATGCAGTGCTCGCGAAGACTCAAGACCATGAGGTGTGGCAGCGGCTGCTGCTGCCTCCGCGGCTGAGTGACCACGCGCGGCGGGAGTAGTGCTTGGAACTGGTCCCAGATGGGGTCGATAACAGGAGATGGGAGCTCAGGCACAGGCACCTCGGGGAAGAAGGCGAGCGTCGACAACTCGCGATCTACCAGGGCCTGTGCCTGTACTACCACGTGGCCGACGCGCCGCGCCTATCCGCGCGATCTCCTAGCCTCGCCGTTTCGGTTGGGGTGATGAGACACCGCTGATCGTCTGCTGTCGGGCGGGCGGGGTGATTTCGTTGCTCGGGCATGGCGGAGTC
>NZ_JBVHDR010000079.1:0-3107 GCF_055563295.1 Streptomyces sp. NPDC002868 | reverse complement strand
TTGCCGGCGTTGTCGTCGTGGCGGCGGCAGCGGGAGCAGCGGAGCACGGTGGACGGGTGGCGTTACCGCATCGTGTGGCGCCCCCAGCCGGAGCCCGCGCGTACCAGCCTGGACGGCACCTGGCTGATCGTCGTCCCCGCCGGTCACGAGAACGACGACCTCGTACAGGCGACATCGCGCGGCCTCGGCAACCGAGCCCGCCTCATGCCCGTATCTACGTCCACCAGCCGTGCTGAACTGACGGAACATCTGGCCGTGCTGCACAGTGAAGCCGGCGGCTCCGTCAACGTCTTGTCGCTGCTCGCGCTCGACGACCAGGACGCCGACGGCCACGCGGGGGTCGCCGGTGGTCTGCTCGGCACCATCGCCCTCGCTCAGGCGCTCGCCGACACAGACCTCAACGCCCGTCTGCGGGGGGTCACTCAGGGCGCAGTCTCCATCGACGTGCCCGGTCGGGGACCGGAAACCGACCGGGAGCCCGACCGCCTCAGCAACCCCGCCCAGGCCGCGATCTGGGGTCTGGCCCGCGTCTTCGGCCTCGACCACCGCGATCGGTGGGGTGGCCTGATCGACCTGCCGGGGACTCTGGACGACCACGCGTTGGGCCGCTTCATATCCCTGCTCAGCGGTGATTACGGCAGCCAGGACGAGTACGCCGTACGCGCCTCCGGTGTCTACGCCCGGCGCATGGTGCACGCTCCCCTCGATCCGGCGGCCAGGGCCGAGCCATGGCAGCCGCGCGGCACGGTTCTCCTCACCGGCGGCACCGGAGCCCTGGGCGCCCACGTGGCGAGGTCGCTCGCCGCCGACGGTGCGGAACACCTCGTACTCGCAAGCAGGCGCGGGCCCGAGGCCCCCGGCGCATCCGAATTGTCTGCCGAGCTGACCGCACTAGGTACGCGCGTCACCGTGGCCGCATGCGATGTGACCGATCGCGCCGCAGTGGCCAAGCTGCTGGACTCGCTGTCCGACGAGCCCCCGCTGACCGCCGTCGTGCACACCGCGGGCGTCGTCGGCGAAGCCCGCCCGCTCGCCGAAACCTCCCTCGACGACGCCATGGCTGCCGTACACGCCAAGGTCTCCGGCGCCCTTCACCTCGACGAGCTGCTGGCCGACCACCCGCTGGACGCCTTCGTCCTGTTCTCCTCGGGCGCCGGAGTGTGGGGCAACGGCGGTCAAGGCCCCTACGCGGCAGCCAACGCCCACCTCGACGCGCTCGCCGAATGGCGCCGCGCCCAGGGCCGGACGGCCACGTCCATCGCCTGGGGAGCCTGGGCGGGAGGCGGCATGGTCGACGAGGCCGTGGCCGAGCAGCTGCGTCGCCGGGGTGTACCCGCGATGGATCCTGACCTTGCCGTCCACGCCTTGCGCGAGGCCGTCGAGCACGGGGAGGCCACACTCGTCGTCGCCGACATCCGGTGGGACCGCTTCCTCCCCGCGTACACGGCGAGCGGGCCCCGCCCGCTCCTGGACGAACTGCCGGAGGTAAGGGAACTTCTCGTCGGCCAGGAGGAGAAGGCAGCCGTCGCCGACAAGGGATCGGACCTGCCCGGCAGGCTGGTCGCACTTCCGGAGCCCAAGCGCAAGCGCATGCTCCTGGACCTCGTCCGCACCCACGCCTCCGCAGTGCTCGGTCACTCCTCGACCGACTCGGTCAGGCCCGCGCGGGCCTTCCGCGAGCTGGGCTTCGACTCGCTGACCGGGGTGGAACTGCGCAACCGGCTCAATGCGGCCACCGCGCTGACACTCCCCGCCACGCTTGTCTTCGACCACCCCACACCGACTGCGCTCGCCCAGTACCTGCGGGACGAACTCCTGCCCCCGCAACCGGATGCGGCTCCCGGAACCCTCATGATCCGCGAGCTGCAACAGGTCGAGAACGCACTGCGAGGGGCCCTCGACGACGAGACCCGGCGGGCTCTCACCGAAGGGCTGCGCAGCCTGCTCACCCACTGGGAGGGCGAAGCGCCACCGCAAGCTGAGGCCGTCGACGACGAACTCACGGAAGCGAGCGACGAGGACATGTTCGACCTGATCGACAGGGAACTGGGGATCGGCTGACCCGGTACGTACACCGACCGCAGGTTTCTTGAAGGGCTGACGCTACATGGACAACGAGGACAAGCTCCGCGACTACCTCAAGCGGGTCACCACGGATCTGCGGCAGACCCGCCGCAGGTTGCAGGAGGTGGAGTCGCGGGAGCAGGATCCCATCGCGATCGTCGCCATGGCCTGCCGTCTCCCGGGAGGAGTGCGCTCTCCCGAAGACCTGTGGCGACTGGTGGCCGAACGTACCGATGCCATCGCGGCCATGCCGACCGACCGCGGCTGGGACCTGGACGGCATGTACGACCCGGACCCCGACCGGGCGGGCAGCAGCTATGTACGCGAGGGCGGCTTCCTCTACGACGCCTCGGAGTTCGACGCCGGATTCTTCGGGATCTCGCCGCGTGAGGCCGTGGCGATGGACCCGCAGCAGCGGCTGCTCCTGGAGACCTCCTGGGAGGTCTTCGAACGCGCCGGTATCGACCCGACATCGGTACGCGGCAGCGAAGCCGGTGTCTTCGTCGGATCGAGCAACCAGGGCTACGCCGCTGCGGCCGACGGGAACACCGCGCCGGACGGCGTCGAGGGCCATCTGCTGACCGGCGGATCGGCGGCTGTGCTCTCCGGACGCCTCGCGTACAGCTTCGGTCTCGAGGGGCCGGCGGTCACCGTCGACACCATGTGCTCGTCGTCCCTGGTCGCCCTGCATCTGGCTGTCCAGGCGCTGCGGCACGGAGAGTGCTCCATGGCGCTCGCGTGCGGGGCCACCGTCATGTCCTCGTTGCGGAACTTCGTGGAGTTCAGCCGCCAGCGAGGGCTCGCACAGGACGGGCGGTGCAAGCCGTTCTCGGCCGCCGCCGACGGCACCGGGTGGGGTGAAGGCGTCGGCGTGCTGCTGCTGGAACGGCTGTCGGACGCCCGCCGTAATGGCCACCAAGTGCTCGCGGTGATCCGTGGCAGTGCCACCAATCAGGATGGTGCGTCGAATGGTCTGACGGCGCCGAATGGTCCGTCGCAGCAGCGGGTGATCCGGGCCGCGTTGGCGAATGCGGGTCTGTCGG
>NZ_JBVHDR010000078.1:0-3712 GCF_055563295.1 Streptomyces sp. NPDC002868 | reverse complement strand
GTCGTTGGTGGCTTCGGGTGCGAGGGCTTTGCGGGTGCGGGTGGTGAAGGCCGGGCCGGAAGCGGTCTCGCTTCAGCTGGCGGACTTGGCCGGTGGCCCTGTGGGGTCGGTCGACTCGCTGGTTCTGCGTGAAGCCTCGGCCGAGTTGCTCGCCGGTGCCCGGAAGGTATACCGCGAGGGACTCTTCCAACTCGACTGGATCACATCGCCGACACCCGCCGCGCCCGCCGTGTCCGAGGGCGAGTGGGCTGCGGTCGGAGAGTCCGCGGCAGAGGACGGCCCTGCCCTGCAAGACGCGCTAGCTGTCCCCGTACAGGCGTGGGCCGACCTGGCCACGGTGGCCGACGGCGAAGGGGATGCTCCTCAGACGGTTCTCTTCGTCTGCGGACTGCCTGCCTCCCGCACCGGTCTGGCCGAGGCGACCCATGCGGTGACCCGGCAAGCGCTGACGCTGGTACAGGAATGGCTGGCCGAGCGGCGTTTCGAGGACTCCCGCCTTGTCGTGATCACCGAGGGCGCGGTGGCCTTCGATGAAGGTGCGCCCGATCCCGCCCTGGCCTCCGTCTGGGGTCTCGTACGGGCCGCACGGACCGAGAACCCCGGCAGGTTCGTACTGGTGGATGTCGACGCGACAACGGAATCCTGGGGCGTGCTCCCGGCGGCGCTCGCCTCGGGAGAGCCGGAGTTGGCCCTGCGTGGTGGGTCCGTCCACGTGCCGAGGCTGGTGCGAGTCGGCTCCCGGCCGACGCCCGCGTCCCTGCCTGACGCTGTCGGCAGCCGACCGACAGAAGAGAAGACCGGGCGCGCCCTCTCCCACGGGACGGTGCTGGTTACCGGTGGGACAGGCGGTCTGGGCGCGTTGGTGGCGCGGCATCTGGTGGCCGAGCGGGAGGTGCGGCATTTGGTGCTGGCCAGCCGGCGCGGGGCAGACGCCCCCGGTGCCGACGAGCTGGTGACGGAACTGACCGGCCTGGGCGCCGAGGTGATCGTCGCGGCCTGTGATGCGGGGGACCGTAAGGCGCTCGCAAACCTTCTGTCCTCGATCCCTTCGAAGCATCCCCTGACGGCGGTGGTGCATACGGCCGGCGTGATGGACGACGGAGTCGTCTCCTCGCTGACGGCCGAGCGTCTGGACGCCGTGCTGCGGCCGAAGGTGGACGCCGTGGCCAACCTCGACGAGCTCACGCGGACAATGGACTTGTCGGCGTTCGTGATGTTCTCCTCTGCGGCCGGGACGCTCGGTGGTGCGGGCCAGGCCAACTACTCGGCGGCGAACGCATTCCTGGACGCCCTGGCGCAGCGACGCCGCGTTCTCGGTCTGCCGGCCACGTCGTTGGCGTGGGGCCCCTGGGCACCGGACGCAGGCATGACGAGTGACCTGACTGAGGTGGACCTGCGCCGGATGGCGCGAGGCGGCGTCCTGCCGCTGAGCGCGGAACAGGGGCTGGGTCACCTCGACACCGTGCTGAACGGCGGACCGGACCTGGACCTGGGTCCGGCACGGGCCGTAGTGCTGCCGGTGAACCTGGACATAGCGGCGCTACGGGAACTAGGGGAAGAGATCCCCGCGCTGATGCGGGGTCTGTTCCGCGCTTCACGGCGCCGTACGGCCGTATCCGGTGCACTGGGAGGCGGGGCCGACGACCTGGTTCAGCGCCTTGTCCCGATGCCCCCGGCCGACCGCGAACGATTCATGCTGGAACTGATCCGTGCTCAGGCCGCGTCGGTGCTCGGGTATTCCTCGGCCGCGGACATCGAGCCGGATCAGTCGTTCAAGGTTCTGGGCTCGGACTCGCTGACGTCGGTGGAGTTGCGCAACAGGGTGAACGCGGTGACGGGGCTGCGGCTGTCGGCGACCTTGGTGTTCGACTATCCGACTCCCGCGGCGCTGGCTCGGCATGTGCTGGGCGAGTTGGTGGGCGGCAAGGAAGAGCTCTCCGGATCCGCACTGCCCGCCATGGCCGGGGTGGACGACGATCCGGTGGTGATCGTCGGAATGGCCTGCCGGTACCCGGGCGGCGTGGAGTCTCCTGAGGATCTGTGGCAGCTGGTCGTGGACGGCCGTGAGGGAATCGGCGGGTTCCCGGGCGACCGCGGGTGGGACCTGGAGGGGCTGTTCGACCCGGATCCGGGGAAGCTCGGCAAGACATACGTGCAGAAGGGCGGGTTCCTCTACGACGCGGCCTCGTTCGACGCGGGGCTGTTCGGGATTTCGCCGCGTGAGGCGCTCGCGATGGATCCACAGCAGCGGATGCTGCTGGAGACGTCGTGGGAAGTCTTCGAACGGGCCGGCATCGACCCGGAAACGCTCCGAGGGAGGCGGACCGGCGTCTTCGCGGGTGTCATGGGCCAGGACTACGGCTCCTGTCTGCGGGAGGGCGTGCACGAGTCCGACGGCTATCTGCTGACCGGCAACACGGGCAGCGTCGCCTCCGGCCGGATCTCCTTCGCCTTCGGTCTGGAAGGCCCGGCGATGACGGTGGACACGGCGTGCTCCTCGTCCCTCGTGACTCTGCACCTGGCCGCGCAGTCGTTGCGGTCGGGCGAGTGTGATCTGGCGCTGGCCGGTGGCGTGACCGTGATGTCGACGCCTGACACCTTCGTCGACTTCAGCCGGCAGCGGGGGCTGGCTGCGGACGGGCGCTGCAAGGCGTTCGGCGCGGGCGCGGATGGTACGGCGTGGTCCGAGGGCGTGGGTGTGCTGCTCGTGGAGCGGCTGTCGGACGCCCGGCGCAACGGTCACCGGGTGTGGGCGGCCGTCCGTGGCAGCGCGGTGAATCAGGATGGCGCATCGAATGGCCTGACCGCGCCGAACGGTCCGTCGCAGGAACGGGTGATCCGCCAGGCTCTGGCTGGTGCGGGCCTGTCGGCGGCGGACGTGGACGCGGTGGAGGGACACGGCACCGGCACGCCGCTAGGGGATCCGATTGAGGCGCAGGCGTTGCTGGCGACGTACGGGCAGGACCGCCCGCAGGACCGGCCGCTTCTGCTGGGGTCGTTCAAGTCGAACGTCGGTCACACTCAGGCGGCTGCGGGTGTGGGCGGCGTGATCAAGATGATCATGGCGATGCGGCACGGGGTACTGCCGCGCACCCTGCACGTGGACGAGCTGTCGCCGCATGTGGACTGGTCCGCCGGGGCGGTGAAGCTCCTGGCGGAGAACACCGAGTGGCCGGAGGCGGACCGGCCGCGCAGGGCGGGTGTGTCCTCGTTCGGGATCAGCGGGACGAACGCACACGTGATCATCGAGCAGCCCCCGGTCGAGGTCCAGGAAGTACCGGAAGTACCGGAAGGGCCGGCAGCGACCGGGGACGGCCCGGAGCCGGAGGCCGAGTTCGAGCTTCCTGTGACGCCGGTAGTGATTTCGGCAGCCGACGGTTCAGCCTTGCAGGGCCAGGCAGAGCGGCTGTGGGCCCGGGTGGACGCCGACCCGGGGCTCCGGCTCAGCGATGTGGCGCTGTCGTTGGTCACGACCCGGTCGCTGGCCGAGCACCGTGCGGTCGTCCTGGCCGAAGGCCGGGCGGAACTGCTGCGAGGTCTGCGGGCACTGGCCGTAGGGCAGCCCGATCCAGGTGTCGTCCTGGGGACGGGCGGACGGTCCGGTCGCCGGACGGCGTTTCTGTTTGCGGGTCAGGGTTCGCAGCGGTTGGGGATGGGCCGGGAGTTGTACGGGGCGTTCCCCGCGTTTGCCCGGTCGTTCGACGAGATCTGT
>NZ_JBVHDR010000077.1:0-3953 GCF_055563295.1 Streptomyces sp. NPDC002868 | reverse complement strand
CCGGGTGATGGGCACTCCCCCCGGATGGCGCCAACTCTCCCTGATGGATGCCTGCCGACCTTGAGGGGTCGGCATGAGCGGCCCCCGATCCGCACGTGCCGCCCGTCGAACCACTATCCGCGCTTGCAGGGCCTCGCTGGGGCGGCCGTCCTGCCAGTCGGTGCCCATGTCCGGCGCTTTCACTCATGCTCCGACGCGATCTATGTCTGTGCCGTGCGGCTGGCGGAATTACGGCGGCGGAGGCGGGCCCGTGAGCAGCTCGGCGAGCATCGAAGCCAGCTTGCGTAGGGTGCCGGTCTCGGCTGCCTCCTTTGTGAGGCGGAAGTCGAAGTCTGTGCTGCCGTTGCGGCGCCGGATGCGCAGGTCCACTTTGGTCTGCAACCAGGTCACGAGTGCGGCGAGCACCACGGCTCCCGCTAGGGCCGCCTCCACACTGAGCTGCGTGTCCCTGGGCGGCCTGGCCACCACCTCCCGCGTCACCCCGGCGGTGTCGGGATCCTCGAGCAGGTGCCGCAGCAACCGTCGCCCGGTGGCGCCCGCCTCGTCCGTGGCGTCGTCGTTCAGGAGGCGGCGTGCAGCGTCGCCCGCCGCGGTCAGTCCCTGGGCGCGCAGCAGGTCATCGAGGAGCGCCACCGCCTCGTCGACGTCGGTGGGGAACCGGTCTGGTTCGGTGGACGCGAGGTCCTCTGTCACCTTCTGGAGCGACAGAAGCATCGCGCGCTGGGAAAGGCCGTCCGGACTCGGCGGACTCTCTTGATCAGGCATGCCGTCGTCAAGGGTCAAGGTCATCTCCAATCGCCAATGAGAATCAGGGGAGCCCAGTGGTACATATGCGTTTCCCATGGCTCTTCGGGGCGCTCCAGCAGCCTCAGCTGGGCATCCCAGAGACTGCGCCAGACCGGCTCGCCGGGCTCTGCGCGGCGTCTGCGGTAGAAGTCGAGGAGGAGTCCCCGCGAGCTCGTGCGGTCCACGTTCCACAGCGAAGCCACCACGGACCGCGCACCCGAATACAGGAAAGCCTGGACCAGGCCCGCGAGGTCCCAGCCCGCCCCGTCTGCGCGCAGACCGGTCGAACACGCGCGCAGCGTAAGGAGGTCGACTCGGATCCGGGCCGCCACGAGGTCCCGCACCGTCAGCAGGTGGGAGAGCCGGGTCAGCAGTGAGGTGGAGGCGGGCTCGAGGCTCGGACGGCGCGTGCCGTCGGCGAGGAGCAGTCCCGAGTCCAGCGGTTCGGCGCGGTCAAAGTGGCCGTGGCAGGTCAGGTGCGCGATGCGGTGGCCGCGCAGGGCCTTCAGCACGTTCGTACGAGTCACGTCTGTCCCGGTCAGCGCGGTGACCGGCCATCCGGCTGCCTCCAGCAGCTCCGCGTCACTCTCCAGCGGCTCTGGCGGGCCGTCCTCCCGAGCGGCGACGCCCGCACAGAAGACCCTGCCCGTCATGACGTCTGCGTCCGGTGCGGTGCCATCTCGATTGCGCGCCATGTTGTTCAGGGCGGCGCTGGCGCTGTGCACCTGGACCACGGCGTGGCGCCGGGCAAGCGGCTCGCCGTCGTCGGTGTTCAGAGCATGGAGGGGCAACGCGTGCACAGGCCCGTCGCCCGCCACACACAGCAACGGACGACGGGTGACGTAAGGGACGAAGGCCAGCAGATGCGGCGCCGTGTCCTGAAGGAAGGCTAGGCTGCGACTCCACGGGTTCTCGGCGTCCAGGTGTGCCGGGGCGGGAAAGGCGTGGGGGTCGCCGTTGAACGTGCGGTGCAGCCGCTTGGCGGTGACGCTGAGCGCGGAGCGGCCGAGCGGGAGGGACAACGTGGTGAGCTGGTCCATGTCGGGGACATAGACAAAGATCGTCGTCGACGTATCGCCGCAGAAGTACGACACCCAAGCCATGTCGGCCCGGTCTGGATCTGCGCGCAGATGGTCCCGCAGCTCGGCGAACCGGACCGGTTGTCCCCTGCGGATTCGTACGTAGCCGGGGGCGTACGGAGCGAGGGCGTCCCAGACGTCGTTCAGTTCGCGTGTGACGCGTGCGCGGCGGAAGGCCGCCCTGCCTCCCTTGCCGGCGGTACCCCTGGCGCCGAACGCCGCCAGTTCCTCCAGCAGCGTCGCCTCAGCGCACAGCAGATCGTCCGGTGCGCCTGCCGGTGCGGGGAGTTCGGTCCTGGCGAGATGCAGCAGAAAGGCCCGTTCCTTGGCCTCTTCGTGCAGATCGAAGGCGAGTTCCTGAGCTCCTCTGGCGTCGGGCAGCCGAAGGTTCGGCGTATCCCGGTCGAGGAGTAGGCGCAGCATCAGCTCGTACTGCGAGGTCCCCTCGCCAGACCGGAACCGGGGGTGGTCCGGTGTGCCGGTCTCGGCGAGAAGTTCGTCGCGGGTCTGCCACAGCAGGTCGAAGGCCTCCTGCCGGGCGTCTTGCAGCCCGGAGTCGGCGAGTCGCTCGGCCAGCATGTGCGTGTGCAGGCGGGCCTCGTGTCCCATGTTCCGGTCGAGCGCGCCCTGGCGCAGCTGGCGGTGACAGGCGATCGCAGCGGTCACGTCCCCGGCGTGTGCGTGGTGCGCGGCGCGGGCCCGCAGGTATGCGGAGTGCATCTGCCAGTCGTTGTCGAGGTCGGAGCTCTCGGCGAGATCCCAGACCAGTCGGCGCAGGTCGTCGTCACCGGTGAGTTCCGGTTTGAGCCGGTACAGGAGCAGCATGATGGCGTCGCGTGACGGCGACCGGGCCAGCGCGAGGTCGTACATGAGGAGAGCGGTGGCCGTGTCGCCGCTTTCGGCGGCCAGGTCGCCCAGTCCCAGGTAGGCGATGACCGGGCTGAGACTCATGAAGAGGCCGCCTTCCTCGCCGAGGGCCACGACCTGCTCCCAGCGACTACGGGCTTCTTTGAGCATGCCTGCGCCCTTGTACGCGTGGCCCAGGTTGTTCAACGCGCCCGGGACGAAGCCCTGGTGGTCGAGGGAGCGCGCCCAGTCCAGTACGCGGCGCGCCTCGCGCACCCCCTCGCGGTATTGTCCGGACTTGAGGAACGACCCGGCGTAGTCGACACGCGCCTGGTTCACCAGTGACTCGTCCCGCGACGCGGCGGCTGGCTCCAGGGCCTGCAGAAAACACGCCCGCCCGAGCTCGTAGTCACCGCAGTCCTCGTGGAGCAGCCCCCTCAGCAGGAGAATCCTCGCCGCCATGCCGTGCATGCCGGGAAGGTTCGAAGCCATGCCGAGCCGCGAGGGGTGGAAGTCGATGCGTTCCAAGACGTCGAGGGCGTCCCGGTACCGTCCGACCTGCCGCAGGGCGCCGGCCAGCCGATACCGCCCCGGGACACCGCCGAAGGAGGCATCGAGCAGGCTGTGGGGCAGTTCGTCGGCCTCACGGTAGGCGGCGATCGCCCCGTCGAGGTCACCCTGTGCGAGCAGCTGCTTGGCCTGCTCCTCCGTAGCCTTGCGTGGATCGTCGTACTGCGCGCCGTGCTCCGCCGACAGGTCGGGTGCGCCGGTGTCCGGTGTGCCGTCATGCGATGGGGACGCCCGCTCATCGGGAGGGGGCGGCTGACGGAACCTCAGGGCGGTCTCGACCCACTGCCTGTTGGCTTCCGTCTGTTGCGCCAGGAACCTGTGAAGAGCGGCTTCGGCACTCCGGTCGGCGGCGTCCGCCGACGCGGCACGCTCGCCCAGTACCCTGAGGAGGCCGTCGAGGTCAAAGGCGCCCGCCTGCGTCACCAGGATGTCCTGGATCGTCTGTGTGGAGTCCACCTCTGCCAGGCGGTCGGCGAGTGCGCGCTCGGCCTCACTCATGGGTGCCTTCCGTGGAGTCGTCGTCGCTGGTACGGGCGATCAGCATCCGGAGGACCTGCGCAACGTCGTCGCGTTCCTGGTCGTCCGTGGCCAGCTCGTACGCCCTGCGGAGGTGAACGAGGGCGCGCTCCGGGTCTCCCGCGTACCAGTAGACCTGCCCCAGGTTGAAGTGGG
>NZ_JBVHDR010000076.1:0-3962 GCF_055563295.1 Streptomyces sp. NPDC002868 | reverse complement strand
TGCGCCTCCACCACATCCACATCCGCAGGCACCAACCGCGCACCCGCCAACGCATCCCGAATCACCCGCTCCTGCGACGGACCATTCGGCGCCGTAAGCCCGTTACTCGCCCCGTCCTGATTCACCGCAGAACCACGAACCACACCCCACACCCGATGCCCCAACCGCAGAGCATCCGACAACCGCTCCACCACCAGAACACCGGCGCCCTCGCCCCACCCGGCTCCGTCGGCCGCACCGGCGAACGCCTTGCACCGGCCATCCGAAGCCAACCCACCCTGGCGGCTGAAGACGGCGAACGGGGCGGCAGAGGCCATGACGCTGACCCCACCGACCAGCGCGAGCGAAGACTCACCACGACGCAGCGCCTGCGCGGCAAGGTGCAGTGCAACCAGCGATGACGAACACGCCGTATCCACCGTCAACGCCGGACCCTCAAGCCCCAGGGCGTACGACACACGCCCCGACATCACGCTCGACGTGGCGCCCGTAAAGGAATGGACTTCGGAATCGGCGGCAAATCCGCCGTACTGGGCTATGCCTCCGACGTAGACACCGGTCTTACTTCCCCGCAGTGCCTCGGGGTCGATCCCGGCGCGTTCCAGCGCTTCCCAGGACACCTCCAGCAACAGACGCTGCTGCGGATCCATCGCGACGGCCTCACGCGGCGAAATCCCGAAGAAGGGGGCGTCGAACCGATCGGCGTCGTAGACGAAGCCGCCCTCGTAGGTGCCGGGCTTGTCGGACTTCGGGTCGTACAGGTTCTCCAGATCCCAGCCTCGATCGTTGGGAAACTCCGAAATCGCGTCCACGCCGGAGGAGACCAGGTTCCACAGGTCCTCCGGGGACCTCACGCCGCCCGGAAAACGGCACCCCATCCCGACGATCACGACCGGATCGTCGTCGAGCGCAGCCACCGGCTCGACGGAGGCAGTCTCTCCTACGTTGTCCCCCGTCAGCTGAGCGACCAGGAAACGCGCCAGCGCGCTCGGTGTCGGATAGTCGAAGATGAGCGTCGCGGGCAGCCGCAGACCGGTCGCCGCAACGAGCCGATTACGCAGCTCGACCGTGGTGAGTGAGTCGAATCCCAAATCGCGAAAAACCCGCCCCGGTTCGAAATTCTCGCCGCCGTCGTGCCCGAGCACTATGGCGACATGAGTGCGGACGATGTCCAGGACGGCGCGGTCGCGGTCCACGGGAGAAAGCCCGCTGAGGCGGCGTGCCAGGGCAGGCTCGTTCGCATCGGCAGGGGTGGTGCTCGCAGCCGGCCTGTTGGGGCTATGGAAGAGAGACCTCAGCAGCGCGGGCACCGACGTGGTCGTGCCGGCGCCCGGCTGTCGCGCCGTACTCAGCCGGATCGGCACGACCAAGGCATCCTCGGCCTCCGTGCCCGCGTCGAACAGCGCCAGGGCCTGTTCAGGCGAGAGTGCTGCCACTCCACCCCGCTGCAGTCGGTCCAGATCGTCCTTGTCCAGGTGGCCGGTCAGCCCGCTGGCCTGCTCCCAAAGCCCCCACGCCATTGACACCGCGGGCAGTCCCCGCAGCCGCCGCTGCTGGGCGAGTGCATCCAATATGGCATTTGCGGCGGCGTAGTTGGCCTGGCCCGGGCTGCCGAACACGCCCGCCGCGGAGGAGAAGAGGGCGAAGACGGACAGGTTGAGGTGCTGGGTCAGCTCATGCAGGTTGAGCGCTCCCTGCACCTTGGGCCGCAGCACCTGCTGTATTCGATCTTCCGTCAACGAGGTGAGCACCCCGTCGTCCAGTACGCCTGCGGTGTGGATGATCCCGGTCAGCGGGTACTCCGCCGGGATCTCGGCCAGTACCGCCGCCAACGCCTCCCGGTCAGCCACATCACAGGCCACGATCGACACCAGGGCACCCAACTCACGGAGCTCGGCCTCCAGTTCTACCGCGCCTGCTGCAGCGCGGCCCTGTCGGCTGAGCAGCATCACGTGAGGAACCCCATGCGTGGCCACGATGTGGCGTGCCACGGACGCGCCCAGCGTGCCGGTGCCGCCCGACACCAACACCGTGCCCGATCCGGCCCAGCTGTTGGGGATGGTCAGGACGACCTTGCCCACGTGTCGGGCCTGGCTCATGTATCGGAATGCGTCGCCGCTGCGGCGCACATCGAATGCGGTGACAGGCAGCGGTTCCAGCACTCGGCGTTCGAAGAGGTCCATCACCTCGCTCAGCATCTGCCCTATTCGCTCAGGCTCTACGTTGAACAGATCGAAGGCCTGGTAGTGCGCATGGGGAAACTGTTCGGCGACCGCGTCCGAATCACGTATGTCGGTCTTGCCCATCTCCAGGAATCGTCCGCCTGCGGACAGCAGCCGCAACGACGAGTCCACGAACTCCCCCGCGAGGGAGTTCAATACGACGTCCACTCCTTGACCGGCGGTGGCGGACATGAACTTCGCCTCGAAGTCCAGGTCGCGCGACGAGGAGATCTGAGCCTCTTCGACACCGAACGAACCAAGGGTTTCCCACTTGCTGCGGCTGGCTGTGGCGAAGATCCGTGCTCCGACGTGACGTGCTATCTGCGTGGCGGCCATGCCCACACCACCTGCAGCCGCGTGTACCAGGACCGACTCGCTCTGTGCCAGCCCGGCGAGCTCGACCAGTCCGTACCAAGCCGTCAGGTAAGCAGCGGGGACAGATGCCGCCTGCTCGTACGACCAGCCCGCCGGCATGTGCGCCAGCGTTTGCTGGTCAGCGATCGCGACTGGACCGAACGCCCCGGAGAACAGGCCCAGAACCCGGTCCCCTGGCGTGAATCCGGTGACTCCCGGACCGACCTCAAGAACCACACCCGCGCCTTCGCTGCCGAGGGGCGCAGGATGCTGGACCATCCCGAGTGCGACGACAACATCCCGGAAGTTGAGGCCTGCGGCGCGAACCGCGACACGTACCTGACCGGGCTCCAGCGGTGCGTCGGACTCCGGGCAGGGAGCGAGTACGAGATTGTCGAACGTCCCCGGAATCGTGATGTCGAGTCGCCACGTACCCGTTGTCGGGCGACTCAAGGCGCCACGGCCACTGTCGCGGGCGAGCCGCGCTGCGAGAAGTCGGTTGTTGCGTAAGGCCAGTTGAGGCTCGCCGAGCTCCAGCAGCGTGGGTACCAACTCGCTGAGGCCGTCCTCGTCGTCAATCTGATCGACGTCGAGCAGGAGGATTCGACCAGGGTGCTCCGACTGCGCACTGCGCAGCAGGCCCCACACTCCGGCACCGGCCAAATCTGTCACATCGTGCTTCGCGTCGGTGGCCACCGCACCCCTCGTCAGCACCACCAACCGGGATTCGTCGAACCGCTGATCACCCAGCCAAAGCTGCAGCCACCTCAAGACTGCAGTCAGAGTCGACTCCATCGCGGCGGAGTCCACGGAGGCCGAATACTCGGTGAAGCAACGCAGCACCACGACATCGTGCACGGCTCGGTCCGATACCAGCTCGCTCAGCAGGATGTCCCTGGGGTCGCTGCCGGTGTCGGTCCAGATCATGGAGACCGAAGCGGGCTGACCGGGCTCAACGAGAGACCACTGCACACGGAACAACCCATCCCGCTCCGTAGTCCGGGAAGCGGTCAGCATCTCCGCCGAGACCGGCCGGGTCAGCAACCTCTGGACGGACACCACCGGGGCCCCGGCATGGTCCGTCGCCAACAGACTGATCCCGTTCAGACCATTCGGCGACACCCGCACCCGCAACGCGGCCGCCCCCACCGCATGCACCGACACGCCCTCCCACGCAAACGGCAGCGCGGTCTCCTCACCCGCAGTCAGCTCGCCACGCAGCAACCCGGTCTGCAACGCCGCATCCAGCAACGCCGGATGCAACCCAAAATCACCAGCCCGATCCCGCTCCCCCTCAGGCAGCGCGACCTCGGCGAACACCTCGTCCCCACGACGCCACACCGCCCGCACACCCTGGAACACCGGCCCATACTCATAACCCGACTC
>NZ_JBVHDR010000075.1:0-3963 GCF_055563295.1 Streptomyces sp. NPDC002868 | reverse complement strand
GCTGTTGACCGCCGCCACCGATATCTGCCCGCGCCAAGGCTCGATCAACTCCTCCACCTCGGGCCGGGACAACGCCACCGACACCATTCCGCCCTCGCCGGACAGCGAACGGATGGCCAGACTCCGCAACGCCACAATCCGAGCCCCGTCCTCCAGACTCAGTCCCCCCGCGACACAAGCCGCCGCGATCTCCCCCTGACTGTGTCCGACCACTGCGGCAGGCTCCACCCCGTACGAACGCCACACCTCCGCCAGCGACACCATCACCGCCCACAACACCGGCTGCACCACATCCACCCGGTCCAGACCCGGCGCACCCTCAACCCCACGCAACACAGCCGTCAACGACCAGTCGGTGAACGGCCCCAACGCCGCCTCACACTCCGCCAACCGGGCAGCGAAAACCGGCGAGGAATCCAGCAACTCCACCGCCATCCCCACCCACTGAGACCCCTGACCCGGAAAGACGAACACCACATCGGCATCCCCCTCCAGAGCCTCTACATCCCCACAGACAGCACCCGCAGGCATCTCACCGTCAGCCAACCCACGCAGTCCGGCAACCAACGCCCCCCGGTCACCACCGACCACCACCGCCCGATGCTCAAGACCCGCACGCGACACCACCAGCGAATGCCCCACATCCGCCGCCGACAGCCCAGCGCCCTCCACCCACGACGCCAACCGACCCGCCTGCTCCCGCAATGCCGCCGGGGAACGCCCGGAAACCACCCACGGAAGCGCGACCGGGGCCGCCGCCTCCTCTTCGGAGTTGCCCTCCGAGGACTCCTCGTCGGCAGGTTCCGCCCCCGGCGCCTGTTCGATCAGGACGTGCGCATTGGTCCCGCTGCCGCCGAACGACGACACGCCCGCCCGCCTCGGCGCGCCCGTCTCGAGCCACGACACCTCGTCCGTCAGCAGGCGGACGTTCCCCGTCGACCAGTCCACATGCGGTGACGGCTCATCCACGTGCAGCGTCGCCGGCAGCACTCCGTGGCGCAGCGCCTGCACCATCTTCATCACTCCGGCGATGCCGGAAGCGGCCTGTGCATGCCCGATGTTCGACTTGAGCGAGCCGATCCACAGCGGCCGGTCCTCGTCCCGCTCCTGCCCGTACGTGGCGATCAGCGCCTGCGCCTCGATCGGATCGCCCAGCGTCGTCCCCGTACCGTGCGCCTCCACCACATCCACATCACCCGCCGACAGACCCGCATTCGCCAACGCGGCCCGGATCACCCGCTGCTGCGACGGACCATTCGGCGCCGTCAGACCATTCGACGCACCATCCTGATTGATGGCGCTGCCGCGGATCACCGCGAGCACCCGGTGCCCATTGCGCCGGGCATCCGACAGCCGCTCCACCAACAGCACGCCGACGCCCTCGGCCATGCCCATTCCGTCAGCCGCCGCCGCGAACGGCTTGCACCGACCGTCCCGCGCGAGCCCCCGCTGACGGCTGAAGCCCACCAGCCCGATCGGTTCGCTCATCACAGCCGCGGCCCCGGCGATCGCCAGGGAGCACTCCCCCGAGCGCAGCGCCTGTATGGCCAGATGCAGCGACACCAATGACGACGAGCAGCCCGTGTCCAGTGTCACCGCGGGCCCTTCCAGCCCGAGCGTGTACGAGACACGACCGGACGCGATGCTCGTCACCGTGCCGGTGATGAGGTGCCCCTCCAGCCCCTCGGGTGCTTCCACGTTGCCGTACCCCTGGTAGGCGGCCCCGAAGAACACACCGGTCTGGGTGCCCCGCAGCGTCCGGGGGTCGATACCCGCACGCTCCAAGACCTCCCAGGAGGTCTCCAGGAGCAGCCGCTGCTGCGGGTCCATCGCCAGGGCTTCGCGCGGCGAGATCCCGAAGAACTCGGCATCGAAGTCACCGGCTGCGCCGAGGAACCCGCCCTCGCGGGCGTAGCACGTGCCTGTGCGGTCGGGGTCCGGGTCATACATGCCGTCCAGGTCCCAGCCCCGGTCGGTGGGAAACGCGGACACGGCGTCGACCCCGTCCCGAACCAGCCGCCACAGATCCTCGGGCGACCGCACATCACCCGGATAGCGGCAGGCCATGGACACGATCGCGATGGGGTCGTCATCGGCCGGAGCGCCGGCAGTGACGGCCGCGGGGGCAGCTGGTGCGGACAGAGCGCCGCTCTCGCCGACGAGCGTGGTCTCCAGATGCCCGGCAAGCGACTTCACGCTCGGATAGTCGAAGACAACGGTGGCGGGGAGCCTCACTCCGGTTGCCGCGTTGAGCCGGTTGCGCAGCTCCACCGCGGTCAGCGAGTCGAAGCCCAGCTCGCGGAAGGCACGGCCGACCGCGATCTCCGCCGTGTCCGCGTGGCCGAGCACGGCGGCGACCTGCTTGCGTACGAGGTCGGACAGCAGCCGCTCGCGTTCCGTCGGGGCCAGCTCGACAAGCTGGGAACGGAGCGACGCGGAAGTACTCTCGGCATCCCCCGTGTCGGCCTCGTCGGCTTCGAGCGCCCGCAGCACTTCCGGGACCTCGTGCAGCAGCGGGCGGGGATGCGCGGCGGTGAAGACGGGGACGAAGCGTTCCCAGTCGATGTCCGCCACGGCGAGGAACGTCTCATCGTGGTCGAGCGCCTGCTGAAGCCCAAGAACGGCCAGGTGGGGCGACATGAACGGGATGCCGCGCCAGCGCAGTTGGTCCCGCACCACATCGACGGCCATACCGCCGCCCTCCGGGCTCCAGATGCCCCAGGCGATCGACGTCCCCGCCAGACCGCGGGCCCGGCGGTGAGCGGCGAGCGCGTCGACATAGGCATTCGACGCGGCGTACGCGCCGTGGTCACCACTGCCCCACGTACCGGCGACGGACGAGTACAGCACGAAGGCGTCAAGGCCGTCGCGGTCGAACAGGGCGTCGAGGTTGCGGGCGCCGAGCAGCTTGGCGCGGGCCCCCTCGGCGAACTCTTCGAGCGTGGTGTCGACGAGTGGCACGAGAAGGCCGACCCCGGCAGTGTGCACGACGGACCGGATGGGCGGACCGTCGGCCTCGACCTGCGCGACCAGCCCGGCGAGCGCGTCGGCGTCCGTCACATCACAGGCGGCGATGGTGACTCCGACGCCAAGTGCCATCAGCTCGTCACGCAACTCGACCGCACCCGGGGCGTCGAGGCCGCGGCGGCTGGTCAGCAGGAGGTGCTCGGCGCCACTGCGGGCGAGCAGTCGGGCGGTGTGCGCACCGAGGCCACCGGTACCGCCAGTGACCAGGGCTGTTCCGAGTGTACGCCAGGGCGCGCCCGGCTCTCTGTCCAGCGGGGCACGGGTCAGGCGGCGGGCGAACAGTCCGGCGCCGCGGACGGCGAGCTGGTCCTCGTCACCGCCCGTCGCGAGGATCCCGGACAGCAGGGCCGTACCTCGGTCGTCCAACTCGGCGGGCAGGTCGACAAGACCGCCCCACTGCTTGGGGTGCTCCAGGGCGAACACCCGGCCGAGGCCCCAGACCGCCGCTTGGAGGGGGCGTCGCACCGCGTCGTCGTCGGATGAACCTGTGTCAGCGGACTCGGTGGTGAGCAGCCACAGCGGAGCCTCGACTGCTGCGTCGAGGACCGCCTGCATCAGGGCGACGGACTGGATGAGTCCTACGGTGACCTCGGGGCGCTCGGGCAGGGGCCGCTCATCAAGGGCGAGGAGCGAGATGACGCCGCTGGGGACGCCTGCCGTGATGGACTCGCGCAACTGGTCAGCCACGACTCGGCGATCGTTCCGCGAGTCCTGGAGGACAAGAGGTACGGCTTCGGCTCCTCTGTCCCGAATGGTCTTTAGGGTGGACCGTACGAGGTCGTCGTTCTCGTGACCGGCGGGGACGACGACCAGCCAGGTCCCCTCCAACACCCCCTGCTCCGGCTCCGGCTGGGGGCGCCACACGATGCGGTAACGCCACCCGTCCACCGTGCTCCGCTGCTCCCGCTGCCGCCGCCACGACGACAACGCCGGCAA
>NZ_JBVHDR010000074.1:0-3992 GCF_055563295.1 Streptomyces sp. NPDC002868 | reverse complement strand
GCATCCTTGGGCCATGGCGGTCAGCGTGCTGTCGGGGCCCAACTCCAGGAACCGGCTGACGCCCTGCTCCTCCAGGCGCTGGATGCCGTCGGCGAACCGCACCGCGTGGCGGACATGCCCCACCCAGTATTCGGGCGAGGTGAGTTCCTCCAATGTGGCCGGCGCGCCGGTCACATTGGACACGATCGCGATCCGCGGCAGCTCGAAGGTCACGCTCTCCGCGACCCGGCGGAAGTCCTCCAGCATCGGGTCCATCAACGGCGAGTGGAACGCATGACTCACCCGCAACAACGTCGTCTTACGCTCCAGACCACGGAAGTACTCGGCGATCTCCGCAACCGCCTCATCGGCACCGGAGATCACCACCGCATCCGGACCGTTGACCGCCGCCAGGCCGACCTCGCTCTCCCGGCCCGCCAGCAGGGGCAACACCTCCGCCTCCGACGCCTGGAGGGCGACCATCGCCCCGCCCGGCGGAAGAGCCTGCATCAACCGGCCACGCGCGGCCACCAGACGACACGCATCCTCCAGCGACCACACACCCGCCACAAACGCCGCCGCCAACTCACCGACCGAATGCCCCAACAGCACATCCGGCCGCACACCCCACGACTCCACCAACCGGAACAGAGCGACCTCGAGAGCGAACAACGCAGGCTGCGCAAACTCCGTACGATTCAACAGCTCCGCATCATCACCGAACACCACCCCCCGCAACGAACAACCCAATTCGCCATCCACAAACCCACACACCGCATCAAAGGCCGAAGCAAAGACCGGGAACGCCTCATACAACTCCCGGCCCATCCCCAACCGCTGCGAACCCTGACCCGCAAACAGAAACGCCGTCTTCCCAGCCCCACCCGACATACCGGTGATGACGTTGAGGGCTGGTTCCCCATGAGCCAGAGCCCGCAGGCCCAGCAGGAGTTCCTGTCGCTCCGAGGCGAGCACGACTGCCCGGTGCTCCAACGCCGACCGCGTCGTCACCAACGACAGGGCCAGGTCGCCCAGCGGCAGTTCGGGGTCAGCCTCCACGAACGACAGCAACCGCTCCGCCTGCCCCCGCAGACCATTGGCGCCGACTGCCGACACAATCAAGGGGACCACGCCCGCGGCCCCAGCGGAAGCACCGCCGTCAGCGACGAAACGGTCTGTCCCGTCAGTACTCTCGTCCGACGTGGCCTGCTCCAGGATCATGTGTGCGTTCGTCCCGCTGATCCCGAACGACGACACACCCGCCCTGCGCGGCCGGTCCACCTCCGGCCACTCCGTGTTCTCCGCCAGCAGCTCCACCGCCCCGGCGGACCAGTCCACATGCGAGGACGGCACTTCCGCGTGCAGGGTGCGCGGCAGTATGCCGTGCCGCATCGCCATGATCATCTTGATCACGCCGCCCACACCCGCAGCCGCCTGAGAGTGCCCAATGTTCGACTTCAACGACCCCAGCAGAAGCGGCCGGTCCTGCGGCCGGTCCTGCCCGTACGTCGCCAGCAACGCCTGCGCCTCGATCGGGTCGCCGAGCACCGTACCCGTGCCATGGGCTTCAACCGCGTCCACGTCCGCCGCCGACAGGCCCGCACCGGCCAGCGCCTGGCGGATCACCCGCTGCTGCGACGGACCGTTCGGCGCCGTCAGACCATTCGACGCACCGTCCTGATTCACCGCACTCCCACGCACCACCGCCAGCACCTGGTGACCGTTGCGGCGAGCGTCCGACAAACGCTCCATCACGAGCACACCCACACCCTCGGACCACGCCGTACCATCCGCATCATCCGAGAACGCCTTGCACCGACCGTCCACCGCCAATCCGCGCTGCTGGCTGAAGCCGATGAACATGTCGGGCGTCGACATCACCGTCACGCCGCCGGCCAGCGCCAGATCGCACTCACCCGACCGCAACGACTGCACCGCCAGATGCAACGCCACCAGAGACGACGAACACGCTGTGTCCACCGTCACCGCCGGGCCTTCCAGACCAAACGCGTAGGAAACCCGGCCGGAGGCGACGCTGCCCGTATTCCCGGTCAGTGCATAGGCATCGGTCCCGTCCGCAGCCTCCCGCAGACACGACCCGTATTCCTGGGCTATAACTCCCGCGAAGACACCCGTCCGACTTCCCCGCAACGACTCGGGAGCCATGCCGACCCGCTCGAAGGCCTCCCACGACGTCTCCAGCAACAGCCGCTGCTGAGGATCCATCGCCAACGCCTCACGCGGCGAAATTCCGAACAGCCCCGCATCGAACGACGCCGCGTCGTAGAGGAAACCGCCCTCCCGCACATACGACTTGCCGAGCTTCCCCGGGTCCGGGTCGAACACACCCTCCAGATCCCACCCACGGTCCGCCGGGAACCCGCCGATGCCCTCGCCGCCGTCGACGACCAACCGCCACAGATCCTCGGGAAGTTCCACCCCGCCCGGGAACCGGCACGCCATCCCCACGATCACCACCGGATCGTCTTCCACCCCCACCAACGCAGGCAGCAAACGTCCAGAAGCGTCCTCGCTGCCGAGCACCTGGGACTGGATGTGGCGGGCGAGAGCCGCAGGAGTGGGATGGTCGAAGATCAGCGTGGCCGACAGCCGCAGCCCCGTCACCGTATTCACCCTGTTGCGCAACTCCACCGAGGTCAACGAATCGAACCCGAGACCCCGGAACGTCTGGTCCGCATCGATGTCTGCCGCGGACGCGTGTCCCAGTACTGCCGCCGCTTGACCGCAGACCATGTCGAACAGAAACCGCTCGCGATCGGCCGACGCCAGAGCGAGAAGCCGCTGCTGGAGATCGGGCTGACCGCTTCCACTTGTGGTGACCTGCACGCTGCGGCGTACCGGAGTACGGATCAGGTTGCGCAGCAGCGGCGGGGCGGTCTCGGACTGGCCACGCAGCGCCTTCACATCGAGATTCACCGGCAGTACGGCGGCCCGCTCCAGCTCGGATCCGCGCTCAAGGGCGTCATCGAGCAACCTGAGTCCTTGTTCGGCGGAGAGGGGGAGCATGCCCGACCTGGCCATACGCCGCAGGTCCGCCTCACTCAACTCACCGGTCATCCCCGCACCCGGCGCCCACGGACCCCACGCCAACGACGTCGCCGGCAGCCCCCCAGCACGCCGGGACTCCACCAGAGCATCCAAGAACGCATTCGCCGCCGCATAGTTGGCCTGACCCGCACTGCCGAACGTCCCCGCCACCGACGAGAACACCACAAACGCCGCCAGATCCAGCCCACGCGTCAACTCATCCAAATACACCGCCGCATCCGCCTTCGGACGCAGCACCGCATCAAACCGCTCCGGCGTCAGCGACAAAACAACACCGTCATCCAGCACACCCGCCGTATGCACCACCGCAGTCAACGGATGCGCAACCGGAACCGCCGCCAGCAGCCCCGTCACAGCCTCCCGGTCACCGACATCAACCGCCGCAACCTCCACCTGGGCACCCAGAACGGCCAGCTCCGCCACCAACTCACCGGCCCCGGGCGCATCCACCCCACGCCGACTCGCCAGCACCAGATGCCGCACCCCGTGCTCGACCACCAGACGCCGAGCCACCAGAGCACCCAGACCACCCGTACCGCCCGTGACCAGAACCGTGCCTTGCGGGTCGAGGCTGACTGGCATCGTGAGGACGACCTTGCCCACATGCCGGGCCTGACTCAGGAATCGGAACGCGTCCGGAGCCTTCCGCACATCCCAGGCCGTCACCGGCAACGGCTCCAGCACACCCCGCTCAAAGAGATCGAGGAGCACGCCCAGCATTTCCGCGATCCGCTCAGGACCGGCGTCGAACAGGTCGAAGGCCTGATACCTGACACCCGGATGCTCAGCCGCTACCTCCAGCGGATCCCGGACATCGGTCTTGCCCAACTCCACGAACCGGCCACCCCGCGGCAGCAATCGCAGTGACGCGTCAACGAACTCCCGCGCCAGGGAGTCCAGCACCACATCCATGCCCCGGCCACCGGTCACAGCCAGGAACGACC
>NZ_JBVHDR010000073.1:0-3998 GCF_055563295.1 Streptomyces sp. NPDC002868 | reverse complement strand
TCAGCCAGCACAGCCCGACCCACACCAGGACCGCACTCCACCCGCTCAACCAGCGCACCACACCCCGCCAGCCCATCCACCACCGAGGAAACCCAGTCCGCCTCCGCCATGCCCCCCGGCACCACAACCAGCCAACGCCCGCCCAGCGCCTCGCCGGCCCTGGCAGCTACCGGCTTCCACTCAACCCGGTACTGCCAGTCCTCAGCAGGACCAGAGTCAGGTGCCGGGGTAGGCCAGAAGCGCTCACGCTGGAAGGGATAAGTCGGCAGATCGACTTGCTGGGCACCAGGCAAGAGCGTCCGCCAGTCCACATCCATGCCGTGAACGAAGGCACCGGATACGGCTGTTAGCAGCGCTTCTGCCTCAGGGCGGTCCTTCCTCATGACGGGAAGCAGTTGGAGATCCGGCTCTGCGAGGCAGGATTGCGCCATGGCACTCAGGGTGCTGTCCGGGCCGATCTCCAGAAACCCGGTCGCGCCATGCTCTTCCAGTCGGCGAATACCGTCGGCGAACCGGACAGCCTCCCGCACATGCCGCACCCAGTAGTCGGGAGAGGTCAGTTCTTCTGCGGTGGCCAACTCGCCCGTGACATTGGAGATGACAGGAATATGGGGCTGCTCGTACGTCACGCTCTCGGCGACCGTACGGAACTCGGCCAGCATCGGCTCCATCAACGGCGAGTGGAAGGCATGGCTCACCCGCAGCCGCTTCACCTTCCGGCCCTCGGCCTCGAAATGCGCGGCGATCTCCGCAACCGCATTTTCCTCACCGGAGACGACAACCGCCTGCGGCCCATTCACCGCCGCGATACTCACCCGCTCCACATCCAGCAGCGGCAGCACCTCGGCCTCCGACGCCTGGAGCGAGACCATCGCCCCACCCGCCGGCAATGCCTGCATCAACCGGCCACGGGCAGCCACCAGACGACACGCATCCTCCAGCGACAACACCCCCGCCACATGCGCAGCCGCCAACTCGCCGATCGAATGCCCCAGCAGGAAATCGGGCCTGACACCGAACGACTCCACCAGCCGGAACAACGCCACTTCGACCGCGAACAACGCAGGCTGGGTGAAGCCCGTCCGATTCAACGCATCCGCGTCATCGCCGAAGACGACATCCCGCAGCGGCAAGTCCAACTCACCATCGAAATACGCACACGCCGCATCAAACGCCTCCGCGAAAGCCGGAAAGGCTTCGTACAACTCCCGCCCCATACCGACCCGCTGCGCACCCTGCCCCGCGAACAGCAGAGCCAGCCGTCCCTCTGCCTTGGACCCGCGTATGACACCAGGTGTCTTGCGATCCCCAGCGAGAGCGGCCAGGCGGTGAACTGCCGATGCATAGTCGTCCGCCAGCACCACAGCGCGGTGGTCGAATACGGAACGGGTCGTGGCGAGTGAGAAGCCGACATCCGCCAAGTCCAGTTCGGGGTCGTCCTGGTAGGCCGCCATCAAGCGGGCGGCCTGGGCACGCAGCGCGGTCTCGGTACGTCCAGAGATCACCCACGGCGTGACGGACGGGCGCTCCGACCAGGGCTGGGGAACGTCGGCCGTGGGGGCCGGTTCCGGGGCGCGTTCCAGGATTACGTGCGCATTTGTGCCGCTGATTCCGAACGACGAGACACCCACCCGACGAAGCCGATCGCTCTCCGGCCACTCCACAGCCTCGGTCAGCAGCCGGACATTCCCCGCCGACCAGTCCACATGCGACGACGGCTCCTCCACATGCAAAGTCCGCGGCAGCACACCATGCTGAAGCGCCAACACCATCTTGATCACACCAGCCACACCCGCAGCCGCCTGCGTATGACCGAGATTCGACTTCACCGAACCCAGCCACAACGGCCGCTCCTCATCCCGGTCCTGCCCGTACGTCGCCAGCAGCGCCTGCGCCTCGATCGGATCACCCAGCGTCGTACCCGTACCGTGCGCCTCCACCGCATCCACATCCGAGGCCAAGAGACCCGCGCCCGCCAACGCCTGCCGGATCACCCGCTGCTGCGAAGGACCATTCGGCGCCGTCAAACCATTCGACGCACCATCCTGATTCACCGCAGAACCAGCCACCACCGCCAACACACGGTGACCGTTCCGCCGCGCATCCGACAACCGCTCCACGAGCAGCATCCCGACGCCCTCGCCCCAGCCCGTGCCATCCGCACCCACAGCGAACGCCTTGCACCGGCCGTCGGGGGCGAGTCCGCGCTGACGGCTGAACTCCACGAACGCTCCGGGCGTGGACATCACCGTCACGCCGCCCACCAGCGCCATGTCGCACTCCCCCGACCGGAGTGCCTGAGCCGCCCAGTGCAGGGCCACCAGCGACGACGAGCACGCCGTATCCACCGTCACCGCCGGGCCCTCGAGGCCCAGCGTGTAGGCCACTCGCCCGGACACCACGCTCGCGGCGTTTCCAGTGCCGACATAGCCCTCGAATTCGTCCGGAGAGTGAGCCAGGAGAGCCGGATAGTCCTGACCGTTCGTTCCTACGAACACGCCGGCCCGGCTGCCTCGCAGGGAGTGGGGATCGATACCGGCCCGCTCCACTGCCTCCCAGGACACCTCGAGGAGCAGACGCTGCTGCGGATCCGTCGCGACGGCTTCCCGCGGGCTCATGCCGAAGAAAGCGGGGTCGAACTGGTCCACGTTCTTCAGGAAACCGCCGACGTTGACGTAGCTGGTTCCCGAGTGTTCCGGGTCGGGGTCGTAGACCGAACTGAGGTCCCAGCCACGGTCGGCCGGGAATCCCCCGACGGCGTCCTCGCCGTCCGACAGCAGTTTCCAGAAGGCCTCCGGGCCGTCAACGCCGCCGGGGAACCGGCAGCTCATCCCCACGATGGCAATGGGGTCATCGGCAACCGCCGAGGGGGCCACCAGCTGCTCGACGTCATCCTGGGCCGACGCGATCCGCGTGCGCAGGAAACGGGCGAGTGCGGTCGGCGTCGGGTAGTCGAACACCACCGTCGCGGGCAGCGCGATCCCGCATGCCACGCCCAATGCGTTACGTAGCTCCACCGCGATCAGCGAGTCGACGCCGAGCTCCCGGAAGGCCCGGTCCGGGGGCACATCGGCGGGCCCCGAATAGTGCAGCACTCCGGCGGCACGTGACCTGACCAGATCCGTCAGCACTCGCTCCTGTTCGGCCGGCCGCAGCCCCTCAAGGCGCTGGCGCACCTCGGAGTGTCCATGCTCGCCACCCGTCCTGGCGGTGAGCTCGACGGCCGTACGGACCTCAGGAAGATCGCCGATCAGTGGGCTGGGACGGACCGTGGTGAAGGCGGGAAGGAAGTCCGCCCAGGTGAGGTCGGCGATCACAAGGCCGGGCGTCCCGGAGCCGATCGCGGTCTCCATGGCGTCGATGGCCAGGTCCGGCCGCAGCGGGGACACTCCGCCCCTGCGCATCCGCTGCGCCGTCGTTTCGTCGCTCGCCATGCCGGTCTCGCCCCACGGCCCCCAGGCGATGGAGGTCGCGGGCAGTCCTTCGGCCGCGCGCTGTTCGGCCACAGCGTCCAGGAAGGCGTTGGCGGCTGCGTAGTTGGCCTGACCGACGGCGCCGATGGCGCCCGCGAAGGACGAGAACAGGACGAAGGCCGAGAGCTCATGGCCCCGGGTCGCCTCGTGCAGGTTCACGGCCGAGGCAGCCTTGGCCCGCATGACGGTCGCGAATCGCTCGGGGGTCAGCGAATCGAGTACACCGTCGTCGAGTACGCCTGCAGCATGGAAAACGGCGTCTACGGGGTGCTCTGCCAGCAGCGCCTGGACCGCTTCCCGGTCGGCGACATCACACGCCGCTACCGTCACGCGCACACCCAGAGCCGACAACTCCGCCTCAAGCTCCCCAGCCCCCGGAGCATCCGGACCGCGACGGCTGGTCAACACCACATGCTCCGCACCCCGCTCAGCCACCCACCGAGCCACCCGCCCGCCCAACGCACCCGTACCACCCGTAACCAGCACCGCCCCCCGCGGCACCCAACCCTCAACACCCCCAGCAGG
>NZ_JBVHDR010000072.1:0-4087 GCF_055563295.1 Streptomyces sp. NPDC002868 | reverse complement strand
CGATGAAGACGTAGTCGTCGACGGGCGGCCCCTGGGGGAGCGCCCGGCGCTGGGCCGCGACCTGTTCGCGGTGGCGCATGAGGTCGATCTCGGCCGCAGTTGTGGGCTGAAGCAAGGCGGATTCTCGGCGATTCAGCCTGACCTGGTGGGCCGAGGTTCGTAGTAGGTGCCGTCGCGGAGCATCGCGAAGAGGACGTCGGCCCGGCGTCGAGCGAGGCGGAGCAGGGCCTGGGTGTGGTGCTTTCCCTGGGCGATCTTCTTGTCGTAGTAAGCCCGCGATGCCGGGTCGGCCAGGGCGGCGAACGCGGAGGGGAAGAAAGCCCGCTTGAGCTGCTTGTTTGGCTTCGTCGCGGCGATGCCGCTGGATGACCTGCGCACTGCCCCTACCCGCCGCGATCGCACGCACGCCGCCGACTGGGCCCTGCGGGTGATCAGCGCGAAGCGTCTTCGCACCCGGGGCGCGCCCGAACGCCTGGCCGCACCCGCCGTCGCCGCCGATACGCACGCCGCAAGCGCACACGGCTCGACGGTGTAGTCGATTGAGCCGCGCATGCGGTGCAGCAGTACAGGAACTGACCCGCATGCTGCATCACTTACTGATCGTTTCAAAATGTCAGCGTCGGACGAGGTGGCTCTGTGGATCAGGGAGTACGCCAACGGATTCCCTGAGGTGGGCGGGGAACCGGTGGAGTTGCGGCTGGGCGCTGTTGCGCGGTTGAGACTGCGAGGGCGTGGCCGAGGCGGTGGCCGCCACCGGCTGAACCGTGAGCCGCTTGAGGCATGCTCGCCCGCGCATTGTGCCCGCATACTGGTCGACGCGGCGCTCAGTCCGCCCGCGCCGGTAACGTCCCAGTGCGGGGTGATCACTGGGGGTAGGGCATGGAGCTGGAAGCCATAGCGCTGGCGGGCACACACGTACGGCTGGAACCGCTCACACACGGGCACCACGATGGCCTGTGCGAGGCTGTCCAAGACGGCGAGTTGTGGAAGCTGCATGTGACGCTCGTCCCCCATCCCCGCGACGTGGGTGCATTCATCGACGACGCGCTCGCCGCTCATGCCGTCGGCAGCCAGCTCGCGTTCGCGACCATCGACCTGGCCACGGGGCGCATCGCCGGATCGACCCGGTTCATGGCGGTTAACCTGCCGAATCGCAGGCTGGAGATTGGCTTCACCTTCCTCGGCCGGTCCTGGCAGCGTACGGCCGTCAACACCGAGGCCAAGCTGCTGATGCTCACCCACGCGTTCGAGACGCTTGGGATGAATCGCGTCGAGTTCCTCACCGACGTCCGAAACAGCACCTCGCGGGCCGCGATCACCCGCCTCGGTGCCACCCATGAGGGGGTCCTGCGCCAGCACATGGTCATGCGCGACGGTTGGATCCGTGACTCCGCGCTCTACAGCATCACCGGCCCTGACTGGCCCGACACGAAGGGCTCCCTCGTGGCCCGCCTCGAACACCTTCCGTCCGCTTTTTGATCGTTCAGAATGCCTTCCGGAGTCGTCGGAGGCAGATGATCGAGCAGGCGAGTTCGAGAAGGCTCTGGTGAAGGTCGGCCGGCCGTTCGTAGCGGATGCGGAGTCGTTTGAACTGGTGGAGCCAGGCGAAGTTCCGCTCGACCACCCAGCGGGTGCGGCCGAGACCGGAGCCGTGGGCAACGCCGCGGCGGGCGATGAGGGGCTTGATGCCACGCTTCCACAGCAGGCGGCGGTACTTGTCGTAGTCTTGACTTCCGCTCCCCGCCCTAAAGGGTGGGGATTCCTACCACGGTCGGCTGACCGTCTCGGTGGGTTCCTGCTTCACCGCGCTGCGCCGGTACGAGTACCGGTCTTACCTGCGCTCCACAGGCCGACACCGCCAGTCCGGCGGCCTTGGAGACGTTGACCGCCGCGTTGATGTCCCGGTCGAGGACGGCCCCGCAAGCACCGCACGTCCACTCTCGGATGTGCAGGGCCTTGGGGCCGTCCTTGACGCCGCAGGCCGAGCAGGCCTGAGAGGTCGGCTCGAAGCGTCCGATGCGGAAGAACCGCCGCCCGTACATTGCGGCCTTGTACTCCAGCATCGCGACGAACGCTGACCAGCCCGCGTCATGCACGGACTTGGCCAGGCGCGTACGGGCGAGCCCTTTGGGTCCCGGAAGGACTGTTGCAGCACCACGGCGGACACGTCGCCGAGCCAGGACCGATCGTCGGTCTTCTTCGCCTCGGTGATCAGCAGCTTGGACAGGTCCCCGGTCTTCGGGAACGGTTCGCCCGCGGCGCGGGCGGCCTCACGAGCGCGCAACGCGTCGTTGAACACGACGCGGGCGCACCCGAACGCCTGGGCCAGCGCGGCACGCTGAGGTCCGTTCGGGTACAGGCGGAAGCTGTACCTCAACTGCATGCCGATCACCGTACTGCAGTTGGTTTATGGCTGAGTATCAGAACATTCGTACTGGTCGGCACTGCGCTTTCGCCCTCCACGCGCACTTGGTGTTCGTGACGAAGTACCGGCACAAGGTCTTCAAGGACGTGCACCTGACGCGCATGGAGGAGATCATGCGGGCCGTGTGCGAGGACTTCGAATGTGAGCTGGTGGAGTTCAACGTGAGAACAACCACGTGCACCTGTTGGTGAACTTCCCGCCGAAGGTGGCCCTGTCCAAGCTGGTCAACTCGTTGAAAGGCGTCAGCTCCCGCAGGCTCCGCCAGGAGTTCCCCGACCTCGTACGGCACTACTGGCGCGCACAGCGGCTGTGGTCCGGCTCCTACTTCGCGGGATCGGTGGGCGGGGCTCCGCTGTCGATAGTCCGTCAGTACATCGAGCAGCAGAACCGTCCGCTCTAAGGTGCGCGTCAGAGCACTTCTCAGAACCGCTCCACCACCGGGCTGAGGCCCGATGCACTGCGACTAGTCCCGGTAGACCCGGTCGGCGAAGAGCCGCTTGGGCCGGTTGCGCGGGCGCCCGCGCAGGCCCCGGATGCGGGGTATCGCCGCCAGCAGCGGGATCAACTGTGTGACGTTGTGACGGTTCCCGCCGGTCAGCGAGACGGCCAACGGCGTGCCGTGGCGGTCGACGATCACATGGTGCTTGGATCCGGGGCGGCCGCGGTCGACCGGTGAGGGACCGACGTGAACCCCCCTTTCAGTGCCCTGACATGGGAGCCATCGATCGCCGCATCGTCCATGTCCAGCGCGTCCTTCACCCGCAGCTCGGTCAGCAGTGCCTCGTGCAGGCGGGGCCAGACCCCGGCCTCGGTCCAGTCCCGCAGCCGGCGCCAGCTGGTGACTCCGGAGCAGCCCACGGCCTGGGCCGGGACATCGCGCCAGGCAACGCCCTTGCGCTGCAGGTAGACGATGCCTGCCAGCGCGACCCGGTCCGGCACCCGGAGTCTGCCGGTATAGCGGTGCCGTCGCGCTGGGTGCGCAGGGAGCAACGGGGCTATGCGCTCCCACAGATCATCAGGAACAGGATCAGCAGACACCCCGCAGATCCTGCTCAGACGCTCCGTCAATCGCCAGCCGACACACCGGTCTCATTTTGAAACGATCAGTAAGTGGTCTTGCGGCCAAATCACACCCGGACAACCGGGTTCCGGTGGCCGATTCCGTTCCTCTCGCATGGGCCCATAGCGCTGCTATCTTCGACTGAAACAAGTAGCACTTGGGGGGATCAAAGGTAACGATCCGCCGCGCCTTCGGGCCTGAAAATACGTCAGGAAGTTGAGACAACGCGCGCAGTGCGCTTGGGACAGGAACCGCTGCCAGGGGAGGCGTCGATGTCGTTGCAAGGTGGCGCTCCAGGAGACATCGACCTCGCCGACCCAGTTTCACCTCACCGCCCGCAGTGGTCGCCTCCCGCGCAAACTGCCCTACGGTCCCGCGCCTGGTGCCGTGCACCATCGGCATTCATCGCCCCACCAAAACCATTCTGACCAACAGCGTACCCATCCGACAGAGGTCTTGGCGCACAGTCCGGCCACTACGGGAAACACCAACGCATAATCCGCCGCACAGGCTCCGAGTCCTCGCTGGGGTCTGCTTTCACCACAATGGGCCCCGCTGGCTTGTCCAGACTGGCCGACGGCTGCATCACGACGCCCAGTAAC
>NZ_JBVHDR010000071.1:0-4318 GCF_055563295.1 Streptomyces sp. NPDC002868 | reverse complement strand
CACCGACCGCTCACGCCGCTGCCGCCGCCACGACGACAACGCAGTCAGAGCCTCACTCCACGAAGCATCACAATCGATCGCCAGATCCCCAGCCAACGCAGTCGAGTCTCCGCGCTCAACCGCGTCCCAGAACTGCGCCTCGCCCCCGTCGAGCGCCTGGGCTGCGGCGTCTTCGGCTTCCGCCCCGGACGACTCCAGCCAGTAGCGCTCACGCTGAAACGGATAAGTCGGCAGATCGATAGGGAGGGCTCCGGGCAGCAGCGCAGTCCAGTCAAGCGCGGAACCGTGTGCGTGCAGCTGCGCTATGGCTGTCACTACGTTCTGTGCCTCGGGCCGGTCCCTTCGCAGTGCGGGCACCGCCGTCGGCACTGAGCCTTCTACGCAGGCCTGTGCCATCCCGCTGAGCGTGCCGTCAGGACCGATTTCGAGGTAGCGAGCGACGCTGTGCTCTTCCAGCCACCGGATAGCGTCGGCGAACCGGACGGCCTCGCGAACATGCCGCACCCAGTACTCGGGAGAGGCCAGATCCGTGGCGAGCTCGCCGGTCACGTTCGAGACGACCGGGATACGGGGCTGCTCGTACGCCACGCTCTCGGCGACCGTACGGAACTCGGCCAGCATCGGCTCCATCAACGGCGAGTGGAACGCATGGCTCACCCGCAGCCGTTTCACTTTCCGGCCCTCCTCCTCGAACCGGCCGGCGACCTCCGCAACCGCGGATTCCTCACCCGCGATGACCGTCGCCTGCGGTCCGTTCACCGCTGCGATGCTCACCCGCTCCGGGTCCAGGAGCGGCAGCACTTCGGTTTCCGATGCCTGGAGCGAGACCATCGCCCCACCCGCCGGCAACGCCTGCATCAACCGGCCCCGCGCCGCCACCAGACGACACGCATCCCCAAGACCCATCACACCGGCCACATGCGCAGCCGCCAACTCACCGATCGAATGCCCCAACAGGAAATCAGGCCTGACACCGAACGACTCCACCAACCGGAACAACGCCACTTCGACCGCGAACAACGCAGGCTGCGTAACCCCCGTCCGACTCAACGCATCCGCATCATCACCGAAGACCACATCCCGCAGCGACGACTCCAGCCCACTGTCGAAATACGCGCACACAGCATCAAACGCCTCCGCGAAAACAGGGAAGGCGTCGTACAACTCCCGGCCCATACCGACCCGCTGCGCACCCTGCCCCGCGAACAGGAAGGCCGTCTTCACACCCGATTTGGCCGTTCCCCGTACAACAGCTTCGGCGTACTCATCACGGGCAAGTGCGCCTAGTCCCGCGACCAGTTCCTCCCGGCTGTTCCCGAGTACAACGGCACGGTTCTCCAGCCCGGCTCGCGTTGAAGCCAGCGACCAGGCGAGGTTGCGTATGTCCTGCTCGGGATGGCCGTCGACGTGGGAAAGCAGCCTCGCGGCCTGCGCCCTCAGGGCGGCCTCGCTGCGTGCGGAGAGCACCCAGGGCAACAGCGGCAGCTGGAGGGATTCGGCCTTACCGCCCTCTTGCTCGTCTCCGTCGGCAGGCTCCATCTCGGGCGCCTGCTCCAGCACAGCGTGAGCGTTTGTGCCGCTGACGCCGAAGGCGGAGACCGCCGCGCGACTGGGCCGACCGCTCTCCGGCCAGCCCACGGCCTCGGTGAGCAGTCGTACGTTGCCCGCCGACCAGTCCACATGCGACGACGGCTCCTCCACATGCAAAGTCCGCGGCAGGACTGCGTGCTGAAGCGCCAGCACCATCTTGATCACACCGGCCACACCCGCGGCCGCCTGCGTGTGACCAATGTTCGACTTCACCGAACCCAGCCACACCGGCCGGTCCTCATCCCGATTCTGGCCGTACGTCGCCAGCAGCGCCTGCGCCTCGATCGGATCACCCAGCGAAGTGCCGGTACCGTGCGCCTCCACCGCGTCCACGTCCGAAGCCGAGAGACCTGCCCCCGCCAACGCCTGCCGGATCACCCGCTGCTGGGAAGGACCATTCGGCGCGGTCAGGCCGTTGGACGCGCCGTCCTGGTTCACCGCAGAGCCGCGTACGACCGCCAGCACCCGGTGGCCGTTCCGCCGCGCATCCGACAGCCGTTCCACCACCAGCATCCCGACGCCTTCGGCCCATCCAGTGCCATCAGCAGCATCAGAGAATGCCTTGCAGCGGCCATCGGACGCCAAGCCACGCTGACGGCTGAACTCGATGAACGCCCCCGGCGTCGACATCACCGTCACCCCTCCCGCCAAGGCGAGCGTGCATTCGCCCGACCGGAGAGCTTGGGATGCCAGATGCAGCGCCACCAGGGAGGAGGAGCACGCCGTGTCAACGGTCACGGCAGGACCCTCGAGTCCCAGCGCATAGGCGACACGGCCCGACACGACCGAGGTCGAGTTACCGGTCAGGAGATGGCCACGAACGTCGTCCGGAATATCGCGAAGGCCGGCGCCGTATTCCTGGCCGCTGCACCCTACGAAGACACCGCTGCGGCTGCCCCTTACCCCGAGAGGGTCGATTCCGGCCCCCTCGAAGGCCTCCCAGGAGGCTTCCAGCAGCAACCGCTGCTGGGGATCCATTGCGAGCGCCTCGCGCGGTGAAATTCCGAAGAAGCCAGAGTCGAATTCGTTGGCGTCATAGACGAAGCCGCCCTCGCGCGAGTAGCTCGTGCCGGAACCACTCGACTCCGGGTCATACAACGCTTCGGCATCCCAGCCACGGTCCCGCGGCCACTCGGAGATGGCGTCATCTCCGCGTACCAGCAGGCGCCAGAATTCCTCTGGCGAGCTCACACCTCCGGGGAAGCGGCAACTCATCCCGACGATCGCGATGGGCTCCTGCTGCTGCGATTCCAGCTCTTGCAGCCGCCGACGGGCATCGTGCAGGTCGGCGGTGACCCACTTGAGGTAGTCCCGAAGCTGCTCTTCATTCGCCATGTGGAACTTGCCCCATACGTCGTAGACCGGAACGGTTCACCTGCGGCGTTCAGGAACGGCCGAGCTCCTGATTGATGAAGTCGAAGATCTCGTCGTCCGTGGCCGCATCGAGCTGCTGAGACACGGCGGACTTCGGATCGCCCTCGGCCACCCCGCCCAACTCGGACAGGATGCTCCGAAGACGGGTCTCAACGAGCCCCCTGACGTCGTTCTCTGGGGAAACTCTTGAAATCGCGCTCGCAAGGCGGTCCAGGTCAGCCAGGACAGCGGCCTCCGGCTCGACCTCCGTGGCGCCGAACAGCGTGTCGTGCACATGCTCTGCCAGCAGCTGCGGCGTGGGGTAGTCGAAGACCAATGTGGCGGGCAGGCGCATTCCGGTGTCGGCGTTCAATCCGTTGCGCAGCTCGACCGCGGTGAGCGAGTCGAAACCCAGCTCCCGGAATGCCTTGGCGGCCTCCACGGACTTCAGATCGCGGAATCCGAGGACAGCGGCCGTGTGGGTGCGTACGAGATCGAGAACGGCCTGCGAGCGCTCCACCGCGGAAACGCCCGCGAGTCTGTCGAGGAGGGATGGGCCGGCCCCATCTTCAACTCTCTTCCCGGGTACGCCACTCAGCGCGTCAGCGGCTTCCGGCAGGTCTTGCAGGAGAGAGCTCGGGCGGCCGCTGGTGAACGCCGGAACAAACCGCTCCCACTCCACATCCGCCACCACCACCGAAGCATCCGCACCACCGACAGCCTGCTCCAGCACCGACAACGCAAGCCCCGGATCCAGCGGCCTCAGCCCACGACGCCGCAGATGCTCCTCCGCACCCTCCGCAGCCGCCATACCCCCCTCACCCCACGGCCCCCACGCCACCGCAGAGCCCGCCAAACCCCGCACCCGACGCGCCTCAACCAACCCGTCCAGAAACGCATTCGCCGCCGCATACGCCCCCTGACCACCACTGCCCCACACACCAGCAATCGAAGAGAACACCACAAACGCATCCAGCTCCCGATCACCCAAAAACTCATCCAAATGCGCAGCCCCCGCAGCCTTCGCCCCCATCACCCCAGCAAAATGAGCCCCATCCGCCTCAGCCAACGACAGCGAATCCACCACACCCGCAACATGGAACACAGCGTCTACCGGGTACTCCGCCAGCAACGCCCGAACCGCATCCCGGTCCGCGACATCACACGCCACCACCGTCACCCGCACACCCAGAGCCGACAACTCCGCCTCAAGCTCCCCAGCCCCCGGAGCATCCGGACCCCGGCGGCTGGTCAACACCACATGCTCCGCACCCCGCTCGGCCACCCACCGAGCCACCCGCCCGCCCAACGCACCCGTACCACCCGTAACCAGCACCGCCCCCCGCGGCACCCAACCCTCAACACCCCCAGCAGG
>NZ_JBVHDR010000070.1:0-4724 GCF_055563295.1 Streptomyces sp. NPDC002868 | reverse complement strand
GACGCTGTCGGGGTTGGTCTGGCGGCCGCGGGCGTGGACGCGCAGCCGGTACCAGCCCGGTCCGGCTGCGCTGAGAAGGGGAAGGGTGGTGACGGCTCCTTGTTCGAAGGAGTCGACGCGCAGGTGGCCGTGAGGAGCGTGCACGCTGGCCTCGACGACTTCGTCCCAGGAGCTGTCGTCTTCGTGGGGTGCTGAAGTGGTCAGGTCGACGCGTACGCGAACGTAGCCGGTGTGGATGCCGGTGCTGATCACCGCGCCGTGGGACATGACGTGCTCGCGCCGCCTCTCCGACAGTGCCCCGGCCGACGACTCCACCGGCAGGACCTCGGCACGCCGCTGCTCGATCTCCGAAGCCTTCCGGGCGGCGGCCCGCGCGTTCTTCAGCCAGATGCCCACCGTCGCCCCTGGTAGGTGGCGTCCAAGGGCGCAGGCAGATAGCCGTGTTCGGCGGCTCACCCACGGGCCGGGCCCGCAACGTCCACCTGGCCCTCAGCCGCAGCCGCGAGCTGACCGACCCCATCACCGTCAAACCTCCGCAACCGCGCAGGCCAGGCCGACGACGACCTGGCCGCCATTGACACGGAGGCCTGGGTGCCGAGCTTGCGGTCTGGAACCTGATCACCGGGTTCTGCGTCGTATCGGGCACGTCGTGCTCATGGCTGCGGGGCGAGGACGTGTCCGAGGGGGATGGGTGAGACTTGGTGGAGCGGGCGAACAGCTGCGTGGCGCCGGGGTCAAAGACTGCGGCGCTCCGGCGGTGGCTGCGTCCCATCGACTGGTGGCGGTGGGGCAAGGATGCGCGAGGCCGGTCACCCTGGGCGCGTGGGCGTGTTCTCGCATTGCTTGCCGTGCTGACCGCCGGCCTACTGGCGTTCCACGCCGCTGTGCCCAACACCGTAGGCCGCCTCGGCAGCCTGTTGGAGGCATTCCTGCCCTGGCTCGGCCTGGCCATTCCGGTGTTGCTCGGCCTGGCACTGCTGCGCCGCTCGGGCACCGCGCTTGTGGCCCTACTGCTGCCCGCAGCCGTTTGGGCGAACCTCTTTGGCGGGCTGCTTGTCGCCGGGGACCGCGGCGCGCACGACATCATGGCGCTCCAGCACAACGTCAGTGACGAGAACATCGACCCCGCGGGTACCGCGGTTGCACTGATCGAGTCCGCACCGGATCTCGTCGCTCTGGAAGAGCTGACGCCCTCCGCGTTGCCGGTGTACGAGACAGCCCTGGCGTCGGACTACCCGTACCACGTGGTCGAAGGCAGTGTCGGACTCTGGTCGAGGTACCCGCTGGCAGAGGTCCGGCCGATGGACATCAAGCCGGAGGGGATCGGGGAGGGCTGGAGCCGTGGGTTGCGGTCCAGCGTACGTACGCCATGGGGCGAGATCGCGGTGTACGTCGCCCACCTGCCCTCGGTCCGAGTCCGATTGAACGGTTTCAGTTCCGGTTGGCGGGACGAAAGCGCTGGACTGCTGGGCGCGGCCATCGCCGCCGAGAAGCTGGACAGGGTGATCCTGCTGGGTGACCTGAACAGCACGGTGGACGACCGTGGGCTGGCCCCGGTCACCTCGCAGATGAACTCGGCAGGGCGGGGCTTCGCTTTCAGCTGGCCTGCGGCTTTCCCCGCGTCCCGGATCGACCACATCATGACCCGCTCTGCGACCGTTGCCGACGTCTGGACTCTGCCCGCCACCGGCAGCGACCACCTGCCGATCGCCGCCGGCATCAAGTTTGGACCCTGATTGCTGAGCGCGCCTGTTGACGAGTCCCGGCAAGTACGGCGCTCAGTCACAGGACGCCGGGTGAACTCGTGTGCCAGGGTCGACGGGGACGGCATGGAACGCTCCTGGTGGAGCAATCGCCGCGCGCCAGTCGGCCCGGGTGTGCACTGTTGGGTCATGCGCGCCCTTTGGACAGGTCAGGTCACCTGCGGAATGGTCAGCGTGCCGGCGCGTTTGTAGGCCGCGACCGAGGACCCGCGCCCGCGGATGCACCAGGTCCACACCGCCGATGGGGCCAGAATTCCACACCGAAGGGTGTGCGAAGCCGAAGCCCGCGAGGTGAGCGAAGCCGAGATCAGCAGGGGCTGGGAAGCGCCGGACGTACGCATGGTCGTCCTGCGCGATGAGGACCTGGACCACTTGCCTCTGGCCACCCGCAAGACGGTGGAGATTGTGGGCTTTGTCGGTGAGCAGGACGTCGACCCGTTGCTGTATGACCGGGGCTACTTCGCCGGCCCGGACGGACCGGTTGCCCAGCGCCCCTACGCTCTCCTGGTCGAAGCACTCGTCCGCATCGGCCGCGTCGGCATCGCCAAGTTCGCCGTCCGCACCCGCGAGCGCCTGGCCGTGCTGCGCCCACGCCGCGGCATTCAGGTGGTCCATGCCCTGCGGTGGCCCCAGGAGCTCCGTGAGCCCGGCGACATGGTTTCGAGTGCGCCAGTGACCGAGCGGGAGTTGGAGCTCGCCGAGGTGCTGATCGGGCAGCTGACCGGGGTGGAAGTGTTCTTCGCGCTCAGCATGTCTCATGAGACATAGAGCTGGTGACGAGTCACGCGCTTGGCCTGGGAGGCAATGACGTTGGCGAAGTCCTAGGGAACGCCAAGTCTTAACGGTCGGCTGACACAGCTGGAGGGAACTGTTGCGAGCCGGGGGTGTTTGGGGCAGACGCCGGCCGGCCCGATGCCCCAGTGCCCGAGGGGCGATACTGAGTGGCATGGCCGTGTCCTCCGCATCCTCGGCGCCGAGCTCGCTGCGGTCTCTGCTCAGACACGGCCCCGGGTCGGTTCGAGCAACTTGGGACCTTCTGTAGCACGACTCCCTAAAGACGTCCTTCCCCAGAGTGGCGGCGGCGACAAAGAAGGAGAGCACGGCCACGATCAGCGCCGAGAAAGCGATCTTGTCGGCGCTGGCCGCCCGGTTCCACCAAGCGCCATGAGGTACCTCGGCCGTTGGTCTGAGGAGGGCACGGTTTGCCCTTCTGGCAATCTTCACGCCGATCCCAACAAAGCCTAGGCCAACCATCCCAACGACCGCCTGAGCAGTTGGCGCCTGCCAGTACCCTGGGCATCCCTCATCAGCGGAGACCGTGTCCGCCAAGTAGATGCCCATGACGAGAAGCGGCACCAGGACCACAAGCGCAAGGACGTTCTCCCGGCGCGACTTCCTCTTCGCTTCCTCACTCTTGACTAGCCTCCCGCCAGTGCCTTTGAGGAGCAGTTCGACGCGGGCCGCCTGTCCATGCACCCACGTGGCGTCGCGACCGGATACTTGAACCTCGACCTGTTCGGAGTCGAGATTGATGGTGACCTTTCGGTCGCCGGTGCTGTCTGCGGCTTCGAGCACCAGGTTGTCCCAGACGTCCAGGTTGCCGCTGGCATTCGAGTTGCGAACGTGGTCTACCAGGTCAGTCAGAGATCCCGCGCTGTAGCGGCTGCTGCCGCGTTGCGTGGATATGAAGATCGACGTGGCAGGGGTGCCTTCGGCGGCAAGGCTGAAGAGACGGTTGAGTTCGCTCTTGCCGAGTCTGCAGGTCAGGTACACCTTGCGGACTTCATCGTGCTGGGTAGGGGCGACCATGCTCCGATACTGATGGGCAGCTTGGAGTGTTGCCCGGAGCCAGGCAGATCGGTGACCAACTTGTAGCTCATTGGCCGACGTTGGACTCTGGCGCTGTCGCACTCGCGCGATCCGTTCTGCCGCTTCACCACCAGCCAGGTGTTCACCAGGCTGATCGAGGCCCGCGCTCACGCCCGCGAGAGCGACCCCAAGGCTGCCTCCAGGGCCCTGGCCGCCTCGGACCTCCTCGACCAGGTGAAGGCCGACAGCGGCGACGAGCTCGCCCAGGATGAAGCACGAGGGGCATCTGGCCTGCGGCTTAGCGGCGTTGGCGAGGGCCGCGCGGGCGAAGGGGCGTGACGGTGGTCGAGGTGTCCTTGTTGAGCTGCTGCCGCAGGGCTTCGTTGTCGTGGAAGAGGGCAGCGATCGCGGTGTGGGCGGCCTTGAGTTTGTTCTCCAGGAGCGTGCATTCCTGGGTCTTCGCGGTCAGTCGCTTCTTGAGTTCGGCGATAGTCGCGTCGCGCTTGGCCTCGCCGGGGGTGGCCTTGCCGTGGGCGGCGAGGTGCGCGTCCCATTCAGCCAGGATCTTGTGCGCGCGATTCATGGTCGCCCGGCTGACCTGGGCTTCTTTGTAGAGGTTCTCTTTCGTGAGGCGGCCGTCGGTCCGTTGCGGGCGGCCTTCGAAGAGGCGGGTCATCGCGGCCCGCAGCGCGGCGGCGGTTTTGGGGCTGACCTGGTCTTCGGGGGCGCCGGTGGGGTGGGTCACTGAGGTTCCCCCGCCATCCTGAGCACGTTGTAAAGCGTGTTGCAGAAGGCCGTGTTTGGGCAGGTCAGGGCGGCTTCTGAGTAGTTCTGTTCATGCGGCGAGGGCGAGGTTGTGCATGTGGGCGACGGCTTGGACCGCGTGGTGGAGACCGCTGCCGCGCTGTCGGCAGTCTCGGAGGATCTTGTAGTGCTTCATGCGGGCGAAGGCGTGCTCGACGCGGGCGCGGACCCTGCGGTGCTCGGCGTTGTCTTCTTCCTCGCCGGCCAGGAGTGGTCGGCCGGGGCGTTTGCGGTGCGGGACGACGAGGCCGGTATGGACGCCACCGAGATCAGGGTCCGCAGGCCCTCCGCACACCGCGGCGGACGCAGCCGCTTCATCTCCGGCAAGAGCCGCATCAACGCGATGAA
>NZ_JBVHDR010000069.1:0-4768 GCF_055563295.1 Streptomyces sp. NPDC002868 | reverse complement strand
CGAAAACACCACATCTACAAGCTCATTGACATCACGCACTCCATGTCAACGACGCCCCTTCACCCTGCGTTACCACCGAATGTGAGACAGGGCCGTTAAATTGACACACCCCCGAGATGCGGTCGGAAGGGAGAGCGGGCGCTCTTGACGGCTGCCCGGAAGGGGATCCCCGACCGAACGATGCTGGCGGAGCAGACAGAAAGGACCGGCACGGCTGCTGTCGAGGAGCTGCCGTTAAACCAGTGGCGTCCCCGTCGACGAGCCTCAAAGCTTGTGCGTTCGTGACTGATGATCCGAAGATGCGCCTGAACCGACACGACCTCGGCCGAGTGTTCAACGAGGTGCCGGAGCTCTACGACCGGGTCCGGCCGGGATACCCCGACGAGCTGTTCGCGGACCTTGGCGCCATCACCGGCATGGACGAACGGTCGTCGGTGCTGGAGGTGGGCTGCGGTACCGGTCAGGCGACGCGCTCGCTGGCAGCGCTCGGATGCTCAGTGACCGCCATCGAGCCGGGCGCAGACATGGCCGCACTCGCTCGCCAGCGGATCGCCTCCTTCCGCAACGTCGAAGTCGAGACGTCGACGTTTGAGGAGTGGGACGACCGCGGTCGACGCTTCGATGTTCTCGTGGCTGCGTCGTCGTGGCACTGGGTCGACGCGTCGATTGGCTGGCAGCGAGCGCACAACGTGCTCTATCCCGCAGGCTGGATGGCGCTACTCGGCAACGTCGTTGTCCGCCGACCGGGAGAGCCGGAGGTGTACGCCGAGACCGCCGATCTCCACGAGCGGTTCTGCCCCGGGAACCCCGGCTGGGGTCATCCGCCCCTGGAGGACGACGTGCGCACCACCGACGAGGGCTGGGGACTGGTCGACGATCCCGGCGGATTGTTCGGCCCAACGATCGTGCGCTGGTACCCGACCGTTCAGTGGTTCAACGGGGACGGCTTTGCCGATCACCTTCGCTCGTTGTCGCTGTACCGGAGGCTCGACCGCGACGTCCGTGAGCCCCTGCTCGACGCAATCGCCGAGCGCATCCGCACGCGGATGGGCGACCGAGCATCACGCCGTTACCTGAGCGTCCTCCGTGTCGGACAGCGCGCCGAGTGAGCCCAGTGGTGAAGGACCTGCCGATTCAGCGGCAACGGACCCACCGCACTTTCATGCCTGCCTGCCGAAGACGCCGTGGGTTCCCAGTGAAAGCACCTCAGTCACGCTGAACTCACGGCCGACGTGCCGTTAACGAGCGGCGAACCAGGTGACAAGTAACCCGCCAGTAGCCTTCGGATCGAAGGGGGCGAGCTCACCGCACGGTCTCGGGCTCGGCCCGCGGGCCCGGGAACTCGCTGGTCTGGAGGGCGGCGAAGTCGGCGTGGGCCGCCTCGACGGCCTCGGGATACACTTCGTGCTTAGCGTGCTCGGCCAGGGCCCTGTAGACGCTCGCCACCGAAGGGTTCCGTCCCTTGCGCTTGCCGGTGGGGATGATCAGGTCGGGCTGGATCTGCTCGACGGACTCACCGAGCGCCCGGCGCCGCAGCACGGTGTGCAGCATGTCGTCGGTGATGACCGGCGGCCGGCCGCCGTGCTTGCCCTTGCGGGCCGCGGTGTCGAGCCCTTCGAGCGTCGACTCCCGGATGTTCTCCCGCTCCGTCTCCGCCATCGCCGCGAAGAACGCGAACAGCAGCTTGCCGGGGCCACTGGGGTCGTACATCCCCGGCAGCGGCCCGGCGAGCATCTCCAGAACCAGGCCGTGCGCGGTCAGATGGTCGGCAAGAGCGGTTAGCTCTGCCGCGTCCCGCCCCAGCCTCTTCATCTCGTACACCGTGAAGATCACGCGGCAGTGCGGGGCGTGGGCCTTGATCTCCCGCGCGGTCTTGAGCGCCTCCTCGAACTTCGGGCGTACGCGGATGCGGGTACTGATCTTCTCGCTGAAGATTTTGTCCCTCGGAATGCCGTACTGGGTGAGCGCGTCGAGCTGCGAGTCGAGTTCCTGGCTGCGGTGCGAGCATCTTGCGTACCCGATGCGGATGTCCGCGCCCGGCAGGTCCGTGTTGTCCGGGCCCACGGTCGGCGGGGGTGGGCACCCGCAAGAGTTTGGCGAGCCGGGGCACCTTGGTGAAGCGGCCGGTGTGGTAGGCGGAGGCGACCGCGCCGGAGCGTGAGCGGCACGGCGAGCCCGGCTGTGCGTCGCACTTCGGGCAGGGGTGGCGTTCGACGTCGTCCGCGTCCGACCGTTCGGCGCGGAAGGGTCGTGAGGGTCCGTCATGACCCCGGATTTTCGCACAATGCAAGTCCCAGAAGGGGGTCGCGCCCACTTTTGAGTGAGAACGGGTTCCGAGAACCGGTCCAAGATCATCAAGAGTCCGGCGCCCTGTTCTTGATCTTGCTCCGGTAAAGGGTCGTTTGTGAGAATGCTAGCCGCGTACGGCGCGTGGGGGACGGCTCAGCGGGTGCGTTCGTAGTGGCGACGTGCTTTTTCGCGGTTGCCGCAGACGGCCATCGAGCACCAGCGGGCACGGTTGGCGCGGCTGCGGTCGAGCAGGAACAGTCGGCACTCGTCGTTGGCGCAGGGGCGTAGGCGGCCGGGCAGTTGCTTCTCGGTGGCGGCCCAGGCGAGAACCACCTCGACGGCCAGCCGGGCGTGCGGGGGAGTCCTGACCATCCACTGAAGACCATCCGAAGTGATCTCCGGGATCTGGTGGACCCCTTCGAGCAGCGGGCTCAACGCGGCGGGCGAGCTTTCTCCGCGCACTATGTCCCGCAGGATGTCCCGCGTCTCGCGCAGCAGCGCCAGTTCCGCGAGGCTGCCTTCGCCGCCGTACTCCCGCGCCCAGCGTCTGCCTCCGGCCGGGTCGCCGAGCGCGTCCTGTTCCTCGCCGTTGACCAGTGGCCTGCTGTTGAGCAGGTCCAGCAGCGTGTCCATCGGTTACCGCTCTCCCTCTAACCGGATCAAGCCATTTGACAGGTTAGCCCATCCCGTGCTTGCATGACGAGGAACTAACCGGATCAAACATTCGAAGGGGTTAGAAATGAGCTCGGTGCACCACCGGACCGCCACCGTCGACGGCCATGAGATCTTCTACCGCGAAGCCGGCCCCGCCGACGCCCCCGCGATCGTCCTGCTGCACGGCTACCCAACCAGCTCGTTCATGTTCCGCGAACTCATCCCGCTGCTGGCCGACGACTACCACGTCATCGCGCCGGACCACCTCGGCTTCGGCCACTCCGACGCCCCCCTCGTAGGGGAGTTCACCTACACCTTCGACGCCCTCGCCGAACTCACCTCCGGACTGCTCGACCAACTGGGCCTGGACCGCTACGCCCTCTACGTCCAGGACTACGGCGCCCCCATCGGATGGCGCCTCGCGCTCAAGCGCCCCGAACGGATCTCCGCCCTCGTCACCCAGAACGGCAACGGCTACGAGGACGGTTTCGTCGAGTCGTTCTGGACCGACGTCTGGGCCTACGGGGCGAATCCCGGCCCCGACACCGAACCCGCCGTCCGCGCCGCGCTGAGCGTCGACGCCATCCGCTGGCAGTACGTGCACGGCGTGCCCGACCCGAGCCTGGTCAGCCCGGACACCTGGGAGCACGACTTCGCCCTCGTCTCCCGCGAGGGCAACGACGGGGTCCAGCTGGCGCTGTTCCGCGACTACCAGAACAACCGCCCGCTCTACCCGCTGCTGCACGAATTCCTACGCACCAGCGAGGTCCCGGTGCTCGCCGTGTGGGGCCGCAACGACGAAATCTTCGGCCCGGCGGGCGCGCGGGCCTTCGCCCGCGACGCCAAGGACGCGGAGGTGCACCTGGTCAACGGCGGTCACTTCCTGCTGGAGAGCCACCTGGACGTCGTCGCGGGTTACCTGCGCGGCTTCCTCGGGCGGGTGCTGGGATAAGTAGGGTCGGGGGCTGGAAACGGAGCCTTCGCAGGCCACCGCGCCAGTGTGGTCAGGTCGATGCTGGAGCGGGGCGGCGCACCGTCGCTCTCGTCGTCCCGCAGCAGCAGCTCCACCCGCCGCTGCTCCAGCTCCACCGTCTTGTTTCCGTTCACGACCGCCGTGAATTCATCGAAGGCCGTGTTCGACAACGACTGCCCCGTGCGCCTGCGTAGCCACGGGATCAAGCCCAGCCCCGTGAACCATCGCCACGCGCTCTCCACCAGGGCGAACAAGACCAGCAGACACACGAACGCCGGAAACGACATGGCCCACATCGCCACAGCTGGCCCCCCATCGTCCTCAACACAGTTGACTGCCGGGAAACGACGGAGGTTCGGCGTCGTTCCCATCGGACGTGCGGACTGGGAGAACTCGGGACCCCAGACATCGGTCCGCGCGTGGACCGCTCGCACAGACACTCCGGCACCCATCCCGGCAGCGTCGTATGTCACCCGATAGGGGTGGCTCCCAATCTCGCCGGGCAATGCGCTCTGCCCAGAGCGGCACAGGCCGCTCGGTCCCCTCGACCGCCCTCGTGGGACTCGTCTCGCTGATTGCCATGGGATCACTGTTCTGGATCCCCGGCGCGCAGGGATCAGGCCAGCGGATGATCCGCTTCCCCCATGCGGCGGAGGCGCCGCCATGGAGATCCACCGCATGGCGGAGTGCCGTGGGAGCAGGCCGACTTCGGTAGACCTGCCGGCCAGCACGCCTAGCGCCGACCCGTCGGACAGGCCCTAGTGTCCTGCGGCGGAGATCCGTCGGCAGAAACGGGCGAGGGAGTCGAGGATCTCCTCGGCTGTCTTGGTCCAGATGAACGGCTTGGGGTCT
>NZ_JBVHDR010000068.1:2500-4939 GCF_055563295.1 Streptomyces sp. NPDC002868 | reverse complement strand
CGCGCACAGCGGATAGGGACCGAACTGTCTCACGACGTTCTAAACCCAGCTCGCGTACCGCTTTAATGGGCGAACAGCCCAACCCTTGGGACCGACTCCAGCCCCAGGATGCGACGAGCCGACATCGAGGTGCCAAACCATCCCGTCGATATGGACTCTTGGGGAAGATCAGCCTGTTATCCCCGGGGTACCTTTTATCCGTTGAGCGACGGCGCTTCCACAAGCCACCGCCGGATCACTAGTCCCGACTTTCGTCCCTGCTCGACCCGTCGGTCTCACAGTCAAGCTCCCTTGTGCACTTACACTCAACACCTGATTGCCAACCAGGCTGAGGGAACCTTTGGGCGCCTCCGTTACCCTTTGGGAGGCAACCGCCCCAGTTAAACTACCCATCAGACACTGTCCCTGATCCGGATCACGGACCCAGGTTAGACATCCAGCACGACCAGAGTGGTATTTCAACGACGACTCCCCCTGAACTGGCGTCCAGAGTTCACAGTCTCCCACCTATCCTACACAAGCCGAACCGAACACCAATATCAAACTGTAGTAAAGGTCCCGGGGTCTTTCCGTCCTGCTGCGCGAAACGAGCATCTTTACTCGTAGTGCAATTTCACCGGGCCTATGGTTGAGACAGTCGAGAAGTCGTTACGCCATTCGTGCAGGTCGGAACTTACCCGACAAGGAATTTCGCTACCTTAGGATGGTTATAGTTACCACCGCCGTTTACTGGCGCTTAAGTTCTCAGCTTCGCCACACCGAAATGTGACTAACCGGTCCCCTTAACGTTCCAGCACCGGGCAGGCGTCAGTCCGTATACATCGCCTTACGGCTTCGCACGGACCTGTGTTTTTAGTAAACAGTCGCTTCTCGCTGGTCTCTGCGGCCACCCCCAGCTCACACTGCAAGAGTGATCACCGGTGATGGCCCCCCTTCTCCCGAAGTTACGGGGGCATTTTGCCGAGTTCCTTAACCATAGTTCACCCGAACGCCTCGGTATTCTCTACCTGACCACCTGAGTCGGTTTAGGGTACGGGCCGCCATGAAACTCGCTAGAGGCTTTTCTCGACAGCATAGGATCATCCACTTCACCACAATCGGCTCGGCATCAGGTCTCAGCCTTAGTGTGTGACGGATTTGCCTGCCACACGGCCTACACCCTTACCCCGGGACAACCACCGCCCGGGCTGGACTACCTTCCTGCGTCACCCCATCGCTTACCTACTACCACCTTGGGCCGGCGGCTCCACCACTCCCCTTCACCCGAAGGATCCAGGGCGGCTTCACGGCCTTAGCATTAATGGGCTCGATACTGGGCGTTTCAAAGCGGGTACCGGAATATCAACCGGTTGTCCATCGACTACGCCTGTCGGCCTCGCCTTAGGTCCCGACTTACCCTGGGCAGATCAGCTTGACCCAGGAACCCTTAGTCAATCGGCGCACACGTTTCCCACGTGTGTATCGCTACTCATGCCTGCATTCTCACTCGTGAACCGTCCACCACTCGCTTACGCGGCGGCTTCACCCGGCACACGACGCTCCCCTACCCATCCGTACTCCCGTTGGGGATATGTGTACGAATGACACGACTTCGGCGGTACGCTTGAGCCCCGCTACATTGTCGGCGCGGAATCACTTGACCAGTGAGCTATTACGCACTCTTTCAAGGGTGGCTGCTTCTAAGCCAACCTCCTGGTTGTCTCTGCGACTCCACATCCTTTCCCACTTAGCGTACGCTTAGGGGCCTTAGTCGATGCTCTGGGCTGTTTCCCTCTCGACCATGGAGCTTATCCCCCACAGTCTCACTGCCGCGCTCTCACTTACCGGCATTCGGAGTTTGGCTAAGGTCAGTAACCCGGTAGGGCCCATCGCCTATCCAGTGCTCTACCTCCGGCAAGAAACACACGACGCTGCACCTAAATGCATTTCGGGGAGAACCAGCTATCACGGAGTTTGATTGGCCTTTCACCCCTAACCACAGGTCATCCCCCAGGTTTTCAACCCTGGTGGGTTCGGTCCTCCACGAAGTCTTACCTCCGCTTCAACCTGCCCATGGCTAGATCACTCCGCTTCGGGTCTTGAGCGCGCTACTGAACCGCCCTGTTCGGACTCGCTTTCGCTACGGCTTCCCCACACGGGTTAACCTCGCAACACACCGCAAACTCGCAGGCTCATTCTTCAAAAGGCACGCAGTCACGACTGTTGCTCCGAAGAACAACAGCGACGCTCCCACGGCTTGTAGGCACACGGTTTCAGGTACTATTTCACTCCGCTCCCGCGGTACTTTTCACCATTCCCTCACGGTACTATCCGCTATCGGTCACCAGGGAATATTTAGGCTTAGCGGGTGGTCCCGCCAGATTCACACGGGATTTCTCGGGCCCCGTGCTACTTGGGTGTTGCACAAGCAAGCCGCTGATGTTTCAGCTACGGGGGTCT
>NZ_JBVHDR010000067.1:0-5288 GCF_055563295.1 Streptomyces sp. NPDC002868 | reverse complement strand
CACCCTGGAACACCGGCCCATACTCATAACCCGACTCGGCCAACCGCCCATACAAACCAGCCAAATCAACCGCCACCGCACCAGCCGGAGGCCACGCAAGTTCATCGAGTGCTGCCGCGGAATCTTCGAGATCAGAGGGAACCAACGTTGCTGCGGCATGGTGGGTCCACGACCAGTCACCCACCGCGGCTCCGCCGTCGTCCGGCCGGGAATAGATGTTCAGCGAGCGCGCCCCGGACTCTTGTACGTCACCGACGACGAGCTGCACATGGACCGCACCGCGCTCGGGCAGGAACAGCGGGGCGTTCAAGGTCAGCTCTTCAAGCCGGCCGCACCCCGCCCGGTCACCGGCCAGCATCGCCATCTCCACCAACGCCGCACCCGGCACCAACACCGCACCGAACACTACGTGGTCTGCAAGCCACGCATGTGTCGCCAACGACAGACGACTCGTGAACAGGATTCCGCCATCGCCGGGAACCTCGAGCACGCCCGTCAGCAGCGGATGCTCCGCGGTGCCGAGTCCGAAGCTTGTTGCATCGCCGACAACCGGGGGCACCTCGACCCAATAGCGCTGGTGCTGGAAGGCATACGTCGGCAGATCGACCGGCCGGACATCTGCGGCGAACACCATGGGCCAGTCCGGTGAGACACCCGAAGCATGCAGGTGCCCGACGGCCGCGGCCACCGCAACGGACTCCGGTCGCCCCTTCCGCAGCAACGGCACCAGCACCGCGGCGGACCCCGCGGCCTGCTCCACCATGCCTGTCAGAACACCGTCGGGTCCCAGCTCAACAAACCGGCGTACGCCCAGCGACATCAACGAGTCGACGCCTTGGGCGAACCGAACCGCCTCACGGACATGCCGCACCCAGTAGCCGGCCGAGCGGAAGTCCTCGTCCACCAGCCGACCGGTCACGTTCGACACGATCGGAATCGTCGGCTCCGCAAAGGAGAGGCCCGCCGCCACGTCACCGAACTCCGCCAGCATCGGCTCCATGCGGTGCGAATGAAACGCATGCGACACCGACAGCTGCTTGACGCGCACGCCGCGGGCCCGGAAGTCCTCGATCACCGAGCCGACCGCTTCCCGATCGCCGGAAATGACCACCGACGTCGGGCCGTTGACCGCAGCGATGTCGGCCCCGGACACCAACGCGGCCTCGACCAAAGACGGTTCAGCGGCAATTGCGGCCATGACACCGCCCTCAGGGAGGGCCTGCATCAGCGTGCCGCGCGCGGCGACCAGCGCGCAGGCATCCCGCAGATCGAGCACGTCTGCCACGTGTGCGGCTGCCAGCTCGCCGATCGAGTGCCCGGCAAGGTACTCCGGCCGGATTCCCCATGCCTCAGTCAGGCGGAACAAAGCCACCCCGAGAGCGAACAACGAGCTCTGGGTGAAAACGGTCTGGTTCAGCAGCTCCTCGTCATCACCCCACATCACCTCCAGCAACGGACGAGGCAGATGCTTGTCCAACTCCGCAACCACCACATCCAGCGCCTCCGCGAACACCGGGAAGGCCTCGTACAACTCCCGCCCCATGCCCAGCCGCTGAGCCCCCTGCCCCGGGAAGACGAACGCGGTCCGGCCCGCTATCGCGGTGCCCTCCACCACATGCGCCACCGGCTCACCCACCGCCAAAGCCGCAAGCCCCGACACCAACTCCGCCCGATCCCCCGCCAGCACCACCCCACGCCGCTCAAACACCGCACGCGTCGTCGCCAACGACCAGCCCACAGCAGCCACGTCCACATCCGCGTCGCTCTCCACGAACGACAACAGACGCGCAGCCTGCGCACGCAACGCCGCCTCATCACGACCCGACACCACACACGGCACCACAGCAAGATCCCGACCCGCAGACTCCCGCGACTGCGGCCCGGACACCTCAACCGCCGGAGCCTGCTCAAGGATCACGTGCGCATTCGTGCCGCTGATCCCGAACGAGGACACCCCCGCCCGCCGCGGCCGCTCCACCACCGGCCACTGGCGCTGCGAGGTCAGCAACTCCACCCCACCCACCGACCAGTCCACATGCGGACTCGGCTCATCCACATGCAACGTCTTCGGCATGACCCCATGACGCAGAGCCATCACCATCTTGATCACACCACCCACACCCGCAGCCGCCTGCGTATGACCAATATTCGACTTCAACGACCCCAAAAACAGCGGATCGCCATCCCCCCGGTCGCGCCCATACGTGGCAAGAATCGCCTGCGCCTCAATCGGATCACCCAACGTGGTGCCCGTGCCATGCGCCTCCACCACATCCACATCCGCAGGCACCAACCGCGCACCCGCCAACGCATCCCGAATCACCCGCTCCTGCGACGGACCATTCGGCGCCGTCAACCCATTCGACGCACCATCCTGATTCACCGCAGAACCACGCACGACCGCCAACACCCGATGCCCACGACGCACCGCATCCGACAACCGCTCCAGCAACACCACACCAGCACCCTCACTGAAGCCCGTGCCATCCGCAGTCGCCGCGAACGCCTTGCACCGGCCATCCACCGCCAACCCGCGCTGCCGCGAAAACTCGAAGAACAGATCAGGCGTCGCCATCACGGTTGCTCCGCCGGCCAGCGCCAGGGAGCACTCACCACGCCGCAGCGCCTGCGCGGCCAGGTGCAGTGCAACCAACGACGACGAACAGGCCGTATCCACCGTCAACGCCGGACCCTCAAGCCCGAGCACGTAAGAAATACGGCCCGACATCACACTCGGCGTCGTACCGGTGGACAGGTAGCCCTCGGCTCCAGCAGCACGGGAGACCAACGTTCCGTAGTCCTGGCTGTTGGATCCGATATAGACGCCCGTGGAACTGCCCCGTAGCGATGCAGGATCGATGCCGGCGCGCTCCAGCGTCTCCCAGGACACTTCGAGCAACAGTCGCTGCTGCGGATCCATCGCGACGGCCTCACGCGGCGAAATCCCGAAGAACCCCGGATCGAACTCCGCGGCATCGTGCAAGAACCCACCCTCACGGGCGTACGACGTCCCCGGACGCTCAGAGTCCGGATCGTACAGCCCCTCCAGATCCCACCCCCGACTGTCAGGGAACCCCGAAATCGCATCACCACCCGAGGAAAGCAGCCCCCACAACTCCTCCGGAGACCCCACACCACCCGGAAAACGACACCCCATCCCCACGATCACGACCGGATCCTCGTCCGACACCGCCGCAACCGGGACCGAAGCCGCCGGAACACCGACCGTCTCCCCACCCACGATCTCGCCGGCCAGAAAACGAGCCAGCCCACGCGCCGTCGGATAGTCAAAGACCAACGTCGCAGGCAACCCCAACCCCGTCACCGTATTCAACCGATTACGCAGCTCCACGGCGGTAACGGAGTCGAAGCCGAGGTCCTGGAATGCCTTGTCCTCGTCAATGGCGTCCGGCGACATGTGACCCAGCACCGCGGCCACCTGCGCGCGAACCGTTTCAAGAAGCAGATGTTCACGGTCGGTGGGAGCCGCGTCGGCGATGCCGCGCACAAACTCGGAACGGCTGTCACCGTCCACGTCGCTCTGCCAGTCAGTACCACCGGCACCCGACGCCAGGATCTGGCGAACGTCGGGGAGTTCCTCAAGCAGTCGGGATCGACGTGTCGCGGTGAAGGCGACGAAGAAGCGTTCCCACTCGACGTCGACGACCGCCGCGAACGTCTCGTTGTGATCGAGTACGTGCTGAAGGCCCGACACGGCCTGCTCAGGATCCATCTGCGGAAGCCCGTGCCTGCGCGCCAGGGTCCCGACGCCACCTTCGGCCAGTCCCCCGCCTCCCCATGGGCCCCATGCGACCGACGTAGTGGGCAGCCCCTTGGCCCGGCGGTACTGCGCGAAGGCATCGAGATAGGCGTTGCCAGGCGCGTAGTTGCCCTGGCCGGGGCCGCCGAAGGTAGCCGAGACAGAGGAGAACAGGACGAAGGCCGAGAGATCCAGATGCAGTGTGAGTTCGTGCAGGTTCCTCGTACCGTCGACCTTGACGCGGAGAGCGTGGTCCACCTGCTCGGCGGTCAAAGTGTCGATGATCCCGTCGTCCAGCGACGCCGCCGTGTGCATGACGGCGGTCAGCGGACAGTCGGCGGGTACGGACTCGATGAGTGCGGCAAGCGCCTCCCGGTCCGAGATATCGCAGGCCGCGACGGTCGTCTGCACGCCCATTGCGCTCAGTTCGGCTTCCAGTTCAGCCGCACCTGGCGCAGCAGGTCCTCGGCGGCTGACGAGCATGAGCCGCTCTGCCCCGTTGCGAGCAAGCCACCGGGCCGTGTGAGCACCAAGGGCGCCGGTCCCACCGGTCACCAGCACCGTGCCGGACGGGCTCCACGACTGGGGCATGGCGGTTTCGGCGAGGGGGGCCCGCACAAGTCGCCTCGCAAGCAGGCCCGACGGACGCAGCGCGACCTGGTCTTCACCGTCCAGTCCCGCAAGCGCCCCGACAAGTTGCTGCCGTGAGGCGATATCGAGCGTCTCGGGCAGGTCGATCAGTCCGCCCCACCGCTCGGAGTGCTCCAGGCCAACGATGCGTCCCAGACCCCACACAAGTGCCTGGGTCGGGTTCCTCAGCGGATCCCCGCTGCCCACGGTCACGGCGCCGCTGGTGAGCACCCACAACGGCGCACTGATCCGGCTGTCGCCCAGTGCTTGAACCAGTCCCAGCGTCGCGGCATAGCCCCTGGGTACGGACCGGAACTCGTGGGTGTTCCGCTCATCCAGGGCCAGCAGGGACACCACACCTGAGATCTCGCTGGTGTCGTCCACCGCCTCGGCCAGGTGTGCCACGAGGCTGCGCCGGTCGAGGCCATCCGTAGAAAGCAGGAGCGGAACAGCGTGCGCGCCGTTGTCCGTGAGAGCTCGAATGGTCTCGGTGACGCAAGTCTCCGAGGCATGGTCTTCGGGTACCGCTACGAGCCACGTTCCCGACAAGGAAGCCGAGGTGGAAGCCGCGGCCGGCTTCCATGTGATGCGGTAGCGCCAGCTGTCCAGGATCGATTGCTGTTCCCGCCGACGGCGCCAGGAGGACAGCGTCGGCAGCACGGCGCTCCACGCCTGCCGTCCCTCGACGTTGAGATCCAACTCGGCTGCCAAAGCGTCGAGATGCTCGGTCTGGACTGCGTCCCAGAACCGGGTGTCGATGAATTCGCTACGGGTCGCGACGTCAGCGCTGTTCGCCGTCTCCGGCCAGTAGCGCTGGTGTTGGAAGGCGTAGGTGGGCAGGTCGGTGTGCTGCCGGGCCGCGGCCGGGAAAACCGCAGACCAGTCAGGGGTTTGCCCG
>NZ_JBVHDR010000066.1:0-6124 GCF_055563295.1 Streptomyces sp. NPDC002868 | reverse complement strand
GCATCAAAGGCCGAAGCAAAGACCGGGAACGCCTCATACAACTCCCGGCCCATCCCCAACCGCTGCGAACCCTGACCCGCAAACAGAAACGCCGTACGACCCCCTGTCCTGGCGGTTCCGGTGACCGTGCCCGGCGCCTGTTCGCCCTCGGTCACCGCGGTCAGTCCGCGCAGCAACTCCGCCCCGTTCCCTCCGGTCACCACCGCACGGTGTTCGAAGGACGAGCGCGTCGTGGCGAGTGAGATCCCGACGCTCGCCGGGTCGACGTGGTGTCCCGACTCCACGAACGACAGCAGCCGACCCGCCTGTGCTCGTAGGGCAGCCTGGCTACGGGCGGAAATCACCCACGGCAGGAGCCTGGCGGCGACCGGTTCCTGAGCCTGGTCGGCGGACTCCCCGGTGGGAACCTCCTCACCGGGCACCTCCTCGGTGGGAGCTTCCTCGGTGGGAGCTTCCTCGACGACCATGTGTGCATTGGTGCCGCTGATCCCGAACGACGACACCGCCGCACGACGCGGGCGGTCGCCTTCCCGCGGCCAGTCCTGCTCGGCGGTCAGCAACCGCACCGGCCCGGCCGTCCAATCCACGTGCTGGGACGGTACGTCGACGTGCAACGTGGGCGGCAGCACCTCGTGCCGCATCGCCAGCACCATCTTGATCACACCGCCCACACCCGCAGCAGCCTGCGTGTGTCCGATGTTCGACTTCAACGACCCCAGCCACAACGGCCGGTCCTCGGACCGCCCTTGTGCATAGGTCGCCAGCAGCGCTTCCGCCTCGATCGGGTCCCCGAGCGGCGTGCCGGTGCCGTGCGCCTCCACCGCGTCCACGTCCCCCGCCGAAAGCCCCGCGGACTCCAGGGCCGCTCGGATCACGCGTTCCTGGGCCGGACCGTTGGGTGCCGTCAGGCCGTTCGAGGCTCCGTCCTGGTTGATGGCGCTTCCACGTATCACCGCCAGCACGGGATGACCGTTGCGCCGGGCGTCCGACAGCCGCTCCACCAGCAGCATTCCGACGCCTTCAGCCGGGCCAAAGCCGCTCGCCTGATCGGAGAACGCCCTGCAACGGCCGTCGGCGGACAGCGCCTGCTGCCTGCCGAAGTCGACGAACATCTCCGGGCCCGACATGACGGTCACGCCGCCGGCCAGCGCGATGTCGCACTCGCCGGACCGCAGGGACCGCACCGCCAGGTGCAGCGACACCAGCGACGACGAGCACGCGGTATCGACCGTGACCGCCGGCCCCTCAAGCCCGAAGGAGTACGCGATCCGGCCGGAGGCCACACTCGTCGTGCTGCCGTTCAGCAGATGACCCCCCAGCTCTTCCTGGGACTCCTGCGAACGAGGGGTGTAGTCCTGTGCGATGGCGCCCACGAACACACCGGCGTTCTTCCCGCGGAGTGCCGTGGGGAGGATGCGCGCCCGCTCGACGGTCTCCCAGGACACCTCCAGCAGGAGGCGCTGCTGGGGATCCATCGCCTGGGCCTCGCGCGGCGAGATCTCGAAGAACTCCGCGTCGAACGAGGGGGCCCCGTAGAGGAAGCCGCCCTCGCGGACGTACGTCTTGCCGGGTCGGCCGGGTTCCGGGTCGTACAGCCCTTCCATGTCCCAGCCGCGGTCTGTCGGGAACGTGGAGACGGCGTCCGTACCGGAGGCGAGCAACTGCCACAGGTCCTCAGGTGATTCCACGCCGCCGGGGAAGCGGCAGCCCATCGCCACAATGGCGATGGGTTCCTGGTCACGTGCCTCGAGGTCCTGCAGGCGCTTGCGCGTCTGGCGAAGGTCGGCGGTGACCAGTTTGAGGTAGTCCCGCAGCTTCTCTTCGTTGCTCGCCATGTGTTGCCACTTCCCTAAGAGGGACCCCCTGGGGTCCGAGAGGTCAGGTCCGAAGAGGTCCGGTCCGAGGGATCAGGAAATGCCCAGCTCTTGGTTGATCAGGTCGAACATCTCGTCGTCCGTCGCGTCGTCCAGCTCCTTGCCGTCCGACGTACCTCCGGCGCCGGTCCACTTCGAGAGGAGCTCACGCAACCGGGCCGTGACCTTGTCCCGCAGGTCGTCGTCCGCTGCGCCTTCGTCCGCGCCGCCCCCGCCGTCGTCCGCGGATGCTGCGGACACCGTTGATGCCGTTGACGCTGCGGATTCCGTGGCTGCCGCTGATGCCGTGGCCAGTACGGCTTCCAGCTTGTCGATCTCATCGAAGACGGCCGTGGAGGGCTCCGCCTCCTCCGGGACGCTCTGGGCGAGCAGGTGACGGGCGAGGACGGCCGGGGTCGGATAGCGGAAGATCAGGGTTGCCCGCAGTGTCAGCCCCGTGGCCGCGCCCAGGCGGTTCCGCAGCTCCACAGCGGTGAGCGAGTCGAAACCCAGTGACTTGAAGGGGCGTTCGGACTCGACCCTCTCGGGGTCGGAGTGACCGAGGACCGCCGCGGTGTGGGTACGCACCAGGTCCAGGACAGCCTGCTCCCGTTCGTTGGCATGCAGCGGACGCAGCTGTTCGGTGAGCGACACCGCCGTCGTTGCCGTAACGGTCGCCGCGACGCGACGGACCTGGGTGTGCACCAGGCTCCTGAGCAGAGCCGGCGGCTCACTCGCCTCGTTCCGCAATGCCGCCAGGTCCAGGCGCGTCGGCAACAGCACCGCGTGGTCGGCCGTCAGGGAGATGTCGAAGAGCTCGAGAGCGTCCGGCGTGGGCAGCGGTGTCAGACCGGTCCGGCTGACGCGCTGGATGTCCGCCTCGCCCAGGGTGCCTGCCATGCCGGTCGACCGGTCCCACAGACCCCAGGCCAGTGATAGGGCGGGGAGCCCGACGGCCCGGCGATGGTGCGCCAGCGCGTCCAGGAACACATTGGACGCCGCGTAATTGGCCTGCCCCGGGGTGCCGAAGGCGGCTGCGGCGGACGAGAACAGTACGAAGGCGGAGAGATCGAGGTCCCTGGTCAGTTCGTGCAGGTTCCAGGCCGCTTCGGCCTTGGGTCGCAGCACCGTGTCGATCCGCTCCGGCGTCAGCGAGTCGACGACGCCGTCGTCCAGCACCCCGGCCGCATGGATGACCGCCGTGAGCGGGTGGCTGTCGGGCACCTGGGCCAGCAGGCGGCAGAGCGCGTCCCGGTCGGCGATGTCACAGGCAGCGACCGTGACGGAGGCTCCGAGCGCTTCCAGATCGGCCGCAAGTTCGTTCGCTCCCGGCGCGCCGGGGCCGCTGCGGCTGGTGATCAGGAGGCGGCGGACGCCGTGCCTGCTCACCAGATGGCGGGCGAGAAGGCCGCCCAGCGCGCCGGTACCGCCGGTGATCAACACCGTGCCCCCCGCGTCGAGCGGGCGGGGAATCGTGAGGACGATCTTTCCTACGTGCCGGGCCTGGCTGAGCTGCCGGAACGCTTCGGGAGCCCGGCGTACGTCCCAGGTGGTGACCGGCAGGGGCCGGAGCGCCTGTCGCTCGAAGAGCGAGAGGACCTCGGCGAGCATCCGGGCGGTGTGGGCAGGGTCGACATCCCGCAGGTCGAACGCCTCGTACCGGACGCCGGGGTGGTCCGAGGCGACCCGCTCGGGGTCACGCAGGTCCGTCTTGCCCATCTCGATGAATCGGCCGCCACGGGGCAGCAACCGGAAGGAGGCGTCGACGAGTTCCCGGGCGAGGGAGTTCAGGACGACGTCCACTCCCCGTCCGCCGCTGGCCCGCAGGAACTTCTCTTCGAACTCCGCGGTGCGGGAGGAAGCAATGTGATCGTCGTCCAGACCCATCGATCGAAGGGTTTCCCATTTGGCCGGGCTGGCGGTCGCGAAGACCTCCGCACCCAGATGCCGGGCCAGCTGCACGGCGGCCATGCCGACCCCGCCCGCCGCGGCATGAATCAGTACGGATTCGCCAGGACGCAGATCCGCGAGATCGGCCAGGCCGTGGTACGCGCTGAGGAAGACGATCGGTGCGGCGGCGGCCTCCGTGAAGGACCAGCCGTCGGGCATCCGGGCGAGCAGGCGCTGATCGGTCACGGCGGTTGGCCCGTACGCCCCCGGGATCAGGCCCAGGACGCGGTCCCCCGGGGCCAGCCCAGTGACGCCGGGGCCGACATCGGTGACGACACCGGCTCCCTCACGGCCCGGGACCTCCCGGTCGAGCATGCCGAGGCAGACCAGCACATCGCGGAAGTTCACTCCCGTCGCGTGCATCGCCACCCGCACCTCACCCGGTCCGAGCGGTTCGGTCGCCTCGGGGCAGGCGACAAGGGCCAGATGGTCCAGGGTTCCCGGGGTGGTGACGTCCAGCCGCCAGGCGGGCGCTCCGGAGGGCGGTAGCAGCGGTCCGTCGGTTCCCGCCCGGACCAGTCGAGGCGCGTGGGCGGTTCCGTTCCGCAGGGCGAGCTGCGGCTCTCCGGAGGCGAGCGCAGAGGCGAGCAACTCGGCACTCGTCGCCGACCCGTCCTGATCCGGCGCGAGGTCCAGCAGGAGGATCCGTCCCGGGTTCTCCGACTCCGCCGAGCGTGCCAGACCCCATACCGGGGCGGCGGCCAGGTCGATGTCGGCCCCTTCGTCCGCGACGGCGACCGCGCCACGGGTCACCAGGACGAGCCGGGACGTGGCGAAGCGCTCTTCCGCCAGCCACTCCTGGAGCAGGGAAAGCGTCCGATGAAGGCCTGCCCGTGCACCGTCGACCACGCCAACGCCGTCGATCACGCCGTCGCCGATGGCCGTGCCCCCGCCGTCGCCGCTCGCCTTGCCGTGGCCGTTGGCCGAGACGCAGTCCACGAGTACCGCGTCGGGCAGCGTCGTACCCGCCTCCACGGCCGCCCGCAGAGCGGCCAGGTCCTCGTAGGCCCCGGCCGGAGCGTCGGGCAGATCGGCAGCCGGACCCAACACGGCCCAGGACGAAGCAGGTGCTTCGGACCCTGCCGCGGGAGCCGGCGCCGTCCATTCAACACGGAACAGCGAGTCGTGCCGCGCGCCGCGGGAGGCGTCGAGGGAAGCCTCGTTCAGCTCTCGCATGGTCAATGAGTCGACGGATGCCACCGGCCGGCCACCGGCATCGGACACGGTCAGCGAGATCGAGTCCTCGTCCACCGGCGACAGCCGCACCCGCACCACTGACGCCCCTACCGCAGTGAGCGAGACGCCGCTCCAGGAGAACGGCAGCCGTACCCGCACGGGCCCCGTATCCCCTACCGTGGCCAGCCAGGCGTGCAACGCCGCGTCCAGCAGCGCCGGATGCAGACCGAACAGTCCGGCATCGCGGCTCTGCTCCTCGGCCAACGCGACCTCGGCGAACACGTCGTCACCCAGCCGCCACACTGCCTGAAGTCCCTGGAAGGCAGGACCGTAGGCGTAGCCGCCTCCGGCCAACTTCTCGTAGAAGCCGGCCAGTTCCACCGGCTTCGCGCCGGAGGGCGGCCACACGTCCGGTCCGGCCCTGTCCGAGGAGTGGCCCGGGACGAGGAACCCATCGGCGTGGCGGGTCCACGTATCGTCGACGGTGGCACCGCTCGGGCGCGAATGGACTCCCACCGTCCGTCGGCCGGACTCGTCCGGTCCACCGACCATCACCTGGAGTTGCACCGCTCCGCTCTCGGCCACCACCAGGGGCGCCTCGAGCGTCAGTTCCTCTACGCGACCGCAGCCCAGCCGGGTGCCGGACTGCAGCACCAGTTCAAGGAAGCCGGTGCCGGGGAAGAGCACGGTGCCCGCAACCATGTGGTCCCGCAGCCAGGGATGGGACTGCAGCGACAGCCTCCCGGTGAACAGGGCTCCTTCTCCATCGGCCAGACCGACTTCCGCGCCCAGCAACGGGTGCTCCGCCGACGCCAGCCCGAGGCCGGTGGCATCACCGGATCCGGCTCTGGTCGCGCGTGGCCAGAACCTCTGCCGCTCGAAGGCGTACGTCGGAAGATCGATGCGCCTCGCGCCGATCCCGTCCAGTGCGGCGGACCAGTTCACCGAGATCCCCCGCGTGAATATGGCTGCTGCAGCGGCCATGAACGCGTCGGCCTCGGGACGGTCCTTGCGCAGTACGGATACGAACTGGCGCCCGTCGGCCTGCACGCATCCTTGGGCCATGGCGGTCAGCGTGCTGTCGGGGCCCAACTCCAGGAACCGGCTGACGCCCTGCTCCTCCAGGCGCTGGATGCCGTCGGCGA
>NZ_JBVHDR010000065.1:0-6268 GCF_055563295.1 Streptomyces sp. NPDC002868 | reverse complement strand
TTGGAGGACGGCAATGTTCAAGGATAAAGGGGCGCCGATTCACGGTGCGGAGATGAAACCCGGCAGCCTTCCCGCCGCGGAAGATATGGCAGCCTTGTATGACCGGGGGCCTCAATGATGAGGCGAAGCGATACCAGCGGCAAGCTCAAAGGGGCGATCAAGGCAAACATCAGGCCGTGCACCACAAAGTACAAGCGCCGCGAAGAAGAGGGCATCGCGCGCCTCAGCGTGGCCGACGCCCGAAGGCGCCAAGTGAACACCGCAGCGTTATCGGTGGAAGGAGCCCTGAACCGCGCACCGAAGGAGTTCCCCGAGCCTGACGGACACGGCGCAGCACGCCTACGTGAGTTGGACAAGTGCCTCAACGTCGTCCGGAAGGCGTTCCCCGGCGTGGAAACCGAGGTTCGGATGTGCAGGCTGGCCTGCCAGATGCTGGAAGGCGCATGGCGCGAACGGGCACAGACCACGCTCCCCATCCCGGACGAGGCGGCCCCGTGCACATGCACCTTCTGCTCCCGGCTCCCGGCGCCACCCCCACGCCACCTGGAGGATTACGACTGGCGCAGAAGCGACGGACGCCCGCTCACTGTCAAGACGTGGCCCTATCGGCAGGAACTCGACAGCGTCCTGACCGGCGGCTGGGTATGGACCAGGAAGATGAACGACTCAGACGTGGACTTCGGCCTCCGGTTCCGGTACGAGGACGACATCCTGGTTTTTCACGAATACAAACGCGCCGTGACAGCCATCGATGTCGCAGAGGTTACTCAAGTCGTCAAGGAGGGCCTCGCCGAATGCTTTAGCACCAACGGTGTTCGCGCCGTGGTCTCCGGGCTCTACGCCGCCTACAAACGGTCCGTGGACGAGCACTGGCTCGCACGGCACACCGCGGGCACCGTCACCCTTCCGCAGTCCTCCCCGTTCGACAAGCCCACCTACGCCCTGCTCCAGTTGCTGGACTGCCTGTTCTGGCACACCGCCCCCGACAGCGAACTCTGGCAGGAAGAGAACCTGGCCTCGCTCGTCCTGTGTCGCGTCCTGAACGACATGGTCGACGTCAGAGCTGACGCCGTCACCGGGGAAATCGACAACTTCTGGCTGTCCTCCATGTCCAGCCACGAGAAGACCCTGTACGCGGTGTGCGCCATTGCCCTGGTCAAATACGGGTGCATGCCGGAATCCCACGGCCTGATGTGGAATACGTGGCTCATGGGAACCACCATGGTTTGGATGGGGCTGACTGGTCGTCACGCTCTGTGGTACGACGGCATCACCAACGGCCTGCCCCCAATCGAGGACTGCCCCTTGTGTGGTATCCAGCCCAACGCCTGCGTCGGCCTGGTGTCCGGCGGCGTCACCTTACGCACCGGCCCCCGACCCACAGTGGAAAGCCTGGGCGCACGCGCAACCCTGCTCTCGGCCCGCTGCAGCACCGAGTACCCCCAGGTGTGGCAGCTGCTCCACACCGAACTCGCCGCCTTCGAAGGCCTCCACGGCGAATGGCACGGCGACGTTGACAGCACCTGGGAGATTTTGCGCCGTACCTACCTCGCTGCCGTCACCGCATCGCTCGCGGGCGGGGCGGGCGCGCGTGCCGTCCAGATCGACTCCGGCGCTGTCGGCGCTGACCTGTTCCATGTCCTGCACCGGCCGCCGACCTGGAAGGAAGACACCGCGCTGCTTGCCTACATGTTCGGGTGCGCACACCCGCACTTCCCGTGGAACAGCCAGGGCTATACGCCGGCAAAAGTCGGCGGCGACTGGTTGGACGGCTGAACCGCCCCGGCACAGGATGAGCGAACCTGGCGGTTCCTTGGCCTCGAGTGAGCAAACCGTGCACGCTGCGCCAGACCGTTTGAGCGCTCGGTTGGTGCCGCCCAGCTGTGAGGGGCTGCCGGCCCAGGCTCTCCGGCAGCCCCCTCGGCTCTGGCTCGGTCTGGCGAGACGTGCGAGCCCTACCGCCTCCGCAGGAACCGCATCAGCCGGGCCCGCCACGAGGCGCGGGGTTCGGGTCGGCGCATCAACTCGGGCTCGGATACTGGCCATTGGTGTGCCGCCGACATAACGCTGCTTGGCGCGGGCGGGGCGGGCAGCGGTGCCAGCACATCACGGGCTTCCGAAGTGCGGGAAGTGAACTTCACGGGCAGCGCCGTCAGATGGCGGGTCCAGGTGGAGGAGCGCCAGCTGAGCTCTTCCTCGGGAATCGCCGGGCTGATGTCGGGAAGCCGAGTAAGCAGGATGTCGATGCCGGTGTCGGCGATGACGCGGCCGATGTCCTGGCCGGGGCACTCGTGGGCGCCGGCGCTGAAGGACAGGTGCGCGCGGTTGTGGTGGACGCGAGTCGAGGGATCCGGGCGGACCGCCTGATCAACGTTCCCGGCGGCCAGGCCCAGCAGGAGCATGTCTCCCGCCTTGATCTCCTGTCCTCCGAGGGAGGTGTCACCGGTGGCCCAGCGGCCCGGGCACACCATCAGCGGTGGCTCGTCCCAGAGCACCTGCTCCACTGCTTCCGGCAAGGTCATCTGGCCCCCGGCTAGCGATCCGCGGAACCGCGGGTCAGTGACCACCATGCGTAGCACGTTGGCCATGAGATTGGCGGTTGTCTCATAACCTGCGAGCAGGATGAGGCGCAGGTGGTGCTGCACCTCCTCGTCGCTGAGGTTGGCCGGGTGGGCCATCAGTACGGATGCGATGTCCTGCCCGGGCAAGGCGCGCTTGGCGATGACGAGCTGCTCGAGGGTCTCCAGCAAATAGGCGTTGCTGGCGAGCGCCGTTTCGGAACCCTTGATCAGGTCCCGGCAGGCATGCACGAGCTTGGGACCGTACTCGTCCGGCATTCCGAGGAGGTGGGTGAGAACGAGCATGGGCAGGTGTTCGGTGAACTGACCGACCAGCTCCGCCTTGCCTTTTTCGCAGAATTCGTCAACCAGTTGGTGCGCGAAGCGGGTGATGTGGCGGCGGATTCCGCGTTGATCGAACTGGTTGAGGCCGGTCGTGACCGCGCCGCGCAGGCGCTGGTGCTCTTCGCCGTCAGCGGATACGCAGTCGGGACGCCATCCGATCATCGGGACCAGCGGCGAGGTGATGGCGTCGATCTCACCACTCTTCCAGCCGTGCCAGATGCGGGAGTCACGGGAGAACTGGGTGGAGCGGCTGGCCACATCACGGTTCTCGAGGTACCCCAGGACGAGCCAGGCACGTACGTTCCCGTCGAGCAGGACGGGCGCCACGGGACCGTGAGCGGCACGCAACTTCTCGTACAGGCCCATGGGGTCGGTTTCGGCAGCGGAGCCATAGAGCCGGGTCACTCCGTCGGCTCCTGTGGCGGTGTGGGCAGGGCAGCCCGGGGGCGGGGTAAGCCCTGACTCTGTGGTGGTGGTGTGGTCAGGGGGTGGGACGGTCATGGGGACTCCTGAGCGGCGGCGAGGGTGCGCAGGTAGCCCATCAGTGAGAGCAGGGCGTCGCGGCTGGAGGACCGGTCGCGTGCGTCACAGGTGATGATGGGCACCGATTCCTTGAGGGCCAGAGCAGTGCGCAGGGCGGGTATCGGGTGCTTCGGGGCCTCGGGGAAGGTGTTGATGGCCACGACGAAGGGGACGCGGCGGTCTTCCAGACGGGTGATGATCTCGAAACAGACTTCGATTCTCCGGGTGTCGACGAGGACCACGGCGCCGAGCGCGCCTTCGAAAATGCCGTTCCACAAGAACCAGAAGCGCTCCTGTCCCGGCGTTCCGAAGAGATAGAGGATCAGCTGCTCGTTGATGCTGATGCGACCGAAGTCCATCGCAACGGTTGTGGTGTTCTTGCCTTTGGTCCCGGGATTGTGGTCGATCCCGACGCCGGCCTGAGTCATAGTTTCTTCGGTGGTTAAGGGCGAGATCTCGCTCACCGCCCCGACCATGGTCGTCTTGCCGACCCCGAAGCCGCCGACAATCACGACCTTGACGCCCCTGGCGCCGTGCGGCAGCAGCACGTCCGAGCTGCGGGGGCCGGCGGCGGGTGCGTTAGAGCTTGCGTAGTCCATGGATCACCGCCTCCAGAAGGTCAAATTCGGGGACCGCCGCGACAGGAACGGGAGCAATGGCCTCAACTCGCTCGTCACCGACGAGCTTGGAGAGCAGCACCGTGACGACGCTGAACGGCAGGCTGAGATATGCGGAGATCTCGGCGACCGAGAGCGGGTAGTGACACATGGTGAGGATGGCCGCCTGCTCGGGCTGCATACCGGGTTCGGGTGCGGACCTCGAGGCGATGAGGGTGACCAGGTCGAAGGTCTTGGCTGTGGGACCCGGGCCACCGGAGATGACATACAGCGGCACGGGACTGCCCTCATCCCATGCGCCCTGGTTCTCCAACGTCACATCGCCTGCCCGATGTCATCACGAGGCGGGCTGGTCATGTGCTGGCCGATCCGGACCACCAGGGTACGCATGCGGTCGCCCAGCAACCCTGCGTCCACTTCCTCATCGGCCAGCACCGCGAGGTAGGCCCCTGGTCCGGCCGCCATCAGGGAGAAGTATCCGCCGTCGACTTCGATCCCGACCATGCGCGTCGAGCCGTCTCCGTGAGGGAACTTCTGCGCGATGGCCTTCGACAGGCTCTGCATGCCTGAACAGGCAGCGGCGATCGCGTCAGCGGTGTCGGTCTCCGTGTTCGCTTGACCGATGCACAGGCCGTCCGAGGACAATACGATCACGTGTCGTACATACGGGACGCTGGCAGCGAGCTCGTTGAGCATCCAGTCCATGTTGGGCAGTTGCGGCACGGTTACTCACCCTTATCTGATGGCTCGCTGGTTTGGCTGGAAGGGTCTGTGCCCGGTCTTTCGCCGCTGAACGCTTCCCAGATCAGGCCCGGCCGCCGGGCTGTGCCGGCTGTTCCTGGGGAGGGAGTCGGAGCAGCCGGGGGATGGGGAGTCGTGCGGACGACTGGTGTCGGGACGGGCGACTGCCGTTGCCGCTGCGGCAGTCCGTTGGCGGCCTGTTTGACCTCGACGGAATCTGCTGCAGCATCGCGCGTCATTGTCGGCCTTGGCACGGTCGGTGCGTCCGTGTGCTTCGGGGCAGGCTGATGAACTGTGGTGATCAGGCGCCGCGGGACGAGCACGACGGCTCGGACGCCTCCGTACGCGGAGGTGCGCAAGTCGACGTCGAGGCCGTTCTCGCGGGCCAGCCTGCTGACCACGGGCAGGCCGAGCTGCGTCGCCTCGCCCAGGTTGGCCAGATCCATGCCGGATGATGCCTGAGCCATGACGCGGTCAATGCGCTGCCGGACCTCTTCGGTGAGGCCAACCCCACGATCCTCGATCTCGATCGCAATACCGGAAGGCACCTCGCTCGCGGTCACTTCGACCGGGGTGTGCGGCGGTGAAAAGGTCGTGGCGTTGTCGAGCAGCTCGGCGAGCAGGTGGATCAGCGGCTCGGCTCCTTGACCGATCACGGCCACCTCAGTCACCGACTGCAGCTTCACCCGTGGATAGTCCACGATGCGTGACATGGCCCCCCGCACGATGTCGTAGAGAGGGATGGCCTTCGACCACTGACGCCCGGGCCGGGCGTTACCCAGCACCGCGATGCTGGCCGCAAGGCGCCCGATCAGGGCATTGCGATGGTCGACGTTCTGCAGGCCGTGGGAGACTACGACATCCGTGCCGTGCAGGATCTGCATGTCGTGGAGGTTCTTGGCGAGTTGATGCACGATGGCCTGGACCCGACGGGCGATCGCCACCAACGCCCTCTGTGAGGAGTCCCGTGTGTGCTCCTCGGCCTCCACGGCTTCCAGGAGCGTCTTCAGAGCTGCCCGGAGTGCTTCGGCGAACTCGCTGTCGAGATGTCCCCCGAACATAACGGACTGCAGGATCTCCGACGCGGGCTCACCCTTCTGGAGACGGGCGACTGCCGCGGGCAGGAGCTCTTCGGCGAGCCATACGGTGGTGGCCCGCTGATCGGACAAGCGCCCGAATAGCGCCGCTTCGCGTTGCGTGTAGTACTGCTGCACACCGGCGGTCGCCTGGGCATGGCGGGCCGCCTCTGCTGAGCGCGCCCGGCGCGCCGTCTCAGCCGAAGTGATGGCCGTCAGGACGACTGCCACGAGGCCGCACCAGGCAACCGGTAGGCGTATCTGTGCCGGGACAATGATCAGCGCTATACCGCAGGCCCCGGCCAGAACACCGGGGATTAGCCATGCTGGAGCCACTGCACGTGGCAGGGCTCTAAGGGATGAACCTGCACGAACCATCTAGGGGTCCCTAAACAATCTGAAATTAGTG
>NZ_JBVHDR010000064.1:0-6272 GCF_055563295.1 Streptomyces sp. NPDC002868 | reverse complement strand
TTGGAGGACGGCAATGTTCAAGGATAAAGGGGCGCCGATTCACGGTGCGGAGATGAAACCCGGCAGCCTTCCCGCCGCGGAAGATATGGCAGCCTCGTATGACCGGGGGCCTCAATGATGAGGCGAAGCGATACCAGCGGCAAGCTCAAAGGCGCGATCAAGGCAAACATCAGGCCGTGCACCACAAAGTACAAGCGCCGCGAAGAAGAGGGCATCGTGGTGATCCCCGCCCGCCCGGGACGTGTCGGGTCATCCGGTCGGGCGGGGAGTTCTAGGCCGCCGTAGTACCGGCGTCGGGGGTGGTGAGCGTGGGCCCGGCGGCCCTCTGGTCGCCGAGGTCGCTCTCGGCAGCGGCTGCCACGCAGACAAGACCGGCGGCCGTGCCGAGGGCCCATAACCAGCTCAGGAACAGCCCGAGAGGGTCGCTTGACGTAGCGCCGTGACCGGCGTGCCGGGCGCTCACCTTGTGCCCTCTCGGGCCTTCTCGCGCAGTTCGATAATGCGCCCGACCTGGTAGGCGTAGAGCTCCAGTTCGCCGGGGGTGAGGACGAGCACGGCCTCGCTCGTTCCGCCGTCTTCGTAGTGCACCACGACGGGCATGGCGCCCTGCTGCGCGCGGTGGTCGTAGACCACATCTCGTCTCGCGGGAGTGGCGTGGGTGACCTGTGCTGGGACCGGCCGCAAAGTGGTGCCGTCAGCCGGAGCGGACCACTCGTCGCCACCCCCGGGCGGACGCAGGTGGTAGGTCGCCGCGCCGGTGCCGGGCAGGGCGACCACGACCCCGATCCGCCCGTCGTGGGCGGTGTCGTGGGCGAGGTCGCCGAGTCGCGGATAGAACGGGGCTGCTGTGCCTAACTCGGCACCCTGGGACGGGAGATGAGGGGTTGCTCGTCCTGCCATGCCCTTGAAGCTAAGAGCGCGTCAGGGGCCGAATATGAATCGGAGGAATACGACCCTCATCCGTCCAGGTGGAAGCGATCTGACATGCGCCGTAGCTTCTCCCGGGTCATCGCGCGCTCGGCGTAGACGATGCTGCGCAGCGTCGATCGGGCGATGGGGTGGTTACGTACGAGCTGGGGGGCAATCCGCTCGGCGGTCTCCAGTTCGGCGAGGGCCCGGTCGCGGTTTCCGTCCCACAGCCATGCACGGGAGAGATCCATGTGGTGGTGCCCCTGGCGCGAGTTCGGCAGGCCGGCGACCACCTCGGGACTCGTGCGACGGTTTATGGCCAGGGCCTTGGTCTGGTCGCCCACCTCCAGAGCAACACTGATCGCGTGAATCTGCACGTTGCCAGGGGAGAAGGTCACCGAGTGACGGTCGTAGACAGGCGGTCCCTGGTAGACGCTCATGCGGTCGGCGGCGTCGCGGGCGTATTCGATGCGGTCCTCGGCCTCCGAGGTCCGATTGCCGCGCGCAGCTGAGACAGCGGCGCGGAGTTGAAGCGAGCCCCACATGCGCAGGGCGAGCGGCTCGCCGCGGTCGTAGTCGTCTTGGATGCCGGCGAGGGCCTTGTCGGACAGAGCGAGAGCGTCGGCCCAATCGGCCGTGGCCCACATGTCCCACACGCGCATCCAGTCGGCGAGCGCGGGCATCACGGGGTCGCCGGACAGCCGTCCAGACCACGCGGCACGCTCGGCGGCCATGGCGACGAGTTCAGGGTGTCCAAGGGCATGGGCTGCGGTGTGGGCGAACTTGCAGGCGACGGCGTAAATCGCGTACGCCTCCTCACGCTCGTGCCCAGTAGCGACCTCTGCCAGCGCGCGGGTCTCGCGCAGTAGGTCGGGCAGTACGCGCAGGATCGCGACGTTGGCCGCTGTATCGCGCAGACGGTGCAGTCGGGTCAACTCCCGCCACAGCTCGCCAGAAGGGCGAGGAGCGCCCTCGAATACTGGAGTGAGGTCATAGCGGCGCAGCTCGCGCAGGATCGAAGCGGCGGCGACCTGCCATTGATTCTCGGCCGGGCTGCCGGTGTATGGGCGCCCGATCAGGTCGTTGGGGTGAACGTGCAGTTCGGCGGCGAGCAGGTTGAGCAGACCGACGCGGTCGATCTCGATGAGACCGCGTTCCATCTTCGACACCCAGCCCTGAGTCTTGCCCAGCGCGGTGGCGAGGTCGGCCTGAGGCATGCCCAGCCGGAGACGGGCCCGGCGTGCGCGGCGGCCGATCTCCTCGGCTTCCTCCAACATCAGCGCACCCCCCGCCGGGTGGGGGGCCTGCTGTGCTCAAGCGTGCGGCAGGGCATCACAGCTCCATCCGTTCAGGCTCATCTCTCAGAACGGTACCCATGACCGGTGCTGCCGTGCGCTGTTTGTAACACCGTCGAACCGACGCCCGCTTTGGGAGTTCGATCGGGCGCCGATGTGGCCCCGGGGTTCCGCCGCCATGACGACCGGACAGGGGTGCCCATGTACGCCCCTATCCGGCGTCGTTGATGAAGCTCCTATAGACCGTCAAGCGGTCTGTGTGAGTGGTTGCGATGTGGTGTGCGGGCGGGTGCGGTGCTTGTAGACCTCGCGGGCGATGAAGCGTTTGAGGCAGCGCAGGATGTCTTTCTTGGACATGCCTTCGGCGGTGCGGCGGGCAACGTAGTTCTGTGTCCGCTGGTCGTAGCGCATGCGCACCAGCGCGATCATGTGGAGAGCGTGGTTGGCCCGGCGATCGCCGCCGCGGTTGAGGCGGTGCCGGTTGGTGCGGCCCGAGCTGGCGGGGACGGGTGCTGCCGCGCACAGGTGCGCGAACGATGCTTCCGAGGTGAGCCGCTCGGGGTTGTCGCCGACGGTGATCAGGAGCTGGGCGGCGGTCTCGGTGCCCACTCCGGGCAGCGCGACCAGCGAGGGTGCTGCGTCGACCACCAGCGTCTTCAGTTCAGCATCGGCGTCGGCGATCTCCTCGGTGAGGTACTGGTACTGCTGCACCGCATGTACCGCAGCCTGATGACTGAACCCAGTTGCTGTAAGTGATCTAGACCGCTAGGCGCCCGGCGCCCGGTACTGGACTCGTTCCGCTTTGCGCAGGGCATCCATGGTTTCATCGACGGTCAGGAGAACAGTCGTCTCGAACGAGGTAAGCGCGCCGCCTCCACTAATCGCCAGCGCAACCGCGGCCATGGACACGTTGTCGGGGGCCTCCCACAGGTTGTAGCCGTCGTGCGTGCCGAAGGCGTACCAGAAGCCGTGGAGCTTCCCGCCGACGGACTCGATGTACGACTGAGCGGCCTTTGCGCGGTCCTCGGGGTGGACGATCAGCCTCGCCCAAGTCTCCGGTGTGTAGCTGAACCTCGATAGATAGAGCGGCATCATGTCTCCCTTTCGTTCCACCAAGGGATGCCCCCGGGGGGCGGGAAACGCGCCCGATGCGGCCCGCGTATCCCCCGAACGGCTGGGGACGATGACCGGCACGGCCACAGCCAACGGGTGAGCGACCTACCCGGGCGCTCTGGCCCTGCTTCGTACACGGTGGCTGATACGTCCGCGTACGGTTCGGTCCGCGTATGTTCGCCATCGTTGATGTCAGGCAAGGATGTCACGACGATGAGTAAAGTGTGCTGTCCGTTCTGCACGGCGTCCGCTGTACGGGTGACTTCGGGCAGCTGGTCGTGCACGACCGAGCCGAGTGCTCGTTGCGCGCGCCGATCGCCTCGAAAGTTCTGACAAGCCTGCTTCAGTAGCAGGGCGTCCGCCGGGCGGGGCAGCCCGCGCCAGTGGCCGCAACCAGGACGAGCCGGTCCAGCCCGAAAGACCGCCCAAGAGATCGGGCGTGCGGGCCCCATGCGGCACTCCTCCCAGGCGGGCGCTGGGTATGTGCGGAAGAGTCGGACACATCGGGGAGCGACACATGACCGGGCAGTTCCGGAGCTCGGGCCCTGGCCACCCACGACGATCGCGGTCGGTACTCTGAGGCCGTCGCGGTCCCCCACCACCTCACCGCATGGTGAAGTTGTTCCGTCGGCGTCGGGTTGGATCACAGGGTCGATCGGGATCAAGGTTGGTGCGAAGTGCTGGTGGCGGATCGGTACCGGTTGGAGTCACCCATCGGCCGCGGCGGAATGGGCGAGGTCTGGCGGGCCACAGACGAAGTGCTCGGGCGGCCCGTGGCCGTCAAGCTGCTTCTCGGGGATGAGCCCGACTCCGAAGCGGCTGCTCGTTTCCGGCTGGAGGCGCAGACGGCGGCCCGTCTGAATCACCCCCATGTCGTGGGGGTGTTCGACTTCGGGGCGTGGGACGGCCGCTTCTACCTGGTGATGGAACTCGTGGAAGGCCGGAGCCTGGCCCAGGAGCTGGCCGCCTTGGGGGCACTTCCGTCGGGGCGAGTTGCCGTTGTCGCCGCCCAGACGGCCGCGGGGCTGGCGTCCGCGCACCGCCAGGGAATCGTCCATCGGGACATCAAACCCGGCAACTTGATGTCCGACGCCGACGGGACGGTCAAGCTCGGGGACTTCGGGATTGCCAGGTTTGTCGACGATCCGGCCGCCGCACTGACCTCTGCCGGGCAGATCCTCGGCACCAGTCTCTACCTGGCCCCCGAGCGCGCCCTGGGGCAGCCCGCGGGCCCGGCCTCCGACATGTACTCCCTCGGATGCGTTCTCTATCAACTGCTGACGGGCTGCCCGCCGTTCCAGGCCGACACCGCCACCGCCACGCTCTACCAGCACATCGATGCCGCTCCGGTTCCTCCCCTTCAGCGGGGCGCCGACCTGCCACCCGCATTCGAGAACTATCTGCTGACGCTGCTGGCGAAACAGCCCGAGGACCGGCCCACCGCGCAGCAGATAGCCGACTGGTTCGGTTCGGGTCTTTGGCAGGGGCGCCCGGAACCCCTGCCCGCGCCGGAGCCGCCTCCGCACGCACGGGTGTTCGGAGCCGGGCCGATGCGCGGGTCGGAGGCGGGTCCCTCGACCACGTACATGCTGCCGCCGACTCCCGGGGAGCCGGGCCAGGGACGTCGGTCCTTCCCCGCGCAGCGGCAGGGTGTCCGTGAGTTCGTCAGGCGCCGACCGAGGGTGGCGAGTGCCGTCGCCGGTGTCGCGGCCTTCCTCGCCGCAGTGCTGATCGGCGTGGCGTGGTTCTCACCCGACAGCAGCTCGGCGAACAGCCCCCGCGGGGAAACATCCGCCCCAGCGCATCCTGACCCGGTACCGACACCGAGCCCCGATCTCGATACGGCCCCGGCCGCCTCCACCACACCCGACGACGCCTCGGTCGGCCAGCCGAGCGAGAACGAAGAGGAAAACGAAGAGGAAGAGAACGAGCGCAAGGGCGAGGGTGCGAAGGGACGTCACAGCGAGGAGGACTGAGGCGGCGGCATATTCCGGGCGCTCGGTACAACGTACCTGCCTCGTTGCCCGGAACCGGGTTAACCAGCCGGCCGCCAAGCCGCCCGCCGAACGTGTCGCGAAAGTGACACGGTCAGGTCTCCCGGCGCGTTGTCAGTGCCCCGCGTCGCAGTGCAGGATGTGGAGGATCGGTTACGGGGCAAGGGGAACGTTTTCCAGCGCCTCGATCACATGACCGAGCTCTTCGTCGCAGCTGGCTACGACGACCTCCGGGCCAAGCTGGGACCCAGACCTGGCGCATGCTGACCGAGACCTGGGCCACACGTCATGTGTGGCCCACAACGATGGCATAGTCGACGAAGAGTACCTGGCCAAGGTGCCCACCTCGTCTGCGCGGATCGGCCAGCGCCTCGTCGTCTCGGAAAGCGACTGCCGCAGCGCTGTCGACAAGGCCACAGCTTGCGCTGGGCACTCATCGACCCGACGGACTGACCCAACCGCCGAGCGCAGGCACGTCGGCGGTTGCCCGGGCAAACCACGAGGAAGGGGCGCCGGACCAGAGCGCACGCCCAGGCTGCCGAACCACGTCGCGAGGCCCCGATGAACGACCGCATGCACGGCCCCGTGCCACTACGTGCCATTCAAGGGGAAAACAGCGGTACGGTTCCCACCGGGGGCTTCGGGATGAAGACGGTGGTGGCCGGCGTGCGCCACTCGGCTGCTGCTCGGTGGGAGGTGCGTCGTGGTGGAGCGGACCGGGTGCGGGTGGCGCTCAGCGTGATCGGCGCACGGGATCCGCAGGACAGCCCGGTCGGCGTGCTACTGCGCGCCGTGCTGCAGGACCACCAGCAGCGGTACCCCGGCAACTTGTCCGACACGGACCGAGCCGTTCATCGTCGTCTCCCGCCGGCTCGGCACCCGGTCCACCGGGCAGGACCTCGCGACCTGCACTCCGTAACCGACCGGCACGGCACCCACCACAATTGTCGCTCTCCGAATC
>NZ_JBVHDR010000063.1:0-6294 GCF_055563295.1 Streptomyces sp. NPDC002868 | reverse complement strand
TCGTAGGCGGCAATGGCGGCAGCGTCCTCCGGCTCCACCTGGGGATTGCTGTATGTCACCGGATCACACTCCCTGTTGCGAAATGCCACGCTAGAGGACCCGGTGTCTGAACGTCCCCGGAATCCGCCGAACGTTCCTGAACTCCCTGCACCGTTCAGCGGTGCGCCGCTTCGTGTAGGCCGGTGACCTGCGGCGTCCGGGTACATGCGGGGCCGTACAGATCACTAGGTGCCCGGCGGTGTGCGGCGGTCTGCTGGAGGCATGGCTGACATCGACACAACCTCTCCCATGCCCGAGCCCGAACTGCCCCCCGCCTCCCCGGGACCATCGCTGCCGCCCGAGCCGACACGGCACCAAGTACTCGACGTAGTAGTCCTGGTTGCTCTGCTGGCCGTGTGCGCCGGGGTGTACCGCGCGGTCGGCGACGCCGGCTTCTCCGTGATCATCGGGGCAGTCGCCGGGCTGTACGGCACCTGGCGCATCCGGCGCTGACTGCGGAGGCGGACCACAACGGCACGGAAGCCACCGCCAGCTCCCGCTCAGGAGCGGCGGATCTTCCGCAGCCGGCGGACAGTCGGCGCGGCGAAACCGGGCGCGTTCCGGGGGACTCGAACTCGCGGCCGGGCCGCACGTCACCCCGTAGGGAAACATTGAGCCGCTGGCCCGCGCCGTGCGACGACCTGACTGAACCAACGACATACCGAGGCACTCTCCTCGTACAGACAAGTCTGTCGAACAGGGAAGATCATGAATGCACTCATCCGGAGTACGTGCATCTTGGCCGTGGGAACACTCCTTGTGACCGGCTGCGTCACCGAGGGGCAGTCGCCGAAGAGGTCTCCCTCGCCGCGAGTCACCGGGCCGACGCATGTGATCGCCTACCGGGCCGGCTATACGGCGGGCAAGGCCGTGTACGACACGTCCGGAAAGGGTGCCGCAGTGCGCGAAAGCGTGTGGGGCGGCTGTACCCGCCGGGCCTTGGACGCTGGCGCGCAAGCCGAGGCGGACCGCGGCGCCTGGGTGCAGGGATGCCTCGATGGCGTCGCAGCAAAACCTCAGGACCTCCCAACCGCCGCGGTGACCCTGCGAGCAGAGAACAACGAACTTCTGCAGAGCTTCCGCGCATGGGCACGGAGCAACGATGCGCAAGAGGAGGCCAAGCACGCGAGCCAGCTGGTAACCGTGCAACTAACCGACAGGGACTACGACATCGAACTTGCCACCGACTACGAGGAAACGGGGCAACAGCAGGCGCAGACACTCGCCCAGTACTTCATCGAATGGTGGGATGGGGACCACGGCAAGACCGGCGTCGCCAGGAACCTTCTGATCCTCGGAACTGAGGGAACGAGACTCCTCGCCCACCGCGTCTGACGCGGCAGACCGCGCTCTGGGACGCCGCCACGCCGGGAGCCGAAGCCCTTGTCGGCGTTGAACCACTTCACAGTGCCAGTTGCCCTCAAACCGGTCCGTTGTCCATGCCACGACCTCGCCGCGGGCGAGGTGCCGCCGCCGTGGGAGCGCGAGCTGCGCTATATGTGCGTCGAGCACGCAGAATTCGTCGAGTAGGCCATGGCGGACCCGAGCAGCGGTCCGTACGAGGAGAGAGAGCCCACCCGTGAGCGCTTCGGCGCTCGCTGTGCCCATGGTCACGGCGCTTTCGGTGCACGAAGGAGCAGGAGGTTCGTTGCGGAGAGCCGGTGGTCTGCTCCGCCAGTCGTTGTGCCACTGCCGTGATGTGTTCCCACTGCATGCCGAGGGCCAGGAGCGTCCGGGACTGAGAACGAGCAATGGGCCGTCCGGCGTCCGGGCCTCGTTGTATCCACCGTCGACCGGCGACTCGTGCACGACCATTCAACGGCCGATCGATTTCAGACTCGGTTCATCCCCGCACGACGACACGCTGTTGCACCCCGCCGTCCTCGGCGTAGGTGCCCGTTTCCGAGTCTTCCGATCTGGGTGGTCAGGGGTCGTGGCTTCGCGAGGAGGGGCCGGTGTGAGCGGTGGCGCAATTGGCGCTCTGTCGCGGGGAAAGAGCCATCTTTAGGCTCCTCGGTATGGCCAAGTCACGGGGCAGGAACCAACGCAAGCCGCAGCAGCGGGTCATTCGACGCACGCCGGAATCGGCGCCCCGCTACTCATCGTTCACCGGTCTTCACGCTGGCCAGTACATGATGCGAGGGGACATGACGATGACCGCCCGCATCATGGAACAGGCATCCCCCGACGCTCTCGTGGAGCTGCTGCTGCCGAACCTGTGGGCAGGGATAGCGGACGAGGTTGGAGCTCCGGCCAACATCTGCGTGGACAGCTGCCTCACCTTGAAGCACGCCTACGGGCAGTTCGGGATCCGCTCTGAACTCGCGCTGGCCGACCTGGTCGTTCGCGAGGCCGACGGCAACAGCGTGCTGCACGGCACTCCGGAACCGTCGTGGAACGACGACGGCACCGTCTTCGACGGCCACTGCATCCTGCTGCTGCCCGACTCCGGCCGCCACGTCGACGCCACGGTGGAGCAGTTCGAAAGGGTTCGTGAGCAGGGCGGGGGCCCGCTGGTCGGGCGCTCCGTCGCCTCCACTGAAGAATTCCAGCCAGGAGAGCTCCTGCCGGCCGGGACTCGGCTGGCGGTGCAGCGCGGCGAGATCATGATGCTGTATACGCTCTCGCATCTCAGCGTGGCCGATGTCATCGACGGCCAGCCCTGGATCATCCAGAACGCTCACCGGCACTACCGCGCCGGCGTCAATCTCGCCTCGCTCATGCTCCAGGCGCTGCGCATGCCCGAAGTCATTGGCCGTGCCCGCCAGGCACCCTATCCACGGCTGCGGGCATTGCTGCGGGCTGTCGGCGGCGCACCGCAGGAAGTGGACGCCGACCGCAACCTCCGCTTCCTCCTGCAGGATCCAGACGGCGCGCAGCGCCTGCGCCTGGACGAGATCCCGCTACCAGCGACCACTCCGGCCGCCTACCCACGCCCCCTGCCGACGGACGTCACCGGCACCGCCAGTCCTTGAAGCCCGACTGCCAATGGGCGAGACGCACCCGGATCCGCCCATCGACTCCCGCTGCCCAGTGGAGGAGCCTTGACCTGGACGCCGTTCGCGCTCCTCAGTCATCGGCGGCGGTGCCGACCCCCTGGAGTATGTCGAGGTCGACGTTGGTGGACTGGACCGGGACATTGAGTGATCCGGAGGCCACGCCGTCCAGGTTGGTACAGGTGGCCTCCCATTGCAGGCTCAGGCCCGCTGTCGGTGGGCCGGCACCGAGTATGCGTACGGGTGGGAGTTGGATGTGGGCCCGGGCTCGCAGGTCAACGGCTTTGAAACGGATCTCGAGGCCCTGGGGCGTGGATCGCAGTCGGTAGTCCGGCACCTTCGTGGGTAGTCCGAAGGAGGCGGGAAGGCCGGCCATCGCCAGGTTGCGGCCGAACCCGTTGGACGCGGCCGCCATGATGGTGTCTTTGCCGTAGGGCAGCGGCGGGGTCGGCAGCGTCGCTTCTGGGTCCTCGTTCCAGGTCCCGGGAAGCAGCACCGCGTAGGCGGGATCCAGGACGCACGCGACCTCGACGCCGGAAACCATCTTGCTGGTTCCGTTCACCAGTTCCAGGAGCACTGGGGCGCCCAGCGCAACCTTGGCGCGCCGCAGGAGCGGAGTCAGGGCCTGACGGTATTTGCTGAGGTAGGTCTCGGCCTGCGCCTTGTACTCCTGAGGAGTCCGCCGGTCCCCGCGCAGGATATTGCGCCCCTCCGGGCGGGTGAGGTTCGCGAGATCGCCGATGGTCAATCCCGCATTGGCGTCGCCGATTCGGGTTGGCCTTGTCTGCCCGTCCGCTTTTGGCAGGGTGGACAGCAGTTTCTTGCGCTGGCGGTTGACCATCAGGTCCAGAATCTCTTCGGTCACCGCTGGTACCAGCGCGGCTCCGTCGACGAGGCCGATGTCGACCTGGAGGTGCTGTTCGCGGCGCAGGAGCCGCCGGGACAGGGCCTCAATGTCGCTTCCCTTGGCGGGCTTGGTCATCCCGGGGAGCCGGATGAAGACGGTGCCGTCGTACGTGTCCGAGAATGTCTTCCGAAGTGTATGGATGCGGTCTCCCCAACGCGGCGGCGCTACGTCGACGAGCATCACGTGCCGTGGGCCATCGCCGGCGTCGAAAGGGACGTAGGTGGTCTCGAACCGCGGTTCCTCGCCGGCGTACTTGGCCAGCCACGCGTACACCTTCTCGATGTCGAGCTCGGGTGTCCCGTGGAGTGTGTCGGGCTCGACTCCGACGAGCACGTATGCGTGGCCTTCGGCCCATTGCTCGGCGGTGTCTGGCATCCGATTGGCGAACCCGAGGATGGCTTTTGCCACGGTGAAAGCGCCGTGCGCCGTGCTGAGGCCCAGGGTGGACTTCCACTCCAGCCACCGGTTCTCGTCGGCGGCGCTCGCGCCGAGGACGGCTCGGATCAACGCCTGCTGTTCGCGCAGCCCCACGACGGCGCGGGAGGTGTCGAAGTCGAGGGCCATGCCGTTCTCCGTTCAGTTCATATGCCGCCAGCATGCCCGACGTTGGGGCCTGGAGCTTCTGCATTTGGGTCCTCCAGGAGCCGCGGGCTACGTGTTCCGCAGCCGCTTCAGACCCTCGCCGTCTAGTACTCCAGCAGCGTTTCGCTATTCCTGCTGGTCAGGGGCCGGATTTTGAGTGTAGTGGGGTGATGTTCCGTCGGGTGCCGGATCGGTGGATCCGTGTTGTGCCTGGGTCCGTCGCTGGTAGTGACAGTGGCGGGCGACGGCTTGGTGGTGGCGACGCCATGTCGACCACTTCAGCGCGTGAACAGCACGCTGTTGTTGGGGTGTTGGGCGGGGATGGCAAGTTGCCAGGAGCTTCCGGATTTCTGCCACGGTGAGGGGCGCGAGGGAGCAGCGATCGTTTCTTCGGTGCCCCTTTCGATTTCTGCGGCGGCCATCGCGGCGAGGAAGGCGTGGGCAAGCATCGCGAGGGTGATGTGCCGGTACCAGCCTGGATACCGGCGGACCTCGTACTCGTCCAGGCCGCACTCGTTCTTCGCGGCCTGGAAACATTCCTCGATCGCCCAGCGGGACCCGGCGATGCGGACCAGTTCGGCGACGGTCGTGCCGGTCGGCGCGTAGGCAAGGTAGTAGGCGATCTCGTCGGGCCTTTTGATGCTGCGGCGGGCCATCACCCACCGGCGGTGGGTGGGCGTATCGCCGTCGAAGAAGTCGATGACCGGCAGTTGGGCCGAGGCCCAGTCATAGACGCGCGGGCCCTTGGCGCCGTCGCCTGCCGACAGGCGCTGCCACGCATCATCGGGTGCTTCGCCGACCAGTTGGTCGATGCGCCAGATCCCGGCCAGGGACTTGACCTGCTGCGATTTTGGCACCGCCAGCACGTTGCCGACGCCCGCTTCCTCCAGCATCCGGCGAAATCCCCATTCCTGCCCGTAGGCGGAATCGGCGGTCACCCAGGCGATCGGCAGATCGGAGGCGAGCGCCCGCAGGACCAGATGCCGGGCGAGTTCGCCCTTGGTCGCGAAGGTGCGGTCTTCGGGGATTTTGGCCGCGCGGCAGCGGTCCGGGTCGTTGGTCCAGGACTTGGGCAGATACAGCTCCCGGTCCACCAGTGCGCGGCCCAGGGGCGAGGCATAGGCAGCGAAGACGCCGATCTGGCAGTTCTCCGTGCGGCCGGCAGTGCCCGAGTACTGGCGTTGCACCCCGGCGGAGGTGGTGCCCTTCTTCAGGAACCCGGTGTCGTCGATGATCAGCACACCGTCGGGCCGGCCGAGTCTCTCCGCGACGTATCCCTGCAGGTCGTCGCGGATCTCCTCGGGGTCCCACCGGGTCCCGGCGAGGAGTCGCTGTAGTCCGTCCGGCGTTGCGTGACCTGCGAATTCCGCGAGTTGCCAGCCGTTCTTGCGGCCGACCGGGCCCAGCAGGCCGCGCAGGTAGTCGCGCATCCGCCGACGCGGTTCGATGCGCGAGAATCTGCCGCCGACCCGGAGGAAGAGGTCCTCAAGTTCCGTCGCCCACAGCCCAGTTCCAAGATCCTCGATCACGCTCGGACCCTGCCCACCACGGGCGGCCTGCCTACACAAACCCACCCTTCGGATGACGGAACACCGATCCGGCACCCGACGGAACATCACCCCACTACACTCAAAATCCGGCCCCTGACCAGCAGGAATAGCGAAACGCTGCTGGAGTACTAGGGTCCGTCTTCAAACGGATCTTGCCCAGAGTAGGAACGACGCCAGGCTGACCGCTGCTTCGTAGGAGGTGGCGGTCTTGTCGTACCTG
>NZ_JBVHDR010000062.1:0-6453 GCF_055563295.1 Streptomyces sp. NPDC002868 | reverse complement strand
CGGACGCTGAGCGAGGCCTTCTTCGGCGCCAACCGGCCCGGCTCCACCGTCTCGCAAGGCACCCGCGACGCGTTCTGGCTGATGAGCATGCAGGCTGGGCTGAAGGCCGCGTACGACTGCATCAAGCAGTTCTCGGAGACCGACTTCACCGAGGACCTCAAGCACATCGACGTCCCCACCCTCATCGCGCACGGCGACGACGACCAGATCGTCCCCATCACCAACTCCGCACACAAGGCCGCACAGCTGGTCAAGGACGCCACCCTCAAGGTCTACCCGGGCGCACCGCACGGCCTGACCGGCGACTTCGAGCAGGCATTCAACGCCGACCTGCTCGACTTCATCACCAAGTAACCCCCGGCGGAAGCCCGAAGCACCCGCGGTCCGCAGGTGGGGACGGCACCAGAGCCCCACCTGCAGGCGTCCGGCGCAAGGCCGGAGACCAGGAATACCCCGCCTAACCGCTCGTCCCCACTCCCCCCATCCCTCACGGAGGTCACAGCCATGCCCGGAATCAGAAGGCCCGCCCGCATCGCGGCAGTCGCCGCGGCCCTGCCCGTACTCGTCGCCTCCCTGCTCGCCGCCTCCCCGGAGCGCACCGCACCGACCACGGAGCAGCAACGCGGCCCGAAACCCACTGTGGTCCTGGTGCACGGCGCATTCGCCGACGCCTCCAGCTGGAACGGAGTTGTACGCCGTCTCAAGCGTGACGGCTTCCCGGTCGTCGCCAGCGCCAACCCGCTGCGCGGGCTCCACAGCGACGCTGCGTACTTGAAGAGTGTCCTTGCCGGGATCAAGGGCCCGATCGTTCTGGCCGGCCACTCCTACGGCGGAGCCGTGATGAGCATCGCCGCCGCCGGAGACCCCGATGTGAAGGCCCTCGTCTACATCGCCGCGTTCACCCCCGACACAGGCGAGAGCGCGGGTGAGCTGGCTGCGAAGTTCCCCGGCAGCACCCTGGGCGAAGCGGTGCAGACCTCGGCGTATCCGCTGCCCGACGGCGGCACCGGCACTGAACTGACCATCGACCAGGACAAGTACCACCAACAGTTCGCCCACGACGTACCGCGCAACGAGGCGTCAGTGCTGGCAGCAACCCAGCGACCGGTCTCCACGGCAGCCCTGGAGGAGAAGGCCACCGCCGCCGCCTGGAAAAACATCCCCTCCTGGGCACTGGTCGCCACGGGTGACAAGAACATTCCGCCCGCGGCCGAGCGCTGGATGGCCCGGCGGGCGGGTTCGCACACCCTTGAGGTGAACGCCTCCCACGCCGTCACCGTCTCCCGCCCCGATGTCGTCTCCCGACTCATTCTCGACGCCTACAGAGCAACTCACTGAGCATCGAGCGATCCCCAAGCGCCGTCCGGCGGCCCGGAGTTCCCCCTTCCGGCCGCCGGACGGCTTCACTTCTGCGTACGCGGCCGGGCCCCGGCCGCCAGGTGTAGCACCGCGTACTTCAGGTTCCGGCCACTGACCTCGCCGTCTCGGCTCTCCAGGTTTTCCACCACGCCGACGAGGTGGTCCAGCCCGTTCTCGACGGACGGGAAATGCGGATCACCAGCCAGCTCCACCCGGCGGATGCGGTCCCGCGCGAGCTGCGGCGGCTCGTCGAAACCGCTCGGCACGTCCCCGTGGGGCCCAGTCGGCATACGCCTTGGCCGGGTCACCCAAGGCAGGCGGGGCGTCCTAGTGGGACCAGCCGACGGTGACTGCAGGGTCGGCGGCGCTCTCGTCGTGGTGGGAGCCAGGGTGCTCGCTCATCTGCCTCCTTGGTACAGGGCACGGAAGTTCGGGACTTAGAGATCGTGCGGATGTGATCGCGTTGGCGAGTGCGATGAACGCCTCGATGACACGGGCCCTGCGCTCGGTGCAGATGGCGTGTTTGTTGACATGCGGTCAGGTCCTTTCGCTGGCTCGACACGGATGAGTCGGTTTGCGCTACCCATCCTTGCCGTGGAGGGCCTGCCCGCGCAGCCTCACACCCCTGGCCGAGCCGTCACGAACGTCCTACCCCGCAATGTTTTTGGCAGGGTGAACGGAAGCCAGTCGGGCAACGGGAACGAGAGCCACGTTGCTCCATCCGTGAAGGCCACGGACATCGACACAGGTTCATGATCGGCAACGGAAATGGGAGCCACCCCTATCGGGCGACATCCGGCGCTGCCGGCGGGGTTGGTGACCTGGGCATGGATGGTGTAGCGCGAGCGGGCGGGTCGGGGAACGTCGACGTGGAGCTCCCGGTTGAGGATGCCGGGGGACGGAGGGTCGAGGTTGAACTCGAGGTTCTGGACGACCTGCACGTCATTCGAGGTCACCCCGCACGCCGAGGCCGTGGCCGCGACCCTCAACTGGTACCGCCACCGCTAGGGCGGTCGAGCAGTAGATCGCCAGCGCGGGCGAGGACCTGGGCCCGGGAGCGGCCGTCGTGGTCGGCGACGAGGAAGTGCGCGCCGATCGCCACACAGAAGGCGAGCAGGCTGCGGGCCTCGACCTCGTCGGGATCGGTGCAGAAGGTGCCGATCATCTCGCGCAGCAGCGCCATGCGCCGGTTGTCCACCCGGCGCAACCGTTCGGCGACCGCCTCGTCGCGGCGGGCCCAGTCGCGGATCGCGAGGTCGATGGGGAGCAGGCGGTCGCTGGAGAAGGTGAGCACGCCCGCGCGATGGATCTTGGTCTTCGGGTCGCCGCCCTCACGCTCGACGCGATCGATCACCTCGTCGGTGCTCTCCCGCTCCCAGCTGTCCAGCATCGCCCCGAGCAGCGCGTCACGGTCGGCGAAGTAGCCGTAGAAGCCGCCCTTGGTGACGCCCAGCCGCTTCGCCAGCGCCTCCACGCGAACGGCGTCCGGGCCGCCGGCGGCCAGCGCCCGCAGCCCCTCCTCGACCCATCGCTCACGCGGGGTGCGAACCGCGCCCACCATGTGCGTCACCTCACTTCCCAGCCATATATACGCCACCGTATAACGCGCGCTAGCCTCGTCTTATACGTCAGCGTATATCTCGAGGTAGGGAAAGGCTGCAGTGGCAATGAGGCTCCCTGACACAGCCCACACCGATCAGCCGTGGCGGATCCACGAGCTCACCCCCGACTTCCGGCTGGAGGACGTGTGGGCCTTCCGCGCGCCCGGAGCCGGACCGGACGACTTCCCAGTGATGCTCGCCGCGATGCAGGCGGCCGGCGGACCGGGGACCGGCTCCTGGCCGGTACGGTTCCTGTTCGCGGCGCGCTGGAAGCTTGGCGCCCTCTTCGGATGGGACGAACCCAGGGCGGCGCGCGTAGCGCCGCTGCGCGACCGTCTGCCGCGCGATCTCCGCGAGACCCCCGGCGGCTCGGTCGCCGGGGACTCCCCGTTCACCTCGGTGTACGAGCTCGGCAACGAGTGCGCCCGCGAGCTGGCGAACAAGACCGTCCACGCGGTCATGCACCTCGGCTGGGCCCCGGCCGCCACCGGCGGGCACGAGCTGCGCATGGCCGTCCTGGTCAAGCCCAACGGCCTGCTCGGACGCCTGTACATGGCCGCCATCGCCCCGTTCCGGCATCTCGTCGTCTACCCGGCGCTGACCCGCCAGTGGGAACGCGCGTGGCAGAACCGCAACGACTCGGCCACGGTCCACGGCGCCGTGGGGACGTACAACATCCCGGCGTCCGTCCTCGCCCTCAGCTCGCTGCCTGACATCGACTACGTCGACTTGTTCACCCTCGAAACCGGCCTCGACGCGACCCCGGAGCAGTGGGCCCGGGCGATGTTCGGCGACGTCCCCAGCGCCGCCGAAAAGCTGATCTGGCGCGGGTTTCTAGGTCTCCACCTCAGCCCAGGCCGTTCCCCGCACACAGTGGCCGGCTGGCGCATCACCGAACGCGGCGACAGCTGGATCCGTCTCGAAACCGCCTCCTGGTTCCTGAGCTGCAACCTCGTAGTCCACACCGCCGAAGGGCAGGTCTCCCTGGCCACCTACCTGCACTACGACAAACCCCTCGGCCGCCTCATCTGGCCCCCGCTCTCCGCCATCCACCGCCGCCTGGCCCCGGGCCTCCTGCACGAGGCTGCAACAAAAGTAGCCACAACGACAGAGCCCAACACGGAGAGCTGAGCAGGAAATCGGGACGGCGCGCGCCCGAACCGCTCCCGATCAACCTCCGTTACGTTGGGGCTAGGGGCAGGTTCGGGAGGAGGATGCCGTGTGGGCCTTGCGCTCGGCTTCGGTGGCCTGGAACCGGTAGGACTCAGTCCCGGTCTGGATCAGCGTGCAGCGGAAGGTGATCCGGTCGGCGATGGCCGCGCAGAGCCTCGGGTCGGCGAAGATCTTGTCCCACTCGGCGAACGGCGAGTTGGTGGCCACCGCGGTGGCCTTGCACTCCTCGCGCCAGGGCCTTCGCCACCGTGTTCCGCGACACCCTGTACCGCTGGGCGGGCGTCCGGCCCGAGACCGACGGATCCAACCGACGGTCACGGCGGATCCGCTCGAAGATCCACTCGCGCGACCTGTACACCCCCGGGCTCCTGACACGACCGTGATCAAAGGACCACAGCGTGACCCGGCCAAACAGCCCAAAGGTTCCACTACGCCATCAGCGGCATGTCACAGATCGTCAGACTGGGTGGCTCCCAATCTCGTTGCCGAAACAGTGGCTCCCGTTCCCGTTACCGCACTGGCTCCACTTCACCCTGTCAAAGACACCCGCAACAACTAGCGGCCTGCGATACCGCAAAGGAACGGGTCCACGCCGCCCGGCGACACCTCGTCGTCAAGCAGCTCGGCCGACCCCTGGTGGTAGAGAGCATCGCCCCGGCCACCTCGATGCGAATTCCCCACACCTGCCGGCACCCGTACCCATCGGGTCGCAGCTCACCCACGTGTTCGCAGATGGCCTCGCCGCAACTCGGCACCTTGACCCCGGCCAAGACTTGACGTGCACGCTGGGCACGAACGTCACCAGGAACGGGCCCATCTCGTAACGATGGTGCGCCTCCGCTTCGACCGCGAGGCGGCCGAGCCCGTGGAGCGTCCGCGGCCCGTCCTGGCGGGTCTGCGAGCACAACGGGCCCGAAATCGCCGCCACCGACCACGAAAGGAGCCGCCGGCTAACCGCACCGCCGGCAGCGGGCCCGATCACCGAACGCGAATCTCAGTGATCGCAGATCGCGACCTCGCGTGATCGCTCACAGGTCGCGCATGCTCTCGTTCTCCTATGCGTTCTGAATCGCGTTCACCAGTCCAGCAACAAGGTTCGCCCGCTCGGCCATGGCTTCGATCACCAGGTACTCGTGGTCGGCGTGGGCACCGCCCCCGACTGCTCCAAGGCCATCGAGTGTTGGCACCCCCAATGCGGCCGTGAAGTTGCCGTCACTTCCGCCGCCGACTGCCTTGCCTTCGAGGTCAGGAAGCAGCTGCTTTGCCACCGCAAAGAGCTCGGCCGACGCCGACTCAGACATCGGGGGTCGGCTGATAGCTCCCTGAACCGCGATCTCCGCCTCATCGAGATGCGGTACCAGTGCTGCGAACGCAGATTCGATTCGTTCTTTCTCGCCGGCCGACTCGACCCGGACGTCCACGATGACGGTCGCCTCTGCGGGAACGACGTTGTCCAGGGTTCCTGCGGACGCGACGGTCGGGGTAACAGTCGTGCCAATGTCGGGTCGACCAAGCGCTGCGATATCCAGTACTTGGTGTGATGCTTCGATCAGGGCGTTGACCCCGGCTGCGGGCTCAAGGCCTGCGTGCGACGCCCGGCCCGCGATAGAGACTTGGAACGTGCCGCAGCCTTTACGGCCGGTCTTCAGGGCTCCGCCATCAGCGGCGCCCTCGAGCACAAGTACAGCGCCGCAGGCAATGGCTCGTTCTTCGATGAGAGCTCGAGAGGAGCGGGAGCCGACCTCTTCGTCGGCGGTCATCAGGATCTCGACGCCTGACCGGTCAGCGAGCGTCGCCAGGCCATGAACGGCCTGCACCAAACCGCCAAGCATGTCAAAGACCCCGGGGCCGGTTGCATGCCCGTCTTCGACCATGAACGGGCGGCGTTCAAGGGTGCCGAGCGGAAACACCGTGTCATGGTGACCGAGGATCAGTACTTTGGGATCGCCACCAGCTGACCAGTGGACGTGCGGCCCGGCTTCGCTCTCAACGAGGATGGCCTGCCCGCCAAGGCGGCTCTCGATGACAGCGGCGACAGCTTTGGCCGATGCCATCAAGGCGTCGAGATCGCGCGATGGAGACTCGATTTCGACGAGTGTCCTGAGGTCCTCAATCATCGCGTCAACACTCACATCGACGGTCTTGTACATCGTCACGATGCAAGGGTACTTGGTACGCCGTGACGGAATGGAGTTTACCTGCCCGGGTCATCGTTTCTTGCTCAGCGTCTAGCCTCGCGCTTTCATGAAGCGTGGTGTCCGACGGGTGGTCAGACAAACGAAAAGCGCCTCTGACCAGCAAGAATGAGGATTGTCGAGGT
>NZ_JBVHDR010000061.1:0-7001 GCF_055563295.1 Streptomyces sp. NPDC002868 | reverse complement strand
CCGGTCCGGCAGCAACGGCTCGATCCGCGCCCACTGCGCGTCAGTCAACGGCACATCTGGGCCAACGATCAGATGATTCAAACGAAACGGCCTAGCCCGCTTCCGGACCACCTGCCTCGCATCCGAACCCCGTACACGGGTCGGGCGCGGGCCAGGCCGCCCGGCCGCTGCACCATCCCGAACCCGTCGAAGGAGAGATCGTCTTGCCGAAGGCACCCAAAGTGATAGGCGTCCTGACCGAGCCCGTCCCGCCCACGTGGTGGCGAGCGAACCGGCACAAGGTGCTGCTCGCGGCCGGGCTACTGATCGGCTACCTGATCGGCACCCGCACCGCCGACGCCACCCCGCAGCAGCAGCCGCGACCAGGGCACACCGCACCCACCACGCCCAGCCCGGCCCCGCACAGCACCGGCCCGGCCCTCGGTCTCGCTGCCTAGTCATCCCTGCAGTCCTGCGCCCCGTCGGCACTCCTTCGCCGACGGGGCGCAGCGCTGCCTGTTCGCAGCCGACTTGGAGGAACCGCTCGTGCTCACGCCCCGCCCGCGCCGTCGGATCGGCCGGCCGCAACCACGCCGTCCCGGACCCCGCTACCCGTTCCCGCCCCGCCGACTGCCCGGTGCCTGGAGCTGGTGATGGCCAGGACGCGGCGCCGCGAAATCAAGCGCGTGCCCCGCACCAGCGCGACCTTGCCAACTGGAGTTCCGTCGGGTTCCTTTAGACGGGATCGGGAGAGTAGCAGTGCATGTCACGAGGTGAGAGCGCTCTTCGGGACTCCCACCCGAGCGTGTGAGGTTCCTGCAGTTGCTGGCGGATTCTGCGAGTTCCGCCGGCAACTTGCCGGTCTATGCGGGATTCGGGAAGTCGCCGCCACGACGGCGATCCACTACGTCCGCGCGGCGCACCCGGAGCTCTTCGGCATCGACCCCACGCAGGCATAAGACTCTCTGCCTCAGCTGCTCCAGTAGGTCGGCAGCGAGGCCAGGAACAAGGCTCCGCCGCCAAGCAGTACGAGCTGCACCACCATCGATACCCAGCTCCGCAAGACCACCGCGAGCAGCACCGTGATCGCGCACGCCCACGCCAGGAACGACGCAACATCACCCTGATAGGACGCCCCGGTCGAATCCATCGGGCCCGGATATCCCATCCAGTCTGCTGTCCAGATGCCATCCATCCCCAACATCAGGAAAGCGCTGACGAGCAGCACATCGAGCAGCGCCAAGACGGACGCGGCGGCGAAGTCAGCATGCCGATGCTGTCGGGTTCTCTCCAACATGCCACTACAGACGATCAGAGGATCGCCCCGGTTGCCACGCTGCGGCATCAACCCGCGTGCCCAAGCGCGAGCACACCCGCACCCACCAGCGGGTTCACCCGCAGAGGCGCGTCAGAATCCGCGAACCCGCTGACTTCGGAGTACGACCGCGGCGCCGTCCCCGAGGGGCTGGTCACCCGGCGGCAGCTACGGGACCTGGGACTGAGTCCGGGCGGGCACCACCCGGTCGCGGTCCTGCGCTGCAAGGCGTGCGCTTACCGACCCGGCCAGGCGTGCATCCATCCCACCCGGGCCAATCTGTGGTGCCAGGACCTGGCCAAGCCCAAGCGCGTTCCGACGCTGGCTCAGGAGTGGGCTCTGGACCGGGCCATGGCAGCGAGACAGACCTGTCCCACCTGCTCGCGGCGGTATGTGTTCTGCCTTCCGCTCAAGACCTTCGGCTGCTGCCTGGAATGCCACGACGGCACCCCGGCCGACCCGAACAGCTACATCCCCCCGGCCAAGCACCAGCTGGCCGCCTGAAACCGACGCTCCGTATCGCCCACCTCGGACCGCCGGGTTTGGGCGGTCGGCGGTGGTCCACCACAACTGCCAGCACCACGAGAGGAGATGGACGTCATGGATCAGTACTTCGAGGTCGACGTCCCGATACACCACACCGGCAATCCAGCCTGGCGCGGTCTGCACATCTTCACCGGCGAAGCGTCGTCGAAGCGGGACGCGGTGCGGATCGCGCACGAGGTGTACGACGCCGCGCTCGCCGCGCACACCGCTGGACGCGAGATCCCCGGCAAGCGGCCGGACGGCTGGGGAGCCAGCGGACTGCGCCCCGGCTGGGAGCCCGACTGGGCGGCCGCGGAAGCCGGCCGCTGGGGCGATCCCTTCAGCTGGACCCGCGTCACCGCCTTCGAGCTGTAGCTAGGCCCCGGAACAGCCGCACTGCTTGGCGGCTTCGTCGGCTGTCCCGGGCCACCCATCCCGCACGAGACGAGAAAGGGAGATCCCAAGTATGGACTCCGCCCTGCGCTTACAGGCCCGCTCCGGGCATCGCGCCCTGATCCTGACCACACTCGCGATTCCGCTGACCGGTTGGACCGTCCACGCCGTAGCGCTGCACCGGAAGTTGGCCGCGGCACGCCGCGACCCGCTGACAGGGCTGCTCGGCCGCGACGGCTACACAGCCAAGGCCCGCCAGCTCACCGCCCGATACGGCGACGACGCCCTCGTGGTCATCTGCGACCTGGACCACTTCAAGGAGATCAACGACAGCTGCGGCCACGCAGCCGGCGACGCCGTGCTTGCCGTCACCGCGCAGCGGCTCACCGCCTGGGCGGGCAACCGCGCGGCAGTCGGCCGCCTGGGAGGAGACGAGTTCGCCATCACCCTGCGAACCGGCCCCGGCCGCCACCAGTTGCGCCTGGCGCAGTTGGTTCGGCTGCTCGCCGAACCGGTCGCCGTAGACGGCGAGTCGGTCGCCGTCGCCGCGTCGATCGGCGCCGCCTCCCCCGACACGCTCGGCACCACCAACCTGTCGCTGCTCCAGCGGGCGGCCGACGCCGCCCTGTACGAGGGCAAGCACTCCGGCCGCGCGGTACTCGCCACCGTCCAGCACGCGACGGTGCCGACGATCAACGGCCGCCGGGCCGGGCGTCCGGGAACTCACGCCATGGAGCGTGCCGCATGACCACCCTGCCGAGGCCGATCCGCGGATCCCCTTCCCCCGCAGCGACTCCCCCACCGTGTGCAGGACCAGCCCGGCCTGGTTCGCTCACGAGCACGGCGACACCAGCGCCGACACCACCGGCCGCGTCGAACGGGCCAATGCCGCCTGCCGGGCCTGCCCGATCGCGAACGGCTGCCTCAAGTGGGCGCTCGCCAACCCCGACATGACGCCGACCGGCATCTGGGCGGCAACCATCGCCCGCCAACGGACCATCCTGCGAGGCCGCCTCGAAGACCGGCTCGGACCCGACTGGATCGGCGTCGCCCCGTTCACCACCACCTCGACGTCGTCGTCCACGTCGATCCACAGCACGCCGTCGTCGTCGGTGAACGCGGGCCAGATCTGCCCGTCCGTGTCGACGACCTCCTCGAAAACGATCTCCTCCGGCTCATCGCGGATGAACCACCCCATCGCAGCCGCCCCCTTCTCCCGGTCCCAGGCCACAGCCTGACCCATTCGCACGCTCCGTGAACACGCAGCGACAACAGGGAGTTGCCCACCGTGCAGTCCAACGACAACAACCACCAGGCGCTCGACTTCCCGCCCGTCCCCGTGCCGGCCGAACCCGCCAAGGCGCCCCGCTTCGCCGCCCTGCGCGAGTGGTGGAACGACGCCTGGGACGAGGACGGCGTCCTGTACGAACTGTGGGAGGACGTGCGCACCGCGCCCGAGGTCGGCTGGCACGGCATGGCCCCCTGGATCAAGGCCCTGCTCGCCGTGGCCGGCCTCTCCTTCGTCGTCCTGATACTCCAGGCCGCCGGTGCCGTAGTCCTGGACGCGCTGCACCAACTGCTCACCGCCGCGCCCAAGGTGCAGGTCGGCACCGACACCTCCACCGGCGTGTGGGCCGTCATCGACCAGCCGGTCCGCACGTACATCGCGCAGCACTCCGCCGGACTCGCCGTCAGCGCCTCCACCGTCTACACGCTGTGGCAGCCCACCGGCATCGCAGCCCTGGTCCTTGGATTCCTCTCCCGGAACAACGGCGTGCGGCTCACCTGGACCGCGTGGGGCGCCGCCACCATGTGGATGGTCTGGACAAACGCGCTGAATTGCATCAGATACAACATTGAGTTCGTCGCCGCGTGGCAGTTGCGGGTGCCCACTAGTAGAAGACGTTGGACAATGAGCATGAGGGTGTTCCCTCCAAGGCGCTGCCTGCGGTCCTTCTCTGCGGCGATACGGTTTTAGAGAGGCCACTCAGGTGAGGAGGCCGGAAGATGCTGGAGACCCTGGTAGCGCTGGCTGTGGCTGGCGGCACCGCGGTGGTGCAGGCTGCCGGTACCGATGCGTGGAACGGGTTCCGGGGCGCGGTTGCGCGTTGGTTCGGGCGGGGCGATGCCCAGCGAGAGCAGGCGGAGCTGGAGCGCCTCGACCAGACCGCTACCGCCCTGCAGGCCACCGACCCGGCCGAGGCAGAGCGGGCGCGGATCGGCCAGCAGGCCTCCTGGCAGGCCCGTATCGAGGCCATGCTGGAAAACCTGGACGAGGCAGACCGCAGCCAAGCCGCTGACCAGCTGCGTGCACTGCTGAACGAACACGCCCCGCAGGGCGGAATGACAGGCGGACTGGCGGCAGCCCACAACGTGAGCATCCATGCCGAGGACAGCTCAATCGCGGCCCAGGTCATCGAAGGGGGTGCGCACATCAGCCCCCCTCCGAGGCCGGAGCCGCCCAAGGACTGAGCGGACCGGCCAGCCTCGACCCGACGCCCGGCTTCGCCGGCCTACCTGGAAGTATCACCGCCAAGGATCGCAGCCTCGCCGTCGGCTATGTCGGCCCCGGCGGGCGGGTCGCGTTCCACGCCGCACCTCTTCCCCCGGTGACCTGGCCGCACCAGGTCGGCGTGCTGCCCCGCCAGGCCGACTGCTTCCGGGACCGTGCCACCGCCCAGCAGCTGGAGCACGCAGCGTACGGCGGGGACACCGTCGTACACGCCCAGGTGCTGACCGGCTTCGGCGGAGTAGGCAAGTCCCAGCTTGCAGCCCATCACGCCCGAACCCTGTGGCAGGCCGGGAAGCTGGACCCGCTGGTATGGGTCACCGCCGCCACCCGCGACGCAGTCGTCACCGGCTACGCCCAGGCCGCAGTCGAGATCCTCGGCGCCGACCCCACCGACCTGGAGACCGCGGCACACGCGTTCCTGGCCTGGCTGGAGCCCAAACCCGGCACTACGCGCCGCTGGCTGGTCGTACTCGACGACCTCGCCGACCCAGCCGACCTGCGCAACCTGTGGCCCCCCGACAGCACCCACGGCCGCACTCTGATCACCACCCGCCGCCGCGACGCCGCTCTCACCGGAAACAGCCGCCAACTCGTACCGGTGGGCCTGTTCACCGACGACGAGGCAACCGCCTACTTCACCGCTGCTCTGGCCGCCCACGACCGCCACGAGCCCCCCGACCAGCTCGCCGGCCTCGCCGACGACCTCGGCTACCTTCCGCTGGCACTGTCCCAGGCCGCCGCGTACCTCCTCGACGTCGGCCTGGACTGCGCCACCTACCGGCACCGGTTGACTGACCGAGCAAGCACCCTCACCGACGTACTGCCCGACCCTTCCGGACTCCCCGACGACCAGGCAACCAACGTCGCCGCCACCTGGTCCCTGTCCATTGAATGCGCTGACCAACTTCCCCCAGCGGGTCTGGCCCGCCCCATGCTGCAGCTCGCCGCAATGCTCGACCCCAACGGCATCCCCGCCGCCGTCCTGATCAGCCCGCCAGCTCTCAACCGCCTCGCCCAACACCACACCGCTGCCCCAGGACAGACCCATGCAGAAGAGATCACGGCCTCAGAAGCCACACAGGCCCTGCGTGCGCTAAACCGCCTGAGCCTGATCGACCACAACCCCAGCAGCCCACACCACACTGTCCGCGTCCACCAGCTGCTCCAACGCGCCGTCCGCGACCCCCTCCCCGCCGATCAGCACGACCGACTCGCCCGTACGGCCGCCGACGCCCTGATGGCCGCCTGGCCCGAGATCGAACGCGACACTTCCCTCGCCCAGGCCCTGCGCGCCAACACCGAAGCGCTGACCCTCCACGCCGAAGACGCCCTGTACCAGCCCGACGCCCACCCCGTGCTCGGCCATGCTGGTCATAGCCTCGGCAAGGCTGGCCAGACCACAGCTGCCTTCCACTACTTCCAGCAGCTGGCCAACGACACCCAGCACCATCTGGGGCCCGACCACCCCACACGCTCACCGCCCGGCACAACCTCGCCTACTGGCGGGGGGAGGCGGGGGATGTGGCCGGCGCGGCAGCCGCTCTTGAGCATGTGCTGGCGGACCAAGAGCGGGTACTGGGGCCCGACGACCCCCACACGCTCACCGCCCGGCACGACCTCGCTGGCTTCAGGGGGGACGCGGGGGATGTGGCCGGCGCGGCAGCCGCTCTTGAGCAGCTGGTGGCGGACCGGGAGCGGGTACTGGGGCCCGACCACCCCCACACGCTCTACACCCGGCACAGCCTCGCCAACTTCAGGGGGAAGGCGGGGGATGCGGCCGGCGCGGCAACCGCCTTTGAGCAACTGCTGGCGGACGTGGAGCGGGTACTGGGACCCGACCACCCCCACACGCTCTACACCCGGCACAGCCTCGCCAACTTCAAGGGGAAGGCGGGGGATGCGGCCGGCGCAGCAGCCGCCTTTGAGCAACTGCTGACGGACCGGGAGCGGGTACTGGGGCCCGACCACCCCGACACCCTCACCACCCGGAACCGCCTCGCCAACTGGCGACGGGCAGCAGGGGATGCCTCCGTTCATCAACCACCCGATTGATGAACGGCTGCCCGTCGGCTATGCCCGACCTACAAGTGCGTGCCTTAGCTGAAGGCGGTCGCCTTGCGCTTGCCGAGGCGGCTGCCGACTCCGGACTGCCCCTACGCAGTCGACTGAGTGGGCGAGACGCCCAGTCGGCGGCGGCCAAAGTGGCGGTACGGGAGCTCCCGCGGCGCGCTCCTACTGCGGTCGCATCAGGTCCAAGTCCTCACCCCATGCGTCCAA
>NZ_JBVHDR010000060.1:0-7348 GCF_055563295.1 Streptomyces sp. NPDC002868 | reverse complement strand
GCATCGGGGCCGCCCGCACCGTCTGCGGCGGCGCTTGGCCGCCGCCCGGAAGATCAACGCACATGCGGACACTACCGTCCGGCCAGCCGAAAGGTTTCACTGCGGCTGCACGAGCATCGCCTGCACCCTCATCTGCCACCGCACTCGCAAATTGAGATGGCTTCTACTCGTTGAGTCCTGCAGCAGAGGCCGCCGAGCTCTCCCGTTGCGGGGTCCACAGGTAACTGGAGCAGGGGGACGGTGTTCCGCGAGCCGTCAAGGGGTACGCGGACAAGGCTGGCTGACGTCGGGTCACTCCATCGTCATGTTGGTTTCCCACTCGTCGAGAGACTGCCTCCCTTGCTCCTCCTCGCCGGTGAAGAGGAACAGCCCTGCCAGCTGGAACGTCTCGTTCGGCGAGGTCGATTGTAGGAGATCACAGACCTCGGGCATGGATGCCACCGCCTCGCCCTTGATCGACGTGATCAGTTGTCCTGCCCGGACTTCCGCCCGGCTGGCGGGCGAGTTTGTGTCGACCCGTGTGATCATCATGCCCTTGACACCGGCTTCGAGCAGCTTCTTCTGATCGCCTGCGGCGGCTTCTGGATCCTGGAGGTCGTTCGGGAAGTTGGGATCCTGCAGTGAAACCAGGCCCCATCCCGGATTGTTATTGCTCTCACCCGCCTCGAATCCCTCGAGCATGGGCTTCACGTGGTCGATGTTGATCGCGTACTACTGGGACTCCACCGCACCGCCCGGCGCTGGCCCCAGAGTGTTGATGCCCACCACCTCGCCTTCACCGTTGAGCAAGGGGCCTCCCGAATTGCCGGGGTTGATCGTGGCGTCGTGCTGAGTGGTGGAGGCGAGTTTAGGGATGGAGGGAGCGCCCTCCGTCTCCACGTCAGTCGCTTGAACCGAGCCGTCCGTGTAGACGGCTTTCTGGCGAGTGGCGTCCCCCTGCGCCGACGGGTACCCCAGAGCCGTCACAGCATCCGCCGGTTCGAGGGCTTCGCTGTCGCCGAGCGCGATCTGCTCCAAACCAGGCCGAGGCGAGGACAGCTGCATAACCGCCACGTCCTGACATGGATCGCTGCCGAGCAGCCGCGCTGGGACCGGCTCTCCTCCGTCGAAGGCCACCTTCAGCACCGACTGGCCCTCGACTACATGGGAGTTGGTCAGAATGAGTCGATTCTCTGCATCGTACACAAACCCGGTTCCGCTACCTCGACTGCCAAACACGTGCACCGTCGCCGGTGCTGCCTTTTCGTAGATCTCCCTGGGCGTCAGGTCTTCAGCACTCGCTATACCGCTCGCGCCGAGAACGGCCACGGACGCAATGGAAATGAGAATCTTCAATCTCGATTTCATGAGGGCGAGCCCTTCGATGCCGGTATTTCCAGCCTAGATCCACTCCCTCAGTCCCGCATCCAGTACACACGCCCCTGCGACACGGCCCGCGCTCGCGGGGCCGTGTCGTCTGAGGCTCCCCGACCCCCCAGCATGGACTCGTTGCGCACGATTCCGCCGCCGGGTCGGCGGACTAAGCCGTTCGCAGGGGCCGCTGTGGCGGTGGAAGCCCGGCTCGGATGTGGCGGGCGGTGACCGTGTCGCGGAGATCCGCCTCGGTCAGCAGTACCTCACCCTCGCCCTGCGTACGGACGTCGACGGCGAAGGCGACATCGGCTTCGACGTCCTGCTGCCCTGCCCCGTCGACCCCGAATGCGACGGCTACGCGTGGGCACCGGTCTCCAGCATCACCGACCAGCACCGCGCGCTGACCGGCGACATGGACAGCGCCCCGGACGTCGTCTGCACCGTCCACGGCCCGCACGACGACGAGGACCAGGAGGACGATCCCGAGGGCCGCGCCGACCCGGAGGCTCAGCTCGCGGAGGCAATCCGGGGATGAGTACCGACCCGCACCCGCTGACCCCGGCGGATCTACCCGCTGGGGACACCTGGGCGCAGGGCTGCCCGGCCTGCCACCTCCCGATCCAGGGCGGAGCCGCCAGCCTCGCGCGCACCGCCGCACCGCCGCACCGTCCACACCAGCGCCGGTGACTCCCGCACCCCGATCACCGTCCGGCTGGAGTTCTGACCCCGCCGCGCCCCGGGCGTGATGGACGTTCCGTGCCGTCCCGGCCTCCGCACACCCACGGGGCGGGGGTGGTCGCGGTGGGGCCCCTCACCACCAGCACGCGAAGGGAGATGGACGTCATGACCCTGCCCTACTTCGAGGTCGGCGTCCCGATAAGGAGCACCGCCCAGCCCGGCCTGCGCGGTGTGCACGTTTTCACCGGCCAGGCCGAAAGCCGCAGCGCCGCCGTACGGATCGCGCACGAGGTCTACGACGTGGCACGCGCCGCGCAGCAGGCCGGACTTGAGATCCCCCACGGTCGGCCTGACGGCTGGGGAGCCTGCGGCTACCGGCCCGGCTGGGAGCTCGACTGGCCCGCCGCGACTGCTGGCCGCTGGCACAACCCGAACAGCTGGACTCGCACCGGCGACTTCGAGCTGTAGCTCTGCCCCGGGACGGACGACAAGGCGTCCAAACCATCCGCCCGTCCCGGGCCCACCCATCCCGTACGCGACGAGACGAAGGACCCAAGTATGGCGTCCACCCTGCGCATACAGGCCCGCATCGGGCAGCGCACCCTCTTACTGACCGCCGCCGCACTGCCGTTGACCGGCTGGACCGTTCACGCCCTGGCTCTGCACCGGCGTCTGGCCGCCGCACGCCGCGACCCGCTTCTCGACCTCGTGGTGCTGTTGGAGGAGATCGACGTGGTGCGGGCCTTGCTGGAACAGGCCGGCTTCACCGTGGTCCTTCGGGTCTGGTTGCCCACCGCACTTGCCGTGGCTGACGCTGCAGGGCGGGAGATCGATCTTCATCCGGTCAGGCCGACCACCGCAGGCGGCGGGCACCAGTTGCTGCCGGACGGCGGCCGTTTCCATTACCCGGCGCCGGTGACCGGCGGCATTGGTGGCCCGCGAGTTCCGGTGCGTCGACGCGGAGACCCAAGTGCTCTGTCACGTCGGATACGAGCTGACCGACAAGGACCGACAGGACTTGGCCCGCCTGCATCAGAGCACGGGAGTCGCGCTGCCGAAGGAATACGGCCCCGGACTCCTACCTCGGATACCAGGGAGCAAGTAACCGGCAGGTAGCCCCGTCCGCGTCCACCGTTGCCGACGTTGATTACCGGCACGGGTTGCCGACACTGCCGACCTGCGGAAACGCTCTGGCGGGCGGAGTGTCGACAGACCCTCCTTTTCCGGCACTTGCCCCTTCAGGACCGCTGGCCAGACGAGGCGAGCACTGGAACCGAAACTGTGTGCGAACCGTCACACCCATCAGCACAGCACCACCACTCAGAGGGGGATGCATGCAAAGTCTAAAGTGGCTTGGCCAGCGCAAGGCACTGGCCACCGGAACGGCCCTAGCCGCGACAGTGCTGGCCGCCGGGCTGCTCAGCCCCACGGCGCAGGCTTCGTCCGCTCAGGGCTACGTCGCCGGATCGGGCTCCGTCCTGGACGACTTCGGCGACGAGGGCACGCTGCGCCGTGGCGGCACGTATGCCAACAGCGGCGCCACCGGCCTGTGGCAGTCGATCCTGTACGCCGACGGATTCCTCAGCGTGTCCGACATCGACTGCCAGTTCGGGCCGACAACCGAGGCGGCAACCAAACGGTGGCAGCAGACCTATGGGCTCACCGCCGACGGTGTTGTCGGACCGGCGACCTTCGGCAGAGCGGACGTCAGTCTCTATGACGAGGGATACAGCGGCACCACCCTCAACGTGAAGTACGGGGGGAGCAAGCGCCCCGTGTATTTCCAACGGACCAGCCAATCCAAGTACCTCTTCCGCACCGACCCGTCAAGCTCGGTCTACTACATGCTGACGGCGTACTACACATCGACCCCATACGGCTGCTGACCGACCTGGGTCACAGTCCTAACGCGAGCCCCGGACCCGCTCGGGTCCGGGGCTCGTCGTCCTTCCGATGGCCCGCCGACTACTCGCTGCTGCCCGAACATCGACCGGGCTCGACCGTCACCAGCGCGCGCCGCCCTGTCCCCCGGCGAGGTGGACCTCCCACCCCAGGGGGATGCCCCCAACCGGCCAGGGGCGGAACGACGCAAACGGTGGACGCGGACGGGGCTACCTGCCGGTTACTTGCCCCCTGGCGTCCGAGGTAGGAGTCCGGGGCCTGGAGTCCCGTGGGTTCCTGGGAACCCGACGGTGCTCGGCGGGAACCCCAAAGCCCATCGCTGCAGTTCCCGGTCCTGTGCCCGTGGGTGCGGGGTGAACTGTCGGGATGCCGGACGTGTTCCACCACCTCCGCCGCACGCCGTGGGCCGCGGCCTTCACGCCCTTTGCCTTCCGGCATGGCGGACCCCTGGGCATCACCGGAACGGTCATGATCAAAGCATGGCGAGGATCGGAGGCCGCGCGTACAGGCGCTGGCGAGTGGGGCTGCGCACATTCGGTGGGCTTGCAGTGGCGGCAAGCGTGCTGTACGCGGTGGTGCAGCTGGCCAACAGCGACCTAGACCCCTCGGATACCGCCGGCCTGATCGGGCTACCCGTAGGCGTGGCGGCGCTGGTGGTCTCCGTGGTGGGCCTGCCGCAGCTGCCTCGTGGTGATTTGGCGCAGCAGGCGCGCGGCTGGGCGTCGACCTTGGCCGAGCAGGTGAAGGAGGACGGTCAGCGGCAGTTGCGGCAGCTGATCGGGGACGACACCCAGAGGATCAATCTGACCTTCACCCTGCGCCCGGAGCCGGGGCGGGCGGCGGTGGCCCCGGCCAGCGCGGGGCGTTTGCTCGAGGGGACCCCGCTTCCGGATGTGGCCTCGTACTTCCGTCACACCTGCCCGCGTCGCCTGGTGGTCACCGGCGCGCCGGGGGCAGGCAAAACAGTGCTGGCGCTGGAGCTGATGCTGGCCCTTGTCGAGAGCCGGGAGGAGGGGGACCCGGTCCCGGTGCGCCTGTCGCTGGCCGAGTGGGACACCACCATCCCCCTGCCCGTGTGGCTCGCCCGCCACCTGGTGGACGTCTACGACTGGACGGCCAAGATGGCCGGGGAACTCATCCGCCAGCGCCGCGTGCTACCGGTGCTGGACGGGCTGGACGAGATGGACCCCACCGCACCCGACGGCACTCCCTCTCCCGACGCCCCGCGCGCCCAGGCCGCTCTGGGCGCGCTCAATGCCTACCAAAACGGCCGCGCCGCGGGACCGGTAATTCTGACCTGCCGCACCCGCCACTACGAGGCCCTAGGCAGCCGCACCCGGCTGCTCGACGCGGCCCGCATCGACATCGACCACCTCACCCCTGTGACCGCCCGCACCTATCTGCTCCAGCGCACCCCCGACCCCGCGCGGTGGCAGCCGGTCCTGGACACGCTGGACGGTGACCCCACCGGCACGCTGGCCACGACACTGTCCACGCCATGGCGGCTGAGCCTGGCCGCCACCGTTTACGCCCAGCATGGCTACCCCGCCGACCTGCTCCGCCACGCCACCCCAGCCGACCTGGACGAACACCTACTGGCCCGCCTCGTCCCCGCCGCCACAGCCCTCCACCCGCGCCCACGCCGCCCCTACACCGCGGCCGATGTCCACAGTTGGCTGGCCCGCCTCGCCGCCTACCTGAACACTCCGTCCCCCGTCGCGGAGGCACCGGCGTGGGCGGGCACCGGTCCCCGCATCGCCCTAGTCCTGCACCAGTTGTGGCCAGAGGCCGGACCCCGCACCGACTTGGTCCTGCACCAGTTGTGGCCACTGGCCGGATCCCGCCGGGTGCGCGCCACCGACGCCGCGCTGACCACGCTCGTGGTCTTGCTGCCGCTCCCGCTTGTATGGGCCATCGGCATACTGACCTGGCCCGTTTTGATCGCGTTCGCGTTCTCCGCGTTCGCGGCCTGCATCTGGGCGGCACGGGATGAGGTGGCACCGCCCGCGCGTGTGCACTGGGGATATTTGCGCACCAAAGCCGGATGCGAAGGGCTCGTGTTGGGGTTCCTGGGTGGGCTCGCGTCCACGTTTCTGTTCTGGTTCAAGACGGGGTTCCAGGGCGGGTTCGCAGCCGTGCTGGTGTGCGGGGTCATCTGTGGGGTCGTGTTTGGGCTAGAGGACCCATTCGAGCGCGAGCCGCCAATGAGTGCACGGCCCCGTAGCGTCATCCGTAGTGATCTTCTGCGAGGGTTCGCGTACGTTCTCATGTCTGTGCCCGCGGTCGGCGCCTTGATCGGGCTCATGCTCGGGGCCGGGCTCGCAGACGGGCTCCTGATCGGGCTCGCGGTCGGGCTCATGCTTGGGGTCGGGTTCGGTGCTCAATCCGGACGCCGGTACCTCGCCTTCGTGCTGTGCTCCAGGAGAGAACTGCCAAGGAGGCTCGGAGCCTTCCTGAATTGGGCCTGTGCCGCCGGGCTGCTGCGCTTCGCGGGCGCCGCCTACCAGTTCCGGCACCGCGAACTGCAGCAATGGCTGGCCTGTCACCCCGACCCCCCACCGGTGTAACCGCGGGCCGCGGGCTGGGCTCGGTCCGCACGCCGGCCAGCGCCGACTCGAGTTCCCTCGCGTTCGATAGGTCGAGGGATAGTCGGTCAAGGTGAGGGGAACTCGGCATTCCTGAAGGAACGTCACCGCCCTGGCGCCCGTCCGACCCGGGGAAAAATTCCTGGCCACAGGCCAAAGCGGTACAGCATGTGCGCAGGAACTCGAGGGATATCGCACATCCGGACTGGTTGGGCGGCGACGCTTTGCTTCCAGCCACGCCAGCGTCGAGCGCCCGAGAAGATCAACCGAAGGTTCTAGCCACGGTTCGAGTCATAGCCCCACCGGGGTCGGCCGTCTTTGTCCATGAAGCATTTGGCGGGACGTCCGTCTTCGGCGGTGCCGAGAGCGCCGACAGGCGAGCAGGCGTATCCGAACTGGATGCCCGCCTGGACGCCGGTGCTGCTGCCACCAGTGCGCGCCGGCCTTGGCTTTGGGCCGGTGCTGCTGCCACCAGCGCGCGTCGGCGTTGGCTTTGGGGGTGGATGGGGTGACGGTCGTCATCACCACGGTGGGGGGTGGTGAGGGCTCTGATGACGGCCCGTCATCGATGTCGAGCTTGGAGGCCATAGAAGTGACGATGAAGCCGAACACGACAACAACGCCTATGCAGCCTATGCAGCCGAGAGCGGTATCGCTGGATTTGCTCATGATGTTGTTCCCATGCTGCCGGTCTTCTGGTGCGTGTCGTGCTCGCAGGGCGGCGGCACGGCGCACCTAGGCCGTTTCGTTTGAATCATCTGATCGTTGGCCCAGATGTGCCGTTGACTGACGCGCAGTGGGCGCGGATCGAGCCGTTGCTGCCGGACCGG
>NZ_JBVHDR010000059.1:0-7435 GCF_055563295.1 Streptomyces sp. NPDC002868 | reverse complement strand
GCGCCCTGTCTGACCACGTTCTGCCGTCTCGATGAACTCGGTCTGGAAGCCGTCGGGCAACGCCTTGAGCCGGATCAGGCGGTGATCGAGTGCCGAGTCGCCGAGCCGGATCCGTGGTGCCGGAAGTGCGGGTCAGAGGGCGTGGTGCGCGACACAGTCACGCGGCGGCTGGCGCATGAGCCGTTCGGGCACCGCCCCACGACGCTGCTGGTGCGGGTACGCCGCTATCGGTGCGACTCGTGCGAGAGGACGTGGCGGCAGGACACCTCGAAGGTGGCTGCGCCGTGGGCGAAGATCTCCCGGGGCGGGCTGGAGTGGGCACTGCAGGGCATCGTGGTCGATCACCTCACCGTAAGTCGCGTCGCCGCAGGGCTGGGGGTGTCCTGGCATACCGCGAACAGCGCGATCCTCGCCGAAGGCAAGCGACGTCTGATCGATGACCCTCACCGGTTCGACGGTGTCACCACGATCGGGGTTGACGAGCATGTCTGGAGGCACACCGGGTTTGGCGACAAGTACGTCACCGTGATCATCGATCTCACCCCCATTTGTGAGAAGACCGGGCCGGCGAGGCTGCTGGACATGGTCGAGGGGCGCCCCCGAGCCCGCCAACCCCGTCTCCTGCCGACTCTTCCACGTACGCCGCCCGGAGAGCCTTGGAAGCTGCTCTCGTGACGGATGATGAGGTTGTCGAGGCGGTCCGCGGCTGTCCGCGGTTGTGCCGGGGCTCGCGGCTTGTCGGCACCAGCGACGCTGGAGGCGGTCACGGAGGCGGAGAAGGTCATCGGATTCCCTCTTCCGCCTCTGCTGCGGCGCCTCTATCTGGAGGTGGCGAACGGAGGCTTCGGGCGATGTGGTGCACCCACGAGGGCGAGCACTGGCGTCAGGGCATCGACTTGGCGGACTGGCTGAGTGCAACTACGGCGGGCGCACTCACCGTTGACAGCATGCTCGACAGCCAATCTGCATTTTGAGTGGGGACAATCGCGCATACATCCGCTGACTTCTCGGGCGATCAGTCAGGTCGGGTTCTCTCCTCACGGCCGGTTACGGAACGCCGGTGAGGCACGCGCGAGGCTGTCGCACAACTCCCGCTCAGCGCGGTGGTCAAGAGGGCGCTCTGGCCATGTGTCAAGCTCAGCCCTGGGCGTGCTGTGGCGAGAGGGGTCAGTGCAGGAGATAGAGGGCGAGGGCGCCGCCCGACTCAGCGATGCGGGCGACGCGGGCGTAGCCGCGGACAGTGGCGTACGCACCGGTGCCGCCGGTGATGGCGATGTCGAAGTCGCTGGGCGGGGTGCCCATGGGGGTGGTCTTCAGGTGTTGCCATGACACCTGCCCACGGGGAAGGCTGAAGGTGCCCGAGCAGAGGGTGGTTGCTGCTGCCACTCGAGTGCACAGCGCCCCCTCGGTGCCGTAGCCGACACCGTTGCGGAAGAGGTTCGCGGTGATGATGATCTGATCGCCGATCCCGGGTCCGGATGCACCGTTGTCGACCACCGTGGTTCCCGTGCTCGTCGAAGTCAGTCGGATGACCTCTGTGCGCCCTCTGCCCATGACCATGTCCAGGGAGTACGGGTCATGGGATGCAGAGGCAGAACTCGAGAGAGTTGCCAGCGAGACCGCCGTTGCCGCCACCACACCGCACTTTGAAACGGAAAGCATTCTTCCTCCCCTCATACAAATGGCTTCTTTGGGTGCGCTTCAGAATTGCCATTGTGTGATGTGGCGTCAATTACCAAACGCATCAAAAATGTCTGGTTCATCCATTCGGCAGTCTCTCGCCGCCTCGCCAGGACGATGGCTTCGTTCGGCCGCTCCTCACCCGGCGGCGGTGCGGTGACGGGGCGGGGCAGGGCTCCCCGGGAACGTGGCCGCCGATGTTCGGCGGCCACGTCGGCCTCGCCGTTACGGCTCCAACTCGTACGCCTCGGAAAGCGCCTGAGCTGGTAACCGCTGTCGGCCGCGTCCTCGCGGATTCCTCCATCGTCTGGGAGGACTGCGAAATCTGGACAACGGACGGCCCGGCGGTGCTCATGGACTCGGCCAATGCTGGGGCCGAACTGGGGCGCCGAGTCCCCCGGCGGCGGGCTACCCGATCAGGCACCTGTCACCCTGCACACCGGCGGGAGCGTCCGCGCCGTTCGCACCGAGGCCGACGAGCACACCTAGGTCGGCGGGCAGCTCAGGGTCGTCGCGCCAGGCGGGGGCGATTGAGATCAGAGCGGCCCACATCGTCTCGGCTGCAGGCGGCCGCTGCCGCTGGGGGCGGGCAGGCCGCCCGCGCAGAGGTGGGAGCCCTGCGGGAGGTAGTCAATGCGGCCTGTCCGGTGAAGAGGTGGCAGCTGCGCCGATCGGCTTGCCGACTTCTTCATCGACCCGGTCAACGAAGATCATCGCCACATCGTCCGCCAAGGGCCCCTCAGTGTGGCGGATCAATGCCTGGTGCAGTTCTGCCAGGAACTCCGGCGGGGTGGCGCCGGCGCGTATCCCCTCCATGGTCTCCGGCAGGGCGAAGAAGTCGTTGTCGCGATTGCGGGCTTCGATCACGCCGTCGGTGTACAGCAGCAGACGGTCGCCGGGTACGAACGGATAGCTCTCGGGCTTGGCGGGAGGGCCGTTGAAGAGGTCTTCCAGGCCGAGAGGCGGCAGTGGCGAGGCGGGCATCAGGGCCTGAACCGTGCCCTGGTGCATTACCAGCGGAGGCGGATGGCCACGGTTGACCAGTTGCACCACGGGTTCGTCCGGCACCTGGGCCACGAGCGCGGTGGTGAATCCCTCCATCAGGACTTCCTGAGCGTACGCACCCGGGACGGCGATCTCCCGTCGCAGCGCGGCCGCGCAGTGGTTCATGACCTCCACCAGGTCATCCTCGTAGTGCGCGGCCTCGCGAAACGCGCCCAGCGCCACCGCGACCGCGCGCATGGCAGTCAGCCCCTTGCCCCGGACGTCCCCCACGATCATCCGGACGCCGTACCGCGTCTCCACGGCCTCGTACAGATCACCGCCGACCTGTGCCCCCGTCCCAGCTGCGAGGCACAGGCTGGCCGCCCGGACCGGGCCCAGCCGCGCGGGTACATCCCGCAGTACGACCCCCTGGGCAGCCACGGCGATCCGGCGAACCTGGTCGAGCTCGCTCTGCCTACGCGTCTGCACGGCGCTGCTCATGATGAATCCGGCCACGGACACCAGGGCCAGAGCCAGGAAGTTGGTATAGACCTGAAGGGTGCCCCAGGCCTGGTTGTAGGTGGCGGTGGTCACGCTGATCGCCAAGGCGAGAGCCGCCGCCGAGGCGGTGCCCTTGGGGCCCATCGTCACCGCGGCCAGCGCAGGCATCGCGGTGAGAAGGGGGCCCGTGTAGATGAAGTGTGCAGGCGAGAGCTCGATGACCAGCACGGCCAGCGCGATCGCGAACGGCACACATTTCGCCAGCGTGAAGAGGACCCCACTGTGACCGCCCGCTCCCAGTCGAGAAGCTGAGCGGAAGAGCGACCGCATAGGTACAGCGTGCCTCGCTGAAGTGGAGTGCTCCACTCAACGCTCTTGCGCAACCAGGAACCCGCAGAGCCGTGGCCTACCGGCCCCGGCGCTACTGCGCCCCACAAGCAAGCCGGTGAGATCCGCCAACTCAGCCACTGATCCGCCAACTGAAGCACTCAGCCACACATGGCATATTTGTGCGGGAGATGTCATAGTTTTGCTAACATCAGCCTCTACCCGAGGAAAATGCCCTGATGCCCACTGGAGCCCACCCCAACGCTCCCGCCCCCGAGCGAGCATTGCCCTAGCTCGCGACTGCGACGAGTGCCGCGGCTGGGGGAGCGTGGTGAACGATGGCCGCCACGAGCTCTGCCCTGTCTGCCAGACCCTGAGCACCTGACCGACGAGGTATCCCGGTACGGCGGCACGTGCTGCGCCCGGGCCTTGAGGTCCTTGGCGACGTCGCGGACCGGAGGGTGCTGGATCTGGGGTGCGGGATGGGGAGGTTCGCGGCGCTCGTCGCCGCGAACGCGGTGCGCTGATCGATGCCGTGGACTCCTCCGTCCTGCACACCAACTCCGCCGGAACGCCGCCCTCCAGCACGATGACGCCGCGCCCTGAGATCCTGCCGCCGGCCGACGGCGACCGCCTCACAGTCCACATGTGGGTCCTCACCCCTGGCCTCTGGGAATCCCTGCTCACACGCCACGGTCTCGTCGTTGAACGGATCGACGCCCTTGACGCCCCCGAGCCCGCCAACCCCGTCTCCTGCCGACTCATTCACGCACGCCGCCGGGAGGGGTGAGGTGCGCCAACACCCGTCCCTGTAGGACCTGTTATGCCCGACCGAACCCGCCAGGGCAGAAGGCCTGGGACACCCGATGGACGTCCTGGAGTCGACACGCTGGCTCGGCGCCGGACTGCTGCCGCCCCCGGGCCGCGTCGCCGCCTGAATCTCCGCAGCGCGGCTGGACGCGGATACGTCGGGCAGCCGCACCTACGTCCCCTCTCCGGACCTTACAGGCACTGGTAGGCGTCGATTTGTGGGCCGTTCGGCGATCCCCGGCTCGGTTCAGCGGTCCGCGGGGCAATTGGCGCAGCTCGGCTGTGCTCCACCGGGGGGAAATTCTGGGGACTCGCCAGCAGGCTCACTCCGCTGGGCTCCCCTCCGCCTACGTTTCCGATGGCAGGTATGTTCCATTCCGACTAGGGAGAGCCGATGGCTGAACGCACTGTGCATCGACGCGGTTATCGAGAAGGCCTCGGCGGTGAGATGGTTGCCGAGTTCCTGGGAACGTTCGTCCTGCTTCTGCTGGGCATCGGGTCGGTGGCCGTCGCAGTCGTCGGTCTGCCCGGCTCAGGCCGACAAACCGCGGACTTCGGGGCCGACAACTGGCTCATCATCTCGTGGGGCTGGGGCCTCGCCGTGGTATTCGGCGTATACGTGGCCGGCGGCATCAGCGGCGCCCACCTCAACCCCGCGGTGACCCTCGCCTTCGCGGTTCGAAGGGATTTCCCCTGGCGGAAGGTCCTGCCCTACTGGCTGGCGCAGGTCGTGGGCGCCTTCGTCGCCGCTGCGCTCGTCTACGCGTCCTACAGGTGGGCGATCGACGCGGCCAACGCCAAGGCGGGAGTCCCACGGGACAAATCTCTCGGCACATATTCGATCTTCGCCACATTCCCCGCCGAATACTTCGGAGGTTCATGGTGGGGACCCCTGCTCGACCAGATCGTGGGGACCGGAATCCTGCTTCTGCTGATCTGTGCACTCATCGACACCCGCAATACGGCTCCGATGTCCAATCTCGGCCCGTTCCTCATCGGCCTGGTGGTCGTCGCGATCGGTTTGACTTTCGGCACCAACGCCGGGTACGCGATCAATCCCGCACGGGACTTCGGCCCCCGATTGTTCACATTCTTCGAAGGCTGGGGATCTATTGCTCTCCCCGGGAGTTTCGAATGGTTCAGCGGCTACTGGTGGATTCCCATTGTCGGTCCACTCATCGGCGGAGTCATCGGTATCGTCGTGTACGACCTGCTCATCACTCCGGTGATCAAGGCCAGGAACGGGTTGACCGAAGAAGGACCCGCCACCGAAGAGCCCTAGATATATTGCCCAGTAGGACGCAACACGGAACCGCCGCGAGCGCGTTCCACCGGGGGAACGCCACATCAGGCGCGCCGGTCTGCAGCGGCGTGATCCAGTTCGTGAAGCCGGCGAATAGCGGTGTCGCGAACATCAGCGCTGAGCTTGTTCCGCTGTGACGGGCACCATTGGTGTGGTGGTCAGGCTGCGAGTGCGGTCTCGTATTCGGCGGGACCGGGGTAACCAAGGCTGCTGTGCAGACGATGCAGTTGTACCGGCTCTCGATGAAGTCGAAGATCGCGGCGCGAGCGGCGGCCCTGCTGGGCCAGGCGGCGATGCCGAGCAACTCGCGCTTGATGGTGGCGAAGAACGACTCGGCGAGCGCGTTGTCCCGGTACTGTCCGGTGCGGCCAACCGACAGCCGAACTCCGAACTCGTCGGCCGGAGCTGCGAATTGCCGACTGATGTACTGGCAGCCGCGATCCGAGTGGAAGATCACCGGACGGGTGGGGCGACGCCGGCGGCAGGCGGCCTTGAGGGCATCGGCGACCAGACCGGTTCGCAGGTGATCGGCAGTCGCCCAGCCGGCCGGACGCCGGGAGGCGATGTCGATGACAGTGGCCAGGTAGAGCCGGCCCTCCTCCGTCGCGATGTACGTGATGTCGCCGCACCAGCGGGCATCCAGCCTGGTGGGTTCGGGCTGGAAGTCCCGGACTATGAGATCGGGCCGGGAGGCAGCAAGCGGATCGGCGATCGTGGTCAGGTGCCGTCGTCCGCGATGCCGGCACAGCAGTCTGGCGGCTTCCCACTGGAGACCGGCATGGACACGCGGTGCGCCGTAGGTTCCACGCGATCCCATGTGGACGTTGGTGATCTGTTCCGTCAGCTCAGCGTCGCGGAGCGCGCGGGGACCAGGCTTGCCGGTGCGGCGGGCGAGAAGGCGGTCCGGGAGACGTTCAGCAGCTCACACGCCCTTTGACGCTATGACCGCCCTGCTTCTCCGCCTCGATGAACGGGTGCACCGTCACCGGGTCTCCTTCGCGAAGAAAGCCGTGGCCCGCTTGAGGATGTCGACGCCCTCCCCGCAGGCGGCGGTTCTCCCGCCGCAGCGCGGCCAGTTCCTCACGTTCACTGCTGGTCAGCCCGTCGCGCTCGCCCGCGTCGACCTCAGCCTGCTTCACCCAGTCACGCACCGCGGTCTCGGTCAGATCGAAGTCTTTGGCGATCTGACCGACCGAGCGGTCACCGCGACGGCACAGCTCGACGATCTCGGCCTTGAACTCCGGCGTGAACGAGCGGCGAGGGCGAGGCTTCTTCTTCCCCATGCTCTCCATGATGGACATCCTCCCGGGGCTGAACCCCTGATCTCGGATGTCCGTCAAAGCGGATCAAGCCCACAGCAGCATCACGGTGCCGTGCATCGTGAACGCCTGGCTGAACTGCTCGGTCGACAAAAGCTGCATGCCCGGGCAGGCGCGCTGACAGGCATCGGCTGAGCGCACGGGGGCCGACTTGCCCACCGCGCCGGACCCAGGGGCCCGCTGCGGTTTGCATATTTATGCGCTCAATGTCATAGTTTTACTATGTGTAGCCCTCTATCCGAGGAAAATGACCTGATGACCACTGGAGCCCACCCCAACGCTCCTGCCCCCCGAGCGAACATCGCCCTAGCTCGCGACTGCGACGAGTGCCGCGGCTGGGGGAGCGTGGTGAACGACTGCCGCTACGAGCTCTGCCCCGTCTGCCAGACCCCGAGTGCCTGACCGACGAGGTGTCCCGGTACGTCAACGCGTCACCGGGTGCGCCCCGGTGGCCGGGGACGGCGCCCCGGTTGGCGCGTGCGTCTCCATGGCTGCCGTCGTGGCCCCGGTG
>NZ_JBVHDR010000058.1:0-7703 GCF_055563295.1 Streptomyces sp. NPDC002868 | reverse complement strand
GCTGTTGACCGCCGCCACCGATATCTGCCCGCGCCAAGGCTCGATCAACTCCTCCACCTCGGGCCGGGACAACGCCACCGACACCATTCCGCCCTGTCCCGACAGCGAACGGATGGCCAGACTCCGCAACGCCACAATCCGAGCCCCGTCCTCCAGGCTCAATCCGCCCGCGACACAAGCCGCCGCGATCTCCCCCTGACTGTGCCCGACCACCGCGGCAGGCTCCACCCCGTACGAACGCCACACCTCCGCCAGCGACACCATCACCGCCCACAACACCGGCTGGACGACATCCACCCGATCCAGACCCGGCGCACCCTCAACCCCACGCAACACCGACGTCAACAACCAGTCGGTGAACGGCCCCAACGCCGCCTCACACTCCGCCAACCGCGCAGCGAAAACCGGCGAGGAATCCAGCAACTCCACCGCCATCCCCACCCACTGAGACCCCTGCCCCGGAAAGACGAACACCGTGCTGCCAGTCGGGCCCGATACACCGCCGATCGTCACCGCAGGATCAGGACGCCCATCCGCAACCGCCCGCAGCCCCGCGACCAGCTCATCGCCCTGCGACCCCACCACTACAGCCCGGTGCTCGAACACCGACCGCGACGCCACCAGCGAATGCCCCACCTCAACCGGCGACAGCCCAGCACCCTCCACACACGACGCCAACCGACCCGCCTGAGACACCAACGCCTCAACAGAACGCCCAGAAACCACCCACGGCACCACAACACCCGACGACGACGGGCCCAACGCCGGCTCGGAGGCGCCCTCCGTCGTCCCCACTTGCTCGACAATCACATGCGCGTTGGTCCCGCTCACGCCGAAGGACGAGACACCGGCACGCCGCGGACGTCCCGGCTCCTCCTTCCACGGCCGCGCCTCGGTCAACAACTCCACCGCACCCGCCGACCAGTCCACGTGCGGCGACGGCTCATCCACATGCAGCGTCGCGGGCAGCTCGCCATGCCGCATGGCGAGCACCATCTTCATGACACCCGCCACACCGGAGACGGTCTGGGTGTGCCCGATGTTGGACTTGAGCGAGCCGATCCACAGCGGCCGGTCCTCGTCCCGCTCCTGCCCGTACGTGGCGATCAGCGCCTGCGCCTCGATGGGGTCGCCGAGCGTCGTCCCCGTACCGTGCGCCTCGACCGCGTCCACATCACCCGCCGACAGACCCGCATTCGCCAACGCGGCCCGGATCACCCGCTGCTGCGACGGACCATTCGGCGCCGTCAGACCATTCGACGCACCATCCTGATTGACCGCCGTACCACGTACGACAGCCAGCACGGCGTGTCCATTGCGCCGGGCGTCCGACAGGCGCTCCACCAACAGCACGCCGACGCCCTCGGAGAGCGCAAAGCCGTCTGCCGCCGCCGCGAACGGCTTGCACCGACCGTCCCGCGCGAGCCCCCGCTGACGGCTGAACCCGATGAACGGCCCAGGATCAGCCATGATCATGGCGGCACCGGCGACGGCGAGCGAGCACTCACCCGACCGGAGAGCTTGCACGGCCATGTGGAGAGCGACCAGCGACGACGAGCATGCGGTGTCCACCGTCACCGCCGGCCCTTCCAGCCCGAGCGTGTACGAGACACGGCCGGACGCGACACTGGTGGCCGCCCCGGTCGCGAGGTACCCCTCGATCTGCTCGGGGTCGGCCGCCCGCAGCCGGTTGCCGTACTCCTGGTCGGTGACACCCATGTAGACGCCGGTCGCGCTGCCGCGTAGGGACTTGGGGTCGATGCCCGCGCGCTCGAAGACCTCCCAGGAGGTCTCCAGGAGCAGCCGCTGCTGCGGGTCCATCGCCAGAGCTTCGCGCGGCGAGATCCCGAAGAACTCGGCGTCGAAGTCACCGGCGTCACGCAGGAAGCCGCTCTCCCGGACGTAGCTCCCGCCCGGCCGGTCGGGGTCGAGGTCGTACATGCCGTCCAGGTCCCAGCCCCGGTCGGTGGGAAACGCGGACACGGCGTCGACCCCGTCCCGAACCAGCCGCCACAGATCCTCGGGCGACCGCACATCACCCGGATAGCGGCAGGCCATCGACACGATCGCGATGGGTTCATCGCTCGCGCGAGGGGAAGCGGGCACCGCGGCCGGCTTCGCGGCGGTTTCCTGCTCGCCGAGTGTCTGAACGCCGACGTACTCGGCGAGAGCGGCCGGGCTCGGATGGTCGAACACGACGGTCTTGGGCAGCCGCAGGCCGGTGGCCCGGCCCAGCCGGTTGCGCAGCTCGACGGCGGTCAGGGAGTCGAAGCCCAGCTCCTTGAAGGGGCGTTCGGGGTCCACCGAGGCCGTCTTGTCGTGCCCGAGCACGGAGGCGACCTGTTCACGGACGAGAGCCAGCAGCGCTGCGGCGCGTTGCCGGACGTCAAGTCCGGCCAGCCGCTTGGCGAGCACCGACAGGACGGGCGCTCGCTCCTCGCCCTCACCATCGCCCTCCGCCGTGAGCTGGGGGATCTCCGTGAGCAATCGACTGCGCCGTACCGAGGTGAAGACGCTGTCGAAGCGCTGCCAGTCCACATCGGCGACCGCGATCGTCGTCTCGTCGTGGTCCAGCGCCTGCTGGAGTGCCGTGATCGCTGTCTCCGGGTCGATGACGGGCACTCCGCGGCGCCGCAGGACGTCCTGGATCGACTCCGCGATCATGCCGCCGCCCGCCCAGGGGCCCCAGGCGACCGACAGCACCGGTAGCCCGTCGGCCCGGCCCCGTTCCGCGCGGGCGTCGAGGAGCGCGTTGGCCGCGGCGTACGCCCCGTGATCGGCGACTCCCCACGTGCCGGATATGGAGGAGAAGTAGACGACGGTGTCGAGTCGTCCGGGATCGAGTACGGAGGACAGGTGGTCGGCTCCGGCGACCTTGCCCGCGAGTGCCGCCGCGAGGTCTTCCGGTCCGGTGTCCGCCAGCGTGGCCAGGGCGCTGACCCCGGCGGCGTGCACGACGGCGCGGATCGGGTCCCCGTCGTGCTCGATCTGCCGCACGAGGGCTGCCACCGCCTGTTCGTCGCCGATGTCGCAGGCCGCGACGGTGACGCGGACTCCGTGGTCGCGGAGTTCGGCGCTCAGTTCGGCCACACCGGGGACATCGGCGCCGCGACGGCCCGTGAGGACGAGATGTTCCGCGCCGTTGGATGCGAGCCAGCGGGCGATGTGAGCGCCCAGTGCCCCCGTGCCGCCGGTGACCAGGACGGTGCCACGTGGGCGCCAGGAGCGCCGTGGGGTTGTGCCTGCTACCGGTGCGGGGACCAGTCGACGCCCCAGCACGGCGGAACCCCGGACGGCGAGTTGGTCTTCGTCGTCACCGGCTGCCAGGACCTGCGCAAGCAGGGCCGCTGAACGGCCGTCAGCCTGGCTGGGCATGTCGACGAGGCCGCCCCAGCGCTCAGGGTGCTCCAGCGCGGCGACCCGGCCGAGCCCCCAGACCCCGGCCTGGTCCGGGTTCGCAGGCGCCTCGTCCTCACCCGTGCCGATACCGCTGCTGATGCCGGTGGCGACCGCACCTTGGGTGACGCACCACAGCGGCGCGTCGATCCCCGCATCTCCGAGTGCCTGGACCAGGGCGAGAGTGAGCGAGAGGCCGGCGGGAACGCAGGGGTGCTCGCTGTCCGGCCGTTCGTCCAGGGCCAGCAGGGACAGCACACCGGTGAACGGTCCGGCCTCGGCGCGCAGCCGGTCCGCGAGCCCGGCCCTGGCGTCCACAGTCAGCGGCTGTGCGCGCGTGCCCGCCGCCTCCAGAGCGTCGAGGGCGCCGCACACCAGCGTGTCGTCCTCGTACCCGGCCGGAACCACGACGAGCCAGGTGCCCTCGAGCTGCCGGGCGGCCGGTTCGGGGAGGGGCCGCCAGGCGATGCGGTAGCGCCATCCGTCCGCCGTACCGCGCTGCCGCCGATCCCTGTGCCACGACGAGAGCGCAGGGAGCACCTCACTCAGTGCCCCTGCGCCGGGAAGCCCGAGGGTACCCGCCAGCGCCTCTCCGTCCTGGCTCTCGACAGCTGCCCAGAACGCCTCTTGTTCAGGGGAGGCGGCCTCCGCCGCAGCTTCGGGCTCCAGCCAGAAGCGCTGCCGCTGGAACGCGTACGTCGGCAGGTCCACGCCTCGCGGACGGCGGCCGGCGAACACCGGGGCCCAGTCCACGTCCACGCCGTGTGCGTACAACTCGCCCAGCGAGGTGTACAGCCGACCCGGCCCGCCGTCGTCGCGGCGCAGCGTTCCGGTCACCACCGCGTCGGCGGCGGCGTCCTCGACGGTCTCCTGAAGCGGCACGGTGAGGACAGGGTGCGGGCTGACCTCCACGAACACCCGGTGGCCCGCGTCCGCGAGGGCTTGGACGGCGGGGTCGAACTCGACGGTCCGCCGCAGGTTGGCGTACCAGTACCCGGCGTCCATCTCCGCCGTGTCCAGCCAGTCCCCGGTGCTGGTCGAAAAGAGCGGCACGGACGAGGTCCGCGGGGCGATCGGCGCCAGGACGTCGGTCAGCGTGTCCTCGATCGCCTCCATATGCGCCGAATGCGAGGCGTAGTCGACCTCGATCCGCCGTGCCCGGACACCACGCCGCTCACACTCCTCCACCAGCCGGCCCAGAACGTCATCATCACCGGAGACCACCACCGATGACGGGCTGTTGACCGCCGCTACCGATATCTGCCCGTGCCATGACTCGATCAGCTCCTCCACCTCGGGCCGGGACAACGCCACCGACACCATTCCGCCCTGTCCCGACAGCGACCGGATGGCCAGACTCCGCAGAGCCACAATCCGAGCGCCGTCCTCCAGGCTCAGTCCCCCCGCGACACAAGCGGCCGCGATCTCTCCCTGGCTGTGCCCGACCACCGCGGCAGGCTCCACCCCGTACGAACGCCACACCTCCGCCAGCGACACCATCACCGCCCACAACACCGGCTGCACCACATCCACCCGGTCAAGACCCGGCGCACCCTCAACCCCACGCAACACCGACGTCAACAACCAGTCGGTGAACGGCTCCAACGCCGTCTCGCACTCCGCCAACCGCGCAGCGAAAACCGGCGAGGAATCCAGCAACTCCACCGCCATCCCCACCCACTGAGACCCCTGACCCGGAAAGACGAACACCACTCCCCGCCCGGGGTCGGTGGGAACGGATCCGATGGCGGTACTGGGCCGGGGGTCGCCGTCAGCCACGGCGTGCAGGTCCGCGAGCAGCGCGGCCCGGTCGTCGCCGACGAGCACTGCCCGGTGTTCGAGTGCTGCGCGGGTCGTAAGGAGGGAGTGCGCCACTTCGTACGGTGCCGCATCGGGGCGGGATTCGAGGTGGGCGGCAAGCACCTGCGCCTGCGCACGCAGCGCGTCCGGGGACCGGCCGTGCATCACCCAGGGCACGACCGTTCGGTGCGGGGCACCGTCCTGCTCGTCGCCGGTTGCCTCGTACGACGGTTTCGCCGGCGACTGTTCAACGATCACATGGGCATTGGTCCCGCTGATGCCGAACGACGAGATGCCGGCCCGTCGCGAATGCCCGTTCTCCTCCCACGGCTGGGTCTCGGTGAGTAGCCGCACCGTGCCCGCCGACCAGTCCACGTGGGGTGACGGCTCGTCGAGGTGCAGCGTTTCCGGCAGGACGCCGTGTCGCATGGCGAGCACCATCTTGATGACACCGGCGACACCGGCGGCGGCTTGCGTGTGCCCGATGTTGGACTTGAGCGAGCCGAGCCACAGTGGCCGGTCCTCGTCCCGGTCGCGGCCGTACGTGGCGAGGAGCGCCTGTGCCTCGATGGGGTCGCCGAGCGTCGTCCCCGTACCGTGCGCCTCGACCGCGTCGACGTCGGACGACCGCAAACCGGCAGTTGCGAGCGCGGCGCGGATAACCCGCTGCTGCGACGGGCCGTGGGGGGCGCTGAGGCCGTTCGAGGCGCCGTCCTGGTTGATGGCGCTGCCGCGGACGAGCGCGAGTACCGGGTGGCCGTTGCGCCGGGCGTCCGACAGGCGTTCCAGAAGCAGGATCCCAACGCCCTCGCCCCACGCCGTTCCATCGGCGCCGGCGGCGAACGGCTTGCACCGCCCGTCCGGCGCGAGCCCCTGCTGACGGCTGAACTCCACGAACATGCCGGGCCGAGCCATCACCGTCGCCCCACCGGCCAGCGCGAGTGTGCACTCCCCAGCGCGCAGCGCCTGCGCCGCGAGATGCAGCGCCACCAGGGACGAGGAGCACGCCGTGTCCACAGTGACGGCCGGTCCTTCGAGACCGAGCGTGTAGGCGATCCGACCGGAGGCCACGCTCGCGGTCGTTCCGGTCAGGACGTGGCCCTCGACCTTCTTGCCGGCCTGGTGGAGGCGGGGGCCGTACTCCTGAGCCATGGCTCCGATGAACACGCCGGTGTGGCTGCCACGTACCGATGTCGGGTCGATCCCCGCCCGTTCGAGCGCCTCCCAGGAGGTCTCCAGGAGCAGCCGCTGCTGCGGGTCCATGGCAAGTGCCTCGCGCGGCGAGATCCCGAAGAATCCGGCGTCGAAGGACGCGGCGTCGAGGAACCCGCCCTCACGTACGTAACTCGTGCCCGAACTTTCGGGGTCGGGGTCGTACAGCCCGTCGAGATCCCAGCCACGGTCGGTGGGGAACGGCGACACCGCGTCCACCCGATCCCGCAGGATCTGCCACAGGTCTTCGGGCGACCGAACGCCGCCGGGGTAGCGGCAGGTCATCGCGACGATGGCGATCGGCTCATCGGCGTCTGTCACCGGGAGGTGCGCCTGCTCGACGTCGTTCGTGCCGCCCATGAGTTCCGCGTCGATGTAGCGGGCGAGTCGAGCGGGTGAGGGATGGTTGTACAGCGCGGTGGACGGCAGCTGCACGGAGAGAACCCGGTTCATCCTGTTGCGCAGTTCCACGGATGTCACCGAGTCGAAGCCCAGATCCTTGAACGTCCACGCGGCGTTGATCCCGGACGGATCCCGGTGGCCGAGCACTGCCGCAGCGTTGTCCCGTACGAGATCGAGTGTCGGTCGGCGCGGTCCGAGGGCGTCGGTCTTCCCGTCGGCGGGCTGACGGGGCTCGTCGGAAGCGGGCTTGCGGGGGTGCTCGGCAGTGGAATTTATCCAGTGCCGCTCCCGCTGGAAGGCGTAGGTGGGCAGGTCCACCACCCGCGGCCGGTGCGCGGCGAACGCCGGCGACCAGTCCACCTCCACGCCGTGCACGAACAGATCGCCCAGCGAGGTGTAGAACCGCCCAAGGCCGCCGTCGTCTCGGCGCAGGGTGCCGGTCACCACGGCTTCGGCGCCGACGGACTCGACCGTCTCCTGCACCGGCACCGTAAGGACGGGATGCGGGCTGACCTCGACGAACACCCGGTGGTCTTCGGCCAGCAGGGTGCGGAGTGCGGGCTCCAACCGGACCGTCTGGCGCAGATTGGTGAACCAGTACCCGGCATCAAGCTCCGCCGTATCCAGCCACTCGCCCGTCACCGTGGAGAAGAACGGCACCCCACCCGAACGAGGACACACCGGCGCCAGAACTTCCAGCAACTCATCCTTCAGAGACTCCACATGCACCGAATGCGACGCGTAGTCCACCTCGACCCGCCGTGCCCGGATGCCTCGTTGCTCACACGCGGCGATCAACTCGTCCAGCGCGTCCGCATCACCCGACACGACCACCGATGACGGGCTGTTGACCGCCGCCACCGATATCTGCCCGCGCCAAGGCTCGATCAACT
>NZ_JBVHDR010000057.1:0-8599 GCF_055563295.1 Streptomyces sp. NPDC002868 | reverse complement strand
CATCGCACTCCTGAACACTCGGCGGCCATGACCCCGGTGCCACCCAGGGCCACGGCCGGAGTGCCTGCGTCAGCTCTCGCCGCGTGCCGTGCGCGCCGCCGTCGCCAGGTCCAGGTCCGTGGTCTCCGGGGCCAGGTAGTACGACACCACTCCCCCGAGCGCCAGCACACCCGCGCCGATGAGCAGCACGAACCCCACGCCGAAGCGGCCGAGTCCCATCGGGAGCAGGAAGTGCCCACCGCTGCGCCGACGCGGCTCATCGCCGTGGCGAAGCCGACTCCGGTCGTGCGGACCGATGTCGGGAACACCTCCACGAGGTAGACCGCAGTGAGCGCGCTGGACGCGGCGTTCAGGAACATGAAAAAGAGGGACGCGACTGTCACCGGATCCCGTGCCCTGCCTCCCGTGAATGCCCTTGGCGCAGCGCCTGCCGCCCCACGCCGCGCGGCACTTCGCCGCGCGTCCCGTGGGAGAAGGCCCCGACAACTACCCCTGCCCATCTCGAAGTTGACCCTCACGAGCACCGGGGTGCGGTCGGCCCGTTCCGACGATCCGGCCGTAGCGCGTGAGCGCCAGGATCGAAGTCGCCCACACATCGCGAGTTCGACAGCTACCCCTGGAGCCTCACCGTGAAGGTCCGTACGCGCACCGCGCTGGCCGCCTCCCTCGTGCTCGCCGTCACGGCAGGCCCAATCGTTGCCTCCCCAGCCCTCGCCGCTACGCCCGTCGCCGCCTCGGCTTCGGCTTCGGCTTCGCCCCCCGACGCCCAGGCGCTGCGCGCGGCGATCGCCGGACTGCCGGACGCTGACGCCACCGCAGCGCTCGTGCGTGTCGCAGGCACGGACGGCAGCTGGAGTGGCTCCAACGGCGTCGCCGAGATCGGCAGCAGCCGAAAGGCGCTGGAGCGCGCCCGTTTCCGGACCGGCTCCACGACCAAGGTGTTCACCGCGGCGGTGGTGCTGCAGCTCGCCGCCGAGCACCGGATCGACCTCGGCGCGCCCGTCCAGGACTATCTGCCAAGCCTGCTGCCCGGCCATCCGCCCATCACCGTCCGCCAACTCCTCAACCACACCAGCGGACTTCCCGAGGCCCACGACGACAGAACCTTCGACGAGGCAACGAGCACCGCTTCGACACGGTCACCCCGTGGCAGCTGGTAGCGGCCTCAGCCGCCAAGCCACTCGAATTCGCCCCCGGCACCCAGCAGCATTACGTCGGCGTCAACTACACACTGCTGGGCCTGCTGATCGAGAAAACGACCAGCTGCTCGTACGAACAGCAGGTCTCCCGGCGCATCCTGCAGCCGCTCGGTCTGCGCCACTCCTCGTTCCCCGGCGCTAACCCGCGGATCAACGGCCCGCACAACCACGGTTACCAGGCCGTCAAACGCTCCAACGGGACGACCGAGCTGCGCGACATCACGAAGTGGAATGTCACCGACCTCTGGGCCACCGGCAATCTCATCTCCACCACGGCGGATCTGGAGCGCTTCCTGACCGCCCTCTTCGGCGGCCACGTGGTCCCCAAGGCCCAATTGGAAGAGATGTTCACGGTGCCCGAGGGCATCTCCCTGTACGGCAGCAACAAGCCGGCCGAACACAGCGCCGGCCTGACCCGCTTCACCTTGCGGGACGGCACCGTCGGCTGGGGCAAAACCCGCGGCGTCTACGGCTACAACACCGCCATTCTCGCCGCCCGCGACCTGACCCGCACCCTCGTCTACTCAGTCAACTCGACCGACGCCAGAGGCCGGAACCTGAACAACGTCGTCGGACGCATCATCACCGCCGCCTTCACCCGCTGAACCCCCGCCCCCGCCGACACCGCCGGACGTGACCGTCGGCAAGCCCGCGGCCTGGCCGCCGTCGGCCACCTCGACCAACTGGACTGGCTGAACCTGCCCTACGCCTCGACGGTCCAGCCCCGCGGCGGCGCCGCCTGGCAGCAACTGAGGAGACGCCCGCTCTGACGATGCGCCACCCTTCGGGCGGCACCTGACGCGGTCAGTGCCGCAGCACCGGTGATCCGGTCGGGGCAAGACGCGCGGTGCTGCGGTAGGTGGAGATGCCCAGGGCCGGCAGCCAGTAGCTGAGGATCGCACCCATCAGGGCGGTGGTGCCCCAGCCGTTCGCCGCGTAGAAGTGCGCGGGGGTGTTACCGAAGAACAGGGACGGGACGAAAGCCAGGTTGACCCCGGCCAGGACGTATGCCGACCGGCTGGTCCAGCGGGGCAGCATGTTCGTGCGTGAGATGGCGTAGCCCACCGCGGTCAGGAAGAACGCCAGCATGAGACGGGAGATCGATCCGTAGAGGATGTATGTGCCGCTCACGGTGATGGTGGGATCGATCGGGTGGTCGGCTGCGATGACCGCGCCGGCTTCCAGGCCGCAGGAGACCAGGGTGATCGTCGCGTAGACCAGTCCCGCGGCGAAGGCCATCGTGCCGACCCACTCGTATGCAGGACTCAAACGCTTGACCAGTTCACGAAAGGCCGTCACGAACACGATCAGGAACGCGAGCGCGAGCATCCCCATCAGCAGCCTGGCCAGGACGTTCGCGTCCGGCGGTGCGCCCGAGTAAACGAAGTACAGGGGCACTTCGAGGATGAGAGCGCCCGCGGTGGCGATGCCTGCGATGCCCGTCAGGCGCCTGGCAAAGGAACATGCGGCCACAGACCCGCGGTGGCAATACGACCGGACCCTTGTCATGGCCGAACTTCAGCAGGCGGTCACCGACGGACGCAGCCTGACGAAGCTACGCCTGTGCCTGGAACGCGCAGAAGCCGCCACCCACAGCGGCGCGACCGCAGAAGAAAACGAACTCATGCGCTCCGCCGGCGACGCGCTCCTTCCCCGGAACGCGGAGTCGGCGTCCAGCCCAGCCCCGTCACCAAGCGGTCCGCAGCAAAGCCGCGGACCCGGCTCCGCAACGGCCCTGGTACTCCGGGATCCAAGGTCGTCGTGCCCAAGCTGCGTATCGGCCCGGTCGGGGATACCATCCCGGCACCACGACAGGACCGGCCAGACGCCGCAGAACTGAAAGCCAAGGTGGCCGCGGCCACAGCCGCACGACTGGAAGCGGCTGCCGAACAGGACCGGGCACGTGCTGCAGAGTTGCAGGCCGCTGCTGCCGCAGTCCGCGACGCGTCGGCCGTCACGGTCGTCATCGAGGACATCCACTTCCGGGTCTTCCACGGTAAGACGAACTCGCTGTCAGACCCCGCAAGAACCCCTGTCCGATAACCCGGCTCTACGTCAAAGGCATGGGCACCCAGAAGAATCGTCAGGCGTCTCCTGACGAGAAGCCGTCAAGAAGGAAGTACTGAGACCTCGCACGGACAGCTGCCCGCTCCCGACGGCTGCCCGCTGTGGCGGCCTTCAGCGGATGCTGTCGTGCCTGCCAACAGGCGGGCAGGCGTCAGGTCTGTTCGGGTGGATTCAGCGCTCGACGTGAGCCGCCCGCATGTCACATTGCATCCGCTTCGCTACTTGGGGCTATCTATGGGGTCAAACCAGGCACTGCCGTTGTTCTGGAGATCCTTCACTCCTGCCATGGAGGTTCCATGCGCCCGCCCCACCGCCTTACAGCCAAGATCGCCGCCGCTGTCGCTCTCGCAGCCGCGGGCAGCCTGATCGCATTCCATCCGAGCGCCTCCGCGGTTTCAGCCGCACCGGTACATGCCGTCTTTGCTGACGTCCAGTCCTCCGCGGCTGTGACGGGCTCGGTGCGCATCAGCCTGTCGGCCGGCGGCACGGTCACCATTCCCGCCTCAAAGCTCTCCGTCGGCGCCACCTTTGACACCGGGGCCCAGGTGTCGCTGGTCTCGACGGTGACCAACAACACCAACGCCACCCTGGTCTTCTCAGGTGGCGGCAGCGCCAGCGTTACGGTCGCACCGGGTGCTTCAGCGAGTGTCAGCGCACTCGCCAACGGCAGCTTGAAGATCAGCGTCGCCTAACGGGCAGACACCGGCGGTTGGTCCATCCCCACATGCGCGGGGAGCACCCTTATCGACCTGCGGTGCTTTCCCGCGACACGCTATGGAATTGGGTGTCCCGCTGGCCCGGACTGTGAGCTGGAGTAGCGGCGGTTGGGGATGGCCGGAGGATTACTCTCCCGGGGTGGCCAGCCGATGCGGTTGGGCCACCCCGCTTCGACGCGGCATGCCACCCGAGCCCCTACCACCAGGGGCCCGAGTGGTAGCGCCGGTCATCAGATTGGTCGAGTATCGGCGCGGAGCGCAGGAGCAATGCCGCGCTGACCCAGACGTGGACACGTTCGTCGCCGAGCTGCTCGCCGTACCGGCCTAGCTGCCGGGCGTCGCAAGGACGCTGACCGCGGGACGGGGTGGTGACCGATGCACCGGGCGAGGCGGTCGACGAGTACGAAGCTGGGTGCCGTCGCAGCGATGAGTCTGCCGGCGCCCACAGGTCTACCTCCCGACCGAGACAACCAACTCATCGGGAGTAAGACCGTGTCCTATGTGGTGAGTTTCAGGAGTCTCTTGTAGCAGCACAGGGCCGCGGCGAGGCCGAGAAAGGCCAGGTAGTTGCGGGAATGACGTTCGTAGCGGGGGCTGAGTCTGCGGTAGCCGGAGAGCCAGGAGATGGTCCGCTCGATCACCCATCTGCGGCGGCCCAACCGTTCGCTGGCATCGATGAGGCCTGCGTCGTCGAGTTGGTGCAGGACCGCTTCGTGGAGCCGGCCCCAGACCCCGGCCCGCGACCAGATCATGAACCGGCGGTGGGCCGTCGACTTCGATATGCCGAAGCACGGCGGCAGGGCCCGCCAAGCGCAGCCGCTGACCAGCACGTAGATGATTGCTGCGAACAGCGTCTCATCCGGCGTGTTCGGTGTTCCACCACCCTGCGGTCGCACCCGGTCCTCCGGAATCAACGGCCTTGCGAGCTCCCACAAGCCGTCCGGAACAATCCAACTCCACGTACCCCGCCCCATGAACAGCCCAACGAGCGATCACCACATAGGACACGGTCTAATACTCCAGTTGTGCTTCTCCATTTGTCCTGGTCAGCGTGCCTGTTTTCGAGTCTAGTGGGCTGACGCTGCATCAGGGCGGTGGTGGTTCGTGACCCACCCGATCGGGGCGCGTTGAGCCTGCTATGGAGCCGGATATCGAAGCAGGGCTGTGGGCCACCGAGTTGGAGTCGTTGCTGCTGCGAGTGGGTCAGCGGTTCGGGCGCATCGAGCCACGACGTCGGATGCAGGACTACGTGCGCGGGCTGCTCGGCCCGGTCGGCCGGAAGAACAGCTGGCAGCTCGCCGAGCACGCAGGCCATGCCACCCCGTACGGCCTGCAGCGGCTAATGTCGTGGTGCCAGTGGGATCCAGACAAGATCCGTGACGAACTGCAGGATTACGTGGCCGAGCGGCTCGGCCGACCGGACGGTGTGCTGATCGTGGACGACACCGGCTTCCTGAAGAAAGGCACCGTCTCAGCCGGGGTGCAGCGCCAATACTCGGGGACGGCCGGCCGCACCGAGAACTGCCAGATCGGCGTGTTCGCCGCCTATACCTCGGCGAAGGGCCGGGCCCTGGTGGACCGGGAGCTGCATCTGCCCAAGTCCTGGACCGATGACCCGGATCGGTGCCGCACGGCGAGAATTCCTGAGGGCAGGTCCTTTGCCACGAAGCCCGAACTGGCGCGTGCGATGGTGTTGAGGGCCCTTGGCTCCGCGCTGCCGATCGCCTGGGTGACCGCTGATGCGGCCTACGGGCAGGAACGGGGCTTTCGGCGGATGCTGGAGGAAGCCGGCGTGGGCTATGTCCTGGCGGTTCCCAAGTCGCAGCAGGTCAAGTCGACTGCGGGGAGTTGGCGCATCCACCATGTTCTGACCGGTGCCCCGGACGACGCCTGGGAGCGGATCTCGTGCGGAAACGGCGCGAAAGGGCCTCGGGTCTACGACTGGGCCGCAGCCAGGCTCCCTGCCGCCGCCGACGCGAACGGCGAGGCACCCACGCACGATCGCTGGGTGCTGGCCCGCCGTAGCCTGGCCCGCCCCGAGGAGATTGCCTACTACCTCGCCTTCGCCCCCACGGAGGCGAACGTCTCCGAACTGGTCCGCATGGCCGGCTCCAGATGGGCCATCGAGGAGTGCTTCCAGGCCGCGAAGAACGAGTGCGGCCTGGACCAGTACGAAGTCCGCCGCTACGTGGGCTGGTACCGCCACATCACGCTGGCCATGTTCGCGCACGCCTTCCTGGCCGCGATGGCCGCCCACGCCCTCGAAAAGGGGGCCGAAGAAACGGTCCGAGCAGTCTCGTTCCCCTCACCGTGGCAGAAGTGCGACGGCTCCTGGATCTTGCCCATTCCCCAGCAGCCCGGCTACCGCGGCCCGGACACCGGCTCCACTGGTCGCACTGGCGCCGACGCCATCAAGCCGTCGCCCGCCACTGCCACTACCAGTGCCGCACGCACCCCGATCGGGTGGGTCACGAACCACCACCGCCCTGATGCAGCTTCAGCCCACTAGACTCGAAACAGGCACGATGACCAGGGCATATGGAGAAGCACAACTGGAGTACTAACCGGTTCTATGGGGAGGCCGAAGGCTCTGGGATCCGCCCGGTGCCGGCCCGCCGGGCAGAGATCAGCCGGCGAGGCAGGCAAGCTCGATGGTGTGTCCGGTGTGCTGGGCCTTGGCTTGCAGGTAGCGCACATTGCTGTCGGTGGCGAAGACGCCGGTCGGCACGGTGGTCCGTCCCGCGATGCCGAGGTCGTCCAGCTGGCGCGCCTTGTCGGGGTTGTTGGACAGCAGATCGAGCTTCCGGATGCCGAGGGCCGTGAGCATCTGTGCGGCGGCCGTGTAGACGCGGGCGTCCTCGGGCAGGCCCAGGGTGGTGTTGGCCTGGTACGTGTCCAGGCCGGTGTCCTGGAGCGCGTAGGCGTCGAGCTTTTGTTGTAGAGGCCGATGCCGCGGCCCTCCTGGCGCAGGTAGAGCAGGATTCCGCCGACGGAGTCGATGCGCTGGACGGCCTCCGTACGGCCCACAGCAGGAACGGGCCGGTGCGCAGACCTCGAGGGGCGATGGGATAACCGCGGTCCACGCGTGACGTCGGCCTTCATGACCAGGCTGTGGCCCTGGAGGCCGACGTTCTCGTGTGGCGATGTTATTCCGGTGCCGGTTCGGCCGGAGGCTCCGCCGGTTCGGCCGGAGGCTCCGCCGGGGCTTGCGGAGCCACTGGGTTCTCCTTCGGCTGGGCCGGGGGTTCGGCCGGCTTTTCATGGGGTGGTTGGGCCGGCTCCTTGTCCTTTGGTTCGGCCGGCTTTTCAGGCGGTGGCTGGCCCGGTTCATTCTCGCGCGGCTCGACAGGCGCGTTCGGCTCGCCCGGTGCGCTCGGTGGCTTACTGGGTTGGTTGTACGCCGACCACGCCCAGGCTCCGCCGGCCAGCGCCGCGGTCACACCCAGGCTGACGAGGATTCCGGCCAGGCCGCCGGGAGCGCCTCTCGCCGCGCTGGCGACGACGGCTCTCCCCCAGGTGAGGCCGATCGACAAGCCGGTGCCGAGCAGGCCCAGGCCGTACGTCACGGCATTCCGGCTCGAGTTCACCACCTGGGCTATCTTGTCGGCCCCCCTGCTTAGCAGATTGCCGGTGGCCTGGACGACGGTACTGCCAGCGTTCCAGAGGGCCTGCCCGAATGACGCGATCCGACTCTGCGCCGCTCCGGATTCGACTGCCGAGGCCACACTTTCCGCCGCACCCTCCGCCGCCTGCGCCAGATCGCGCGCCCTGATCCAATTCTGCCGATTGGCCACGGCGTTTTCGAAATGCCTCGTGTACACGTCCTTGTAATAACGCGCGTCGGAGACAATTTCGGTGAGCTTGCTGTGGTGGCGATCGATCAGATTGCGGACGACCTGCTTCGTATTCGGGTTGTATACCGTGGCGTCTCGTAGTTGCGTGATCTTTTCGAGTCTCGGCGCGTAACGCTGCAATTGAGTAGTCTGTTGCTGAATGTAGCTCTTAGGGGCCTGAACAGCCTGGTTTACCTTTGGTCCAAGCTTATCCAGCTGTGACTTGCTCAGCTCGGCCAAAGAGTCGGGGTGCACCACCTTTGTGGAAAAGTCGTTGACACCAAATTTCATCAATTGGTCTGCGGGGACAATTTCGTGGGTCATGACGAGGTCCTAGCCAGTCTGGTCCTCTCTCAGCGCACGTCCTGGCGGCGCTGTACGCCTACCTGGCGTACGTAAAGCCGTATATGCCCACGTTGCGATCGAATTGTTCCCAAGTCAAGGGTTATCGAGGGGCCCTTCGGGGTGGAGGTGAGATGGCCAGGCGCGTATCGCCCGTGGGTGACCAGGGCGCGGATGACGGCGCGGCTTCTCCGCGCAGCGGACCTCGACGAGTCCCTGCGCCTATGGTCTCTATGCGCGTAGAGTTCGCGGGCGTAGACGAACGCGGCTCGGAGTACGACGCCTTGTGGGGGCCCTCATGCTCGGCGAGGCGCTGGCACTGCCACCGGTCACCGAGGAGAGCGGTCGGCCCAAGCCGGCTCCCCGGCCACAGCACTCGCCCCAGGCGACATCTGCCAAGTCAGCCAGGGCAGTGGCCACCACTGCTGGAACACCGACACGC
>NZ_JBVHDR010000056.1:0-8806 GCF_055563295.1 Streptomyces sp. NPDC002868 | reverse complement strand
GCAAGTACTTCGCGGGCGACGGCGCCAAGAAGGACGACGACGGCGACATCTGGCTGCTCGGCCGGGTCGACGACGTGATGCTGGTCTCCGGCCACCACCGAGGTGGAGTCCGCACTCGTCTCCCATCCGAAGGTCGCCGAGGCGGCAGTCGTCGGCGCGGCCGATACCACCACCACCCAGGCCATCGTCGCCTTCGTGATCCTGCGCGGCACCGCCACGGAGGACGAAGGACTGGTGGAAGAGCTGCGGGCACATGTCGCCAGAACGCTCGGACCCATCGCCAAACCCAAGGGCATACTCGCGGTCGCCGAGCTGCCCAAGACCCGCTCCGGCAAAATCATGCGCCGACTGCTGCGCGATGTCGCCGAGAACCGTCAACTGGGCGATGTCACCACCCTCACCGACTCCTCCGTGATGGACCTCATCCAGTCCCAGCTGCCCACCACCGCCGACGAGGACTGAGTCCCCGCCGACACCACACGGCGGTGATCCGGAGAAACGGGCCGCCACACAGACCGGATACCGGGCAGTGAATTCCCCCACTGCCCGGCATCTTCTTGCCCTTTCCGGTCCCGGCCTGCCGTGCGCGCGCCGGCTACGCCGCCAGAGCCTCCGCCAGTCCGGCCCGGCCGCTGATACCGAGCTTGTGGTACGCCTTGCTGAGGTGGACCTCGACGGTCCGCAGACCGACGAAGAGCCGCGCCGCGATCTCCTTGTTCGTCAGGCCCTCGGCAGCGAGGTCCGCGACCCGGCGCTCCGAGCGGGTCAGTGCCTCCAGCCCCTGTGAGGCGCGGGACTCCGCCCGGTAGCCACCGGCCCGCAGTTCCTCCTGGGCGAAGCCGGCCACAGCGGTCGCCCCGCACTGCTCGGCGACGCTGACCGCCTGCCGCAGCCAGTTCCGCGCCGCCGAAGGCAGCCCGTTCTGTCGTACCAGCGCCCCGTAGTCGGCGAGCGCCTGCGCGTACGAGAAGCGCGCGGTGGACGGTTCCAGCAGCAGGATGGACTCACGAAGCATGTCGACGCCCGCGCGGCCCCCGGTAATGACTCCAAGAGCGCGGAGCGCCACCCCGGTGACCTCCGGTATCCCCCACGCCTGGGCAAGAGTGAGCTCTTCCTCGGCCAGTGCACTCGCCTGTTCGTGCTCACCGAGGGAGGCGTGGGCCAGCGCGGCCTCGGAACGCCAGGGCAGCACGGCCGGTCCGGCCATCCGGCGGGCCCGGGCGCGGGCTCCGGCGTGGAGGAAGTCGGCGAGGCCCTCTTGGGCCCGGCCCTGGGCCATCCTCAGTCGGCCGCGGACCAGCGCGGTGAAGTCATTGGCCCAGTGCCGGTTGAGCCGGCCGGTCAGCCCGTGGTCGGCGAGCAGTTGCTCGGCCTCCTCGGTGCGGCCCTGTTTGACCAGTGCGTCCGTCCACATGGCCACGCCGTGACTGGTGGTCGGTCCGGCGCCGACACCCCGCAGCGACTCGACGGCGGCGCGGGCGTCGGCCTCGCATCCGACAACGTTACCGACGCGGTAGTTGACCCCGGCGCGCAGCGTGGAGAGATACGCGGAGGTGAGTGCGGACCCTCCCGCGCGGACCGTGCCCATGCTCGCGTTGACGTGGGCGAGGGCGAGATCGGAACGGCCCGCCGCGGCCAGTGCCAGGACCGGGGCGGTGTACACGAAGGATTCGTCGTTCTCCGGGCAGACCCCGCCGCTCATGGCCTGCTGGGCGTAGGCGACCGCGTCCGCCGGCTTGCCTCCGTCCATGATCGAACGGAGCGAGAGCAATGCGGCGAGCGGCCGCTGTACGAGGGTTCCCTCGGCCTCGGCCAGGGCCATCGCCATCAGCCGGGGCATCGCCGCGGCGGCCGTGGAGGTGCGGCTGAGCTGGGCGTAGACCAGGTCGATCTCCAGGCGCAGTGCGTCCACCGGGCTGGCCGGGCGGATCCGCCCGGCGACGTGCTCCAGCACGTCGAGCCCCTCGCTGTAGCGGTCCAGGGTGAACAGGGCAGCGGACAGCGAGCGTGCCGCCGCGGCCTGTTCGCCGGGCGCGGTGGCGAGATCCAGACTTCGGCGGAGGCTGTGCACCGCGCTGGGCACGCAGCTGGCGAGTTCGGCCTCACCGAGCAAGGCGAGCGCCTGGGCCCGAACCGGGTCGGGGAGGGGTTCGCGCAGGGCGCGTCGCAGACAGCCGAGTGCGGCCGCGCGGTCTCCGCGGGCCATCGCTTCGTCGGCGGCGCGGAGCAGGGCGTCGACCGCCCACTCCTGGCCCAGCGGAGCGTTCAGCAGATGAGGGACGACGGTGTCCCAGGCGGCCCCCTGGTCGATCAGGAACCGCGCCGCGCGAGCGTGGAGTTCCTGACGGCGGCTGGGCAGCACTTCGTTGGCGATAGCCACGGACAGGACCGGGCAACTGAAGGCGGTGCCTTCCTCGGCACGGATCATCAGTCCGGTGGCGGTGAGCGTGTGCAGGCTGTCCTCGACAGCCTGCTGAAGCATTTCGGCGGCGCAGGCGATCAGGTCAGCGGCCGGCGCCCGTGGGCCGGCCAGCACGGCAGCCGCCTCGGCGGTGGCGACCGCATCGGGTCCGCAGGCTCGCAGCGTGGCCTGAAGGGTACGGCCCACCTCGGCGGGTACGTAGCGGGCGAGATCGGCGCCGGTGTCGGCGTCCGGCGCCGCTCCATGGGTGCGTATGGACCGGAGCAGGGCGTGCAGCAGGGCGGGGATGCCGCCGGTGGCCGTGCGGCAGGCGGTGACGAAGTCCGGTTGGGGCTCAGTCCCCAGCACCGCTTCGGCGAGTTCGCCGACTTCTGCGTCGCCGAGCGGGGTGAGCCAGATGCGGTGCCGGAACTGCGGCAGCAGCGTGCCGATGCAGTGCTCGTCGCCGGACGGGACCCCCGGACCCATGGTGGCGACCACGGTGATCCGCAGTCCGTCCAGTCTGCGAAGCAGCCTGCCCAGCCACGTGACCGAGGCCGTGTCGGCCCATTGGAGGTCGTCGATCCCCAGCACGACCCGGCGGTCGGCGCGGGTGAGAGCAGCCGCGGCCCGGTACGGAGCATGGAAGTCGGCGATGGCCGCCTGCACGGTCTCGTCCCGCTCCTCTTCGGCGACGTGCTCCAACAACTGGTGCACGACACCGAAATCGGTCGGGGTGTCCAGAGAGTCGGCCGTCGCACAGAGGACGAGATGCCCGTCGGCTCTCGCTCGGCGCAGCACCCGGCGGAGCAGGGCGCTCTTGCCCACGCCGCTGCCCCCGCGCACGATCACCGCCGTTCCGGGTGCGGCAGGTCTGGTCAGCTCACCCAGTGTGGCGAGTTCTCGTTGTCGTCCAATCAGCACGGTCGTTGCCCCGTTGTCATGCTTCACCAACCCACAGCCCTCCACTGCGGTCAGGGAGGCGACCGTGCCGTCACCGTACCGGTTGTCCGCGCCGAGGATGACGCTCCGTAGTGATGAGCAAGGCTGCGCTCAGCATATTTGCTGGAAAGTTCAAGAGCAGAGGGGTGCTGAGTTACAGCGTGTCGTCAGGCTCCGGACGAACCGAAAGGGGACCGGGGGTGCCCACCGAGGGCGTTGACCGGGGTGTCGACCGGGACACCCAAGGGTTTGGCCGGACGGTGGTTCCTGGCTTGCACGGACCTTGCCGACGTTGGTGAAGTGAGATCCATCAACAGCGCTTCCCCGGACAGCTGGAGGACAACCCGTCGCTGCCGGCAACAGCGCCGCCCCAGGCTGCGGTCCTGGCAATGCCTGCGCATTCGTGCGCAGCGTCCCGCTGTCGCCACGGTCCAGCCGCTCGGGGCCATGCCACGGGGAGCGACGCCAAAGTGAGGAGCGCAAGTAGCACCCCTGATACCGACACGGTGCGGCGGGCGGGGCCTCACGATGGAGGGGCACGGTGCCGAGGTGGTCCACCGGCACGTGGGACGGGAGCCGAGCGGACTCGGATTCAACGAACTGTCGGTCAACGGGAACGGTCTCCCCCACAATCCGATGATCAACTCCGGTGCCGTCATGAGTTGTTCGCTCATCGAGGCGTCACTCGACATCGCCGACCGCTTCGACTACGTCGCGGACACCTGGCGGCGGCTGTCGGGCGACAGCCCCGTCGGATTCAACAACGCCGTCTACCTCTCCGAGCGGCAGACGGCCGACCGCAACTTCGCCCTCGGGTACTTCATGCGCGAGCACGGTGCCTTCCCGGCCGGCATCAACCTGATCGAGACCCTGGAGTTCTACTTCCAGTGCTGTTCCGTCGAACTCAACGCCGGTGCCCTGGCTTCCGTGGCCTCCACCCTCGCCAACGGCGGCGTCGTGCCCCTCTCCGGCGACCGGGTCTTCTCGACCGGCACCGTACAGAAGTGCCTCTCCCTCATGTCGTCCTGCGGCATGTACGACTACTCCGGTGAGTTCGACTTTTCACCATCGGCCTGCCGGCCAAGAGCGGGGTGTCCGGGGCTCTCATGCTCGTCGTCCTGCAGGTCATGGGGATCGCCATCTGGTCGCCCCGCCTCGACGCACTGGGAAACTCCGTACGCGGCATCGAGTTCTCCAAGCAACTGGTCGCCAGGTACAACTTCCACGTGTACGACTCCCTCGTAGGAGACGACCGGCAGGGCAAGCCCGACCCGCGGCTGCAGAAGAACCAGACGGCGATCGAGGGAACGATCCGGCTCCTCTGGTCGGCGAGCAAGGGCGACGCCGACGGAGTACGTGCCTGCCTGGCGTCGGGAGTCGCGCCCTCCTCCAGCGACTACGACGGCCGTACAGCTCTCCACCTGGCAGCTTCCGAGGGGCATCTCGACGTCGTCACCTATCTGTTGGAGCAGGGCGGCGGCCCTGCGACTGGACCCAACCAGCGAGAGCGCTTCAAGCAGCCACCCTCTACGAGTGAATCCACCCGCGAGCACGTGATTCCGACGAGCAGCCAGGTGCAACATCACAAGATCAGCGAAAGGGTCCGTTCACGCGTACCCGACTGGGCATTTTCGCGAGTACGCGGACAACGAATCAGCCGAGAGTGGCGCTGCCACTCGTTGCCGTCGCGCGGGGTGCGTCCGGTCGGCCCACCGCCGCTGCGGAGGCCGGTTCCTCCGGGGTGCACGTGACCTTGTCGCGAGGCGTGTAGTGGGTCTTGAAGTCTTCACGCTTGACTTCCCGGCCGTCCTGCACGAAGACGCGGCCGACAGCGACGTCGAACCCTTCGAGTGGGCTCTGGACTTCGCACTTCGGGCCGCTGCCCGTGCGCGTGCCCGGCGGCTTGATGTTGGTGCGCGGCCCCTTGGTCGCACGTATCTCGTCGTACTTCTTCGTGCCGAGGAAGGTGATAGTCACCGAGGTGCCGGTGGATTCGGCCTTGATATAGAGGCCGTGACCAGAATCGTTGGTCCAGCGCAGGTCGAGGGTGCCCCACGCGACCGTGGCTTCGCGGCCCTCGGGGTAGCGCTCGATGTAGAAGGAGTGGGCGCCGTACTCCACGGGCCTGACGCCCGCGAAGAACATGGCATTGAACATGGTGGTGGCGACTGCAGAGACGCCGCCGCCGGGCGACTTCACGTACTGACCATTGTTGATCATGATGCCGTCGACGAAGCCGTTGCCCTTCGTACGCTCACCGACCGTTCGGTTGAAGCTCCATTCCTGTCCGGGCAGAACAACCGAGCCGTTGATGAGCTCCACCGCGCGCGCGATGTTGGTGCTGCGGTAAGGGGCGGGCGGGAAAGCGACGGTGAATGAGGAGACCTTCTCCTTGATGCCGAGCCGCTGTGCCGATGCACTCGTGAGCTGCGGCTGGACCGCTACGGTGGCGATCTCACCGGTGCGGGCCGCGCCGGAACCGGTCAGCAGGGGTACCACGGCCTCGCCGAATGCCTTCGCGGTGACCTGCCGCCCCACAGAGCTTTCCTGGGCCACCACCACGCGGTCGTCGCCGTCGAGCCGGAGCACGGCATCCCGAGGGCCCTGGGAGGCGTCCCGCACCGGGCGGGAGACAGCGGGGTCGGCGAGCAAACTCTTGGAGTCGAGGGCCGGCACGAGGCGGTTTCGGCTGTCGGGCTTCATCGTCAGATGCCTGCCCAGCGCGGCGGTGCCAATGGATATGCGTTTCTCAGCGAGGGTGAGCGTGACGGGTCCGGACATCGCGGGCCGGGCGAACTCGTTCATGGCCCGCTCGGTCTCGTGCGGGCCGATCCGCGGCTGCGTCTGCCTCACCGGCATCACGACGGGGGCGGCATCCGGAGTGCGGAGGTAGCCGTCGCGGATAGTGTCCGGCGCCTTGTCTGTGATCAGGGCGACGCCGGTGACCGGAGCGACGGCCGTCGCTCTGCCCTTCTCGAACGATATCGCCCCATCCCGGACCTGCCGCTTGCTGGCCGCGGCGATACGGTCGGCTCCCGCCCGGCTCTTCCGCTCGTCCATGCGTATCACCGGCTCGACGTCCCGGCCGCCGGAGGCGAAGAGCCTGCCGATTGCCGTTACCGGATCGGATCCTGCGCTTGCGGCGCGGTCGGCGGTCGCTGCGGTGTCGAGGGACAGCCCCAGCGCGCCGGGATCGGCCTTCTCGATGCGGTCACCGATCTTCAACGCGACCGGCGCTGCGAAGACCGGGCCGAGCCTTCGGTCCAGGACCTGCCGGGCGTCCGCTCGGCCCATTCCGCCGATGTCGACCCCGCGCACCCTTGTGCCCTCTGCGATGTCGTCACCGGCCACCAGCCCGGCGATGTAGAGGCCACCCAACGCGAGCACGACAGCCCCACCTGCGACGGGCAGAACAATCCGCCAGTTGCCCGTTCTACTGCGTGCGCGTCCCATATCTCTCCCTGTAGCGCCCACCGGCCGGAAACGTGCGTTTGACCAGCCAGAGCAGCCTGAACAAGTGAATTCGCACAGAATAATCCACAAAATGGAAGAAATAGGAAGAATGTAATTTCCGTCACGATGGAGAAGCTCCCAGGCCGCCCGCGGCGCCTTGGGAATCGCACCCGCCTCCAGTGCCGCATGGTGCGTGCCCTCGACGACGCGATATCGGGCTTCGGCGAGCCGATGCCGTTGACGGAATCCGCCGCGCATCACGTACACAACCGCTGTCGACACTGGCCGAACCGCCTCAGCAGCGCCGACCAGGTCCCCCGTACAGGACGAGCGAGGGCGAGATCAGACTGCGCTCCCGCCTGACCTCCGGCGCCGGGTGGCGTGCTCGCGTTCTCGCAGCGGCCGCCGGTAGAGGGCTGCTACGGCTGCCGGGCCTCGTACGTCGACCGGCCCCGAGGACGAGGACCCGCTCGTGATGAAGCGGTGGGACTACGGGCCCCACCGGTGGATGGAGATCCTGGCCGCGCACGGATTCGCCGCATCGACCGCCCGGGTGCTGCCCGCCCCTGGCAGGACCGCGGAAGGTCGGCACCCTCCTCGTCCGCGCCCACGGGTAGCGCCCGCCCCACCGCCGCCTCGGTCTGTCCACGTCCCCCGTCGCGGACAGCCCGGGCTATTCCATGCCGGTGACGGCCATCTCACCCAGCAGTGACCAGTCGTCATGCGGGACCTTCACGTTCACGATCCGGGGTGTCTCGGCCAGGTGGGGTGGCAGAGTCCGCTGCGCGGTCTTGAAGTGCTCGGAGTGCACGTGCGCTGCCCCGGCGTCGTCGTCTCGGAAGGCCTCGACCAGCACGTACTCCGTGGGGTCCTCAACGCTCCGCGACCAGTCGAACCACAGGCAGCCCGGCTCACCGCGCGAGCCGGCGGTGAAGTCGGCGGCGATCTCAGGCCACCGGTCGGCGTACTCAGGGCGGACCTTGAACTTGGCCGTGATGAAAATCATCGGATTCCTCTCGCTGGACTGTCCACACAATGCGCGTGCCACCTGTGAGGTTGAACCTCGGGAGTGGGCACCGGGTTTCATGCGACGCCTGACAGATTACGTGATGTGATCATCCACCGTTCGAGCTCGCCCCGGGGTGAGGTAGCCGGTCGCCGGAGTGGCGTCGCCGCCGGTTGTAGCAGGCAAGCCAGCGGGCAGGCCGGGGCCGCTGCACGCGGCACCGGCGCTGGCTCCTGGCAGTTCCCCGGAGCCCTCAGCCCGGCCAGGTACTCACCTGGACCCGGCATCTGACGGACCTTAAGACACAGCCTCAGACCTACTCTTGGAAGGTAGAACAAGCTCAGAAGCCGTTGTCTGATTTGGTCGCTGTACGCCGACTTCGACACCGACCTCGCCCACCTCTTCCCCGAAGAGGTCAACCGGCTCACCGACTACGAGATCCGGGAGCTGGAGAAGCGCGGCCTGTGGGGCGACTGGAACCGGCCGTCGGAGCCGGGTGAGTTCGGCCCCGTGCCCAAGGAAGACGGCGGCGACGAAGGCGGCCGCCGGTCCGGCAAGCGCGGCCGCGGTGAGCAGCGCCGCGACAGCGTCACCTCCGCCCGCCAGCGCTGGAGGCCATCCAGAAGCTCACCACCGCCTGAACCCCGCTTCCCGGGGCCGGCCTGCCCGAGCACGGCCGAAGGGCCGCTGATGCCCAACAACACTACTGCGGAGCCCAGTCGGGCAACTCAGCACGTGGAGACGGAACAAAAGAGTTGCATCGCATTCTCGCAGGAGCGTACGGAACGAGCCATATCGCTTAGCAGTGAAGTCGCATTGGCAACTCAACCGTTCAGCGGCGGAGTTCATCAAGTCGATGTCATGGCACTACGCCGTCCACGGCACGCCCTTCGACGCCGGCGTCGCCGAGCCCGTGGTGGAGCCGCGGCGGGTGACGGACATGCCGACCGTGGCGTTGGCCGCGCTGGTGATGTCCTGGCCGCCGACGGTGCCCGGGTGGGACA
>NZ_JBVHDR010000055.1:0-11228 GCF_055563295.1 Streptomyces sp. NPDC002868 | reverse complement strand
GAACTGCTCCCCGCGCCCGCGGGGATGGTCCCTGCCCGGGGTGATCGACACCAGAGCGCAGGGACTGCTCCCCGCGCCCGCGGGGATGGTCCCACGAGAAGGCCGCGGCACTGATGTCAGACATCCTGCTCCCCGCGCCCGCGGGGATGGTCCCGCGGAGTCCGAGTCGAGGTCGAGCAGCTGGTGCTGCTCCCCGCGCCCGCGGGGATGGTCCCGTTCCCTCCAGGGCCCTGCCAGCGTTCCGGAACTGCTCCCCGCGCCCGCGGGGATGGTCCCCGCGCATGGACCGGAATGGGCGCCCGATCGGTCTGCTCCCTGCGCCCGCGGGGATGGTCCCAAGCGACCTTCGCCGGCGGAGGCCGTCGACAGGACACGGTGTACTGCTCCGGGCGCTGCCGAGGCCGTTGCTGCCCGCTTGTCGTCCGGCCCGGACGGGGACGGCCGCTAACCGTCCGCCCCGGGCCGGTTGCCGGCCGTGAACGCCTCCTCCACACGATCCTGGAGCCGGGCGTGGCGGAACTGGAAGACGGGCCCCACCGTCCGCAGGACGTGACGTTCGCGAGCGTCCGAGAGAAACCTGACCAGGCGGACCGGAGCCTCGTTCCTCAGGCGCAGCTGGAGGCTCGCGAGGAACGTGCGCCAGGTCACCGATCCGACCAGGCTCAGTGCCAGGCTGAGCAGGAGGCCTCCCACCGTCACCAGCGCGATCCCGGACAGGAATCCGTCGATGAGTCCAAAGATGCGCTGGTGCGCCAGTTCGGCGAGCAGGCCCAGGCATGATCCTCCGATGAGACTGCCAGCCAGGCCGCCGGCGATCCCGGCGGTCAGCGTGTACTGGCGGTCCTGTCTCCAGCAGGAGACGGGATCGATGGGAGTCCGGCTGTCGGCGCTGCGGTTGCTGAGACCCGTGACGAATCCGCCCACCACACCGGCGAGGACGCCGAACACCAGACCGCCGAAAAGCATGACGACGCGGCCATGGGCGAGGAACAGGGCGACGCCTAACGCCAGTCCAAGCGCTCCACCGCCGGCGATCCCAAACAGGAAGTTCTCGCGGACGACGAAGTCCCTCCACTGCAGACGGCCCAACAACTGGGGCGAGTCTCCGGCACGCCCGTACGTGAGTGACATCGTCACGGAAAGTCCCACCACCGCACCGGCTCCCACGCCGGCGGCCGGCCCCGCCCAGGAGAAGCCCGCCGCCCCGGCGAGAACTCCCAGGAAGAGGCAACTGGCCGCCGTTCTCGGCCAGGCCGGCCGCCACCGGGGGACCTGCCACCAGGCGAGGTCGCGGCTTCCCTCGTTGTTCATCCGGTGCGCGATGACGCCGAGCCAGCGCTCGGCCTGGCCGAGACTGTAGCGACTGCGCGGCTGACCCGGCCGGTCGTCGTCATAGGCGGCGGGCAGGACTCGATCGAGAAGGTGGTCCTCCACCGCGGCCCGGTCCGCGAAGCGCTCGGGGGCGAAGCGCTGATCCGCGCGGTAGGTGTCACGCATCAGCGTGAGCATCAGGGGTGTGTCCAGTGCCTGAGCCACTGCGCCCAAAGGGTTCATACGGATGTGCTGCACCAGACCGCGCCAGGCGTCCGGGGGCGGCTGCACCTGGCAGCGCGTCAGGTACTCCGCCGCGTCCTCGGCGCTGACCGGAAGTATTTCGAGCCCGGCGGAGCCGGACAGGGGTCCCGCCGCGGCGACGGCCCTCAGAAGCTCGCCGACGCGGCTCAACAGGACCAGGCGGAAGTTCGCCTGCTCATTCAGCGCCCGCAGAGCCACGGGGCGGACGGCGTCGGGTATCTCGTCCAGCCCGTCCAGAAAGGCGGCGACCCGACCCGCGCCGATGAGTCTGGAGACAAGACCGCCCGCGTGTTCTTCGGACTTTCTGAACATGTAGTCCGTGGCGAGTTGAGTGGCGAGCCAGTCATGCAGCCGCTGGTTCAGCGGGTCCCATCCGCACAGCGTCAGCAGTACTGGTACGGGAACTCTCGCGCGCTCGCCGGGTTCGAGCGCCTCGCGATGGGCGAGGGCGTCGAGCAGCAACCGAATGGCGGCGCCGCTCTTGCCCGCGCCGCCTGCTCCGACGATCACCATCCGCCCGGAGTCCAACGCACCATAGAGGCGGAACAGGTCCCGAACGGTGCCCGACCCCAGATCCGCCGTGGTGATCGGGTCCAGCCCCGGCAGGGGCCCAAACCGCGATGAACCGGCGCCGATCCCCACCGCGTCGGTCGCCGGACCCGATACGGGAAGACTCGACCACGTCCAGCGCACCGGCACGGGGCTTGGATGTATCAGCCGCCGTTCGCTCGCCGCGGCACTCCACTGCGCCTTCACTCGCTCAGCCAGCTCGTCCGCGAAGTCACGCAGTGCCGGTTCGGTGGGTTGCGTCCGGGGCCTCCGGTTCGTCAGCCACAACGCCGCGCTGGCGGCGGGAAGGACGACCGCGGCGATCCCCTGGACGAGCGTGGCCGCGGAGTCCCGGTCATGGGACCGGAAGACGAAGGCCAGGGCGACGAAGACGACGACTGCGATGATCAGCAAACCCACGATGACCATGCAAGTCCCCCTCCTGGCACCGTACCGGGAGTGTGTCAGAGGGTTACAGGCCGTGTCCTTCGATCGGCCGTGCAGCACGTCACGCGATGCAGACAGGGTTACGTCCAGCTGTCACGAATCCCGCTGCTACCAGCGGTATGACGCCTCTACGTCACGCTCGTTGTCCCTCTGGCTGTCCGACTTCGGTGGCAAACGGTCCAGGTTCAGTGTCAGAGGGCAAGAAGGACTGTCCTGTGAGCCGCTCCGGGTCTGATGGAGGCTCGATTCCCTGAGAGGATCGAGTCATGGCACGTCCGTCCCCCTATCCTGCTGAGCTTCGCGAGCGTGCGGTGCGCATGGTTGAGGAGATCCGCCCGAACTACCCAACCGAGTGGGCCGCGATGAAGGCCGTCGCGGCGAAGCTGGGCATCGGCGCCGCAGAGACGGTGCGGACATGGGTTCGCAAATCCCAGGTCGACGCCGGCCAGCGGCCCGGCGTCACCTCCGAGGAGGCCGCGGAGATCAAGCGGCTCAAGGCCGAGAACGCCGAGCTTCGGCGGGCGAACGAGATCCTCAAGGCGGCCTCGGCTTTCTTCGCGGCCGAGCTCGACCGGCCGTCGAAGCGCTCGTAGCGTTCATAGACGCGCACCGCCAGGTGTTCGGAGTCGAGCCGATCTGCCGAGTCCTGACCAGCCACGGGCTGAAGATCGCGACGAGCACCTACTACGCGGCGAAGAGCCGCACCCCCAGCACCCGGTCGGTCCGCGACGCGGAGCTGAAGACGCAGATCAGCCGCGTCCACACGGACAACTTCAGTGTCTACGGGGTCCGAAAGGTCTGGCGGCAGCTGCACCGCGAGGGCATACCAGTGGCCCGCTGCACTGTCGCCCGGCTGATGCGCGACCTCGGTATCCAGGGCGCCCGACGCGGGAAGAAGATCCGCACCACCATCCGGGACGACGGCCACGATCGGGCCTCCGACCTGCTCAGGCGCGACTTCACCGCGTCCCGTCCGAACGAGCGGTGGGTGGCTGACTTCACCTATGTCGCCACCTGGTCCGGGATCGTCTACGTCGCGTTCGTCGTGGATGTGTTCTCCCGGGCGATCGTGGGCTGGTCCGCCGCCACCAGCAAGCGGGCCAAGCTCGTCCTCGACGCCCTCGACATGGCCCTGTGGCACCGCGACCGCGCCGGAACTCCCGCTGGACCAGGGTTGGTTCATCATTCGGACGCGGGCAGTCAATACACGTCTTTCGCGTTCACCGCGCACCTCCTCGACGCCGGTATCGATGCCTCGATCGGCACCGTCGGCGACGCCCTGGACAACTCGCTCATGGAATCCCAGATCGGCCTCTACAAGACGGAGTTGATCAAGCCCCGCAAGCCCTGGCACGGCCTCGCCGACGTGGACTCGCCACCGCGGAATGGGTCGACTGGTCGCCGACCCGCAGCACGGCCCGTAGTTCGTCATCCACGCCCTGGCTCCCGACGCCACCAGCGCCACCTGCAGGCCCTTGTCTCCCCAGGTCCCGAGCGTCGTGAGCGTCGCCGCGCAGTTCACCGTCCGTGACGACACGAGCCGTTCGAGTTCGCCTCGACTGGAGACCTCCGCCTTGCCGAAGACGGCCTTGAGATGGTCGCGCAGCCAGGAGTTGCCGAGGTCGGCAAGCTTCCCGGCCAGCTGGCGGCCGGCGGCAGAACTCACCACGATCATGCGGCCCGTCGAGAAACTCACCACGGCTCCTTCCCGCCCCACCCGACCCGGCGAGGAGCGGGAAGGTGCCGACCACCGGCTGCTGCTCCGCTCGGCAATCGGCTTGGCCGCGCAGTGCGCAATGCCGTGCTCGCGATCCACTGGCGGCCGACTGCGCAGCCTTACTGCACACTCCGGCAAAGGGACTGCGCGCGCCGTGACGGCGCCTTGCTTGTCGCCCAGCGCACTGCGCAATCGTGGTGGGACCGCTGAGCCAGAGGTCCCCCGATCGGTCCGCGGACGCGACCATTCCGCGGGCCGCCATCGACTGCACAGCCTTCGGGAGACTCTGCGCGGCGACCTCACCCCACCGGTCCGGCGCGCTGAACAGTCGGGCGAACCGGGCCCGCGACCGCACAGCGCGCCCTCTCGCGGACGCTACGTTCCGTCACGCAGAGCCGAGGACAGAGACAAGCCCCGGCGATCTGCGTAGGGCGGATCGCCGGGGCGAGATCCGTCGGACACTTCGGGAGGCACGAGTGCGCCCGTCGTGCACCCGACGATCGGGCTCACTCCTTGGCGGTGCCCCGCATCCTTGCCGCGCTGCCCATGTCGACCGGAGCAATGACACCGATCTCGGCGTGGACGTGGTACAGCCCTGACTCAAGGAGGGTCAACCGACGGAATGCTTTGACCTGCTGGTTTGCTCTGATTCTCGGGTGCGGATCCCGTGTTGGGGTGAGGAGATTCCTGGATGGTTGGGGCCCCGCCAGCTGCTGCCGAATCGGGTGGTTTCCAGGGGCCGTCAGCAACTTGCTGACGTTTCGGGGGCATTGAGGAGCTGTGCTGAAGCCAGAGCCGTTGGGTCCAGTCAAGGTCGTGGAGATCGTGGCGCAGATTGCGGAGCGCCACCGTGGTGATGGGCGGCTGTCTGAGATGCCTGAGCCCGAGCACTCCCGCGCCGTCGCTGAGTTCGTCTTGACCCTCGCGAAGAAGCCGCACCATCGGGACGTCGCTGACGCGCTCACGCTCGTACGCGCCGAGCGATTGGAGCTCGACAGCCTGGAGCTGCGACTTCTCCAGGCCGGCCGCCGGAGTGGAATGAGCTGGCGAGCACTGGGTGCCGTCATTGGCATCCGTTCCCGGGCGGGCGCGCATAAGCACGCCAAGCGTCTCGAGGAGGAAGTCACTGCGGCGCGGCTGCACCTGCCGGTGGAAGTGATCCGTGGTGGCACGGCCGGGCCCGTGCAGCTGGCCGAACTCCAACAGATCGCCCGGGCTCTGATCGAGCGATGGTCCGAGCTGCTGACGGACGACGACATCGACATCTGGTATCCGGGCATCGTCGACCTGGTGGAGACCGCACAGACGCACACTCAGCAGGTCAGTCTTGCCGCGCAGGTCATCGATGCTGTCGGCGAGATCGATGACCTTGCCGCCCGCCTGCAACAGCAGCCCGCTTCCACCGAGGCGGCGCTGTTCGTACTGCAAGCCGTCCGCGCTTTCCGCGACCGTCGTCGCACCGCCGTTCCCGCGCCCAGGCGTCAGCAGGATGCTGACGCATCCGCCTGACCAGCGAAGTGGGAAACGATCACATCGAGCGTGGGAAATGATCAACGCAAGGCTTTCGTCACCCCGCACACCGCATTTCGGTGAGCCAGGAGGGTGAAAGGAAGGTCCTACGAAGGCGTGGGTCCTACGAGCAAGGTCAGCTTCTTGATGCGCTCTACCAGGAAGTCGCAGTTCATTGACCAGGTGCCGTTGATCGCCCTGTCCTGCGCCTCCGTCAGGTCTCTCCACAGCCGGTCAAGTTCACCCCGGATGGCCGCTTCGAGGACTTGCACGCGCTGGGTATCGCTGACGGGGTGATGCCCTCACGGTTCGGTGGTGTCGGGCGGGCAGCGTCCTACTTGGCGGCCTCGCGGATCTCGCCGAGAAGACGCTGCACCTGACGCTCGGAGATGCCCTCAGCCTCGGCGATCTCTTTCACGGGCACCTGGCCGTCGGAGGAGTCCTCCAGCATCGCGCGGATGCGCTCCTTGCGCTCTTCCTTCCGCGCGATCCGCTTGGCGGAGGGGTCGAGCGGCTTGCCTGTTCCCTCGGGGCGGCCGGCACCTGCACCCTCGCCGGGACGCTGGTCGGGCCACTTGAGGATGGTGCGCCGGTACCAGTGCGCCACCCCGCACACCTCCTTGTCCGGCTTGGGGGCGTAGCCGTGGTTGATGTAGCTGCGCCAGGCCTCCGGCTTCAGCTCGATGCCCAGCTCGGTGAGCACCTTGCGGGCCTCCTCCCGGTCCAGCAGGTCCTCGGGAGACTCCTTCTCAGGCAGCTCCGGGACGTCCTGGTCGGTGAGGTGCGCGTCGATCTGCTCGGCGTCCCAGATGAGAGTGCGTGCGCCTTCCCGGCTGATCGGGTCGGGCAGCTGCTGGGCGGCGCCGCGGGGCAGGGCCTTGAGGCCCTTGCGCTTGGCGACGTCCGCGGTGCTGAGGGGGGTGCGGCCGGCGCGGATCATCTGGTTCTCTCCTCGGTTGGTGCCGGCGGCTGTCGCCGGCGTAGCTGCGGGGTCACGTTTCGGGAGTCGCACTGCAGGACCACCTGCGGTGCGACTCAAATAAATGTACACCATTTATCTGTGGAGTGTGAAGGGTGGGCGCCGTCGCGGGGGCCGCGGCGGGTGTGCCACGGCCCCAGCACGGCGTCGAGCAGGTGATTCAGTTCAGGCTGGGCTGCAGCTGCTGGGCGAGCCAGTAGGCGACGTTGACTGGCACGGCGTTGCCGACTTGCCTGGTCAGGCCTTGGTCTTGAGGCTGATCATCTGGACTTCGCAGTCGTCGACGGTGCGGCCCGGTTTCACCAGCATGTGGTGATTTCCTTCGGCGGTGATCGCGCAGATCTCCTCGTTCAGGGACTGGACTGTGCAGTGATTGCGCAGGACCACCAGGAACGGCTCGTCCCCGAAACGCTGCAGGCCGATGGCGACCTTGCGGCGGGTCTCGTCCGCGTAGGGAGTGAACGTCTTGCGGTTCGCCCGTCCGTCGCCGAAGCGCCGTCCGGGCAGGGTGAGGTCGATGTGGTCGCGGATCGGCCGGGTCACCGGCTCGACGATCCGGTGGCAGCGTGCGTGGGGGCAGATGTATTTGTACTGGCCGTAGATGCCGATCTTGCGGGCTCCGGTCTTGTCGAATCGCTTCGCCCATGCCTGCACGCCCTGTACCGGGCCGCACTCGGGGCACAGGCAGTCGGGGCGCGGCCGCAGATCGGGCAGCGGGAGGCCCTTCTTGACGAAGACGAACACGATGCGGTGCCGGTGCTGCGGCGCGGCCTCGTTGTCCTCGCCGGAGATGTGCGCGGCGTCGAACGAAGCGATCAGGCCGTCATAGCCCATGGCGTCCCACACGTTCAGCCACGCCTCGAACAGCTGCCAACGAGTGGCGAAGTCGGGGACGTTCTCCCCGCAGACCACGTCGTAGCCATGCACCTCAGTGGCCCGGATCAGATCCCACGCCGTGGCGCGGGTCCGGGACCACTGCCCCGTGCGCGCCTTGCCGTCCTTCGCGGCCTGCTGACTGGCGGTGGAGTTGCGGCCCGCGGGGCTGACCTCCTTGCAGATGGGTGATCCGACCAGAACGCGTGAGCGGGGGATGTCGCGGAAATCGAGATTGTTGATGTCGCACCGTTCGTAGCCGACGGTCGGGAAGTTGGCCTTGACGGTGTCGATCGCAGCCTGGGCGTGGTTGGCGGCGAAGACCGGTTCGTAACCGGCGCCCATGAACCCCAGTAGGTCGCCGCAGCCTCCGGCGAACAGGTGCGTACTGGTCACGCCGCTCAACGAACTCAGCGCGCGCGGGCGAGATTGGGGCAGCGCTAGGGCCCGCGGTGAGGGCTTCTCGCCCCGGATCCGCAGGGCGGCGGTCGGCAGGTGGTCCTGAACGTAGTGGGCCATGTCAGCTCCCTTGGGGCGTGGTCTGGGAATCTCGCGAGCCACCGGCGGTGGGGCCAACCGCCGCCGACGACTGCAATGAAGGGGGGCGTTCAGCTGAGGCTGGGGAGAAGACGCTTGCCGAGCCAGTGCGCCACATTGACCGGGACGGCGTTGCCGACCTGGATGTACTGCTGCTCGACGGTCCCGCTCAGGGTGTGCGTGATGGGGAACCGCTGGACCCGTGCCGTCTCGGCGGGGCGGAGCATCCGCAGCGTGCAGTCCTCGACTCTGGCCGCGGGACGGACGAGGGTGTGATGCGGCTTGCACACGACCGTGGTGAGAGGTGCCGACGTGAGGCGCGGCAGGGTGTCCCTTCCGATGTGCACGATCAGGTGCTGGCTGGTGTCCGGTTCAGCCAGGTGCCGGACCTCCGGGTATCGGTTCAGGGCGGCCTCCACCAGGGCGAGTGTTGATGCCGGGTACGGAGTGAACGTCGTCCGGTTCGGCTTGCCGTCGCCGATGCGCTGGCTCGGCAGGTTCCAGTCGATGACGCTGGACACTGGGTCGGTGACCGGGGTGACGACGCGGTGTCCGCATGACCGGTGGGGTCAGACATAGAGGTACTGCTGGCCGTACGCGCCGACATCGCGAACTCCGGGCCTGTCGAACCGTCGGTCCCACTTCTGGATGCCTTGGACCGGCCCGCACTCGGTGCACAGGCAGTCGGGGCGCACCCGCAGGTCGGGCAGCGGCAGGCCCTTCTTTGAGAACACGAACACGATGCGGTCGCGCACCTGCTGGGCGGCCGGGTTGCCTGGGCCCCCGATGTGGGCGGCATTGATGGAAGCGATCTGAACGCTCTTGCCGAGGTCGTCCCACGTTCTGAGCCACGCGTCGGCGAGGCTCCAGCCCGTGAGGAAGCCGGGGACGTACTCCCCGCACACGATGTCGAAGTCGTGCACCTCGTCAGTCCGGACCAGGTCCCACGCGGTGAGCCGGGTCAGCGGCCATTCGTCCTTCTCCTGGCCGTCGTCCCGTGCGGCGTCGTCGAGGTCGTCCTGCCGCTTGGGGGCGGCGTTACCCCCAGCAGGCGTGGCTTCTTTGCAGATCGGTGAACCGACGGCGATGGACGTCCTGCGGAGGGTGCGGAAGTCAAGGGTGTGGATGTTGCGGCGCAGTGCCCGCACTCCGTCGAAGTTGGCCCGGATGGTGGCGACGGCGGACGGTTCGTGATTGGCCGCGGTCACCGGTGAGAAACCGGCTTCCAGGAAACCGCGGAGGTCTCCGCCGCCCCCCGCGAACAGGTGCGTGCTGGTCGGGCCGCTCATGCCGACGCCTCCTGGTGGGCTTGTCGGCTCGTGGGCGGGGTGCTCGGTGTGGGCCATGGCGGCCTCCTTGCTCGGGAGTGATTCGGGTGTCGGTCGGGCGGCCGACCTTCCGGACATGATTAATTCTAGCACAATTAATTGTACTTGTGGGAGGGAATCTCGGAGGCCCGCGGGGCCACCGAGCCGGACCACTCGACGGCGAAACCTCGTCGGAGCCGCTGCAGGCATCCATCAGGGAGAGTTGGCGCCATCCGGGGGGAGTGCCCATCACCCGGGCACGCCAGCGCAGTGCGTAGCGCAGGCAGTTCTGGCATTTCTCGGCGCGGTGGGTGCAGCCGGCCAGGCGGGGCGCGCGCCGGGCTCCGGTCGACCAGGCCATCGAGTCGGCGGAGGCGAGCAGGTGACCGTACTTGGCAATTCCTGAGAGCTTGACCCCGAAGCCATGCAGCGCCAACGCGCGGTCGGCGAACGTGGTGACGATGGCGCCGATCTCCCCGGTGGCCTGGCGCCGGCAGACGGAGCCGAGACCAACGATGGGCTCGGCGGCCAGGTCCACTCCGGCGCCTTCGTACAGCTCCGCGCATTCGAGGTAGCTGGCCAGGGTGGAGCCCTGCAGGACGGCGCGTACGTATGTTCTGAGCGGACAGCCTCTTGTCGTGTGCCGCCCGCGCCGTCACCCTGGACTGGCCGGCGGGGGAGCCGGTCACGTGGTGCACCGGCGGGGGGCGGCGGCGTATGTCCGAGCCGGACATGGTGTGGGTCGCCAGCGGCGGGCCGCGCGTGCAGGCCTTGGTCGAGGAGGTGCGCTCGAGCTCTCCGCAGGATGCGGAGCGGATCATGACGCGGCTGGCGGGGACGGCCGCGGACGAAGGGCCGACCACGTGGAATCTGTACGCGGCCCTCCTCGGGGAGTCCCGCCGGTTCACAGAGGCGCAGCGGGAGTTGCGAGCGCTGGTCGGGCAGCACCCCGAGCATGTCGAGGGCTGGCTGAACCTCGCCTCGGCCCACTTCTACCAAGGTCGCCTGCAAGAGGCGCTCGACGCGTTGGAGCGCTGTCCTCACGTGTCGGGCGCGCCCGGCAGTCACCTTGTCAGTTCCCGGAAGCAGGCCCTGCGCACGTACATATCCTCCATGGCACGCGATCGGGAACTGCTCGAACTGCGCGTGGCCGTACTGCGGGAGCGGGCGGCACACGGCACCGCGCGCGACGGAGACCCGGCCGCGCTGGCTCGGGCCCTGGGCACGCTGTGGAGCACGCCACACGACCGTGCAGTTCCAGCTGAACAAGTCGTCGAGGCGGCCCGGCAGGCACACGCCGCCGACCCGGCCGACGTGGAGATGCTGGAGCTGTTGGTGGCCGCTCTGCACGAGGTGCGCCAGCGGACGCGACCACAGCGGTCGAAGAAGGGTGAGGAGGACGAGTTCGGCGAAGCCCTGCGCAGACTGGAGCGCCTCGCGCCGCACTCACGGCTGCTCGAGGCCCTGCGGCCCGTGCCCCTCACGGAGGCGGAACAGGCGGCGTTGGCTCAGCAGATGCAGACGCAAGTGGACGAGCTCATCGCCAACGCGATGCAGGGAGATGCCGAAGCAGCGAACGGCGTACGCAAGTTGACCGAGTGGTTCCCCGACGAGCCCTTGAACCGGATGGTGCTGATGATGCTGGCGATGCGTGACGGCCTGGCCGACGGGGATTTGACCGAGGCGGTGGCGCTGGCGGACGGCCTGGCCGACGAACCGGACGAGCGCCACGAGA
>NZ_JBVHDR010000054.1:0-11529 GCF_055563295.1 Streptomyces sp. NPDC002868 | reverse complement strand
CTGCGGTCGCAGATCAAGGACCGCAGTTTCCAGCCCATGCCGGTGCGGGAGCGGATGATCCCCAAGTCGGGTGGCAAGCTGCGCCGTCTGGGGATCGCGACGATCACCGACCGGGTGGTGCAGGCATCCATGAAGCTGGTGCTGGTGCCGATTTTCGAGGCGGATTTTCTCCCGTGTTCCTACGAGGTTCCGCCCGAACCGCCGGGCCCATGACGCGGTGGCCGAGGTGCGCCTGCTCACGTCCAAGAAGTACGAGTGGATCGTGGAAGGCGACATCAAAGCCTGCTTCGACGAAATCTCGCATACCGCTCTCATGGAGCGGGTGCGGGCACGCGTCGGGGACAAACGTGTCCTGGCCCTGGTGAAGGCGTTCCTCAAGGCGGGCATCCTCAGCGAGGACGGCCTGCTGCGGGACAACGACACTGGTACCCCGCAGGGTTCGATCCTGTCGCCGTTGCTCAGCAACGTCGCGCTCTCGGTCCTGGACGAGCACATCGCCCAGGCGTCGGGAGGCGCCGGAACTGATCTCAACGAGCGCCGGAGGCGTCGACGCCGAGGTCTGCCCAACTACCGGCTGGTGCGGTACGCGGACGACTGGTGCCTGATGGTGCACGGCACCAAGGCAGACGCCGAAACGCTACGCGAAGAGATCGGCGCAGTCCTCTCCACGATGGGCCTGCGCCTGTCGCAGGAGAAGACTCTGATCACCCACATCGAGCAGGGCCTGGACTTCCTCGGGTGGCACATCCAGCGCCACCGGAAAGCAGGCACTAATCGGTACTACGTCTACACCTACCCGGCCAAGAAGGCCCTGCGGGCCATCATGGCCAAGGTCAAGACGCTGTGCCGACAGGTCGGTACGAACCAGCCGCTCGACGCCCTGTTACTTCGGATCAACCCGGCAGTGCGGGGCTGGTGCGCCTACTTCCGGCCCGGGGTGTCCTTCGCGACCTTCTCCTACCTGCGTCACTATCTGTGGCACACGGTGTGGCGATGGGTACAGCGAAAGCACCCCAAGACCGGCTGGAAGAAGATCCGTCGCCATTACGGCGGTCGCGGATCTTGGTGGGCCAGCGAGAACAGGGAGCTGTTCAACCCCATCACGGTAGGCACCACGCGCTACCGCTACCGGGGCGCGGCCATTCCCACTCCCTGGCCGACCGAGGGATGAGGACAACCACCACGAAGCCTCGGGGCTTGTGGAGAGCCGGGTGCGGTGCCAAGTCGCATGCCCGGTTCGGGAAGCGGCTCCGGGGAAACGGGCCGGTCGAAAGGCCGGAACCGCGCCCCGGGCCGACTTCACCAATGGATCCCACGAGCCGCTGAGGGCCGGGTGGCAGTCGACGAGGCCCGGGAGGTGGCCACCGCGTAGGCCGGATCACGTCACCGTGGTGCCTGCCTGCACGCGCTGGTTGAGCGCCCTGGTCAGTTCGCGGTTGGCTTCCCGGGCCGCGCCCAGATCCGCTTGGGACTCCTCCAGGGAGGAGGTCAGCTCGACGTTGCGCTGTTCAAGCCGGGTGAGGCTGCGTTGGAGTTCTTCGATGTCGGTGGGCACGCCCAGCCCTGACTCCCGCCACGCCTGCTCGCCAAGCTCGCTGGACAGGCGCTTCTCCAAGAGCTGGATCCGCGCGGCGAGCCGTGCGTTGCGGGCCTGCGCGTTCGCGAGATCGACCTGGAGCGATGCCCGACTTACTGCGGACGCGCCAGATGCAGGGTCTCGCTCGGACGGCTCGACCTCCGCCGCATGGACCAGCGCGAGCAGATCCCGATGCCGGTAGAGAAAGGTACGGTCCACCCCGGCCTGCCGGGCGATGCCGGAAACACTGATCCGGCCCCCACCGTGGGCAGCGGCGTTGACCGCCTTGACCACACGCTGTCGGCGCCGGTCGGAGTCTGCCTTGCGTCCGTCGCTCATCGCGGAACTCACGCTGTCCTCCTCGGCCGGACATCAGGCAGGGGCTGACCGATCCGCGGCATTCCCAGCATCACGCTCCGCCCGCGCCGGACGATCGAGACCGCCTGCTCGATCTGCGCCCGCTCCTCCGCTGTCAGATCGTCCGGGTCCGCCTTGACGCGGGTGATCAGACGCCGGACCCGGCGGATCTCTTCCTCCGACGGCATGGCCTCGCTGCGTGCCCAGTCGTCCGCCTCGAAGGCTGACATCAGCTTCTCGCGGCTCCGCAGGAGGTCGGCGAGGTACGCCTCCAGATCCGGCAGGTAGGAGACGTCCGTGTTGAAGTGCTCGCATCCCAGGCAGCGGAACCGCAGCGGGCAGCTCTGTCCGCCGGCGGCCACGTTCGTGGGCTCTTTGCAGACGCCGTACGCGGTGGCGACCTCGCCGATCTCACGCCGGACGTGCTCGGAGTCCAGCAGCCCTTGGGCCTTGCGCCACACCCGGTTTCCGTGCCGGTCGAACTGCAGGACTGTGACCCGGTCGATGGCTTCGCGCCGGCGGTCCTGGCCGATGCGGTAGTACGCCTGGGTGGTGATCAGCTGGCGATGGTCCATGAGCTCCTTGAGGACCTCGGGTGCCACTCCCTTGTCCGCGTGCCGCTGGGCGAAGCTGTGGCGGTAGGCGTACGGGAAGATCCTGCTCTTGTCGAACGGGAGCATCTTCGTGACCGGCTGGCCCTCTTCTTCGACCTCGACGGGGACGAGGAAGTCGGGCAGGGCCGTGACCGGCTCGGTGCTGGTCCCAGATGCCGGAGATCGGCTTGGTGCCCGACGGGTTGGACACCGGCGAGGGCAGGAGCTTTAGCTCGGCCCGCGGCGTGTTCGGGAAGCGCCGGCGCACACGCTCCTGCTGGGCGACGATCACGGCCCCGGTGGCCTTGGCGATCGGCAGGCGCCGGCCCAGCTCCGGGACCGTCAAGGCATCCAGCGACACTCCGGAGAGGGGCGGAGGGCCTGGCGGCGGAACCCGCGGCAAGCGCCGAAGCCTGCCACTGGCGCCTGCTCGCCCGGTAGTTGGGTCATGTGGGCGCACCCCGGAGACGGGCCAGACCTGCACGGGGATCGTCACCAGCCGGCTGCCGGACAGTCGGACCGTAGGCGGCGGCCGCAGCGGCTGCGCCCTGATCCCCTCGGACGGCAGTGAGCCATGCCTCGGCCGCCTCCGGGCGGCGCCAGCAAGGTCCTGACGGGCCAGCGCGAGCCTGATGCGGCCGCTTGCGGCCGCCGCGGTCAGCGGGACGGCGCCGTCCTCTCCGACCAGGCCGGGACCGCAGAGCCAGGTGTCGGCCTGGCCCCACTCGCCCTTCGCCAGGGCGAGCAGGCCGAGGACCAGCCGTGTGTCGCCCGCGACGACCGGCATCTCGGCCACCGACAGCACAAGACCCGGGTACACGCTCCCGAGAGCATGAGCCTGGACGAGCTCGGGGGAGCGAGCCGACGAGACCCTACACCTGTCGGGGCGGCGGATCGTTTCTCTGGCACCCACGAGTCATGCTGTCCAGATGCCTCCTGGCGCAAGATGGCGTTAGGCGGTCAGCTGCGGCGTAGGAGTACGGCCGCGGCGCCGACGGCGACGCTGGTTGCCAGAACCCAGCCGGCGAAGGCCAAAACGACGGCGATCCACATCGAGATGCCTTCGGTACGCCACTGTGTTTCCTGACCCAGGTCCAAGATGGGGAGCAGGAGATCCAGGGTGAAGATGGGGGCGCTCCAAGTCGGCCCTTCCCCGGCCTTCATAGGGCTGGGCGGCCGCGCACTGAACCAGAGCGAGCCAAGGCCCCAGATCACAGCGAGCCAAACCGCCGCTCGTCCCGGACGGTAGCCGTAGCCGAACGTGTTGTCCTGAATCGCGTCCCAGACCTTCGCCACTGCGCCCAGCTCCTGCCGGCGACGGCGCATGCGTGCGAGCAGGACGGTGTCCGCCTCCTGGGGTTCCCCTATGGCGCGCAGGGATCGGGCAAGCTGTTCGTACGGCTGAGGGTCGTACTCCTCTCGGGTTGCTGCCTCCAGCCACGCAAGTCTCGCCGCCAGAGGGAACGCTCCGCGGGGAACAATCCTCTTGTAGGCGAAGCCGGACAGATCCAGTCCGAACTTCGGCCAGCTGGCCGCCAAGTCCACGAGCGTGTCGACCGTGGCCCCCGCCAACACAACTTCGCCGTCGCGGACCTCGCTGAAGAGAAACCGTAGTTCTGAAGCCTGCATTCGGCGCAGCGAGAACACCTGACCGGCCGTAAGGCGCAGGCATGCACGACCGAGATCCACCGCGTCTCCGACTCGCGCATCGTCGAGCTGCACGCTGCCTTCGAACACCGTAGGCATCAAGCTGACCCCGCCCACAGCCACCGTAGGCATCAAGCTGACCCCGCCCACAGCTTGCTGTACGGCCGCTCCCGTAAAATACAAAGAGCGTTCGACCAACAGGCGCGGCGCGGTCAGCGCATAGCGACCGTACCGATTGCGGAGATGACTCCCCCGAAAGCTGCAGGACGCACCGATCTGTGCATCCGCGAGTGATATCTGACCGCTCGACTGCACAAGTTCCGCTACGAAATCCTGCGTCACCACGAGCCCATCGGCGATCAGGCTGTTGCCGCGCCTGTCTGGATTCAACTCCGCGTGGCTGAGCAGTAGATCGGCACCCACGCGTGCGTTCTTCAACACAATGCCGTATTGGAACTCGCACCGAGAGAGGTAAAGGTCTCCATCCGTGCGCAGTCCCGCTGCGTCTAGACTTGGCAGGAGGCAGCCGACGAGGCGGAGAGTCTGCATGCGAGTGTCCGTCAGCAAGAAGGGTTGCTCGAATCGGCACGCGTGGAGTTCCACATAAGGCGTCACCTCCCCCTCTGACAAGTCGAGGCATCCGGTGATCCGCAACCCTTTCAGTTTGAGGGCTGCGACTCTGTTGGGCCGGTCCGGCGGCCCATCAAGCAGTAGCCGTGCCAGGACGTCCGCGCGCACGATCAAATCCGCATCTTGCCAAGAATGGTCGCCTTCTTGAGTGTTGGCCCGCGCATCAAAGACCCGGCCTTCACGGAAGGCGGCCCATATCTCCCGTTCTATTGGCGAAAGATCAGCGGGCTCCTCTGTACTGTCGCTCAACTGGCCCCTCCTGATTGGTTCGTGGTCATTATCGCGGGCCATAGGCCTGTGCAGTGCTGATCCGGCGGGTTTTCCGCCATCGAAGTGTTTCAAGCGGCGCCAGGGCTACACCCAGTCGCGGCTGAACGAGTTGCGCGAGCTCGCTGAGTATGCCCAGGCCCGAGGCCTGCGTGTCACCTGGGGCTGACGCCTCCGCCCCCGCCTCCGCCCGGGGGCCCGCAAAGGGCACCACACGGCCCCATCGCGGGGTGGGTGTGTGGCACCCGCCCCGACCGAGAACACACGCCCGGGAGGGCGCTCATGTCTCAGGTCAGCACGGAGAAGAAGACGGAAGGAAGCCTGTCGAGCCGACCGCGCATTTCGCTGCTGGGCATTCGGAGATCACCGCGGGGGTCCGGCATGGCCGGAGAGGGCTACCGGCATCTGCTGGTGCCTGTACGCCTCGATCTGACCAAGTGGCCGGCCCAGCGGGGGGTGGGACAAGGGTCCCGCTTCTGCCTGGGTTGAACTGTTGGGCCTGGCGGTGAGTGTCAGGGACTGAATGGGATGAGACGACGACGTGGTTCGGCGAGAGGGGCCGGAGCGGCGGGGTGTGTCGCTGTTCATGTCAGACGCTAAGGCCGGAGTGTCTTCCGGGTCGCTCGAGCTCGCCCCCAACTCCTCGTCGTCGTCTGGTGGTGGTCGTGTGTCAGCGTAGGTCCGTACCCGGACGCCGTTCTCACCGGGGACCCGCCACGGCTGGGAGGGGGTGTTGCTGGCCCAGAGTCGGCCGACTTCCGCGGCGGCAGCCAGGGCGGTCTCCTCGTCGCAGGCGGCGATATCGACGACGACGAGGCCGGGTTCGCTGATGTGCACGGGAGAGATGGGCTTCATACCCGGCCGGACGTACCAGCCCCCGGTGAGGTTCACGTCCGTTGAGCGGATCACTCGATTGTGTAACAGGCGCCGGAATTGCCGCCCACAGGGTGTCCAGCTGCTATCGGCGCCATACTTCTGCGGGAACGGGCATCCATGACCGCGCGCCCGGTGGCTACGACACCTGCCTCACCGAACGCACCCGCAAGCTGCGGAACAGGCAAAGGACACCACCACCAAGGACCGCACCGACAAGGGCAAGCGGGACCAGGACGACACCCGGGCGCAGAACTCACAGAAGGCAGCGGACAGCAAAAAGAAGTCGGACACCTCCGACAGCCGCGGCGACCGGGACAACCGCGGGCAGCAGAAGAACACCGGCCCGGCGAAGAGCAAGTACGAGAACAAGGCGGTCTAGACAGCCGGCACCGCGGAGCTGGAGGCTCAGCGACCGTGCGGACGCGCTCGGGGCTGTCGGACGCCGAAGCCGACCAGGACCCGGCCAATGGCTCCCGGCCGCAGCGGCCGTGCGTGATCCGAGTGAGCCGGTTGTGATGGAGCTGGGGCGGGGTGCGAGGCCTTCGGTGGGTCCGTGGCGCGCTGTGTATGGGGAGGGGCTGTCGAGTCCGGTGGTCCGTGGTGCGCTCCAGAGCGAGCTGGTGGGGTGAGGCGGAGGGCCGGGAAGGGGCCTTCCGGCGTCGCGGCCTGAGCGGCGCCGCCGACAGCGGAGCGCCGGTCGCGTCCCTGCGGTCTCATGGGCGAGTGCGACAAGCCCCGTGGCGCAGCTCCCTCGGCGAACGCTCAACGGCGGCCGGCCGATCGGGCGGGTGGCTGCGGGGGTATCGCGTCCAGGGCGAGCTGGTACCCCGGCTCCATGCGGATTGGCCATCTGACGGTGCGGTGCTCAATGTCTCCTACAGCTACGTCACACAGCCCGGGCAGCATCGCGAAGATGGCTCCTGCAAGCACGTTGTCGTCGTTATCCAGGCATGGCACGTCTCCGCGCAATCTCGCTTTGAGGAGAGCACCCTCGATAGCAGTGTCGAACAGGCGGGCCATGTCCCCCCAGCTGAAGCCGGGGCGTAATTCGATCCCATAGGCGGGAAACACCGCGGCGTACAGCGACGCCCACATGCCAAGAAACGCGTTCTCGATGGTCTCAGTGGCGTCCCGGATCAAGGGATGCCCTGGAAGTGCCGCCTGGAGGAATGTCTGCAGGCTGACCGTGGGGTCGCCAAGCGTCGATCGCAGCTCTGCTGCGGTGCCTTCTCTGACGAGCTGTCCCAACGTCAGGCCGGGTGCCTCGGCCAGCAGCAGCACCTGCACCTCTCGCACGCGCCCTACGGTGATGGCCGGACGGAACAGATAGGCGATCAGGTCCTCGAGGAAAGCTGAGTGGTGGTGCCAGGTGTCGAGCCAGCGCTGCCGGTCGATTTCCTCCGCTGCCGCAGGGTCGGGGATCAGCAGTGCAGCGTGCCGCATGAGGTCTTCGGGGCCCAGGTTCCTGAACAGCTTGATCTCTGACGTCACCGAGCGGTGGGCTGCGCCAGCGAAGTGATGCTCGTAGAGCAGATGCAGGCCGAGATCCAGAAACATGCGCGTACGAGGATCTCGGGCGCACCTGATCTGCGTATCGCGTCGAGTTTGAACCTTGACATGCGATAACACCTGCGCCAGGTCTTCGCCCTCGGGGCTGGACAGGCGCCGTGTCCACTCTGCCCATTCCCAGGTCTGTCGCACCGTTCCCCCTCATCTTGCGCGGCCCTAGCGCGTAGTTGTCACCCAAGTCAATGGCAATCGACAGCAGCCACGCGGAGTGGCTCTGCTCCATGGTTGCGGGCTTCGCACCCGGAAGGCAGCCAAACGCGACATCCATGGCGCTGCGAAGAGAACCGAACCGAGACTCACCACACGAGCCGCCGCCCAACCAGCCGCCGGAGAGTGCAGCGATGACGTCTCCACCCGCCCGTTTCAGCCGACGTCTTCTCATGACAGTCCGCTACGTGCTCGCCGGGGCGACCTGCCTGGCCGCGGTCGCCTGCAGCATGTTCATGTTGTGGCACCTGTGGGCCCAGGACGGCGTCATGGCCTCGGCATCCGGCGCTGCATCCAGCGTCTTCTTCACCGCGTTCACTGCCATTGCACCGTCCTGCCGCACCGATCACGGCACCGCTGCCTAAGGGAGGCATCCTGAGAGGGCCGAGGTGGCCCACCACGTAAGGCTGCCGGTCCGGCGGGTCAGGGGCGTCCCACAAGGGGCCCAACGGGCCCCGGCCCGCACCCTGGCTCCCGGGCCCCGACAGGGGCCCGGCCCTCACTATCCCGCTGCCGCAGGCGCGGATCCAGCAACGCCTGTGCCACCGTGACGATCTCTGGAAACACCACTACATCCCTGGCCACCAGCCGCCACTGCTCATCGCCCCACTCCGCCGGGCCCCGCCGGCGTGTGGCCGCCACCACCTGTTCCAGACGCGGCCCCCACACGGCCTCCCGCGCCCAGAACTCCTCCCGCTCCCACCACCCGCACACCACCGCCCGCGCCAGGGCGAACACCTCCAGTGGCGCCACGCCGGCCGTCCCCGCAGCCCGCACCACCTGGCCCCACCGGCCCTGCGCCCGGCCCAACTCCCCGGCCAGGCCGACCACGTCGGCGAACTCCAGCGGATGTCCCTCACCCACCTCCAGCAGCCACCGGCCATGCCGCCCACACAGCCGCCGCCACCGCGGCCGGTACACCCACACCCGCCCGCCGCCCGCGCCGCGCCGGGCAGCACACAGCCGGCACCCGAAGGCCACCGGCCCACACTCCAGCGCTCCCACCCGCCACCGCGCCCACCCCTGCGCGTCCCCGCCCCGGCCCGCCAGCACTTCAGGCCCGGCGGCCTACGACGGCAACGCCCGCGCCAGATGCCGTGCCAGCACACGGCACCACCCGGCCAGCTGCTCCTGCGCCACCCCGTCGAGCAGCACCTCGTCGTCCGGACGCCCACCCTGCCTACGCCGCACCGGGTTCGCCCACCGCCACCATGCCGTGAGATCGGTGACCTGCAGCCGGTAAGCGGCCGCCACCCGGTGCACAAAAGACCACGTCGCCCCCTCGACGGGCACCACCCGCAGCGCTCCGCGCACGGCGTCTCCTCCCGCGCCGCGTCGTGCACCGCAGCCCGTCGTTGAGCTCCCCGTCGTCAACGTAGACGGTTGACCAGAGCGAATGCGTCCTCGGTCTTGGGGTGGGTCTTGCCCAGTCGGGTGTGCAGGATCTGTGCACCCCGGCGCGCGAGGTCCGCTGCGGTCGGGTCGTTCAACGTGTGCAGGGTTCGGGCTTTGAGCAGCAGGGCGTACCCGATGTACAGGTGGTCCGGCGAGTAACTGGCCTCGCGGATCCGCAGCGACCGCGAGATCAGTGGCACTGCCGTGGCGTAGTCGCCGAGGTCAAGGTGGACGTTCGCCAGTGCTATCAGGTCGAAGCTCACGTACGGATCGTCCGGCCCGTACGCCGACTCGTCGATCTGTAGCGCCCGTTCGGCCAGTGGCCGCGCCGCCCCGTGTTCGCCGAGAAGGCACAGTATCCGCGCAAGCGTGGCCAGGTCCGTCGCGATGGCGGGACTGTCCGCCGGCAGGCTGGACTCGTGCAGGCGCAGCGCGCGTTCCGCCAGCGGGCGTGCCCTCTCCGTCGCGCCGAGGTCCCGGTGGATCTGCGCCAGGGTGATCAGGTCGAAGCCGACCTCCGCATCCCGGCCCTCGAGCGACTCGTCAATCGCGAGGGCACGTTCACACAGGGGCAGTGCCACCGAGCAATCCCCGAGCTGGATGAGGAACGTCGACGCCAGCCTCAGCAGCACCGCAGTCTCCGCAGCGCACTCGGCCGGTGGATCGTCCTTGGCCACCGCAATGACGTGCGGGAGCAGCTTCTGCCACCGCGGCCGCGCGTCCGGGTCGCCGTGGATGTCGTGCGGCACGGCCGCGAGCAGCGCACGACACAGCTGGACCCGAGCGTCAGTGTGCACCTGGTCCGGCATCGCGGCCCGGATGGCGGCCTGCACCAGCCTGTGCAGCACCAGGGACGCGTTCCCGCGCCTCGCGAGACCCATACCAGCCAGGGCGCCGACCGTCGTGTCCCACGCCAGCGGGTCGGCTGCGGCTCCGTTCAGCGTTTCGGGGCTGCCGGTGAACAGGTCCAGCGGGATCGGCTCCGGCGCCAGCAGGGCACACAGCTCCAGCAGACGCACCGCCTGGGGCTGGTCCGTCTCCAGCCTTCGCACACTGAGCTGCCACAGGGTCGCGACCACCACCGCCGGCCGGTCGGTCAGCTCGCCCCGCGCGATCATGTCCTCCAGCCGCGACGTCAGCAGAGCCAGGTACTCCTCGGGCGCCGTGTGGTTGTAGCCCATGTACCCGGCCGCCTGCTCCAACGCCAGCGGCAGGTCCCCCAGTTGCTCGGCGATCCGGTCCGCCACCGCCGCGGTCATGCCGGGCACCCGCTGGACCAGCAGCTCCACCGACTCTCGCCTGGTGAACACATCCAGGTCGATGACGCCGGCTCTGCCCGACCAGCCACTCACCCTGGTCGTGACGATGACATGGCCGTTGCTCGCCGGGCCGCCCGACGGCATCGCGTGCGTGAGCGTGCCCGGTTTCTCCCCGTTGTCGAAGATGATCAGCCAGGGCCTGCGGTCCACCAACTTGCCGTACACCCGTGGGATGACCTGCTCGGAGCTCACCTCCGTCAGCCCCAGCTCCCCGGCCAGCGATACGAACTGGGACGCCACCAGATCGGGGTGCTCGGCGTCCACGAACGCGACGAACCGGTACTTCGACAGGTAGCGGTAGGCGTACTCGACCGCGAGCTGGGTCTTGCCGACGCCACCCAGCCCGTGCACGACCAGCATCGCGACGTCGTTCACCGAGGTGAGGCGCTGCCGCAACTCCCGCAGCGTGGCGTCGCGGCCGGTGAAGTTGGTGTTGCGCGGCGGCAGTCGGTACGCCACGGGCGCGAGCGGGTCCTGCGCACGGCCGCGGCGCGGCGCCTGCCACAGCCCGATGAGCGCCAGTGGTATCAGGATGAGGAGCACCACCCACGGGTGGACGCGCACGAAGTCGAGCGGCCCCGGCCAGCGGCTCTGGCCAGACGCCGCGTTGAAGGCAAGACTGCCGAGGAACAGCACGAGCAAACCGGCCACCGCGCTGGCCAGCGTTCGCCACATGGCTCCCTCTTCGGTATGACGGCGACCGTGACGATCAACAGCCAGCGCGATCTTATCCCAGGCGCCGCACCACCCGAGGGGAATCGACCAACGTCAGCGGACCGGCAGCACCGGATACGACGCTGACCAAAGGCCGATTGCCGGGGCCGTGCAGCTGCTTGCTGAGCCGTCGTTGCCGCGCCGACCGTCGAGTTGGAGCAGAAGTCCAGCTGGGTGTCGGGTGCCTGCTGCGCGGAGGCGGACGCCGGCGGGCCCATGGCGCCTCCCGGCTGGTCGTCATGCGCTCCGTGATCCGCTGCGAGCGGGTGGACGTCGTGGCGCTGACCGACCAGGTGGACATGTGGCTGGACGACGAAGGGCTCTACAACCACCCGGTCAACAAGCTCGCGAGGCTGCTGGCGGTCCGCTTCGGCTTCAC
>NZ_JBVHDR010000053.1:0-11651 GCF_055563295.1 Streptomyces sp. NPDC002868 | reverse complement strand
GCGGCCGCGCACCGCCTGCCAGAACTCGGCGGCCCCCAGCTCCACCGTGCCGTGGCTGACGTGGATGACTGATCCCAGGTCGAGTCCGGCGTGGACGCGGCGGGAGCCGTAGGTGCCACGGGAGGCGAGGTGAATGCCGGTAATGGCCTCGGTCGGCCAGGCGTCCCTGACCGACTGGGCCGAGGGCGGACGGTCCTTCCAGGTGTGGTAGCCGAACTCTGCGACGGGCAAGACGCGGGCGGCCAGCTGGACCGGCAGCCGCTCGGCGGTCATCACGGCGATGGCTGCGTACCGCCTGTGCCCGTCTTCAGGGTTCGCCCGCCAGGGCCACGACCGCGATCTCACTCGGCCCGCTACCCTCGATGTGCTTGGTGCCGCTCCCGTCGCGCAATCCGCAGCCCGCCGGCACAGCGGTCAAGGCGCGGGGCAGACGCGTAACGGGAAGCGGTGGTCAGGTGGCGTCTCATCAACTTCCCAACACATCAACCGGTGGTCCCAGTGTTGATGGTTGGCACAGTCGACGGAGGTGCCGACGAGGTCGGGGCGGGAGCCGGCAGGGTCGGTGCGTTGGGCGACGAAGGCAGGGCACCACCGGGGGCGCCGCCCCCCTCACCGCCCGGCGTACTCGTGCCCGGGGATGGCGCCGGAGCGGGCTGGTTGCCGGCGGGTCGCCCCGGTTCCAGAGTGTTGTCCGCCCTGCGTGGCGGCGGTGTGTGTTCCGGTTGCCGTGCGTGGTGGCGGGGCGCACCCGGTGCGGTGTCAGAATCCGAGCCCGGTGTGTCGGGCACCGCGACGGGGCCGCCGGAATATACGCGCATCCAGGCCAGTACCAGGTTGAGATAGGACTCCGAGTGGTTGTACGCGAGCACGGCCCGCCGCAGCCCCTCGGGTGTGGCCACATCATCGCCGGCCGCGCACAGGTACCCGCCTGCGGCCAGCGAAGCGTCGAAGACGTTGTTCGGATCGGCCCTCCTGTCGGCATTGCCGTCGGCGGCCCAGCTGCGCCAGGTGGACGGGATGAACTGCATGGATCCGACCGCGCGGTCCCAGACGGTGTCGTCGTCGTAGACCCCGTGATCCGTGTCGGCGATCGCCGCCACACCGGGACTGCCGTCCAACCGCGGTCCAAGAATCGGCGTCCGAGTGGTGCCCTGCGCGTCGACATCACCGCCCCGCGCATGCCCGGACTCCACCTTCCCGATCGCCGCCAGCAACGGCAGCTGCAGGTGGCAACCCGGCTCCGATGCCCTGGTGTTGTCCACCGCCCGCTGATAGGCCTGCAGCACCGTCGCCGGAATCCCCTGGACAACAGGCCGCGCCTGCACCCGGCCTCCCCCGTTCCGCACGGCAGGGCTGTCGGTCACACTCGGCAGATCCGGCAGTGACACGAAATTGGGGTAAGCGGGATAGAGAGGGGTGCTTCCGCCGTCAGCACCCGGGTCCGTGACGACTCTCTCCTCAGCAGCGGCCGTAGCGACAGCTGCCGAGGAAGGTACGACATGCTGCACCACCAGTATCGTCGACAGCGCTCTGGCCAACTTCTTCCAACGCATCATGCGGACATGGCGCTCCGGCCGTGTCGCGTGGGGATCGGACAGCGACGTCACCGGGCGTCCGAGGCGGTCGTCATGACCGGATTGCTGCTTTCCTGGTTCCTGCATGGTCAACCTCACAATGTCTCAAGGCACTCGGTCGGCTACCGGCACATCAGGCGGTCGCCCCTGCGGGGCAACCCACTTACCCTTGTTCGTTCTCATCACGAACCAGCATCCGCGCCGCCGGTATGACCTGTCGTCAACGGCATGCGCCCGCATGGTCGTTTGCTGCTTTCGGCCGCCTGCCGCGGCAGCCCCGCGATCCGTTTCGCGCATGGCATGGCCTCGGCCAACGGATCGGCCACCACATGGTTGGCGAGCCCCATCGCGACGGCGCGCTCGGCCGGGATGCGTGCGCCGGTGGTTGCGTACTCCTTGGCGAGGAGCAGGCGGGTGTGCAGGGCGAGGTGAGTAGGCCGCCGTCGGCCCGCGACCAGCCCGACCTGCACGTGTGGGTCGGCGAGTAGGCCGTCATCGGTGGTGACCCGCGCCAATTGCATGCGGGGTTTCCCTCTTGACGGTGTACCGGTTTCCGGTACTCGTCCCGGCCGGCCCCGTGGCCGCTGTTCTCTGGCCCGGTCGAGCCGGTCGGGTCACCGCTTGCGCAGCGACCGTAAAGCGGCTCGGCGTCGACGCGGCCGGGGAGAGCGGGCACCCTCTTCTTGCCAGGGCCGGCCCGGCGGCTCCGCCGCCGGGTGCCTTCATACCGGCTACTCATCAGTGGTCAGCGGCAGATCCGGTACCTCCGGTTCGGATGGCTGATCCGACGGAGCGGGCTCGTCCGGCTCATGCCGCTCAGGTGGTCCGTCTGTGCTCGGGGCCGGGCTCTGCTGTCGCGGTGGTTCCTTGCCCTGCCGTGGAGGCTGTCGTGGTGGTTCCTTGTCCCGCCGTGAGGACTCATCGCTGGGGCGCGGTTCCGGCGGCGCAGTGTGCGTCGGTTGCGTGGCCGGCGAGGTCTCGACCGCCGCCGCCTCGCCCGCGTAGACGCGCATCCACGCCAGCACCAGGTCCAGGTACTGCTCGGAGTGGTTGTACGCGAGCACGGCTCGGCGCAGGCCGCCGTCCCGGCTCACGTCTCCTCCCGCGGCGCACAGGTAGTGGGCCGCCGCGAGCGTGGAGTCGCCCACGTTGTGCGGGTCGGCGGTGCCGTCGCCGTTGCCGTCGGCTCCCCAACGGTGCCACGTCGAGGGAATGAACTGCATAGGACCGACTGCGTGGTCCCATGCGGTGTCACGGTCATAGACCCCGTTGTCCGTATCGCGGATCGCCGCCACACCGGGGCCGCCGTCCAGTCGGGGGCCGAGGATGGGGGTGATGGTGCTGCCGTCCGCATTGACCCGGCCACCGCGGGCGTGACCCGATTCCACGCGGCCGATTGCCGCCAGCAGCGGCCATCTGAGCCCACAATCAGGTCGCCGCTCGTTCAGCACGGCCACCGCATTCCGGTAGGCGGCCAGCACTCGCGCGGGGATCGCGACGGCCCCTACCGGCCGCATCCGATCCGTATGATCACGCTCGTCGGCGTGCGTCGCCGACGGAGCCGGCGAGGGCGCCGGCAACAGGGCGCCCACCGGTGGCGGCTCGGGGTACAGCGGTCTTCCGCCGTCAACCGCTCCCGCGAACACCTGGCTGGCTTCGGCCGGCTGGGCGACCTGGTACACCGCCACACCGGTCGCCGCGGTGGTCGCGGCGACCGCCCCGGCCACCGCGGGGGTGACCTTGATCCGCAGCCACGGCCACTTGGTCAGAAGCACGTCAGCGTCTCTCCTCATAAGGCTCTTGTGTTGCGCAGTTGTGGCAGGGCCCGCCTCAACCCTGCCGGGCGGGTATCGCAACGCGCGGCGGCGCGCAGACCCGGCAGGGCGCGAGGTTGCGATCGATCGCCTCCTCGATGCCGATCAGCTCGGCCTCGTCCCGCGCCTCCGACAGCTGGCAATCGACGCGGTGGTAGGACGCGGCACCGGCCACCACGTAGCCGCTGACGCCCGGACTCTGCGCGCCGGGACCGCCGAGCCCTTGTTTCTCTACGGTGACGGCGAGACGGTCGATCGCCGCCTCCAAACGCACCCGGTCCACCCGGTGGTTCTGCACGATGAGCATCGCGGCGCCCACCACCACGACCGCCAGGCCGATGACGCCGCCGGAGATCAGGTAGGGGAACTGCGCCGGAAGTGAGTTGTAGCTCGCCGCGCCGTTCCAGCCGAGGCACATCAGGACGAAACCGATCAGGCACAGCAGCACACCGAGCTGCCCGCCCAGCCGACCGAAGTTGATCTGCATTATGTATTACTCCTATGCACCTGATCCGAGGTACGCCTCGCGCAGGTTGACGGTCCGCAACTCGTCTCCCACGCCGGTGTACACCAACGTTCCCTTTTCCATGATCAGCGCGCGGTCCGCGAACGGCAGCGCGCCGGCGTTCTGTTCCACCATCAGCACCGTGGTGCCGTCGGCCTTGATCCGCGAGGTGACCTCCCAAACCGTGCGCGCCACGGTGGGCGACAGGCCGAGCGAGGCTTCGTCGATCAGCAGCAGTTTGGGGCGGGACATCATCGCGCGCCCCACCGCCAGCATCTGCTGCTCGCCGCCGGACAGCGTGCCGGCGATCTGGTTCTCCCGCTCGGCCAGGCGCGGGAAGTAGTCCAGCACGAGGTCCATCTGCCGCTTGAGCGTCTTGGAGTCGCGGCGGCGGGACCACGCGCCGAGCTTGAGGTTCTGACTCACCGTCAGCCGGGGGAACAGCCGCCGGCCCTCCGGGCTGAGCGAGATGCCGCCGGCCACCCGCTGTGACGGCGAGCCCTTGCGCAGCTCCTTGCCGTCGAAGGTGATGGAGCCGGACTGCGGCTGCAGCATCCCCGCGACTGTGGTGACCGTGGTGGTCTTGCCCGCGCCGTTGAGGCCGAGCAGCACGCAGCACTCGCCCTGCTCGACGTCGAAGCTGACGCCGTGCAGCACCGGGTACTGGTCGTAGCCGACCACAAGGTCGCGCACTTCGAGCAGCGCCATCAGACGTACTCCTCTCTCGCCCGCTCGGTGGCCGGCGCGTCGGCCGCGGCGACCGTGGGTGCCTCAGCTTCCTCCGGGTCCTCGCCCAGGTAGGCGCGCACGACCTCGGGATGCCGCCGTACCTCGTCCGGTTTGCCTTCCGTCAGCACCTGGCCGAAGTTGAGGCAGTAGACGTAGTCGGACACCCTGGTGACGAGCGGCACATGGTGGTCGATCATCACGATCGTCACGCCGAACTCCTTGCGCAGTTCGAGCAGCGTGTCGCCGAGCTGGTGGGCTTCCTCCGGGCCCATGCCCGAACCCGGCTCGTCCAGAAGCAGCAGGTCGGGGTCGGTGGCCAGCACCGCGGCGATCTCTACCTTCTTGAGCACGCCGTAGGGCAGGTCGGCCACTCGGGCCTGCGCGACTCCCTCGAGGTTCATCAGCTCGAGGATCTGGTGGGCCCGGTCGGCGAGCCTGCGCTCCTCGGCGAAAGTGGCCGGTCCACCGAGGATGCCGGCGAACGGGTCGTAGTCGGTCTCCAGGTGCTGGGCGGTCACCAGGTTCTCCAGCACGGTGGTGTTCTTCACCAGGCCGACGTTCTGGAACGTGCGGCCGATCCCGAGCTTGGTGCGCTCGTGCACCGGCTTGCCGGTGATGTTCGTGCCCCGGTAGCGGACGCTGCCGCTGGTGGGGCTGTAGAACCCGGTGATGCAGTTGAACAGCGTCGTCTTGCCGGCCCCGTTCGGGCCGATGATGCCGACGATCTCCCACTCCCCAACCTTCAGGTCAATGTGCTGCAGCGCCTTCACGCCGCCGAAGTTGATACTGACGTTGTCGACCTCAAGCACGGACATCGGTGACCTCCACGTCCCGCACCTTCCCGGTGTGTATGTCGAACTTCCGGCCGAGCATCCATTCCTTGATCGGCGCGATCTGCTGCCCGAGACCGCCGGGGTGGGTGGTCAGCGTCAGGATCAGCAGGATGGGGCCGAGGACATGGGGCACGAAGCTCAGCGGCAATCCGATGCCGTCCTCAATCAGCCAGTCCACGCCGGCGGTGTCGAACAGCCAGGTCTTGAACAGCCAGCCGCCCTCCATGAGTGCGAAGAACGCCGAGCCGATCACCACGCCCGCACGGTTCCGCAAGCCGCCCACGACGGTCATCAAGATGAACGACAGCGCCAGCTCAAAGCCGAAGTTCTGCGGGACGATCAGGTCCTTGCCGTGCGCGAACAGCGCTCCGGCCACGGCCGCGAACACTCCCGAGGTGACGAACGCGAGCAACGTGTAGGCCTTGACGTTGATCCCATAGGAGGACGCCACCCTCGGGTTCTCCCGCAGGGCCTGCAGTGCCCGTCCGCCCTTGGTTTTGGTCAAACGCCAATCCAGCCAGAGCACCACGACCACGAACCCGAGGCACAGGTAGTAGTAGGCCGTGGGGCTCTGGAACCCCATCGGCCGCGTGACCGCCTTGCCGGCGTCACCGCCCGTGAAGCTGATGATTCCGAAGATGCTCTCCTCGGTGAACACGCCATAGGCGAAGGTGACCAGCGCGAAGTACAACCCGGTGAGCCGCAGCGAGATCGCACCGAGCACCGCTGCCTGCAGGCCACCCACGATCGCCGCGATCGGCACCGCCAACCAGAAGTCGATGCCTAGGTCGACCTCCATGTAGGCCGCCATGAACGCCCCGATTCCCACGAACGCCTGGTGGCCGAGCGAGATGGTGCCGGTGTATCCGATCAGGATGTTGAGCGAGAGCCCGGTGATCACGAACACGGCAGCGGTGATCAGATGTCCGGTGTCCTCGCCATCGAGGTCGAAGGGCGACAGGAAGTTGCCGGGAACCGCGAACACGAACCATGCCAGGGCCGCCCACGCCAAGCCGCGGGCGAACCACCCGGCGGTGGTCGGCCGGAACCGTGACTCGGGCTTCCCCACCACGCTGGGCAGAACGAGCGTGCTCTCGGCGGACGCCTCCTTGCCGGGCGATGCCTGTACCGCACTCATGTGCCGACCACCTTTCGCGCGAACAGGCCCTGCGGGCGGAGCAGCAGGACTACCAGCAGGAACACGAAAAGAATCGTCGCCTTCGGCCCGGGCAGGTCGGCCAGCGCGCTGAGCGCACCCAACTGCTCCACGATGCCCACCAGAAGGCCGCCGGCCAGCGCCCCGGGCATGCTGCGCATCCCGGCGAGCACCGCGGCCATGAGGCCAGGCAGCAGCGCCGCACCGCCGCCGAAGGTGAGGAACGCCGCGGTGAAGGTGTCGTTGGGACCCGACAGGATCCCCGCCAGCCCACCGAGGGCCGCGGCGATTCCCCATGTCATCATCGACACCCGGCGCACGCTGATGCCCACCAGTTCGGCGGCGGTGGCCTCCTGCTGCGCGGCCTGGATCGCCAGCCCGGACGGCGACCGGAAGAACGTCGCCAGCGCCAGCGCCACCACGATCAGTACCAGCACCGTGATCACCTTCTGGTAGGTGATGGCGACTCCCAGAACCGTGGCGATCGAGCCCTCGACGATCGGCGGCATCTCCCGGATCGGCTGCTCGTTGGTGAGCCAGAACTGGATGCCGATCGCGGTCGTCGCGACACCGGCGGTACCTACCAGCAGTGTCACCTTCGAGCTGTGCCGCAACGGACGGATCACCACTCGCTCCGTCACCAGCCCCATGACGACGGCCACGGATATGCCGAACAGCAGGCCCAGCGCGTAGTCCCAGTGCCACATTTCCACGGCCACGAAGGCTGCGAACAAGCCGGTGGTGCCGAACTCCGTCTGCGCGAAGTTGAACACACCGGTCGCGCGGTACACCAGCACGATGCCCAGGGCTACCAACGCGTACACACTGCCCCGGAACAACCCATTGACCAGGGCGACGACCAGCTCCTGGCTCACGGCTTGTACCTCCCGGGCCGGGTCTTGAACTGCCGCGAACCACAGTCGGCTTCCAGCAGGTACATCACGCTGCCACCGAACCTCTTGTTCGGTGCGAACTTGGCCGGCGGGAACACCCCGGAGTCGAAGGTCTTGCCGCTGTTGAGCGCCGCCATGAACGTGCGGTGGCTCAGGTTCTTGCCGGCCGCCTGGAGCATCTGACCGACCAGCTTCTCGAGGCCCCAGGCATTGATTGCGATATCGTCCGGATCAGCTCCGCCGTTCTTCGCCCGATACGCTTTCCGGAACTCGGGGTCGATCGAGTCTATCCTGTCCAATTGCGGGAACGACGAGAAGAACCGGGCGCCGTCGATCTGCGGGCATCCACCCGCGGCAACCAGGTTGAGCCCGCTCGTGTTTCCGGGACCGTAGAACCTCACGCTGCACGTCAGCGCCTTGGATACATTCACCAGGCCGCCAGGGCTCGCGTTCCACACGACCGCCTTCGCACCGCTGTTGCAAATCTTCGCCGCGATCGACGTTGCTTCGGCCTGGATCTTCTTCGGAGCGCGGTCGTTCAGCACGAGTTTGGTTCCGAACGCCTGCTTCAGTGAATTGCCCTGCACCTTGGCATAGTTGTCCAAATTATCGTTCTCCGCCACGATCAGCCCGACCTTCTGCCCGGAGAAGGCCGCCCTCATCTCACGTGTGATCATCGGCGCCTGCTGCTCGTAGGTGAGGTAGGCCGCGAAGTAGGTCCGCAGCGCGTTCAGCGATCCGAGACGCGGATTGGACTCATGCACACCGCCCGAGATGTAGGGCCACTGCCGGGAGTTCGCGTAGCGCGCGCAGGCGTCGATCTGGTCGGCACCGGCGGAACCGATGACCAGGAAGTACTTCTGTTCGATGAAGCTCTTGCACTTCGATACCGCAGTCGACGGGTCGAAGTTGTCGTTCTCGAGCTTGACCTGGAGCTTCCGCCCGTTGATCCCGCCCTTCTTGTTGATGTAGTCGGCGTACACGCCCACCGCGCGCTCGATCGAGTTCTGGGGGATCGCCGCCGCGCCCGTCACCGGTGCGTGCACGCCGATCTTGATCGGCTCGCCCGGCTTCAGCGGCGTGGGATCGCCGATACCCGGCGGCACCGGCCCGCTGGTGCCGCCACCGCTGCCGCCCCTGTCACCGGTACCCCCGGTGCCCGTCCCGGTCCCGGTACCGGTCCCGGTACCGGCGGCGCCTGTGCCAGCACCCGCACCCACGCCCTGCGCGCCGGGGTCCAGGGCGCCTGGGTCAACCGGCTGACCGTCCGCACCAACCCCTCCGAGCGCACCTGCAGCGGTGCCCTGTCCACCCGATCCACCCGGCCCGGCGTAAAGCCCGCTCACGCCCGGCTTCTGCCCGCAGCCCGAGACCACCGCAAACGCCAGCGCCACCGCTGCGATACCGATCTGCCTCGATTGTCGCTGGATCACTTCGCCTCCTTGAAAAGCGTCTTGACCACCCGGAGTTGGTCGAGCGCGCGGCCCACACCGTGACGCGCACCGGACAGCACCGGCTCACCGTTCGGGCCGAGCGCGAACATCACCGCATAGGCGAGCCCGAGCCCGACCGGGATCAGGAAGAGAACTCCGCCGGGGATGTCCTCCAGCATTGAGCCCACGTGCGTCACCGGGGTGGCCGCAGCCGGCAACTGCAGCCCGCTATTGCGGGCCACGTCCTGGGCTTCCGTGGCGGCCGGCGCCGTGGCGTCATCTGGCATAGTTCCTGCATCCGCCGGTACTTCCCCGGAGACGTCCGTACCGGCACCTGTGTCGACCGCACCCGAATCGCCCGTCGTCCCGCTGTCCGCCGGTATGGCAGCCGGCGGTTGGGGTGTCGCTCCCCCGGTCGCCACCAGCTTCATGCCGATGCCCTTGTCCGACGGCCCGTCCCAGGTCACCTGGAAACTCATCGGCGCCTCGACCTGCTCCACGAGGGCGATCGAGGTGGGTAGCTGACTGTCCTGTGCTAGCCAGAGCCGCGCGATCGACGTGAGGTCGAAGTGCCAGATCCCGTCCTTGCCGCGTTTGCCGGCAGCAGCGGCGAGTTCACAGTCGTAAGCTGGCCGCGACGACCACTTTCCACCCTCGGCCTTGGTCCAGAACGCATCCGTGACAGGGCACGCCACGACCTTGACGCCCTCGCCGTCGGAGTTCACGTTCGAGTCGGGGGCGGACGATTCCCTCAGCATCACATCGAACGAGGTCACATCCGCGCCCGGGCCATACTTCAGGGCGAACTCGATGGCCGCGACCATCTCCTCCGCACCATTGACCGCCGCCACCGTCATCGCACCGGCCGGCACATTCGGCGGCGTCGGCTCAGGCCGAGCGACGAGGCCCGATTTATCGATCTCGTTCTCGTCGTTGCTCCTCCACCACCAACCCGCCTGATAAACTTTTCCTCCGACGGAGGGGCCCGGCTCAACGGCGGGTGCCGCGCTGACCGGTGCGGCCGCACTGAGGACCACGGCGCACGATGCGGCGAACCCGGCGCCGAGACTGCTGGGATTAGACATCTGTCTCCTTGGCTAGCCCAACTACACTGTTGAACTAAATTGCTTGGGGGCCGGCAAGTTATGTAGCGGACCTAGTCGCGTCAACGAACAGTCAAGAGCCCGATTTCGGTCTCCCACGACTTGAGGTAACACGCTGGCCCGCGGGCATCGAGGAACACCGGGTCACTGAGGCGACCCAGAAGTTTGCCCTCACTGGCGACATCCAGCGCGCATCCGCATCGTGGTCGCGCCGGGCCAGTCGGCGTCTTGCAGGCGACGTGCACCCGGAACTGACATACGCACTGGTCGACAAGGCCGTCGGCTGTTCCAGCATGAGTGGGCGCGCTGCGTACGGCGCCGACCATGGCGTCAGTTACACGCCTGCGACATCTTTTCGTAAAGTGCCGGGTCGTGGACACAGATGATCGCCAGGTCGGGTTCTGCGCGCCGGTAGAACTCGGCGATGCGGGCGTTGTTGTCGCGGACCTTGTTCAGGTCGAATGCGACAAGAGTTTCCATGGCGCGCAGGGCGGCGGGTACGGAAGGTGGCGGTATTCACGGCGAACGATCCGCCGGCCAGCAGCACCGTGCCGAGATGCCCGCGCAGGATGGTCCGCAGCATGGAGCTCTGCTCGCTCTTCTCCTTCTCGGCCAGGGCCCGTTCGGCGGCTCGGAACTCGGGAGTCTCCTCGACCCTGGTGTGGATGTAGCAGGCAAGGCCCAGCACGAAGAAACCGGCGATGAACGGCACGCGCCAGCCCCAGGCGGCGAAGGCGGTTTCACTGGTGAACGCGCCGGCCAGTAGGAAGACCGAGTTGGCGGTCACGACGCCGATGGGAACGCCGAGCTGGACGACACTGCCGTAGACCCAGCGTTTCCCCTCGGGGGCGTACTCGGTGGCGAGCAGCATCGCGCCGCCCCACTGGGCACCGAGGGCTATGCCCTGCATGACGCGCAACACGACGAGCAGCAAGGGGGCGGCGATGCCGATCGTGGCGTACGTGGGGAGCAGCCCGATGCCCGTCGTGGCGACGCCCATCAAGGCCAGCGCGAGCACCAGCATCGGTTTGCGTCCGCGCTTGTCACCGAGATGGCCGGCGATGACGCCGCCGAGGGGGTGGGCCAGGAAGCCGACGGCGAACGTGGCGAAGGAGGCCAGCGCCCCCGCGGTGGGGCTGCCAGCGGGGAAGTAGAGCTCGCCGAGGACGAGCGCCGCTGCCATGCCGAAGACGAAGTAGTCGTACCACTCGACGGCCGAGGCGAGAGCGGCGGCCGTGGCCACCTTGCGCCGTCTCCTTGCGTCGTCGGCCGCGGCCTTGCTGGGGAGGGGGTGAGCGGATACTGCGGAAGGCGCAGTGTCCATGGGTGCACACTCCGGTGGGCGGGGGGGAAGGGAGGGGGATGTGGGGGGAGCGGGGGGCGGCATCGCGACTGCAGGGAACGTACTGACCGGACGGTATGTGCGTCAACGGGTTGTGCAGGAGTTCTTTCGCCTGTGCGGTATAGGTGGTTCGGGCCAGGACAGCACTGTGGGCCCGGCGTCATGGGACGCCGGGCCGGAGCCGAAGACGACCGCAGGAGGGCACCGCTCGGAGAGCCTGGGCTGAGCGGGCTGGGCGCGTGGACTCAGACGCCATCCGCTCAGAAGCA
>NZ_JBVHDR010000052.1:0-12232 GCF_055563295.1 Streptomyces sp. NPDC002868 | reverse complement strand
ATCCCCAGACGGCGCAGCTTGCCACCCGACTTGGGGATCATCCGCTCCCGCACCGGCATGGGCTGGAAACTGCGGTCCTTGATCTGCGACCGCAGCGCGTCGAGGAACTCCTCGACCCCGACCCACAGCGCAATGGACGACGCAGTGCGTCCGTCCCCATTACCTTCTTGGTGGCCCCGCAATGGGGCGCCCGGCCTCCGGAGTTGGCATGACTTTGTCCCCCTGTTGAACGCATGGCCTGGGGGGTGGTGTCACCGGCTCCGGAGGCACTGACAGACCGCTGATTAGGGGCATGACCACCGGCTTCTTCGCAGGTCGGGAGGCTCTTCGTAATGTGGATGTGGCGATCGGTGCCGTGGGACGGCCGGGCGGGAACAATCAGAGGACGCACGTGATCGACGTCAGCGAGATCGGCGCCTTCCTCGGCTTGGACGTCGGCAAGGGCGAACACCACGCCACCGCCATCACTCCAACCGGGAAGAAGGCGTTCGACAAGCGGTTACCCAACAGCGAACCCAAGCTCCGTGAGGTCTTCGGCAAGCTGCAGGCCAAGCACGGGACCGTGCTCGTCGTGGTCGACCAGCCGGCCTCCATCGGAGCCCTGCCGCTCGCGGTGGCAAGGGACATGGGCTGCCCGGTCGCCTATCTGCCCGGGCTGACGATGCGGCGGATCGCCGATCTCTATCCCGGCGAGGCCAAGACCGATGCCCGTGACGCCTTCGTCATCGCGGACGCGGCCCGCGTCATGCCGCACACGCTCCGTTCGGTCGAGCTCGAAGACGAAACCGTAGCCACGCTGGAGATGATCGTCGGGTTCGACGACGACCTGGCCGGCGAAGCCACCCGCGTCTCCAACCGCCTGCGAGGCCTGCTCACGCAGATCCACCCGCACCTGGAGCGTGTCCTTGGCCCGCGCATCCAGCACCCGGCCGTGCTCACCCTGCTGGAGCGATTCGGCTCGCCGGCCCAGATCCGCAAGGCCGGTCGACGACGACTGATCAGCTTGATGCGGCCAAAGGCACCGCGGATGGCCGAGCGCCTGGTCGAAGACATCTTCACCGCGCTCGACGAACAGACCGTGGTCGTTCCCGGCACCGACGCGGCAGCGTTGATCGTCCCGAGCCTGGCCGGCTCGCTGACCGCCGTCCTTGACCAGCGCAAAGTGCTGGCCGGACGGATCGAGGAACTGCTGGAGGCCCACCCTCTTTCGAAGGTCCTGACCTCGATGCCGGGGATCGGCGTCAGGACCGGAGCGAGGATCCTCATCGACGTCGGCGACGGCAGCAGTTTCCCGTCCGCCGCCCACCTCGCCGCCTACGCGGGCCTCGCCCCGGCGACCCGGAGTTCGGGTTCATCGATCCGCGGTGAACAACCATCCCGGCGAGGAAACAAGCAGCTCAAACGCGCCTTCTTCCTGTCCGCATTCGCGGCCCTGGCCGACCCGGCCTCCAGGACCTACTACGACAAGAAGATCAGCCAGGGCAAGCACCACACCCAAGCCCTCCTCTGCCTCGCACGCCGCAGAGCCGACGTGCTCTTCGCGATGCTCCGCGACGGCACCTTCTACGAACCCCAACCCGCCCCTTCAGCTTGACCAAACCCATAGGGCCACCCCCCGGACCTGGCCACTGTCCCGCCACAACAGCATCTCCATCTCCACCGCCCCTGGAGACGGCGACACCTGGTCGACCACCCTTGTCACCTCCGACCGCGACCAGGAGCTGCGCCCGCTGAGCCGTGTGGACGTGTGGAACCGCGTGCTCGCCCTGTACCCCCACGCCGCCCACTGGAACGAAGGCATCCCGCTGACCGAGGTGAATGTGGTGGGCGGCACCCACAACAGCCAGCGTCGCCTGGTCGCCGACGGGCAGCCGGTCGCCACCGGGATTGTGGCGATCGGCGACGCGCGGATGACCACCAACCCGCAGTTCGGCGCGGGCATCACGACCGGTCTGCGCCACGCGGTACGGCTGCGTGACGTGCTGCGCCTGCTCGGCACGGACGATGCCGTCGAACTCGCCCTGAGCGTCGATCGTGAGATCGACGCGGAGTTCGGGTCCTCGTGGCAGGACGACGCCGCCTGGAACCGGCACCGCATCGCCGAAATGCGCGGCGAGCGCTACGAGACGGACGACCCGGGCTGGGCGCTGCGCTCCATGGTCGAAGCCGTCCTCCTGGAGGACGGTGACATCCTGCGCGCCTGGGGCGACGTCGGTTCCCTGCTCACCTCCGCCGACGAGGCCTTTGTAAAGAGCGGCCTGTGGAGCGGGTGGTGACACTCGGCGCCGATGCGCCCCGCTACATGGACAGGGCGATGGACAGAACCTGTCAGCGTGACGCGGCCCATGCGGCCCATGCGGCCCGAACGCCGATCGGCAGATGCCGGCACCGGTGGTATCTGGTGGTGCTGCCACTGCCGAGCCGCGTCGACAACCAGCACATCGGACAGGGACGTGATGTCAGCACTCCAGGGCTCCGGCGCCCCCCGGTCCCACCTCAATGGCGAACGGGAGCGCACGATCTATGCCGGCGTGCTCGGCCTGGTACGGGACGTCGGTTTCGAGGCGCTGACCGTGGACTTGGTCGGTGCCCGCAGCCGGTTTCGGATGGGACATACTGACGTGCCTCAGTGCCGTGCGGAATCCTGCAACGCCGGGGAATTCAGCGGCTGGTGCAGGAAACCTGCGGCACATGGTGTACCTGCCGACCGCGGCCGCAGGCATCGGTGGGCGAGCGACGTCTGACGGGGAGAGCAGTCTCGCTCCGCTTCGGTCACCTGCTCTGTCTGCCGCAACAGGTGACCGGAACCCACTGCCGGGCCTGGCTTCGAAGTGCGCGGGTAGGTCCCGTTCCGGTGTACTTCCGGGGCCGGGCCCGGTACCCGGAGGCACCGGGACGGGTCCGCCACGCGTCCGGGCTCTCAGGCGGTGCGCAACTCGCCGGCACGCGTGCTCATCCGCAGGAAGAGCAGGGCGACCAGTGTGATGACCACGGTTGCGGTGATCGCCGTTCCGGCGAGGAGTAACACCTGGTCCCACGGTGTGTGCACGGTGACGGGGACTTTCTCTGCGCTGACCTGGACGCTGTGTGCCTGGGAGTACGCCGGGTCCTCGCACTTAGAGGCGCTGTCACCCGGCAGCGGTGAGCAGCGCCAGGTCTGCATGTCCATGGTGTCGTTCGCGTCGGGGACGGCGAAGCGGGGCAGCAGAACGCCCGCCAGTACCGCGAGGCCCACTGCCGGGGCGACCGGAGCGAGCGTCTGCCAGCCAATCGCGCGGGCCAGGATCCCGCGCGGCGTTCCCGTGGCGATCAGCGAGGCGAGAGCGCGCCGCTGGGCGAGGACCGTGTCGGCGAGCGCCACGAGGAGTCCGGCGGCAGCGATCATCAGGGCCACCAGTGAGGCGTAGCCGACGAGTTCGTACGCCCGCTCGTACAGGCCTGTGGCCGCAGGCTTGTACGGCTCACCGACCAGCGCGGCGAAGCGGCGGGTGTTCTCCTGCTGTGCCGAGACGGATGCCAACGTCAGCGCGGCGAGGCCTGCTGCGGCCGAGCCGATGACCAGCGCGACGAGCATGGCGGAGAACGTGCGGCTGCCCGACCAGGGATCGGCCGTCATACGCCGGCCGGCGAGCAGCCCGGCGGGCTTGCGGGCGTAGCGCTGGAGGAGACGGCCGATGGTGTGTGTGATCCAGCCTGTGCCGGTGACGACGCCGGTGCCGACGGCGAGGACGCCGATGAGGATCAGTCCTCCGGTGACGAGCATCGGCGTGTCGTTGGTCTGCGGGTGGCGGGTGAAGTAGGAGTGCACCGGTTCGACCAGTGCGCAGGCGCCGAGCCCGGTCAGGATGAGCACGCCGGGCGTGATGCGGGGCCTGGCGCGCCGGGTCCTGCGAACCACGCCGAGGGGGGTGAGGGCCGCCCTGCGCAGGGTGAGCACGGTCAGCGCGGCGACGATCAGCGACACGCCCAGGGCGATGCCGGCCATGGCGGCGGTGTGCGGCAGCACGTCGGTGCGCAGTGGGCGACGGCCCTGAGCGTCGGGGGCGTCGAGCAGAGCGCGTCCGATGAGGAACACCGCGAAGCCCGACGCGACTCCGGGGACGGACGCGAGTCCCGTCTCCACCGCCACGATCCGCACGACCTGACGTGGCGTCGCCCCGGCCATCCGGATCGCGGCCAGCCGGTGCTCGCGCGCGGGCGCCCCGAGCCGGCTGCACTGCGCGACCAGGGTCAGTGCCGGAACGGTCAGCAGCACCATCGCGAGCGCGACACCCGGTCGTAGTCCGCTCCCGTTGAGCAGGTCGTTGGTGTAGCGCTCCGCCCGGGAGGGGGGTATTGCGGTCACCGTGGCGGCGCAGAGCAGCGACAGCGTGCCGAGCACCGCGCTGATCGCGGTCAGGACGATGCGCACGCGGTCCGAGCTGCTGCCCGCCACCGACAGGCGCAGCGCGGTCATGGGGCTCACCGGGAGGTCTCCGTCAGGCTGGAGTGTCCGGCGTCTGCGGTGTGCAGCGGGCCGTCATCGCTGTCCAGCATGCCGTCGCGCAGGCGGATTTCGCGATCCGCGTAGGCGGCAACCGTCGCGTCGTGGGTGACCAGCATGACGCTGGTGCCCTGGGTGCGGGCGGCGCGTCCGAACACCTACAAGATCACCCTCCCCGATGCCTTGACATCGCCAACAGGCCCTTAACTTCGTGGCATTGGATGATCCATGTGTGGCAACAGCCGTCGTCCGACGCCCCGGCCGGGCAGACCTCGTCCGGGCCGAGGATCCACGATGGCTGCTCGCCGATCGGGCGCCCGCTGATCTCCGCGGCCCCCCGGCGGGCGATGGGGCGGACCAGTGCCGGCGACAAGAATTCGGCAAGGAACGTCCAAGTCCGTCCTACCACTGTGAATCCGCCCTCGCGTCTTACCCGGGGCACGCCACAACGAACCTGATCGATGGATGAGGACGCCACAAGATGAGGCGGACCACGGACGCCGTGCCAAGCACCGTCGGTATGAGGCCGCGGTCCGTGCCTGGAAGCATGCGTCCGCACTGAACATGAACGTGGCCGAGGCGCGGCCGTGGTTGTACACGGTCGTGAAGAACCTGGTCATCGACCAGCATCGCGCGCGAAAGGTCCGCCCCGCGGAGACCATGTCGCTCGAACTCCTTGACATCTCCGTGGCGGACGGGACGGAACGCCTGCTCACGCCCCAGGTCGTCATCGAGGCTCTGGGTGAAGTGACCGATCAGCACCGCGAGATCATCAAACTCATGTACTACCTGGAGTGCAGCGTGGCCCAGGTTTCGGCACACCTCGGCATTCCACCCGGCACGGTCAAGTCCCGTTCCTACTACGCGCTGCGGGCCCTGCGGAAGGTGCTGGAAGACCGGGGTGTCACCGGCTGAACCTGTCTTCGGGCGCGGCGCGCTCCGGCGCGGACCGATCGGCACCCGCCTCCCATCGCGCCCCGTCTTGTGCGCCGGCCGCTGCGCGCTCGGCTTCCAGCCATGCCGGCCGCCCCGGCCGGGGCGGTACCAGGTTCAGGCCCATTTGTCGCGGTCGCGCTCCCGTGCAGGCCTGGTGACCGGATCGACCAGGCCCGCCACTGCCAGCGCGCCGACACGGCGTCACCGCGTTGCCGCTACACCTCGATTTCCGGTAACGGCGTCTCTGCTCACGATCAGGTCGCCGCTCTTCGCCGGCCGTCCGCACGGGTTGCGGCTCGAGACGGAGTCGAGGGCCGCGCATCGGGTCCCTTCCGCGTCGCTTCTCGGACCGGATCTCACCATGGCGCTCGACCACCCTTTTCTGCAGGGCCGGTTGGTTCAACGGCGTGACAAGCGCATTGCAATGAAGCCTGCTTCACCCTTCCGATGTTCAATGAGCCACGCCGGTCATTGACTGGGAGCGGACCGTTCCGGCCGAATGCGATCCGGGGTGATTCGGCCGTCGCGCCCGGCACGGACGCACGCGGGTCGACGGTCGCCAGGGAAGTTCTCTTTCCGCGCCGTTGCGTCCTGGCCACTGATTGAACGCGCAAGGTATCTGAAACGCATGGGGTGCGCGTGCCGTTGCTGCGAGCGCTAGGCAAACTCGAGAACGCCGATCGGTTCCCGCACAATTCAGCACAGCCAGGAAAGGATGCGCACCATGCGGAAGACCACTCGATGGACTGCGGCCGGCGTTCTCGTCGCAGGAGCGATGCTGGGATCGACGGCCGGTACCGCGCACGCCGAGCCCTCCTCGCTCTACGCGCCCTCGGCGCTGGTCCTGACCACGGCACACGGAGAGAACGCCGCCACCGCGACTCCGGAACGCGCCGTGACCCTCACCTGTACGCCCGACGCGACCGGCACGCACCCGGCCGCCGAGGACGCCTGCGCCGCCCTCACCCAGGTGAACGGCGACTTCAGCAGCCTGGCGGAGATCAGCCGTGGCCAGCCCCGTTTCTGCACCAAGGAGTACGACCCCGTCACCATCACCGCGCAGGGGGTATGGGACGGCAAGCGCGTGACCTACGAGCACACCTTCTCCAATGAGTGCATCAAGAATGCCGAAGGGTCGGGCGTCTTCGAATTCTGAGGGCATCCGGGTGCAGCGGCTCAAGGGCATCGATCGGTGGTTTCGGCCACCATCGGTGTCCATGCCGATGGCATTCGGGTGTATGCCTATGCGTACGGGTACGTAACCGATAACGGAAAGTGGGAGCAGGCTGTGCAGCGTTTATGGGCAGTGAGTGCGGCGCTGGTGCTCGCGGGAGCGGGCTTGACAGGCGCGGCGGTGCCGTCGGGCGCCGCGATGCCGGGCAGGGGGGCGACGGCATCCGCCTCCGCATGCTCGACCGCGTGGGGTAGCGGCGTGAAGTCGGCCGCTGAGGCCGGTGCTGTGCCGCTGAGGAACGTAACGGTGAGCCGGGGCGTGTGCTTCGACCGCATGGTCTTCGATGTCACGGGCGCGTCGGGCAAGGTGGGCCATCACGTCGGTTATGTCGAGGCGTTCCGTCAGGACGGCTCGGGTGACCCGATACCTGTGCGCGGGGGTGCCGTTCTGCAGATCCTCGTCTCGGCTCCCAGCTATGACCCGCTGACGCTTCGCCCGACGTATGCCGGCAGGGCCGGCAAGCCGTTGCCCGGCGTGGAAGTTGCCGGGTTCAGGACGTTCCGGGACGCCAGGTTCGGGGCGAGCTTCGAAGGACAGACGCAGGTGGGGCTCGGTGTGAGGGCACGGCTGCCGTTCCGGGTGCTCCAGTCCGGCGACAAGCTGATCGTGGACGTCGCCCATACGTGGTGATCCGCGCCCCCGGGCGCCGCACCTGTGCTGGACGCACCTGGCCCGGATCATGCGACACGCGAACCGGTGACGGTCCAAGGCGCGATTCCCGGCCGGCCCGTCGCGGCCGGCCGGGAATCCCCGGAGTCGTGTCATGTCGCTCCGTCGGCCCCGGAGCCGATGCTGGCTCTCGCTGTCCCGCAGCTGCCCGGACCGGCTGCGCTGCCCGGTCAAGTCGTCCACCATGGTCCTGCGCGACTCCGCGGGCAGCGTCTTCGGAGGTCAGTGCCGCGCGCTTCGCGCAGATCCTCGGCAGTTGATGCCCATCCCGGCTCCGGGGGAGTGGCGTGCTGGCCCGGGGGCCGGTTGAGGACATGAGCGGTGAACCGGTCGGTCAACGGCGGTACCAGCCGCGTCGTTTACCGGCGTGCCATGCGCGTCGGGTTGGCGGCCTCGGGCGTGAACAGCAGCAGGATGAGGGGTGATTCCGCTCCGATCGACAGGCACGGCAGCCCGTTCACGTCTCCGCCCGTCATGATGCGATCTGTCGGGCGGCGGGCTCGCCGGCCGCTCGGGAGGCGGCGAGCAGGACGGCGCCCAATTGCACCGCGACCAGCTTGCGGATCTCGATCGAAGGGCCCGGGGAGTCGGCCTCGGCTTCCCTGAACCAGCGGTCGAACCGCTCTGTGAGCAGGTGGTGCTGTTCGCGGACGGCCGGTGTCGGGTTGCCCGCGGCGATCTCGGCGTCGAGCATGCGCAGGAACACGCCAAGCAGGCGGAGCCGCAGCAGATGCACCGCCTGACGGCTGTCGAACTCCTCGGCGACCGTGGCCTGCCGGTACAGGCCGGCAGGCGCTTCTGCCTGCTCGGCGAGCCTGCGGAAGGTCTCGAGCGTGGCCTCGGTCGAGCGGCGGAACGGCGACCTCACGGTGAGGGCACCCGAGACGGCGCCAAGGGCCGCTTGGAGCGTCTCGACGCTCTTCGAGCATGTTCCGCTGTGGCCCGTGGCCACCGCGTACCGCTTGAGCACCTGGTGGTGGCGCCTTCGCAATCGCCGCAGGCATGCGAACACCGAAGACCCGTGGACCATCACCGGCCACGACCACGCCGACGGCTACGGCGACGAACCTCCGTTCTGATCCCGACCACAGGGAGACCCGATGCGTTTTCTGATCACCAACGATGCCCACGAGGTCCTGGCGGAGGTACACGTACCCGCCGACGACATTGAGACCATAGCCATCGAGCGAGCAGACCGGCCCGAACTCCTCATCGCAGAAGCCGACCCTCAGGGGGACGGCACTGTGACCGTGGGGCACTGGCTCAAGGCGGAGGACTGGGAGCCCTGTCTGCGGACCGCCGGGGTCCCCCTGTCCCCGGACGTCGAGATGACTCCTGCCAAGGCTCCCGGCCCGCCCTCGCGGCCGCGACGCCGCCCTCGTCCCCCGCGCCCCGCCCGGGCCACACTGTGCCGCCTCACCTGACCCAACATCCCACCCATCACCGACAGGGCCCCGCTTCGGCGGGGCCCTGTCGGTGCGTGCTCCCTCCCGGTTCTGCCGAGGCGCTGTTGCGCCGCTAACCGACAGCGTCAGCAGAGTCCTCCACACACACCCGATCAGACGCCCGTCAGGAGGAGTACGGGCCGAAGCGCCCCCAGGGCACCACGACCGCCAGCGTCAGCAGGACGACGTTGACCGTGATCATCTGGAACAGGCTCTTTCCCAGCTGTTGCTTTACAACATCGCCCAAAGTCGGCAGGCCCGTTCGTCGGGCGGGAACTTCAGCCGCACACCGGTCGTCTTCCTGTACCGGCGGCCTCCCCTCCGTGGCAGGCCGGAGCTTCGCGGAGGTCGAGTGATGCCCAAAACGCCCGCGGGCAGAATCGTGTACTGGTCGGAGCGACTGGTCGAAGAGGTGATCGATTCCAACGGCATTCGTGTCGACCCCCGTCTCAAGTCGGTCGTCAAGGTCGGTGCCGGTGCTACGGGAGTCGAACTGAGCGGTCACGAACGCAGCAAGGTGACTCGCTTCGAGATCACGAAGAAGGTCTCGAAGAAGCTGGGCAACGAGCTCGTCTCCGATCTCGGCACTCCCGGACCTCTCCATTTCGTGCAGGGACAGGGACGGGCCGATGTCACCGAGTTCCAGCGGTGGGGTCCCGTGACGGAGCACAGTCTCTGTCAAGAGACGTGCCTGGTGCATGTCCGGACAACCTGACGGGATATACCGCACCAGAGGACCAGGTCACGGGGTGGACGTCGTCCGCCGCTCCCGCGATCGAGGAACTCGTCGCCACCCGGGGAGCGAGGATCCCCCGTTTCTACGACGACGAGTCCGTCGCGGTCGAGGCGCTGAAAGTCGCGCTGTATCAAGGCACACACGCGAACCTGTCCGACCACCCGGGGCGCCCAGAGACCCGCGCTTACGCCATCGCGGGCATCGAGTCCTGTCAGTACGCGGCCGTCGTCTACAAAGGACGTCACGCTCACCCCGGGCCGGTGGGATTTCCGGCACGAGCCGGAGATGAACGGCGCCGAGCGAATCCTCGTGGGCGCCCCGCTGTGGCTGCGGGCCACCGGCCCCTAGGAGATGCCCCGTAGGCCGAAGCCCGCGATGGAGGCGCGAGCTTGCTCGACCCAGCGGGCGGCCTTGCGGCGGTCGTGGCGCCGTGCGTGCGCCTTGAGTTCACGCAGCGCGCCACTCACCGACGCCTTGTCCCCACGCATGCCGTGGAACATGACCGGTGCGGACAGCGCCCGCAGGTAACGCTCTTATAAATCAAGCCCTCAGGCGTTCGCATTCGATGTCACCCCCTACGCTGCCCTAACCTCGGGCTTTCATGAAGAGCGTTGTCCGGCAGGTGATCGAAAAAACAGAAAATACCTCTGACCTGCGACGATAGGACTTGCTGAGGGTCCTGTACGTGGCAGTGAAAGAGGCACTTCCCAGCTGAAGAAGAGTAGCGGGTCGTACCCGCGTGTCCGGGTCGAGGGCGGTGGCCGCGGGGTGCTCTCGCAGGCCGGCGGGGTACTGATGGTCGAGACGGTCCGTAAGTCCGGCCTGGACCATGCGATATCGGCGGCCCTGGCGCCGTGGTGCAAACTTCGGGCCGTGCACGATCCGGGCAAGGTCCTGCTCGACATCGCGCTCGAGACAGCTCTGGGCGGCGACTGCCTCGCCGACGTGGCGTGCGTGCGGAGCCCGAAGGCCGTGGGTTCGCGTTTTCCGAAGGGGGCTCGAAGCCGAACCGACGGATGGTGTAGCCGTAACCGTACCCGGGCGGCCCCGGGTTTGCCCGGGTGCACTGAACTTGAGGTGTCAGTGCCTGAGGTCCGCGCCGCCCTGCTCGATCTGGTCGTGCAGCTCGGACAGCTGCTGCGCCAGCGGGGGCAGACCGCCCGCGCGCGTGCCTGTTTGTGATCCCGGATTCCTGCGTAGCTGGGACGCCGTGTGGGGTGTGCGGGAGTGCAAGACGTCGATGCCTGGGATGCGGCAACCGATTGCGGCCGGAGGCACGGTCCGACGCTCTGTCAGCCAGCTGGTCCCTTCCCTGTGGGCCGGTAGACCACCACAGGGCACACTGAGCACGCCGCCTGCCCATCCTGGGCGAACCAGCGGCACTCCGCCCGGACGGCGCACCGGGGTAGTTCGGTTGCCAGGTCGATCGCCTGTTCGTGTGCGGCGTTCACTAGTCGGCCGATGAGTCCGCACCGCTGACCACTCCAGTGCTCACATGACTCCTGAACGCATGTGTCGGCGAAACGGAACCGTGATTCGGGATCGCCCATCTGTCGGGCCGTGCTGGCGAACCGCTCGTCGACGGGGACAGCAGGACGGAGGTAGCCGAGACGCCCGTCCCCTCCGAGGACACCGATCAGCACTGCGCCCTCGTGACAGGTAGAGCTCGGGCACACGCGCGCCGCCTGTGAACGACCGACAGCCGACGCCTGCGCACCCGCCTGGGAGCCGGTCATTGAGCCTCTTTGGGACTCACCCGGATGCCCTGTGTGCCCCCGTGCCCCCCGATCCTGGAGGCGGTGAACCCTTCGTTGAGGAGATCGACACTCCTGCCGCCCTTCAGCAGGTCCACCGACGCGATCTCGTGCAGTACGGCCCTGCGCACGGCGCCATCGATTCGCTGCACCATCTCGTCAGAAAGCTCCAGGCCGTCGATCTCGACACGGAACTCCTGCCGCCGGTTATCCGAAGCCATAAGATTCCTCCGTAATCTCTTTCACCGTTTCTTACACGCGCACAGTGCGCTGCAGCGCCTCTACTTCCCGCCCAGCGACGGCGAATCTGACGGTGAAAACCATCGCAGCTTCATCGCCGAGCGACCAATTATCTGATCTCAGACGACTAAGCTACGGGCGTGCCGCCATCCGGTTTGGTGTCCTTGCAGCAGGCGTATTTGTCCTGCTTGTAGTCATGGCGCACCAAGAGCTCTTCTTCACAATTGGGGCATACAGCGGTAAGCGGCGGATTGACGCGAAGGACATGAGCGTCCTCAAGCGCGAGGGCCGCTGCCACCGCCTCCCGCCCATGCTCGCGGATTCCTTGCTGCACGAACTCAAGAGTTCCGTATGCTTGTCCGCATGGACACTCGATGCGGTTGGAGTAGGCAGATCCCGAGAGCTTGATGCCAAGTTCAGACTCGATCCTGGACTTTTCTTCGCGCGTGACCGCTTCCATGCCGGTTGCTTTGATTCGACTCGCGGTCCAATACCATGCATTAATGGCCGCGAACTGGGCACGGGAAAGGTAGAAAGTGGCGGTTCTGCCGCTCATGATTGCATTCTGCACCGTGGCCACGATGGTGCTGTCGTCAGCTGAGATGACGACCTTACCGTCTCGAACGACGGATTCGATCGCAGGCAATGATGACGCATCCACAGTGCACCTCTCTAAAGGATCACATGAAGGCTCGGCCATGCTTCCGTGCCGCAGTTGCCTGACTCCTCCTTGAG
>NZ_JBVHDR010000051.1:0-13816 GCF_055563295.1 Streptomyces sp. NPDC002868 | reverse complement strand
GTGAAGCCGAAGCGGACCGCCAGCAGCGTCGCCAGCTTGTTGACCGGGTGGTTGTAGAGCCCTTCGTCGTCCAGCCACATGTCCACCTGGTCGGTGAGCGCCACGACGTCCACCCGCTCGCAGCGGATCACGGAGCGCATGACGACCAGCCGGCCCGCGGTGTCGGCGGGCAGGTTGACCGGGACGATGTCCGCCTCGGGGGTGATGAGCAGGGCGCCGGGCGTGTGGGTCATGGTGACTCCATCTCTCGCAGAGGTGTTTTCGGTGTTTGGCCGACTGCCACCGCCGACCAACGAGACAACTATATCCCATACTGATCACGCATGTCCAATGCGAACCGCCCTTCAGCCTGGGGAAGTTGCAGGCGCCAGGCGGTTCACCTGAGGGCCGGGGCGCAGCCAGTCAGGCTGCGCCCGGGGGTGTCAGTCCTGGACGAGGTGCAGGGCGCGGGCCTGGGCGGCGGTGTCGAGCGCCGGGGTGCACCACTGGATGCTGTCGAGGACGATCAGGTCGGTGATGTCGTCGAAGCCCTGGGGGGCGCTGGCGAGCATCCGGATGCAGTAGGAGAACGCGAGGGCGTCGAGCGCGTCGGTCGGGGGGTTCTTGCGCAGCGCGGCGACGTAGGCCAGCGCGAGCAGTCCGAAGATTTCGGAATCGATGATCTCTTCGACCTTCCAGCCCGTGCGGCGCGTGAGCGGCACCATGCGGGCCAGCAGGTGGCCCATGGCTTCCTCCACCTCGGCCTCGGTGTACGGCATTTCCGGCTCGGGCGCGGGGGTCGGGGCGGGGACAGTGGAGAAGTGACGGCGAGCGTTCGCGTCGGGCATGCTTCTCCCTCGGATCGGAGCGTGTGTTTCCGGCTGCTGGTCGGACTGCCACCCGCCGACTGGCATACTCCAATTATGCATTCTCTGAGTATTCATTTCAAGGGTTCTGGATCAACAAAGCGCCGGTATTTCCCATGGTGGGACGGGGTTTTGGGGCCCGGGGGCGGGGCACTGTGCGGGCCGCGTCGCCGCCCCATGGCGCGGAGCGCCGAGGGCCGAGGGGAACGGCAGCGCGGAGCGAGGGAGCGGGGCGCGGAGCGTCCCCGTGACCGGCTGCCGGGGCCCCGGTGCGTGAGAGCGCGGAGCGCTCGGTCCGGATGGCCGCGGAGCGGGTGTCCGGCACGCAGCGAGGTGGGGCGGGGGAGCGCAGCGGACCCGCCCCACCGTGCGACGCGGACGGCGCAGCGCCCCGCCCCCGGGAAAGGACAGAGCGCCGCACCCTGCTGCGCCGCAGCCTGCCGACCGCTGCGCCCAACCGCCAAGAGAGCGGGCCAGTTTCGCGGGCGACGCCGGGTGAGGGATCCGGCCGGCTGCTCTGGCTCACCGTCCCAGGCCTGGCCGGGCCGGGCTGGGCGAGGTGCAGGGCGCCGACCTCGGCGCCAGGGGTGGGGCGCAGCCGGTCGGCTGCGCCCCGAGGGCCTGGCTAGGTGCGCGGGCTGGCCGCCTTGGACTTCAGCACAGCGCGGACGGCGTCGACCGCGGCGGCGGTGTCGGCAACCAGGTCGGTACTGCTGCTCTCGTGCAGCACGGTGACGGCGCCGCTGTCGTCGTTGAAGCAGACGGCCCAGCCGCAGTGTTCGGCCGGGGCGTAGTCGACCCAATTCTCCTGTTCGCCTGTGCCGCTGAACCAGACCTGTCCCCCGCCTGGGGTGTCGATGGCGATCCAGAAGCAACCGGCGCTGATGTGCCCGTCCGCGCGGGAGGCGATCCCGGCTTCTGCGAGCATCCGCTGCGCGTAGCGCCCCGCGGTCTCGGTCGTATCGGTCATGGTGTGCCTTCCTGTGCGTGTTCTCGGCGCGGGGGGGCCCCCCCCCCCCCCGCGGGGGGGGGGGGCCGCCGGGGGGCGCCCCCCCCCCGGGGGTGGTCAGTCCTCGTCCCAGTCGTTGCGGCAGTGCTCGTAGGCGAGTGCTGCGGCGGTGTCGGGGTCTGGGGCGTCGAATTCCTCGGCCCAGCGGGTGAAGTCGTCCTCGCTGGTGGCGAGCAGCTCGATCTGGTCGGCGACCGGGCCGGGCAGGACGGCGGCGATGAGAAGTTCGGTGCAGTCGACGTCCAGCGTCAGGCCGATGACCGTGTAGGTCTGGGTGGCCGTGGCGGTCATGCGATCAGCTCGAACGTGGGGGTTTCGATGGCCTGGTCGCTCAGGTCCCCCATGAACGCGCCGACGACGTAGGCGCCGTTGTCGCCGCCCCAGAGGGTTTCGGGACTCTCGCCGTCTTCGCCGTCGGCGCGGTGCGGGAAGTGTTCCAGTACAGCTTCGGCGGCACCTTCCTTGGCCTCTTCGTAGGTTTCTCCCTCGGCGACGACGGCGAATGCCGAGGCGAGATCCGGAACGCTGTACCAGTCGCCGATGATTGCGTATTTCACGGGTTTTCCTCTCTGGATTCTCCGGGTGGGGGTGGGCCCCCGGAATTCACATCCGGGGCCCGGTGTGACCTCGTGTCAGCGGCGCTGCGGGCCGGGCACGTGAGCGGCGTGGCGCAGCAGGTAGAGGTCGACCAGCGCCAGGGCCTGGTCTTCCGTCAGTCCGTGGACCATGTCGCCGCTGGCATCCGTGGCGCCGGTGAAGACGACGTCGCCGAAGAACAGGCCTGGGTGCGGCTGGTAGGCCAGCAGCAGCTCCGAGGCGTGCGCGTTGCGGGGGCGGCGCAGTGGGATGGCTCCCTCGTCCGTCCACATGGTCAGCTCGCTGGTGAGGTTGACCGGCCGGGCGGTGTCGCAGCACAGCGCGTGCTGCGGGGTGATGACGGTGTGCCAGTGCAGCAGTCGGAACGAGCCGGTGGGCGGCACCCAGAGCGCGAAGGTCTCAACGGCCGTTGCGGTCGCGGGCATAGCTGTCCCCTTTGTTCGGAGGATGGGTTTTCGGTGCTGGCCGACTGCCACCGCCGACCAAGGAGACAACTATACCATTCATGCGTCACGAACGGAGGATGCGCGCCAGGCTATTTTCCGAGGTCAGGGGCCGTTCGGGCGCCATGCCGGCCGTCGCTCACCGGGCCCCGCCGGCCCTGGCCCGCGGGGCCCCAGGAGGCCTTCTGCGGCCTGAGGTGCCACCCCCTTGGGCTGGCGACCAACGGCTGCGCCCCGGCGCGGCGTAGGGCCGTTCCGGGGCGCGGGAAGGGTGTCTGATGTCAGGCGGCGAGGGTGACCTGCGGGGTGCCGTTGCCGGACGGGTCCAGGTATTGGGGGTCCAGGTCGACGGTGACCATCTCAGTGTCCCCTTGAACGGTGAAGATGGTGGCCCAGGATTCTGGGTTGCGGTGGATGGCGAGCGCCTTGCGCGCGGCATGGACGGGGCTGGATGCATCCAGGTCGATCGTCCAGGTGACCTGATATTCGGGCACGGCATCTTCCTTCGGTGTCGGCGGGTGGTCGGGGCTCGCCCTTCGGCGGGGCCCGGGCAGGCGATGGTGGTCAGTCGGCGGCGGGCAGGAGCTGATTGCCGGTGCGCTGCCAGTAGCCAGCCGGGGCGCGTTCGGCGCGCATGCCGTGGCCGTGGGAGGGGGCGGGCATGGAGTGGCCGTCGGCGCAGACGTAGCGGCGGGCGTCCGGGTGTCGCCGGGCGACGTCGCTGGTGGGCGGGTACGGCTCCAGGGCCGCGAAGCGGCGCTGCGTACCGGTGTGGTCCCAGATCGGGTCGCCGGGGGCGTAGTCGGTCGCCTGGACCGTGACGGTGTGGTGGGGCCGGTACTGGCGCCACAGGCGCGCCTCGTGGGTGTTGCAGACCTGGGCCAGGGACTCCAGCAGGGCGAAGTGGTTCTCGTCGTCCATGCCCGGTGCGCTGTCGGTCTCGCGGCTGTTGCCGGTGAAGTGGACTGTGCCCCGGATGTCCATGGGGTCGTATCCGCAGAGTTCGGCGAGGGCGGCGGCAATGTCGTTGGGCTCGTCGGTACTGGCGGGGTGGTGGTGCATCTCCGCCCCCCAGGCCAGCCGAACGGTGTTGTACGGGCCGGGGTCGGAGAACAGCCCGGCGAGGTCTAGCTGGCCATCCGATCCCTGCTCGCGTTCACCGACCAAGCGGTCAGGACGCAGGGTCACGAAGGTGCGGACCGCGAATGGGTCGGTGAATTGCGTCGACACAGAACTCTCCCTGAATTCGGGTGTGGGTTTCCGGTGTTGGCCGCGCTTCGGGTGGAACGTGGCAGGTGTCGCGGGAGCGGTGCGGGCGGGGGCGAGCTGGGATGCCAGGGCGTGGACGGGCACGCGAAAGACTCCGGGAGGTTCGGAGCGGCGGGGCGGGAGGTGTGCGCCGCGCTGCCGCGCGGTGCTGACGGGGGGCGGGCCGGGGCGGCGGGCCCCCCCCGTGTGGGGCGGGCCCGCGTGGGCGACGCGGCCAGCACGAGCGGCTTGAGGTCCGGGTTTTCGCGGTCCATCTCCAGGGAGATCAGCTCGGCCACGGTCCCGGCAGCATGGGTGAAGCGGGTCTCGCCTGTCGGGACGTCCAGCACGAAGCGCATCCGGTGGATCGTGTAGGTGACGATCTGCTCGGGGTGGAAGGTGCGCATCTCGCCGCGCGTGCGGCACATGGCACAGACGATGATGCGGCCCTTGCTGGTGGTGCGGATGTCGTGAATCTCGATGGTGCGCACCGTCTCTTCGCCGTCAGCGTCGATGTAGGTGATGGTCACGGCGCGCTGGCCGTCCATCGCGCGGATCAGGTCCGCCAGCGTGCGGGTGGAGGTCTGACGGGCGGTGTGCTTCATCGTGTTGAACATCGGGGTCTCCCAGCGAAGTGATGTGTCTTCGGTGTTGGCCGACTGCCACCGCCGACCAACAAGACAACTATATCCCATACAGATCACAACGGAAGCGAAAGAGGCCCCGCCTGGACCTTTTCTTGGAAATTCGAGATTTCTAGACGGCGCGAGCACGCCATCAATCACCTCGAGATGCCGCGACAACACAGCGGCGCACGGCTTCCCCGTTGACCGTGTGATGCATGAGGGATATAGTTATCTCAGTCGCCCAGGCAGTGGCAGCCGGACGGCAACCGGAAACACCGCATCAACCGAGGAGAAGCAAACGATGAGCACCCTGACTCTCTGCTGGAGCGCCCCCTGGACCGCCGTCTCCAGCCGCCTCTACTCCGCCCTCATCATGGCGGGCGCGACCGAGGGAGCGTCCTCCCGCTCCGCTTCTCTGTACGACCTGATGTGCAACCTGGACGACGCGGCCGCCATGCGCGCGGCCCGCGACCGGGCTACCGACCCTGTCACCGTGAGCGCGCTGGACGACGAGCTTGCCGACCTTGACGCCGAGCACACCGACATCCGCCACGCCCTGCTGCGCCGCTTCGACGGCGTCGACCACGACCACATCTGACACCGCACCGAAACGGCCCCGCCCACCGGCGGAGCCGTTTCGCGTTCTGCCGACAGCGCCGATGAGTGTCGGCCGGATACGCAAGAGCCCCGCCGACGGGGCGGCGGGGCGCATTCAGTGTGACAGGCGAGCGCTACGAGGGTGCCCGTTTTGCCGCTTGGCTCGCCGCGCTGGCGAGCCTGGCACGGCCGACGAGCTGAGCCGGGGCAGGCAGTCGGGGCCGGCGGACGAGGCGCCCCGACGTGATGCGGGAATCGGAGTAGGGGCAAGAGAGGGACGACAGAGCGAGCAGGCCGCGCCGGGCAGTCAGAACATCAGCCTCTTCCTCCGGCTATCGCGAAGAAAGAGGTGTCGGCGAGCGAAAAGGGCTTGCCCAGGAGGCCTGACCAGGCAAAACACCCAAGATCGAGAAAGGGGGGTTCACACCTCCGGCAGTACCTCCGGTGCAACCGTGGATCCCCCTGTGCAGGCAACTGTGCAGACACCTTTGGGCGCAACCCTCTTCCGGGTGCCCTTCAGCATGCTTGCCCAGAAGTCACCGGCCACCCAAGTCGCCGAAGTGACTGAGGAACTCGGGTCAGACGCCGGCGTTGGCGCCACTCTTCAGCGAGCTGCCGGGCGAGCTGTGAAAAGAGGACGCGCTTCGCGCGGCGACAACAAGACGCACAGCCGACCCGTGTCAGCAACCATCGCGTGCGCCGGAACGGAGGGCGTGCTGGAGCGCTGCACCGGGCCGTGAACCGGCGGGACGGTTCGCCGCCCCGTCGAACCAGCGGCGGCGCTGGGGCGCGTCGTCGAGCCCTTCGCAGCAAGTACCAGCGCGCGTGGGGACGGACCAGCTGGACGTGGCCAGCTGGACGGTCAGGGGGGACGGTGCCAGCCAGGCGCCAGGCAGCCGCCCCCCTCAAAACGTCATGCGTCGGCAAGGAAGCGCGCCGCCGCTTCAGCGGTCAACGGCGACTTCCAGCTCAGCATAGAGGTTGCGAACGGTGTGACCGGAATCGCCGGAGTTCTGTCGGGCCTGCCTCGGCCTTGGGACTGGCAGAGTCACCTATCAGACCGTCGCGTATTCCCCGTCTCGGCTTGGATTCCTGTGACTTCCCGTGACTGTTGCGTCCCTTGGGGATAGGGAATTGGCGGTGCTCGAGTACGGGACTCAGCCAGTTGGGGATCCCTACATGTCGCCGGGGACCAGGGCCGGGCGTCGTCGGACGGAGCAGCGAAGCCTCGCCCGCCCAATTGTGCAAGCTCCGGGTCAACTCTCCGGAATGGGGTCTGGCGAGGCACCGCCCTTCTGAACCAGTTCCGTGATAGGTCCCCGCGTCCCTCGGTATGGACCGTAATCTCCTAGCATGGAATGGTTAACGGCCGCCTACTGGGGGGCGTTCGGCGGTTTCGCCATGGAAGCCCTTGACTTCATCCGTGCGGTGCGGTGGCATCGGCAACTCCCCTGGAAGGTCGAGTCCAGCTCTGCAGACCTTGGGGTTCCCAGAGCTCGCAGAGACGTACGGCCCGGGGAGGAGAATCTTCCAGCCACGGGCTTTCCGGCATACGCGACGGCTGCGGTGTTCCGGGTCGTGGTCTCTGGGGGAATCGCCGGGGCGATCGCAGCTAGTGCCCCAGTGGGATCTATCACCCCATGGCTCTCAGTGATCTCCGGTGTCGGTTCGCTGATGATCCTGGAGCGGCTTCTGACGTTGATCCCCTTGCTCGTGCAGTTTGGCAAAGATGCCATCGTCGGGATGGTGGATGCTCACCGGGCCCAGCAGCAGGCGCAACAGCAACCGCAGATACCTCCGCAGGCACATAGGCTCATGCCTCTTCCTCCTGAGCAGAACCCGGGCATGCCTGGAGCGGGTGGTGGTGCTCCAGCCCAACCGGATCCGGGAACGGGGGGAGTGGTCCAGTGATGGCGATCGCAGCCGAATCCTTCGCGGGACGGTTCCTGGCCGCTGTTTCCCGGCGCGCGCCAGCGTTTCGGCCGGCGCAGCCGCTCAGTCCTTCGCGCTTGGATCCCTACGTGCTGAAGAGGGCTGCCAGGGTTCACGCCGCGCTGAAGGGCATAACAGCTGATGAGCGCCTTGGAGCCAGGGCCTCCGTACGCTACCTATCGTCTGTCTTGACGTACGTCGCGGCCAGCGTCAAACGTGCGAGCAGCGACTTGACCTTCCTTGCCAGCGAGGACTATGAGGTTCGTCTTGCTCAGGCCTGGCGTGCGGAGAGCGCCATCCATGATCGGCTCGATTGGTCTTCTGCCGTCCGGGTATTGAAGGCCGAAGTCCTGGAGTTACTGATCACGGTGCACGTTGAAACGCAGAGGTGTGCTGACATTGTCTTCCCGAATGGATTCACTGTCGTGCCCTCGATCGACGCACTGTCACTTGGTCCGGAACTTCGAGTGAGGCTGGCGAAGGCCGCGGACGTGATGGCGGACGTGAGTCAGGCCCTCCAGCTGGCTGCAAATGACTTTTCTGGTGCCGATCTGAGCCATGTCCGCTTGGAGCAGAAGGACCTGGCGTGGCTGCGCTGGGATGCCTCAACGCGGTGGCCGACAGGATGGGCCGAGCGGATCCGGCGGATGTCGCTGGAGACTGCGCCGGGCCAGTTTGTGGTGCAGCCGGTGGACGCAGGCGATAGGACGGAGTCGCTTGCGGACGTGTAGCGCCTGAGTGGTGGCGTGAGGGGTCTGGTCCGCGTGCCCGGGTGCGGGCGGTCGCCCTTCGGTGCGAGCAGTTGCCGGCAAGCAGGCCATGGACGCGCTCAACCGCCGCTTCGGCTCCGGCACCGTGGGGCCCGGCGGCCAGCTACCGGCAGGCTGACTGAATCGCGGAAGCGGCCCGGTTGTCTCAGACCCTCGGGCGCTTGGAGCCTTTACGGCCGTCGGCGAGCGCGTCGAGCAGTTCGGCCGGTTCCGGCTTGAGGCTGCTGCCAAGGTAGCGGATGCCCTCGCCTTCCGGTGCGATTCCGGTGTCCTTGCCGATCGGGTGCCGCCGACTGGTCGCGGTGCGCCATCCGTACCGCTCGTCCCACACCAGCGCCGGGGCGCTCTGGCCGGCGGCGAGCGGGACGGCGGCCGCCAGGTGCTCGTCGGCGAGCTGGCGGACCTCGACCTGGACCGGCTGGGCGACGCCGGCCTCGGTCAGGGCGTCGGCCACCTGCTGCAGGTACGGGAGCGCCTGGCGGGCGCGCAGCTCGGCCTCGGCGATCGCCACGGCGCCGCGGTGGGTGATGGTGGGGTATCCGAGCTGCTCGGCGGCCTGCTGCGGGGTGAGGTGTGGCTGGGCCTCGAGGAGGTCGGCGATGCGTCGGCCCCGCACCTGCGCGAGGCCGGCCTGGGCGGTGGGGAACGTGGCGATGCCCAGGGTGTCGGCGACGGTGGCCAGCGTGACTGCCGGGTCGTCGTCGAGCAGTTCGGCGATCCGTGGCAGGAGTTCGTCGCGCGGGATCATGTCGCCGCTGCCCTCTCGGCGGCCGCCGCCGGCGCCGCGGCCGGGGCGTGAGGCCTTGAAAGCGCGGACGACGTGGCGCGGCCAGTGCTCCGTTCCGCCGTCTCCGGCCGGGACGAGGACGACGTGCTTGGTCAGCTTCGGGTCGCTCTTGTACTTGTTCCAGCTGGCCGGCGCCACGCCCAGTACAGCCGCGGCCTCGTGACGGTCCAGCAGGTCCTTGTCATCGTCGGCATCCGGCAGCGCGGGGACGGGCTTGCCGGCGTAGAAGGCGGCGGTCTGCTCTCTGTCCCACAGCAACGCCCGGGAGTCGGGGGAGCTGATCGGGGCGGGGTGCCCCTCCTGGGTGTGTGGCTTCTTGTTGCGGAAGGTGCCCAGCGGCATGCCGAGCGCGGCGGCCAGGTCGGCCATGGTCTGCGCGTACGTGAGGCGTCCGGCGCGAATCATCTTCTTCGTTCTCCATCACGGGGCGGGCGGGGGCGCCGGTGTCGGCGCCCCGCCCGGAGCGGGGCGGTTCAGGTGGTTGAGGGGTCCGGCAGGCAGTTCGGCATGCACGGCTCGCCGGGCTCTGCGCCGCATCCGTTGCAGCTGCGGGCGGCGGCTTCGACCAGTGGCTGGAGGTAGGCCAGGGCGCCGGCAGCGTGGGTCAGCGGGACCAGTTCGGCGGCGGTGATGACGTAGAGGGCGTGCGGCGCGCGGCCGGTGGCGCGCACCCGGATGCCGGCCGTGTCGCCCGGGCCGGAGGCGAGGGCCGGCAGGACAAGGTCCTGGCCCTCGCGGCTGACGTTGGCGCCGACGGCGGTCAAGGCCTGGGCGAGCTGCTCGAGTTCGGCGGCCGCGGCCGCGGCGGTTGCCGGCCATGCGAGGTGCGCGCGGCCGGCGGTCGCGCGGTTCACGGCATCCGGGACGGCGGGGCCTCGAGCTCCTGGGCGGGGTCGTCGATGTCGTGCCGGGTGAGGTAGACGGGCATAGGGATGCTCCTTGCGAGAGTGTCTTCGGTGCTGGGGCGCTACCACGACGCGCCAACGAGAAAACAATACCCCTCTTACGTCACCCTCGGCAAGGAAGCACGTACCGAACGCTGTGTTGTCCGGCTAGACTCGATGACGAGACCGCCTCTCGGGTTCTCCCGCGGAGTGTGTGTTTTCGGTTGGCCGGCGCCCTTGCCACCCGCCTCGGCGGATTGGGCGCCGGCCGTTTGCATGCCCAACCCCACCCGCCCCGCTCCACGACGCGTAAGCGCCCCTCGCGCCGGTCGACACCCGACTCGCCATGTCCATGACCTGGTTGACAGCGCCGATGCAGCGTCCGGGCCGCCCCGAGCTTTGTGAGGGCATGACAAGCGGCGGCGGTCCGTCTACCATCGCGGCACGCAATAGCGTTTATGTGGCTGGGGGGGGCAATGCGGAACAGGTACTTCCGAAATAGGTTACGGACGACGGCGGTTGTCGTGTCGTTGGCGCTCCCGGTGGCGCTGCTGAGCCTGCCGGCGCCCGAGGTGGCGGCGGCTGAACCGGTCAGGCTCGTCCCCGCCGCATGCGCGGGCATGACCCCGCCGCAGGAGGAGGACCACTCCGCCATCCGGCTCGAGGCACCGGAACACAGCGCCGAGGTCGCGGTCGACGAAGAGGGGAAGATCGACGTCGCCGGCGTCCTGCACAAGCACGCGACGATGGTCGACGTCTCGGTCGGCAAGCTGGTGACGACCGACTTCACCCTCGGCCCGCCACCGGACGGGGTCTCGGGCTGGGCCTCGTCATGGCAGACGCGCCTGCGGCCGCCGGAGCTGGGCGACAACCTGGTGTGCACCCGCGCCGAGCGCGAGCCCAAGCGGCACGCGAGGATCCTGCGCTCCGTCACCGTCGTCGACAACATCCCGCCGAGCAACGTCACCGGTCTGGCCGTCGGCGACATCACGGCGTACTCGGCGAAGGCGACCTGGGCCGCGGCCACCGACAACTACGGCCTCGCCGGATACGAGATCAGGGTTGACGGCGGCGCCCCGCACCGTACGAACAGCGGCACCCGCTCGTACACCATCACGGGGCTGACGCCGGAGACCGAGCACACCGTGTCCGTGGTCGCCGTCGACCTGGCCGGCAACAAGTCACCGACGCCCGCCACGGCGACCTTCCGCACCGCGCAGAAGCCGCCGGAGCCCGTCGGGCTGGAGTTCGCCCCGGGGGAGGGCGGCGCCCTCGCCACCTGGCACCCCGATCCCGCCTACGACGTCACCTACCGGGCCTTCCTCGACGGTTCTCTGTACGAGGAGTTCTCGCTGAAGCAGTACTGCGAGGACACGGCCGGCAACCCGGCGGACCCGTGCACCGCGGACAGCGTCGTCAAGTTCCCGATCGAGCCCCTCGAAGCGCTCACCTCACACACGTTCCGGGTCGACGCGATCGGCGAGGACGGCACGAAGGTGCGGGACTTCGGGGGCGAGTTCATCACCTCGGCCGTCGAACCCGCGGTGCCCGAAGCGGTCACGCAGCAGGTGACCAGCGAGGGCTCACAGTGCGCCGCGCAGGGCGGCGACTTCTACATCGCGCCGAGCCTGCGCGCCGACGTCCCGGTGCCGGCAGGAGCCACGCAGGTGTTCGCGGGCTGCTACACCGCTGCGGACGCCACCTGCATCGAGGACAACCTTCCGCTGGACGAGGACAAGAAGCTCGACTGCGACGACGACGTCACCGACCTGCTCAAGGAGGTCTCCCCGCCCGGCAAGGGACCGGCGATCGACCCGCTGAGCGGCACCACCGGCCAAGTGGGAACGCAGTTCGTGCCAGGAGTCGCGGTCCAAACGGTCGCCTGGTGCGCCCAGGGCGCCTGCGCACTGCTGCTGGCGCCTCCGACGGTGGCGGTCGAGGCCGCAGCGGGTGCGGCCGCCACCTCCGCCGTCGCCACCTTCGTCGTAGTCACCATCGTGGGGATCGTCATCGGGATCGCGCTCGGCGTGCTCTGGGCGATCCTCTTCCCCGGCGAGATAGCCATCGGAGGGCTCCTCGAATACCCGATCCACCACGACGACGACCTCACCACGTTCGACGACTGGCACCTGGACGACGGCGATTGGTACAACAGCCTGAAGGCGTACGCCCAGGTGATCACGACGACGAAGGAGTTAACCGGCCGGGACAACCTTCCCTTCGCCTGGGACGACAGCGAGGACGCGAACCTCAAGCGCATCATCGACGCGGCGTGCACCGCCCAGCGGGGCACCCAGGGAATCGCGGCTTGCGACGACGACGTCGTCGTCTACGTTCCCGGTGGTACGAACTACCGGGGTGCGCCCATGCAGGAGACCGGGACCCATATCGTGGAGGCCATGGGCAACGGAAGCTACCCGCAGCCCCCGGCGCGGTCCAAGTGGTTCTACCCGGGGCGCAGCGAACGCGGCCAGGCCGCGACGGCCGCGGGTTACGACCGCAACTGGTACGACAACAACCCACGGTTCCAGCCGAACGTCTGCAACGGACGGGTCGCGAAGACCTGTGACGAGTTCCCGTTCTGGGCGACGGACCAGGCGGTCGACCTGTCGGGTCTGACCGCTTCCCTGAAGCCGGTGCCGAACTCGGAGTCGCTGCCTCAAGCCCATGACCTCTCCGCGTTCTACGGCAAGTGCAGGGTGAAGGACACGGACAAGTTCATCGTGCTGCCGATCAAGCCCTGGGTCGAGGCGAACGGGCCGAGTTTCGGATTCCGGATCAACCCGGGCGGGACCGACCTGTGCATGCAACCCAAGGCACTTCCGTGATGACGGCGACACCATTCGGAAGGAAAGTTCGTACGGAAGGCAGCTTCGTCATGAAGGCAAACTCGTCATGAAGGCAACTCCGTAATGCTCGATGACATGCCGGCGCTGCGTGAGGCAGTGCAAGGCTACCGGGCGGCGGCGTCGGCTGCGGGCCTCACCTGGCCCGCGGCCGGCGCCCCGTCCGGCGTGCGGCCCCCGCCGGACCTCGTCCACCGGCTCTTCGACGTGGACCATGTCGCGGAGCAGGTGACCTGGCTCCAATCCCAGGGATGGCATGCGCGGCGGCTCCTGCCCAACGGCGGAGAGCTGCTCCCGTGGCCGACCGACGGGGAGACACTCGACACCCTGTCGCTCTCCGTCGGCGTGCCGTTCCCCTGGCGGCATCAGCTGCCGCTGTTCCACTTCGACATCATCGTCTACACGTTCGTGCTCGCCGGTGATCACGAGGGCGAGATCTGGCGCTATGAGATCGCCCCGGACGCCTGGGACGCGGTTCGAGCTGCCACCAGCCTGGCCGCCTTGTTCTCCACCTGGACGAAGGGGATCGAGGCCGGTGTGATCGGATACAACGACTTCAACGGGTGGCTCTCCGTCTCCGACGGCACCCGCAGCGGCCTCGACCTGCTCCAGGGGAGAGCGCCGAGCCTTGATCCCTTGGCCTTCCCGGTGTCCGTGGCCCTTCACCCGCTGCTGCGGGCCCGACAGGCCGAGTGCGGGGTTAACGTGAGCTGCGTCGACCGGGGCTTCGAATGCATGGAGGAGCTGCTCGGCGAGATCGAGGCCATCCGCACCTCCCTCGGTGTCTGAGCGGATCGGGCAACAGGGCGAGCTCAAGGGCGGCCCCGCCATGGTTGATGTCCACTGCCCACAACGCGTCTTCGGAGAGCGCGAGTACGTCGCCGATCAGCTCCAACAGTGCGGACTCGTCGTTCAGGACTCGCCGCGACAGGAGGGGTTCGCCTTGCGCGTCGATCACCACGCAGTGGTGATGTTCCTTGCCGATGTCCACTCCGGCCCAGATCTGGGGCGCGGCCACCTCCGCCAGCTCGTCGTCACAGATCGATCCCGCAGACGACCTCGCCGACGTTGTCCTACACAGCGATCAAGTCGCGAATCCCAATTAGCGGCCGAGTCGTCGGGGGGCTCCGGGCGGCCAAGTTTTTTTAGCCATCGAGCGGCGACAAGCTCACAGCCATACCCAGAACCCCTGGGTCCTGCCGATCCTACGAATGACCGGCTCAGACCCACGC
>NZ_JBVHDR010000050.1:0-14207 GCF_055563295.1 Streptomyces sp. NPDC002868 | reverse complement strand
AAGACCCCAAGCCGTTCATCTGGACCAAGACAGCCGAGGAGATCCTCGACTCCCTCGCCCGTTTCTGCCGACGGATCTCCGCCGCAGGACACTAGCTCTGCGGGACGTCCTTGACGAACACGATGCCGTCGCTGTCCGCCAGGTGTGCCGGGTCAAGCGGGGAGTAGCCGAACCACGGGGATACGCGGGGCGCGGGCCGCGTGTCGCCGAGGGCGGTGGCCAGCCGCGGGGCGTCGATGACGCAGCGGTCCTCCGGGAGCGCGTACAGGAGTCCTTCGACGGTGTCCGGTGGCGGAGTGTCCACTCCTTGATGCCGGATCGTGCCGAGGACCGTGGCCACGAAGGCGTACCCCTCGCCGAGCTGGGCGCTCACCAGCGCACCGGCGCTCCACCACTCCAGCGGCATCCCGCCCATCCGCATCGTGCTCTTCTCCCGCTGGAGATGGGAGTTGTGGGCGTGGATGAGTGCCGGGCCCCGTTCGGCGACGGCGAGGAGGTTGTGGGCCATCATCTGGTCCCGCAGGCCCACCAGCCGGGTCATGCGGGCCGGTGAGGTGTCGGCCATCCAGTGGTGGTAGCGCAGCAGGCCGGTAGCGGTGCGCCCGTACAGGCGCGCCCGGTCCCAGTCGTCCCGCGAGGTCGCCGTGATCAGGTGCGGCGTCTGCGCGTCGAGCAGCGCCACCAGATCGTCGGCGAGCAGCCGCAGCTGACTGGCCTCGGCCGACTGCCCCACGGACTGGGCCGGGTCCATCATCGCGGCGGGATTGGTCCACCGGTCGTCGATGCCGAGCAGGCGGTCGAGTGTTTCCGCGGTGCAGGGGAGCAGGTCCGCGTCCACCCGGGTCGAGAGGTAGCCGTGGAGTGCGGTGAGGGCCTGCCGGGGGCTCGCGGCGCCGGTGATCTCCAGCGGGCCGTCGAAACCGGCGAAGCGGAGCCGCTCGGACGCGGGCCGGCCGTCGTTGTAGGCGCGCATCCAGCGCACGAGCTCGCGGTTGGCCGCGGAGGTGCCCCAGCCGTGGCTGAATCCGTGCTCCATGACCTCGTCGAGAGTGCCCGTGCCCGAGGTGACGTAGTCGTCCACGACCAGGCCCATCATGCAGTCGCTCTCGATCGCGATCGTCCCGTAGCCCTCCTGCTCGACAAGCTGCCGGAAAAGCTCGTTGCGCAGGTCGAGGAGAGTGTCCTCGCCGTGGGTGGGCTCGCCCAGCGCGAGCAGCCGGGGCCGGGCCGGAAGCAGCCTCATGACGGCGGCAGCCTCGACGGCATGGGCGGTGTCCTTGATGTCAGTAGCCATGCCTTCAACGCTATCGTTGAACCTCCGATTGAAACTTCCCCGCGATATCGGCAGGCCCATGGGACGAAACCTTCAAAACAGCGAGCGACTCAGGCCGGTTGATCTGGCGCGCGGGCACGGTCTGTCCACGCAGGCGATCAGGAACTACGAGGAGGCCGGCATCCTTCCGACCGCCGACCGCACACCTCACGGCTACCGCACCTATACCTCGCTTCACGCGGGGGCCCTGCGCGCGTTTCTTGCCCTGGTGCCCGGCCACGGCCACCAGACAGCGACGTCGATCATGCGAGCGGTAAACAAGGGCGCGGCCGAGGAGGCGTTCCGCCTGATCGACGAGAGCCACGCCCAGCTCCTCGACGACCGCCGGACCCTCCAGGCCGTGGAGAGCGCCCTCCGCGACCTGGAGCCCACGGGGGCGTCCGAGCCCGAGCCGACCTCGGTGCCTGGGACCGACGGCACGTTCATCGGGCCGCTGGCAGGGAAGCTCGGGATCCGACCCGCGACGCTGCGCAAATGGGAGCGCGCCGGGCTCGTGCGCCCACGCCGCGACCCGCAGACCGGCTACCGCATCTACGACGAGGCCGACGTGCGGGATGCCCGGCTGGCCCACCAGCTCAGGCGGGGCGGCTACCTGCTGGAGCAGATCGCCCCGCTGATCGCCCAGGTGCGGGCGGCTGGCGGGCTGGAGCCGCTGGAGGCCGCCCTGCGCGACTGGCACGGTCGGCTGTCCGCCCGCGGGCGCGCGATGCTGGCCGGGGCCGCCGAGCTGGAGGCGTACCTCCACGAGCGCAGACCAACTAGGGCCTGACCTGCGCCTTCGAGGTTGAAAGACACCTACTGAGCTTGTTCTTTAACCTCCGTCTGCGTTGTACGGCGCAGACGGAAGGTTCAGACGGCGTCGACGGCTGGCGATCGTTCCTGCGGACGCCCTACATGGCACCATTCTCGATCACGCGGAACGGGAGAGCTGTTCGCGCACCCATGCAGGATCGGGGTTGACGTGCGGCTGGCCTGCCACGACGACAGTCGGCACGGTCTCATTGCCATCGTTAGCTGCCCTCACCGCTGCCGCTCCAGCCGGGTCACGCCAAATGTCGACCCAATGCAACTGGCGGGCGTTACGGCCCAATCGGATGCGCAGTCGGAGGCAGTACTTGCAGCCCGGCCGCCAGAAGACGATTGGCCGGCCGTCGACCGCGCTGCGGCGTTGTGCCTCCAGCGCACTGATCGACCTCGGGAAGGCGAGGGGCGAGTTCACGCTAGCCAACAGCACGAACGCCAGCAGGAGTGCCGCGGCCTCGCCGGGTTCCCCTCTGAAGATCAGCGCAGTCGCGATGACTGAGCCGCTGAGCAGAAGCAGCATCGGCAAGATCCAAGCGCGCGTCATGAAGGCAAAGGCTATCGATGAGTCGAAAAGCGCCTCGAACCAGGCCGCTTACCTAGGCGTTCGCCGGACGCTGGAGGGGCCTTCGTCTGAATCATGTGCTTCGACCAAGGATGTACGTGACCGCGACAAAGACCGTAAGGGTGAGTGTGCTGCCTGATGCTGATGGGGGGATGCGTTCGCGGAGGCGTCACGGCCGCGATCTGGGCCGGCATCGACGCAGGAAAAACCCATCACCACTGCATCGTGATCGACGAGAGCGGCTGACGGCTGCTGTCGCGACGCGTTGCCAACGACGAGCCCGAACTGCTCGAACTCCTCGCCGACGTCCTCGCCCTGGGCGATGAGGCGACCTGGGGCATCGACCTGGCCGACGGCGGAGCCGCCCTGGCCATCGCGATCCTGCTCAACCACGACCAGCCGGTGCATTACATCTCCGGCCGGGCCGTCCACCGCGCCTCCGAGGGCTACCGCGGCGAAGCCAAGACCGATGCCAAAGACGCGGCCGTCATCGCCGACCAGGTCCGCGTCCGGCGCGACCTGCACTCCTTACGCGCCAGCGACGAGACGGTCACCGACCTCAAGATCCTCACCACTACGCATGCCTGACCGCACGGGGTGACGAACTGTTCGAGCTGACCGACGCATTGCTGTGCTCGGACGGGCCGGTGACCTCGGCGGTGGACCTGACGCTGGTGGCGGAGCACCGGCGCGGGCATGGTGCGATGTACGACGGCCTCAACCACGGCCAGGTCGACACCGAGCGGCTGCGGTCGATGCTGGGCGCCACGTCCTGGACCCAGATCCTGGACGCGGTCCGGCTTGGTCCGGCCGACGACGCCACCGCGGTGACCGCCGCCCAGCTCCGCGACTCGTCGAACGGCTCATCGTCATGGGGCAGTGGCAGACGGGGGACCCCGACATCGTCATCGTGGCCGACGCAGGATACGACGTCACTCGCCTGGCCTGGGTCCTGCGGGACCTGCCAGTCGAGCTGGCCGGCCGTGTCCGGGGCGACCGGGTGATGCGGCTGCCGAAACCGCCCCGGCTGCCCGGGACGAACGGTCGGCCGGGGCAGCACGGGCCGGAGTTCCGATTCGCCAAGCCCGAGACCTGGCCCGAGCCAGCGGTGACCACGATCACGACGACGGCGAACTACGGCAAAGCCGTCACGCAGGCGTGGGACCGGGTCCATCCACGGCTGACCCACCGGTCCGCCTGGCTCGACACGAAGGCGAACTCCCCGTCATTGAGGGCACGTTGATCCGGCTGTCAGTCGAGCACCTGTCGAAGGACCGCGAGGCGCCACCGGTGTGGTTGTGGTCCTCGAAGGCCGGCTAACGGCGAGGACGTCGATCGGGTCTGGCAGGCGTTCCTTCGGCGCTTCGACCTGGAGCACACCTTCCGCCTGTTCAAGCAGACCCTCGGCTGGACCAGGCCCCGACCGGTGGACCTGGCTGATCATCGGCGCCCACACCCAACTCCGTCTCGCCCGGCCTCTGGCCGCCGACCTGCGACGGCCCTGGGAGAAACCGGCCCCACCGGGCCGACTCACCCCGGCGCGGGTCCGCCATGCGTGACGGAGTGCCCCCGGCTGGGCGTCTGATGCGCACTGCTGGTCGTCCGTCTTGTTCGCCACAGCCCAGGGTCGGCCATCACCTGATCGCGCACATGGGCGGGTGGGTCATCACCCATGCCACCACCTTGCCAAGAAGCCCCACCAGCGATGCCGGGCCACGTTCGCGGATCCTGGTTCCCTCGCCGCGGATGTCGGCGCTGGAGGGATCGACGACGAAGGGACCGGGTTCGCGTTTCCTTCGCTGCCTCCCGAAGTCCGGTCGGCGGGGCTGATCGGCGGGAAGCGGACGGGCAGGGCGGTCAGAGCCCGGTGGAAGGGGCCCTGCCGCCACTCCAACTCCTCGACAGGAGCTGCCAGTTCAATGTCAGGGAGCCGGTCGAGGAGCTTCTCCAAGGCGACCTCGGCGATCAACCGGGCGGGGGTTTTCGCCGGACAGGTGTGCGGGCCCGCGCTCCATGCGAGGTGCGCGCGGTTGCCGGCCCGGCGGTCGCCGGCGAGGCCGGGGTCGGTGTTCGCGGCAGCCAGGCTGATCAGAATGGGCTCACCCTCGCACACGAGGGTTCCGTCGAGCTCCAGGTCGACGAGTGGATAGTGGATGGCGTAGTTCGCCAACGGCGGGTCCGTCCACAGCACCTCGTCGATGGCGTCCTCGACGGGCATGCTGCCGCCCGCGAGATCACCGGCAAACCGGTCGTCGGACAGCAACAGCCGCAGCCCATTGCAGATCAGGTTCTGCTGGGGCTCGGTGCCGGCTCCCATCAGGAGCACCAGCTGATGCATCATCTCCTCGTCGGTGAGCTGCGCAGGATGGGCCATCAGCCAGGACGTCACGTCCGGCCCCGGGTGTCTGCGCTTGAGTGCGACCAGTTCGGCGACCCCTTCGGTCAGCAACGCGTTCGCCTTCTCAGAGTCGGCGTTGGCGTCGAAGATCCCGGACATGCCCTCCATCAGCTTGTCCCCGGTGTCGGGCGGGCAGCCGAACAGTTGGTTGAAGACCAGCAGTGGCAGGACTGCACCGTACTCGTTGAGCAGATCCGCGCGCCCCCTGGGCCCGATTCGATCGATGAGGGTGTCGGCGCTGTGCTCGACGTAGCCCCTGAGCGCGTTGGGGTCGAGGCGGCCGAGGCTGTTGGTGATGGCCCCGCGCAGCCGGCTGTGCTCCTCCCCGTCGGTCCACAGGGCGTTCGGCCGGTACATCATCATCGGCACGACCGGGCTGTCCGCCGGTACCGTCCCGTCGGCGAGAGCCTGCCATCGGCGTGGGTCCTTGGAGAAGCGCTCCGGACTGCGCAGCACCTCCAGAGCGGCCTCATAGCCGGTGACCAGCCAGGCGCGTACACCGGGTGATATCTCCACGGGCGCGACGGAACCGTAGGCGCGCAGCCGGGTGTACGAGGCCATGGGGTCGGCGGCGAACCCTGGGCCGTACAGCCGCTCGGCCGTACGCGCCCCGGAGTGCGCGGGGCAGCCGGGAGGAGGTACCGCGTCGCGCGTGGGCCGGGGTGTCGTCATCGTTGCTCCTGAGGGGTGCGGGTCTGGAGGTACTCGATGAGGGAGATCAATGCACTGGCGGAAGACGTGGCTTCCCGTGCGTCGCAGGTGACCAAGGGGGTTTCCGGGAGCAGGTCGAGAGCCTCGCGGATCTCCGCCTCGGGGAAGACCGGCGCGCCGTCGAACTGGTTGACGGCGACCGCGTACGGCATGCCGTGCTCTTCCAGCAGACCCATGATGTCGAAGGACTGGTCGAGCCTTCGCGTGTCCGTCAGCACCAGTGCGCCGAGCGCTCCGACAAGCATGTCCTTCCACAGCTGGGTGAAGCGCTTCTGGCCGGGGGCACCGAAGAGGTACAGCACCAGGGACTCACTGAGCGTGAGGCGGCCGAAGTCCATGGCCACGGTCGTCGTGGTCTTGTCGGGGATCCCCGCAAGGTCGTCGACGAGTTCACCGGCTTGCGTCATCGATTCTTCGGTGCGCAGCGGCCGGATCTCGGAGAGAGTGCCAACGAACGTGGTCTTGCCGACGGCGAAGTGGCCGACAACGAGGATCTTGACCGCAGTCGTGACCGTGTCCGCGACGTAGACCGGGTCAGAAACGGGAGCGGAGCCCATCCAGAACCTCCTGCAGGAGTTGGGCGTCGGGCAGTTGTGCCTTGGGGACGGGAGGCCGGACGGTGATATGGCCGCTGTCGATGAGGTCGCTGAGCAGAACCTTGGTGACGCTCATCGCGAGAGAGAGGTGTCCGGCCACTTCGGCGACCGACAGCGCTCCTCCCCGGCACAGTTCCGTGACGCGCCGCTTCTCGGGGCTCAGGCCGTTCACGGGACGGTTGTTCACAGCCGTCACCAGCGTCACCAGGTCCAGTGTGTTGCGCGTCGGATGGGCACGGCCGTCCGTGACGACGTACGGCCGTACGAGTCCTCTGTCACGCCGGGAGCGTGGCGGGGTCATGCCGTACCGGAGTCGTCTGACCCGCGGGGTACGGAGTTCCGCCGCGGCGGACTGGTCAGCTCCTTGCCCAGCCGGTCGACCAGCTTGTGCATGCTGTAGGTGACGGCTTCCATGTCGACGTCCTGGCCGGCGGAGACCGCAAGATAGGCTCCCGCGCCGGCGGCCACCAGGAAGACATACCCGTCGACGAACTCGACCAGCGTCTGCTGCCACGGCGAGGTCTCCTGTCCGCAGAACTCGGCGGTGCTACGGCTGATCGACTGCAGTCCGGACAACGCCGCTGCCTGCCGTTCGGCCTCGTCGCGCTCGATGCCCTGGGAGTGGGCGCGGAGCATGCCGTCCGCGGAGAGCAGGATCGCGTGGCGGGCTTCCGGTACCTTCAGGCCCTCGTCGAGCATCCATCCGAGTTCGTTGGTCATATGGCCGGTCATTCCTGAGTGTTCCCTTCGCTGTCGGGGGAGGCGTCGCGGCCGGAGCGGGTGCCGCGGGCGAACGCGCTCATGCGGGAGGCGGACTCGGCGGCGGGGCGGACGAGCGCGGGATCGGAGAGCGCCGGGGCCGTCGGCTCGCCGGCCGCCGTGTGCTGCGGCGTGTGTCGTCGCCGCTTGGGCAGGCCTCCCTCGGTGGACGATGGTGCTGTCTCCACTTGGGGCAAGGGGGAGGATTCGGCGGAGGGTTGGGGGTGGCCAGGTGCCTCGGCGGAACCCGGTTGCGCTGCCGCGGCCCCTACGGCTTCGGCCTCGGGCGCCGCCGCGGAGGCCGACTTGGCGGCGGGCAGCGTCTGGGCTCCCTGCAAGGGGATCGGCGGGCCCATGAAACGCACCCGGTTGAGGAGCGCGTTGGGGAGAAAGAGCACGGCCCGCACGCCTCCGTACGGGGACTGGGAGTCGACAGAGACGCTGAATCCGTACCGGGCAGCGAGTACGCCGATGACGGCGAAGCCGAACTGCGGCGAGTCACCGAGCCGGTTGATGTCGATGTCCTCCCGGCCGGACAGGCGCCGCGCGGCTTCCTCGGTCTCGCGCGCCTCCATTCCGACGCCTGCGTCGTCTACGACGATGCTGACGCCGTTGTGGGCGGGCCGGATGCCGACTTCGACAGTGGTGTTGGGCCGGGAGTGCCGCGCCGCGTTGTCCAGCAGCTCGGCAACCGCGAGGACTACCGGCTCGACGGCTCGGCTCACCACGTCCATGTCGACCTGGGAGTGCAACTTGACGCGTCGGTAGTCCCGGATCCTCGACGTCGCACCGCGTACGACGTCGAGCAGCGGTGACGCGGCCCGCTGCCGTCCGGGCCACGAGCCGCAGAGCACGGCGATGGCCTGTGCCCGCCGGCCGAACTGCGAGTTGGCGTGGTCGATCTCCAGGAGGTTCTGGAGCACATCCGGGTCGTCGTGCCGGTCCTGCATGTCCGAGATCGACAGCTGCTGCTCATTGGCCAGGGCTTGCAGGGCGCGCATCGCCGCCTTCAGTGTTGCCTTCGCCGACTTGTCCGCCCGGGACTGCGCGACCTCGGCGGCCCCGGTGAACTGCTCGACGATCTTCTGCAGGCTCTTGCCGTACGGTGTTCCGGCGAGCTCGGCGTCGAGCGGTCCGGGCACGGGTGCGGTACCCCGGGATGCCTCGACCAGAGCAGGGAGCCGAACCTCGGCGAGGTGCCGGGCCTCCTCCTCACGGGCGAGCAGGTCAGCCTCGAGGCTCGTCTGTCGACGGCGCAGGGTGGCGGTGATCCGGTGCTCGCGTACCAGCAGCAACAGTCCGGCGAGAGTGACCGCGGCAAGGCACCAGAACACCGCCTCCGGTATGTGTTGTGTCATCAGGTCCTCATAAAGGGGGATGGCGGCACGCCCGGAGGAGGCGGGACAGGCAGAAACCGGCTCTGAGGACCCATCGGATTTCGATCGGCCGGGCCGGACGCGGAACCGTGGCCTTGGTGATGCCAGGGATCACCCATGTCCATCAGGGGCGCTGGAGTGCCTGATCATCCTCGGTCCGAGGGGAGGCTTCAAGCGCGTCACGGGAACAAATGGAGTTCAACAAGCGCTACCTCCTGGTAGCTATCCGTTACGTCCGGTATGACGGCAACTTGGGCGGCTCCGCAGCAAGTCCGAGCCCCCATTATGTTTTTCGCGGTCCTGCAATAGGGCCGCTGGCACTCGGCGTCAGCCGGGCGGGACAGCACTTCCTCCGCCCGGGGCGCCGGCAGCACGGCACCGCCTTCCGAGTACTGGCACCTCCAGCCGCTCTCACCGACGAGATCGAGGACCGCCTGCCAGTCCTCCATCGTGGTATCCGGGACACGCACCTCTGGCAGCGAACCCATCAGATCAGGGTCGAAGAAGTACGCGACGTCATCCCACAACAGCTCAGACACTCCGCCATGCTGCCCGGGCGTCCCCTCCCAACGCAGCCCGCTTTCCTTGACGAACCACATAGGGGCACCCCCCGGGCCCGGTCCCGAGGGCTCATGCAAGCCGATCGAGCCCCAGGGCGGGGACTGGACGGCCACCCCCCACTGAAAGCCCGGCGACACCCACAGCGCGTCGCTGACCACGAAGTACACGTGGGATGCGTCCGCAGCCGACATGACGTACTGGTACAAGCCGGACGTCAAGGTCGAAGGCCAGGTCCACACTCCCGGCAGCGTGCAGAGAGTCGACTACCAGTGGTCCAAAGGCTACTGGCAGGAGACCAAGGATCTGGACCAGATCCGCTGCTACACCTTCAAGCTGAAGTGGGGATCCATCGGCTGCGTCTTCACCAACTCCGCGCCGACGTACATCTTCAACGCGAAGAAGTTCCCACAGGCCGCTGCGCACGCGTGGCTGATCCAGAAGATGTCGGCAAACCACCCCGGCTCCGAGGTGCGTAACAAGCCGCTGTACTACATGGGAGACAAAAACCAGAACACCACGAACCGAGGTCGCATCTGCCCCGACAACTGGGCCAAGGCAAACCATGACCCGTCCGCCCTGGTCGATGCGACCGACAAGCCGAACTGCGACGAGTTCGCGTTCGCATCCAGCTACAACAGCGGCGGCATGGCCAAGAGCGAAGGCGGCCTGAACCCGGCCGTTGCCATCCCGGGCGGCAGCGCCACCGACACCCCGGACGGGAAGAACTGCGTGCAGACCTTCGCCAAGAAGCAGGGCTCGTACGTGCACCTGTACAACATCGAAGGCACCAAGCCGTCGTTCTACGTCGATGACCAGACGGGCCAACCGCAGTACATGGAAGTGTGCGGGCGCTCGGCGATCTCCGGTATCCACAACCAGCAGTCCATGGGTGGCAGGTTCTCGACCTTCCTGAAGGACATGCGGATCATGGATAAGGACGCCTACTGGCTCGACACCCGCATGACCGAGAGCTGCGTCTACGACGACGCGCTCGGCCGCCCGATCGAACCCGTCATCTGCAAGATGATCGCGAAGTAGCGGCTGAACCGGCAGGGGCGCCCACCGTGAGCGCCCCTGCCGGGCACCAACTCAAAACAGCGAAGGGAAAACGGCCAGGGGAAGATCGCCGGCCTCCACGCTGGCGCGGTCGATCGTGATGCCGCAGTAGTTGCCGACAGCGGCGAACACCGCCGGCTGCAGCTCGTGCAGGTGCTCCTCGAAATACCGCGACTCTTCCTCGGTGCTGCTTGCCGTACCCGCATAGAACGAGGGGAACACGGCTCCTGCCGCGTGCAGTGCGGCATCGAGCCCAGAGGAGCGCTCGGTCTCGCCCTTGAACTCCGCTTCCCACGTCTGTCCGTCGCCCGGCGCGTGCAGGATCAAAGGCGGCGCGTCGTGCCTGTTCTGCGTCAGGCAGATGATCTCCTCACGCACGAGCGGCGCCATCGCCGCCACCGTGCGGTATCCCGCCCACCACGTGGCGAAGCCCATGAAGTCGTCCTCCAGGATGTACAGCCAGTCCCCGCACGTGCCGTACATCGCATGGCTGACGTTCAGGCCGGGAGGCGCGGCAAGCTCATACCGCTCCTTGTACAGGTCGTGGCACTGGAGCTGTTCGCTGTCCGCGCCGAGGCGGACCAGGAAGTCTTCTGCCTCTACGCCCCGGGCGACCGTGAGCGAGATACCTCCGAGCATCCCAGTCGCCAATCGCTTTTCCTCATGGGCATGCTCGCCGATCCACCGCAAACCATCAGTCACATCGGTCATCCCGCCAACCTAACGGGCAGACAGAAAGGACCACTGTGAGGAGCATCACGCTCACCGTCGCCACGGTCACGATCGTCACCGCCATCGCCATCACGGCCGCAGCAGCAGCTTGAAAGCCCGCAGGTTGACGGTTGGAGCTGTCGTCGGCGGGGAGCCCGTCGGGCTGGCGCCCCAGGGTGCGGGAGGCGTTGTCCGAATCCGAGCCGGACGTGGGAATCGGCGGTGCACACGCACCTGTCCTACAACAAGATCAGGTACTCGATCGCTACCAGGGGGCACGATGAGACGTTCCGCACCGCCGATCGCCGCGCTGCTGCTACTCGCGGCGGTCGGTTGCGACTTACAAACCGATGCCAAGGAGCCCGGCTCCTCTTCCCCCAGCCCTACCGACCAGGCCAAGCCGCTGAACGCCGAACAAGCGCGCCAGGTCGTCAAGAACCTGAACCGGCGCATGGACGTGGACAGTCAGGACGCCACGTTCTGGCGGGAAGTCGCCGAGGGGCCCTGGCTGGACCAGCGACTGGCCACCGTGGACACTGCCGCCAAGTACGGCACCAAAACACCGCCAGAACCGACCAACTCGCCCAAGACCGCGCCGGACATCCACGCCTGGACCACCCCCGAGCCAGACGGCACCGACGCTTCCGTCCACCTCAAGGCCGGCACCCTGCTGCAGACCCTGGCGAAGCTGCCCTGCCTCGAGCATTCGAACGAGGCCTTCGCCTGGCACTCGGCCGAGGCCTACCTCGCCCTGAACGGCCACCGGCTCGACTACCCGCCCAAGGCTGCCGTCGCGCTCGTGCGCGACGCCGCCGCAGGAGCCCTCGGCGTGGCCCGTATCGCCCGCCAGCTCCGCGACTGGACCATCAACTGAACCACCCCCCGAACCACCGCATCAGGGGCGTTGCGCGTTCTGCAACCGCTCGACCTGCCGGTTGACCAGATCGGCGGGAAAGGACGCCCTGCCGCCGATATTCAGCCTTCGTGTTCGGCACCTCGGCGGTGAGGTCGCGGCCGATCAGGTCGGATGCCTCCGCGGCAGCTGGGTCCGCGATGGTGGTGCGGTGCCTGCGACGCAGCCGCAGACCCGCCAGGACGAGAAGACCGCGCAGCAGCAGGCACGTCAGCAGGAAGAGGCGCTCTGGCAGCCGAAGCCCAGCGTGAGCAGGCCGGGACGCGGCTTCACGAGACGGAGCAACGGACGGCAGACCTGAGAAAGCGCTGAACGCGGCACAGGAGGCAGAGCTCGCAGCCCGCAGCGCCTGAGTACTTAGAAGTGAGTTGAGTACGAGCACGGATGGGGACTGCCCTGACCTGACGGAAGAGTGAAGATCACGCAAGGGGCGCTGCCCCCCGTATGGACCTGTACTCAACCCTTATCTGAGGTAAGTCATGCGAAAGTTAGGAACAACTGCCGCAGCGCTCGTGGTGGCGGGTGCCGGCCTGGTCGGCGCGGCCGGAATGGCCAGCGCCGCGACCGGTCAAGTGGACAAGGCCGCCTCGGCCAAAGCTTGTTCGACCCCCTGGGGCAGCGGCACCAAGTCGGCCACGGACTCGGACTCCAAGCCGCTGAAGAACATCACGACCAGCCAAAACCCGTGCTACGACCGCATGGTCTTCGACGTCAGAGACGTAAGTGGCAAGATCGGCTACCACGTTGGTTACGTGAAGAAGTTCCATCAGGACGGTTCCGGCGAGCAGATCCCGGTTAAGGGCGGCGGCATCCTGCAGATCTTCGTGTCCGCGCCGAGCTACGACCCGGCGACGAACAAGCCGACGTACACCGGGAAGGCTGGGAAGCCGCTGCCAGGCGTGAAGATCACCGGATACAAGACATTTACGGACACCAAGTTCGGGGCGAGCTTCGAAGGGCAGACCCAGATCGGTCTGGGTGTACGCACCAAACTTCCGTTCCGAGTGCACCAGTCCGGCGACAAGCTGATCGTGGACGTCGCACACACCTGGTGACCCCATGCAACGCTTAACCCATGACCGGGCCGTGTGATCGATCCGGTGGAACTCATCGGCCACAGCGCACATCAGCGTGTGTGACCGACCCGTGCAACTCCCCCGAACGGATCGGTCACACCGGTCTGGGGGCGGTCAGCCTGCGAGGATGGTGCCGAGCTGCCCCTGCCGCCGTACGGGAGCGGTCAGGGGTGGTCGGGCCTGTTCCGCCATCTCCAGCGCCAGAGCCCGTCCGCCCGGTGGTCGTGCTCGAAGCCGGGCCGAGCGGTCCCACGCGTTCGTACGCCTCCTCGGTCCGCGGATCGTCCCGCTGGGCGAGTCCGTAGGCACCCTCCAGGCGTAGCTGTTGGTCGTCCTCGTCGAGCAGTGCCGCGAACGCGTCTGTGACGGCGGGCGTATGGTCGCGGGATGCGGACAGGGCAGCCGCGGCGGAGGCACGTACGGCGGTGTCCGGGTCCCGGATCAGGGCGAGCAGCGCCTGCCTGGTCTCGGGAGTGAGGTCGCGTCCCATGCCAGCCGCGGTCGAGGTACGTCCGCTCCTCGGGGACGTCGAGGCCCAGCAGGATCTCCCGCTGGACCGTGAGGTTTTGAGCGTCGGTGGAGCAGCGGGCGTAGCCGTGAGGAGTCCCGTCACAGCCTTCGACGACTGCTCCTTCAACCTGCCGCGCCAGACCGGTCCAAGGGGTGCGAGTGCCTGCATGATCCCGGCCGCGGAGAACAGCGCCCAAGGCGGATTGAATACACAGTTCTACCGGAGCCAACGCGTCCTGGAAGGCGATCGCTTCCGCGTCGTCGTCACCCCCTGACGCACCAATAGCGAGTGGTTTGTAAGCGAGAGCCCCACCACCGCCTACTCGCCGATCCCAGTACCAGCACGGCGTCCGGGGCGGGTAGATTCATCTCCCGCCCGCCCCGGACAGCCTTGCACGGGCCGCTCGCCAAGCCTCGAGCGCGCGGCCGCCCACCCCGCACCCCCGATCTGAGCGGTGATCACATGACGAGTCCCTGGGCCACCGTCCGCGTGGATGACCTTTCGTTCGGCGTTCTCGACAACGGGGACATCCCCATCGAGACAGCAGACTGGTCCAACGGCCTCGTCGCCGTCATGACCCACGGCGCGGTAATCAGCACCGGCATCCACACCGGCTACGTTCGCGTGCGCGTCGACCTGACCACTTCAGCACCACACGAAGACGACAGCTCCTGGGAGGAAGTCGTCGAGGCCAGCGTGCACGCTCCTCACGGCCACCTGCGCGTCGACTCCTTCGAACAAGGAACCGTCACCACCCTTCCCCTTCTCAGCGCAGCCGGACCGGGCTGGTACCGGCTGCGCGTCCACGCCCGCGGCCGCCAGACCAACCCCGACAGCGTC
>NZ_JBVHDR010000049.1:0-14401 GCF_055563295.1 Streptomyces sp. NPDC002868 | reverse complement strand
TTCGCTCTTCCTCCTGCCGGAGCCGGTCGACGTCGCCCACCAGCTCCGTCAGGTCCACCGGGTGGCCCAGGGCGTGCTCGCCGTGGTCGGTCCAGGTGCTCCAGGCGTGGAGCGCGATCAGGTCTGTGCTCCGCAGGGCGGCCTCAAAAAAGGCGAAGGCGATGGCGGGCTGCTCTTGCGGGGAGCCGTCGACAGCCACGAGCACCGGACCGGCCGGGTCCGGGCGTCCTCGAACGACCATCATCGGGCAGTGGGCGTGTGCGCTCAGATGTACGGCGGTGGAACCCAGGAGCAGCTCGGCGAGGCCCTGGGAGCCTCGGTGGCCGACGACGATGAGCTGCGCGGTGCGCGACTGTGCTTGCAGGACCGTCGATGCCTCACCGGCTATGACGGCGTGGCTGACGTGGAGGCCCGCGGCCTGGCTCCGCGCGCGTTCGACGGCGTCGGCCACGATCCGTTCGACCGTTTGGTGCAGGGCGCCGGTGGGAGGTCCCAGCGGCGATGAACCGGGCGGTGCGTGCATGGCGGGCCACCGAAAGGCATGTACCACGCGCAGTTCCACACCTCGCAGTGACGCCTCGTGGGCTGCCGCGTCTACCGCTGCCAGGGCTGAGGGTGAACCGTCCACTCCCACTACCACCGGCCCGTTCATTGCCTGCTTCTCCCGTCCGGGGCGTCCGTGGCCAGGCGCATGCCGCCCCAGGGGCACCGTCGCGCAGGAGCCCGGTGCGTGTGGGGCGCTCGCCTCCCCTGCTGTCTTCTTCCCCAGCTTCCCCTGGGCCCTGGCCCGGAGCCACAGGGTGCCCGATGGCCCGTGGTACGCCCCCGTACGCCGCAGGGGTCGTCCTGCGGCACGCCGCTCCGGGCGCACCAGGGAGAGCGCCCTTCGGTGGGCAGCGCGGACAAGGGGGCCGGAAACTGCCGTGCCGTCGTCACGCCGTCAGTGGCACGGCCTGGGCGATGCCCAGACTCAGAACGCCCGTGGGGACATCACCGTCTCCGCCCCGTGGATCACGGCGATACAGCGGGGCGCGCCGGGCCCGGGCGTGATGCGGACGCTCACGGGCAGTGGAGGATCGGTGGGCAGTTCGCCGGTGAGGATCAGGGGCCGCCCCCCTTGGATCTCGGCGCGGCCGGTTTCCTTGCCGTCGACCAGCAGCTCGACCGCTCCCCGGTGGCCGCCATCGATGTTCACGGTCACCGAGTGACCCCTGGCGTCAAGGTGAAAATGGTGACTCCGCCCCATCACAAGTCTCCCTGAAGCATGCGCAGTCTCTACCCGAAGCATGCCCCCGCTCGCTCGTCCCCGCCCCTGCAGAAGGGCGAGGCCGGTGAAGCCCGGCGCGCTCGTACGCCGCGGAGTCCGGCTCATCCTCGACAGCGAACCCGACCTCGCCGTCGTCGCCGAGGCCGACGACGGCGCCGAGGCAGTAGCCGAGGCCCGCACGGCACAGATCGACCTGGCCATCCTCGACATCGCCATGCCCCGGATGACCGGTCTGCAGGCCGCCCGCGAGCTGAGCCGCCTGCAGCCGGACCTGCGGATCCTCATCCTGACGATGTACGACAACGAGCAGTACTTCTTCGAAGCCCTCAAAGCCGGTGCCAGCGGCTATGTGACGAAGTCCGTCGCCGACCGCGATCTTGTCGAAGCCTGCCGCGCAGCGATGCGCGACGAGCCCTTCATCTACCCACGCGCCGAGACCACTCTCATCCGCAAATACCTCGACCGCGCCAGGCAGGGCGACGCCCTACCCGCCAGGGCCATCACCGACCGCGAGGAGGAAATTCTCAAACTCGTCGCCGAAGGCCACACGTCGAAGGAGATCGGCGACATCCTCGTCATCAGCACCAAGACCGTCGAACGCCACCGCGCCAACCTGCTCCAGAAACTCGGGCTGGGCGACCGCCTGGAACTCACTCGCTACGCAATCCGCGCAGGGCTCATCGAACCGTAATCCCGCCCACCACTGCCGGAGCAGACACCAGCCAACGCGACCGGCCGCTTCTGGGCGACGACGAGACTGACCGAGCTACTTGTCGTCGCAGCCAGCCGACGGCCTGCACGATCGTCTCCCTGCTCTAGTCAGGGGTACGGACTGTCGAGGCGGGTAGATCTACCCATGATGGGACCGTGAACGATCCACACGTCGCCTTCCAGCGTCGTGACGGCCATCCCGCAGTTGTCCGTATGCGGATCCTTTTGCACTGCCCAAGTCTCTGACGGGTTGTACTTCGCCCCAATCCTCCCGCTGCCCGTGTCTCATGATCCAGGTGGTCGGTATGAACGCCCCGATGGATGACCGCCGCGTCTTCGCAGAGATCGAGCGATGCCTGGCCCGGGTGGACCCTGAACTGGCCTCGCTGATGGACGCGCTGAACCAGCAGTTCGCCGAAGACGGCGATGACGGTGTCCACGGCAGGCGCAAACGGCGCGACTGGCGACGGGTAACTGCGGTTGTCCTGGTCATCGTGGCCTTTCTGGCGGTGATCCTCACGGCGATACTCGAGGCGTGACCTTAAGGCCGAGGACGATGAGGGACGGCTGGATACCCGCGTATCGACGGCATCTGTGATTCACAGCGACGTGACAAACACTCCCGGACGGCAAGCCTACGGGCCATCGCCGACCAGCACGCGGGGGTTGGCACTCGTGGAACCACGTACGAGCCCAACACCTTCTACGGATCCCGACCCACAGCGCCCGCGCCGGCGATGAACGCCTGCAGCTGGTATCCCAGACGTTTGGCTCGGCGCGACGGTGCCCCGTCGTGACGTCCAGCTGCCCGCGGCCGCGCGACATCTCACACGAGATAGACCGATTGACCAGACACGGCTCACGACGAGGCGCCCAGCGCATGGCGGCCCCGAAGGCGCTCACGGCGGTTCCAGCAGGTGCGCTATGGCCGGTTCCGCGACCGCGCTCCCGGCGCCGGGCCCGCAGCACCCCGCGCCCGCCCCGTCGTACTCCCTCAAAGCCGTGTGCGCAGGTTCGAATCCTGCCGGGGCACTCCGGATCAAGCCTCTGACCTGCAGAAATACAGGTCGGGAGTTTTTGTGTGCACGCCAAAACGCACACGGTCTTCCGCGCATTCTTCAATGCCAGGGGGACGGTGGCCCGGACTGTCTTGCCGTGCGAATGCGTGTGGACGTGCACATGCGAGGCGAGCTGACGCACCAGACGCCACCCGAATCCACTGAACGGCCACGCCACCGGGGCACGCTCTCGCGGAGGGTGCGGGCTGGGGTCACCGTCACGACCACGCAGTTGTCGCGCTGCCCCAGCCGGAAGTCCGTCACCTCACCGGCATGCTGTATCGCATTGGCGACCAGCTCTGACACCACCAGCAGCACGTCATCGTTGTCATGGTTCGCCTCCCGGGGAGCACACCAAGAGGAATCCACGGGTGATGTTGCGAGCGCGTTCTGTGGACAGAGGACCGCAGCCTGCGCCCCCGTAAGGACAGTCCGCTTCATCAGGCGGCTGCACCATCGCTGCCTCCGCTTGGTGATCCACCGATCGATCGTTGTGGTGGCGCATGCCCGGCAATCCCCGGCACGACACGGTGGCGCAGGACTCGTGCGTCCGCCAACCGTGCCAGCGCTTTGCGAACAGACGGTCAGCTTGTCCTACCTTCCAAGCGTGGGTCTGAGGCGGTCATTCGTAAGATCGGCGGGCCCAGGGGTTCCGGGTATGGCTGTCAGCTTGTAGCCGTCTGATGGCTCAAAGAACTTGGCCGCCCGGAGCCCCGCGACGACTCGACCGCTAATTGGGATACGCGACTTGATCGCTGTGTAGGACAACGTCGGCGAGGTCGTCTGCGGGATCGATCTGTAGCGACGAGCTGGCGGAGGTGACCGTGCCCCAGATCTGGGCCGGAGTGGACATCGGCAAGGAACATCACCACGCAGTGGTGATGGACGCACAGGGAGAGCGCCTGCTCTCGCGCCGCGTCCTCAACGACGAGTCGGCCTTGCTGGAGCTGATATCAGACGTGCTCGCGCTCTCCGAAGAGGTGTTGTGGGCGGTGGACATCAACCACGGCGGTGCCGCATTGCTGATCGGACTGCTGCTCAGCCACGACCAGCCAATGGTCTACATCACCGGACTGGCCGTTCACCAGGCATCGACCGCCTACCGAGGGCAGGGCAAGACGGACGAGAAGGATGCCTTCGTCATCGCCGACCAGGCGCGTATGCGCAAGGACCTCGGCCTCTTGCGGCCCGGCGATGAGATAGCTGTCGACCTGCGCACGTTGACCGCCCGCCGCACCGACCTGGTCAACGACCGGACCCGCCAGATCAACCGTCTTCGAGCTCAACTCCTGGAGATATTTCCGGCGTTGGAGCGGGCGCTGAACTTGAGCAAGAAGGGCCCGGTCGTCCTGCTGACCGGCTACCAGACACCGGCTGCGATCCGCCGCAGCGGAGCCAAGCGGATCGGGACCTGGCTCAAGAACCGCAGGGTCAAGAACGCCGCCACGCTCGCCGAGACCGTCGTCGAGGCGGCCCACTCTCAGCACACCGCACTACCTGGCGAGAAACTGGCGGCCGCGATGGTGGCCCGCATCGCGAAGGGCGTGATGGCCCTCGACCAGGAAATCGCCGAGCTCGACGCGCTCATCGAAGCCCGGTTTCACGAGCACGCGCACGCTGCGGTGATCCGCAGCCTGCCCGGCATGGGCGCCCTACTCGGAGCCGAGTTCATCGCCGCCACAGGCGGCGACATGGAGGCCTTCGGCACCGCTGACCGCCTGGCCGCCTTCGCCGGCCTGTCGCCCGTGCCCCCTGACTCCGGCCGTGTCAGCGGCAACATGCGCAGGCCCCGCCGCTATCACCGCGGCCTGCTCCGGGCTTTCTACCTCTCCTCCATGGCCAGTCTGAGAACTTGCGCTGCCTCCCATGCCTACTACTCGCGCAAGCGAAACGAAGGGAAAGGACACAAGCAGGCGCTGCTGGCTCTGGCCCGCCGCAGAGCCAACGTTCTATGGGCGATGATCCGCGACGGAGCGTGCTACCAGGTCCTACCGTCCGTCACAGCAGCAGCTTGACATCGGCATTGGGAAGTTCTTTATCTTTCGGCCCGAACGACGTCTCGAACTGGGTCGCTCACCTGGGGATTCGCCGGACGTGGGGGCGGCCTTCGTCTGATCATGTGCTCCGACCAAGGTGCACGTGACCAAGACGAAGGCCGTGAGCGTGAGTCTGCTGCCTGATGCTGTCCGGAGGGAAGCGTTCGCGGAGGCGTCACGCTTCCGGGGCGAGTTCTACGAGTCTCTGACCGCCCGGCGCGATGAACTGTTCGAGCTGGCGGACGCGGTGTTGTGCGCGGACGGTGCGGTGAAGTCCCCGGTGGACTTGACGCTGCTGCCCGAGCATCGTCGTGGGCACGGAGCGATGTACGGAGGGCTCAACCACGGCCGGATCGACGTGGACCGGCTGCGGACCGTGCTGGCGGGCCTGCCGCTGCCCCGCTTCGACGGCGGGCGCCTGGTACTGGCGGTCGATGTGTCGCCCTGGCTGCGTTCGGACGCACCGTGCTCGGCGGAGCGGCTGTTCTAATCCGTAGTTAGCGGCATTCCGCAGGGGCAGGTGCTTCTCGGGATGTTCGAGTACCAGACCGTGACATCTAGGGGCAGCCGGGCAGTCAACGCCTGAACTGTAGATCGTGTGCTCGGTCCTGGCGCTCATGGTGGTGGCGGCCACACGGACGCCGGACGGATGCCTACACACCGCCCGGCCTCGATGCCTACTGATAGATCGCGCGACGTTCGGCGTCTTCGTGGCCGCCACCACTCAGCGGTTGGTGACAGCGAGGGCGTCGTTCGCACGTCTGCTGGCTACCTGGTGCTGACGCCTACCCAGAGATCGGCGGCGTCCGGCGCCCCCCTGTCGTCAACACGTCCGCCTTGATCACTCGTTGGTGTTGGTGGTGCGAGCCCACCGCACGGGACCTCTTGCGATGCCCGAGCCCTCTGAGCTCCCGCATAGACCGGGGCCCGTGGGGTGCGCTGGTGCCACGAACGGCTAGTGAGGTGTCGGCCCAACCCTTGCGGTTGAGGCCTGGGATTAGGTAGCTGCGTGGCCCGCATGCGCTCGTGACCAGCGCAAACACTCACACAATGGGGAGGGAACCTTCGTGATCTATTGCGGAATCGACTGGGCGGAACGCACCCACGACGTCGCTCTGGTCGACGACACCGGCCAGTTACTGGCGAAACGGCACATCACCGACGACGCGGCCGGCTACACACTGCTCCTCGACCTGCTCGCCGAGTACGGCGACAGCGAAGAGTCCCCGATTCCGGTCGCCATCGAGACGTCCCGCGGTCTGCTGGTCGCGGTGCTGCGGCAGGGCAAGCGGCAGGTCTTCGCGATCAACCCGATGGCCGCGGCCCGCTACCGCGACCGCCACAGTGTCTCGCGCAAGAAGTCCGACCCCGGCGACGCCCTTGTCCTGGCGAACATCCTGCGCACCGACATGCACGCCCACCGGACCCTGCCCAACGACAGCGACCTCGGCCGGGCCATCGCCGTTCTGGCCCGCGCTCAACAGGACGCGCTCTGGAACCGCCAGCAGATGGCCAACCAGTTGCGCTCCCTCCTGCGGGAGTACTACCCCGCCGCCCTGGAAGCCTTCTGCGACTGGACCAACGGGCTCTGCCGGCCCGAGGCCCGCGAACTCCTCAAGACCGCACCCACGCCCGCTCAAGCCGCACGACTTACCCGGACCCAGCTCCAGGCCGCACTCAAGCGGGCCGGCCGCCAGCGCGGCATCGAGGCCGAGGCGGACCGCCTGCGCGAGGTCTTCCGCGCCGACTGGGCCCACCAGCCCCAGCTGGTCGAGAATGCCCTTGGCAAGCAGATGCTCGCCCTCCTCATGCAACTGGGCGCCGCCTGCACCGCTGCCGACGATCTCGCCGAGGCGGTGGAGGAAGCGTTCCCTCAGCACCCGGACGCCGAGATTTTGCTGAGCTTCCCCGGGCTCGGCATCCAGCTCGCCGCCCGGATCCTCGCTGAGATCGGGGACGACCACACCCGCTTCGCCGACGCCCGCGGCCTCAAGGCCTACGCGGGCTCCTCACCCATCACCCGGGCCTCCGGCAAGAAGTCCAGCATCACCCGCCGCTGGGTCAATAACGACCGGCTCAACCACGCCGGCTACCTATGGGCCTTCGCCTCACTCCGGGCATCGGCTGGTGCCAACGCCCACTACCGGCGCCGACGTGAAGTCGGCGACTGGCACGCAGCCGCCCAACGCAACCTCTTCAACCGCATGATCGGCCAGCTCTACCACTGCCTACAGCAGCACAAACTGTTCGACGAAGAGACCGCCTACCCCACCGAAGCAGCCGCCGCCGCTTGACGACTTAGCGTCGTGAGGTGTCTGCCACGTCTACGGCCGCGCGAAGACGGCCTCGCAGTTCATCCCCGGCTGGCCGTACTCCTTCGTTGCCGTGTTGGAACCGGGCTCCACCTCCTGGACCGCGATCCTGGACGCGGTCCGGCTCGGGCCGGTGGACGACGCGACCGCCGTCACCGCCGCCCAGCTGCGAGGAGTCGTTGAAAGACTCGTCGCCGCGGGGCAGTGGCAGGCCGGAGACCCGGACATCGTGATCGTCAGCGATGCAGGCTACGACGTCACCCGTCTGGCCTGGGTCCTGCGAGACCTGCCCATCGAGTTGGTCGGCCGGATCCGCTCCGACCGCGTCATGCGCCTGCCGAAGCCACCGAGGACGCACGGCATCAACGGCCGTCCGCCCAAGCACGGACCGGAGTTCCGCTTCACCAAGCCGGATACCTGGCCTGAGCCCGCGATCACCACGGTCACAGACACCTGCAATTACGGCGAGGCCGAAGCCCAGGCATGGGACCGGGTCCACCCGCGGCTCACCCACCGCTCGGCCTGGCTCGACCACGAAGGCGAACTACCTTTGGTCGAGGGCACGTTGATCCGACTGAAGGTCGAGCACCTGTCGAAGGAACGGGACGCCCCACCGGTGTGGTTGTGGTCATCGAAGACCGGCGCCGCCCCCGGCGATGTGGACCGTTGCTGGCAGGCATTTCTACGCCGCTTCGACCTGGAGCACACGTTCCGCTGCGCGAAACAGACCCTGGGCTGGACCACCCCGAAAATCCGCACTCCCGAGGCGGCGGACCGTTGGACCTGGATCTTGATCGTCGCCCACACCCAGCTGCGGCTCGCCCGGCCTCTGGCCGAGGACCTCCGTCGGCCCTGGGAGAAACCCACCACCATCGACCGACTCACGCCGGCCCGGGTCCGCCGGGGGTTCAGGAACATCCGCGCTCACCTCGCCTGCCCGACCCGTGTTCCCAAACCCACAGGCACCGGTCCCGGACGACCACCCGGCGCCAAGAACAAGCACCAGGCACCCCGCTACGACGTCGGTAAGACCGTCAAACGCGAACTCACGATCACCGCACATCAAGCAGCTGGAAGATAAAGAACAAGGTCAGCGGAGGCGAGGCGGGCAGGGGCGGACTTTCAGGAGTGGACGGCGACTCGCGCGCGCCATGGACGGGACATCGCGTGCCGATGGACAACACACGCGTCCCTCGCAGGGCACGTGGCCGTTTATGGTGCACTCGGGCAGTGGGGGCGCAGTCAGCGCCTGTTATCCCGTTGACAGGTGCGGCTGGTCGGCATGCTGTCTGCCCAGCAGTTCCGCCGCCTGGTGCTGCGTGTGCTCGGCCGCCATCTGGGCCTCCGCCACGACGTCACCTCGTTCACGCACCAGGTCCTCATAGATCGGTACGTGATCACTTTCGCTGGGAGTGCGTGTCACAGCCTTGGTCCTTCCGCTGTCGCGCTCATTCCGCCCGCCGCGGCCTGGGCAAAGCGCTCGGCTGCCTTGCGGGAAACCTGAGCGACCGCGCCGACAGGGGTTCCGCGCGCTCGCTGTTCATACCGGACTTGGATGTGCCCGTAATGCTGTCAGGCCCGGTTGAGCCGGGCAGCGATCCCGTGGCCGATCAGCAAATAGATGACCGCCGGGAGACCGTAATTGAGAACAACACGTAGGCCCTCTGTGTCCATCGTGAAAATGTCCTGTGCCCATCCGGACAGCCAGTCCGCCGTTCCGTGCACGAACTCAACGAAGGGATTCGCCTGGTTCGCGTCGAGCAGGTAGAGCACGATCCACAGGCCCAGCAAACCGGCCGCAACGTCAGCGATCGTGCAGGTGGCAAAGGCTGCCTGCCGCGCGGTGCCCTGGTTGCGCGCGGAGCAGTCGGGCCCCGAGGGCTGGTCGTAGGTCTGGTATCCCGAAACCGGGTCGGTGCTGTTCACAAGAAATTCCGATCTGACGCGTGTTCTGTCGGCAGGGTCGCCCCAGGTAATGAGATTCAGCCTCGGACTGTGGCCCGCTTCTGCCTACCTCTGCGTTGTGTAAGCGCCGCCGCGTTACACCTCGATCTATGTCAGCCTAAATATGGCTTCCTATTCGGGCACATACCCAAATCTTCGCCTGCGGCGTACATTTCGGATGGCATGGAAGAACCTGTCTCGTATGGCCGTCCCTGCGTAGGAGGCTGTCGAGCCGGTCGAAGATGCCTCCAGTGAGCGCCCTCTCATGCCAGTGAGCTGCCCAGCCCGACTGGTGATGGCCGACCGGAGTCAGGGGCACCAGCCTGCGAGTGCGGCACACACGCGTGGAACCTCCCATGTCCGCCAGCACCTCCTGGTAGCAACGACTGGCCGAAACATGGAGAGGTGGGCGGTGGGTCGAGGTGGTCCACCCTCGGATCAACCGTCCGGGCTGGAGTGGACTCTGTCCCGCCTGGTGGTCGAACCGGTCACCGAGCCGATCGCCCGCCACGCCGCCGCTCTTCTCGCCGGCGTCGGCTTGCACGGCCACAAGTACGCCATCGATGCCATGCTCAGCGCCACCGCCCTCGCCGCCCCCGTCACGGTCCTCACCTCGGATCCCGAGGACCTGACCGTGCTGTGCGGCGGACGGGCCACCGTGATCAAGGTCTGACCCGGCCCCTCGTCGATGGGGCAGCGCTTTTCGGCCCAGCCAACTACTGAGCGTTTTCAGCGTTGCCCCTCCAGGGTGAGGACAGCTTTGGTGATGACGGTCATGCGGTTGGGACTGATGCGGGATCTTCCGAAGATCTGCCAGGACTTCAGCCGTGCCATGCCGCGTTCGACCGGTGCCCGGGCTGCGGCCAGGGCTCGGTTGACGGTGCGCTGGGTGAGGGTGAGCTCGCCGCCCGGTGGCCGTTTGAGTCCGGTGGTGACCCCGGAGCCGGCACCCGTGTAGGCACGGTCGGCGAACAGGGGCCCACCCCGGCGCGGTTCGCATCCTGTCGGGGGCGGGGGACGAGCGGCGAGGCCCCCAACCTGTCTTGGTAGGGGGTCTCGTCCAGTAGCGGCGCGGGCGGAGTTGCTGCCCTTCGCGGGCTCAACGGCTCTTGTACATCGTGACCGTGAAGCTGACCTTCTTACCGTTGTGGTAGTCGGTGCTGTCCCACACCGAGATGTGAGACCTATCCTGCATCCGCAGGTGCAGCACCTCAGTGGCGTTGCTCCAGTTGTATCCGACGAACTGGAAGTTCGGCTCGGGACTGTCTCCCATTCTCCTGTTTCCCCAGCTGCAGATATGCGACGCGTCGTTCTTGCAGACGGACCAGGCCCTGGCGTACAGGTGGCAGTTCTCTCCCTGCCATATGTCGATACGCTTCAGCCTCGCGTCGGACGAGCGCCACGTTCCGTTGAACCGGTTGGCGGAGCACAAGGCGGCTGCTTCTTTCGTCGAGGTGACGGTGAGCACCACCGAGAGGGAGAGCGTCAGGGCGGCCGTCAAGAGCACGGCCATGATCTGGCGTAGTGGAATGCGGGCAGAAGAGACCTGTGTCATCGTGAACCTCCGATAGCGGGTCGCAGCGCGGGGCATCCCGTCGTCACACGACGCGTCGTCCCCCTACTTCGGCTGAACTCCACCCATTCGGGCCCGGATCATTTAGCCCTTTACCCCCTGCCTATTCCAGAGCAGCACTCCGCAATCCTGATCGCAAGTCGGCAGGATTTTACATTTCGCGCACGATTCAATGATGAATGCGATCCAAAGTAGATCGGTCAATGAGCTTCTTCAGCCTTGACGCTCCAGGGTGAGGATGGCTTTGGCGATTGACGTCATGCGGTTCGGACTGCATCGGGACCTGCGGAAGATCCGCCAGGATTTCAAGCGGGCGACGCCGCGTTCGACCGGTGCCCGTGCCGCGGCCAGGGCCCGGTTGACGGTCTTCTCGGTGGGGGTGAGTTCCTGCAGGGGCCTGCGTTTGATGCCCGTGGTCAGCCAGGGGCCGCCGCCCTGGTAGGCGAGATCGGCCAGGATGGGAACTCCCTGGCGCTCGCAGATGCGGATGATCCGGTGGGTGCGGGCGGCGGTCAGGTCGTGGGCGCGGCCCGGCAGCGCGGGTGAGAGCCACAGCAGCCGGCCGTCCGGATCGGTGACCACCTGTACGTTCACTCCGTGCCGGCGGTGCTTGTGGGAGTAGTCCGCGCGTGAGTCGCCGACCCGGTCGCACTCGGCGAGGGTCCCGTCCAGCAGGACGAAGTCGGGGTCAGCCTCGCGCAGGGCCTTCAGTAGACCTGGCGCACGTTGGGCGAGCAGGTCGGTGACTGCGCTGGTGTAGGCGTGGGCGGTGGACTCGCTGATCCCGAACCCGGCAGCGATCTTTGCCAAGGTTGTGTGCTCACGTAGGTACACCAGTGCCACCATCGCGCGCTGGGACGGGCGGAGCTTGCAGCGTCGGTCGCCCTCACGGGTGACGATGAGCATGGTGACCCACTCCACGAGCGCATGTGGCAGGTCGAGTGCGGCAGGATAGATGACCAACGAGGCCCCTGAGCAGCGTGGTTGAGACGTCAGACATCTCGATCAACTGTCCGGGGGCCTCGCTCGTTGCGCTTGTCGGGTGTCACCTGATCGGGGCCCGGCTCGAAGAAGCTCAGTAAACGTAGACGTACTGATTGAGGACGTTGTTCGAAGGCGACGGATGGCTCTTAGTGGTGCCGTTGGGGTGCACCCAACGCGACAGATGTGTCGCAGGCGTGGGGCCCACTTGGATGTACCGAGGTAACGATCACTCCGCTGATCTGGGGTTTTTGCGCTGGTTGGCATTGAAGCGCGCTTTCTTCTGACGATTCCCGCACGTGTTCATGTCACACCATTTGCGGGTGCGACTTTGGCTGGTGTCGAAGAAGGCGGCTTGGCAGGTTGGCGATGCGCACAAGGCCAATTTTCCGTCCCGTTCGCCTGCGATGATGCTGATCGCGTCGGCGGCGATCACGCTGAGGGCATCTTCCACGCAGGAAGCCGAGCTGAGCCGCCATCGCCGCTTACCCTCGGGCGTCAGGATAGCCGCGGCCCGACCCTGAGCGCTGCAGTCATTGATGACTTGGACAGCAGATGCAGGGAGAGCGTCTTGGATCGCGGTCGCTGTCGCGGCGGCGTGAATCGACTCCCTCAGTTCCCGAGCGAAGTCGAGCTGGGCAGTGGTGCAGGAGTCCACGGCGAGGCCGTTCACTGCCAGCCAGTCGACGAGTCGGTGCGGCGTGGGGATGCGCTCCACAGCGTTGCCATGACGTTCCGTCAGAGTCGCCGTGAAGCTGGTCGCTAGCACGTTACCGAGGCGAAAGTCAGGGAACCCAGCACGCATGGAACCACCTTAGCTGGTTGCACGCTGGCATGAAGACTTGATAGAACCGCCTTAGCCGGTTCGCGAAGGTCATAGCCGGTTCCGCGATGGCCAGGAGGTGTCATGCCCCGTCTAACCAGCGACGTGCAAGCATTTGAAGCCCACGCATCTGACGCTGACCTCGACGATCTGCGCGCGCGATTGGCCGCGGCGCGGCTACCGGAGGCTGAGACGGTCTATCGCGCCGCGCCCGACCCTCGCCGATGGGAACAGGGCGTTCCTCTCGCCGACCTCGTCGGTGTCGTGAACTACTGGCGCACCGGGTACAACTGGCGGTTGTTCGAAGAGCGCCTTAACCGTATCGGCCAGTTCCGCACGACCATTGATGATCTGGGAATCCACTTCCTCCACCGCCGATCCGCGCGCGCAGATGCCACTCCTCTGATCTTGACGCACGGCTGGCCAGGCAGCATTGCTGAGTTCATCGATGTAGTAGACGAGCTGGCAGATCCGAAAGATGCAGACGCGCCAGGTTCCACGTCGTGGTCCCGTCGCTACCAGGCTTTGGTTACAGCGACAAGCCGGCCACCACCGGGTGGGGAACCGAAAAGATCGCGGCCGCATGGGTGGAACTGATGGGAAGGCTCGGCTACAGCAAGTTCGTAGCCCACGGCGGCGACTGGGGAGGTAATATCACCACGGTTCTCGGCGGCAGGTTCCCGGCGCACGTTCTCGGTATCCACACAACGTTCGCGGAGGCACCGCCCGGGTTGACAACGGACGGGCTGACGGCGGTCGAGCGTAAGTGGACCGAGGAAACCCGCGATTTCTGGCGCCACCGCGCGGCGTACGCGAAGCAGCAGGCGACCCGACCGCAGACCATCGGCTACTCGCTCGTCGACTCACCGGTCGGGCTTCTTGCCTGGATCCTTGACAAGTTCGCCGAGTGGTCAGACACCGAAGACAGCCCGTTCGAGACGATTTCCAGAGACCGCGTTCTTGACGACGTCACCCTGTATTGGCTGACGCGGACCGGCGCATCGTCGGCCCGCATTTACTACGAAAGCCACAACTCGCTCGATCCCGAACTTCGGGTCGACGTCCCGTCAGCAATCAGTATGTATCCCCGCGACATCGAGAAGTGTCCGCGCCCCTGGGCACAGGAGCGGTACCGACAGATCGTCCGATGGAGGTCGCCCGAAATCGGGGGACATTTCCCGTCGCTGGAGGTTCCCGAGTATTTCGTCAAAGATCTACAAGAGGGCCTCGCGGCAGTGCTGGCCGCTAATCGGTGAACGCGGCTGGGTGCCGGCACTCGATCACCGCCTGATCCGGCTCAAGGCGTTGCCCGACGGCTTCCAGACCGAGTTCATCGAGACGGCAGAACGTGGTCAGACAGGGCGCGGCGAAGATAGCGTGGAGCATGACGAGGTCTTTCGGATGGTAGACCTCGACGCCTACCCGCCAACACCCCCGACTACACCCTCAACTCTGCCGCCTACGCCGTGCCAGTCGTAGAACGTGCGCAAGACCGTCTCGGAGTGTGCCCGCGTAGTAGCCGCGTACTTCGTACCGACTGTCAGCTTTCCCGTCACCGGATTCGGAGTGCCTGGCACTGGCCTGCCACTTCGGGGCGAGGGTAACGACCTCGTGCATGGTTAGCGGTGACGGTGGTCGGGCTGGGTCGTTGGGCTGTTTGTGGTGGGGGTTGAGGCACGTAGGTTGATCATGTCGG
>NZ_JBVHDR010000048.1:0-14490 GCF_055563295.1 Streptomyces sp. NPDC002868 | reverse complement strand
GGTGCTTCGGTGGCCCGGCATCTGGTCGCTGAGCACGGGGTGCCCAGCCTGGTGCTGACCTCGCGGCGGGGCATGGACGCGCCGGGTGCGGCAGAGCTGGCGGCCGAGCTGTGTGAGTTGGGTGCTCTGGTGTCGATCGTGGCCTGTGATGTGGCTGACCGGGAGGCGTTGGCGGCGGTACTGGCCGAGATCCCGGCGCAGTACCCGCTGACCGGGATCGTCCACACCGCAGGCGTACTGGACGACGGGGTGGTCTCGTCGCTCACTGTCGAGCAGGTGGGCCGAGTGCTGCGACCGAAGGTGCAGGGAGCGCTCAACCTGCATGAGCTGACCGGGCACCTCAACCTGTCCGTGTTCGCCCTCTTCTCCTCCGCGGCCGGGGTGTTCGGCAGCCCAGGCCAGGGCAACTATGCGGCGGCCAATGCCGTACTCGATGGGCTGGCGCTGCGTCGCAAGGCACAGAACCTTCCCTCCAGCTCGATGGCGTGGGGGTTGTGGGAGCAGGCCAGTGGCCTGACCGCGCATCTGTCCGGTGCGGATCGGGCCAGGATGGCGCGGGAGGGTCTGACGCCGTTGTCCACCGAGCAGGCGCTGGCACTCTTCGATGCCGCGGTCGGACAGCGCGATGAGGCGCTGACCGTGCCGCTCGGGCTGGACACGGCCCGACTGCGGGGCAGGGCCGGCTCCCCAGCGGTGCCGCCGTTGCTGCGGGCCCTGGTGCCCGCCGCCCGGCCGGCCGCGCAGCGCGAGGCTGTGGAGAGCGGCGGCCCGTCGTTGGCGCAGCGTCTGGCCGGGCTGTCGCAGAGCGAGCGTGAGCGCACCCTGCTGGACCTGGTGCGCACGCAGATCGCCGCGGTCCTGGGCCACGGCCGGATGAACGACGTCGAGCCCGAACGAGCCTTCCGCGACCTCGGCTTCGACTCCCTCACCGCCGTCGAACTGCGTAACCGGCTCACGAAGATCACGGGACTGCCCCTGCCGGCCACCCTCGTCTTCGACCACCCCACACCGGAGAAGCTTGCGGGTCACCTGGGTGCTGAGATGTCGCTTGCGGCTGATGAGCTGCACAGCAGCCCCGCCGGAGCCGGAGCCGGAGCCGGAGCCGGACTCGGACTCGGAGCCGGAGCCCTTACGAGTCCGGGTGTGTCGCCGGGCGGCTCACTGACCTCCCTCTACCTGGAGGCGAGTGCTGCCGGAAGCACACAGGATTTCCTCCCCCTCATGGCTGCCATGTCGGCATTCCGGCCGTCCTTCGATGCTCGGTCTGCAATCGACATGAGGCGCCGGCCGACCCTCATGGCCAAGGGGTCCGGCGGACCTGCGCTCCTGTGTTTCCCCTCCTACGTCGGCAGGTCCAATCCGCTGCAGTTCGCGCGATTCGCATCCCAATTCGAGGGAATTCGGGATGTCTCGGTTCTCCCGCACCCGGGCTTCCTCGACTGGGAACTTCTGCCGGAGGACCTGGACGCTCTCGTCGAACTGCACTCGGAGACCGTACGACGCAGCAGTGACGGCACTCCGTTCGCGCTGGTCGGCTACTCCTCCGGTGGGTTGATCGCCAACGCCGTCGCGAAGAGGCTGGAGAGCCGGGGCATCCACCCGGACGCAGTTGTGCTGATCGATTCGTACGCGCCAATGCAAGACAAGCGCGACGAGCGTGACAAGCGCGACGGTTCGGTCACCGACATCGTTTCGACCCTGATGGGTGAGCAGCTGGGTCGACATGAAAGCGCGGGACGGGACGAGGCGGGAGAGGCATGGCTGACCGCCATGGGGCGATACACCCAGTTCCGTTGGGCCGATGCCGTCATCGAGAACAGGGCGCCCACACTGCTGATTAAGGCCGGCGAGCCCGTTGCCGAACCCTGGCGGGGTCTCGACTGGCAGGCCTCGTGGCCCTTCCCGTTCACAGAAGAGACTGTTTCCGGCGACCATTTCACGATCATGACGAGCGGTGTGGAAGAGACCGCAGGTCGAGTGAATGCATGGCTCCAAGAAAAGGCGCAGGAAGTCTAAGGGCGTTGAGGTATCGACTGCCGGCTTCTTCGTTTCTTGGCTCTGTTGGGCTCTGTTGGGCTCTGTTGGGCTCTATTTGGTCTGTACATCTGATGGGAGAAATGATGGGCACGTTGCGTAATTTCGATCGAGACCTGGTCGCCGAGCGCCACCGTCGTTGGCCGGACCTTGCCGAATACGATGTGAATCTGTATCCGCACCCCTATCTCGCCCACACCTACCGGCCGGGGAGCAGCACCAGGCTGTTCACGATCGACGACGAGGGTTTCCGCATCTCCACTTCGCCCAAGGGGAATGTGGACAGTGCGTCGTGGGTGACGCACGGGGGAGGGGGGCTGGTCGTGGGCGCCTCGACCGCCTTCGGCGTGGGCGCCTCCTCCGACGCGGCGACCCTGCCGTCTCAGCTGGCCTCGCTGACCGGCGTGCCCCAGCTCAACCTCGGCATTCCCGGCGGCAACTCCATGCAGCAGCTGCACGCGCTGTTCCCCTTCCTGCATGCCGCGTCCTCGGTCGTCGTCTTCAGCGGTTGGACCTCGCTGCTCGCGCAGCTGCGGACCAAGAAGCCGGAAGGACCTTTCGGAGCCACATTCTTCGAGCGGATCTTCCGAGTCGTGGAAACGGAGCCCCTATTCAACATCGCCGAGCTCATCACCGGTGCTCGTACGGCCGAGCAGGTGGCCGTCCCACCCGTGAGGACCGAAGGCGAACCGGTGGAGGAGGAGAGTCTGCTGCGCATGAAGGCGGCGCTAGCGCACCAGCTCCGCGATCTCGCTCTGCTGGCCCGTGCGGTTCCGGACTCCGGCAAGCTGGTCTTCTGCCTGCAACCGCTGGCTGATCCGATGACGCGTGATCTGGTGGCAGAAGAGCAGGAGAGCTTCGACTACCAGCTCCCGGTGTTCGGGCCGTTCAGGGAATTCGTCGCCAAGAACTGGGAGTACTACAGCGGTCAACTCGCTGCCGGCTGCGCCGAGATCGGAATCGAATACGTCGATGTGTCTGCCGACCGGTTCGAGGGCTGGAGCTTCTACGACGCCACTCACCTGACCGACCACGGTTACAGGCAGGCGGCGGAAATCGTATCCAATGCACTCGATGTGAGTGCGGGATAGGCACGTTCATGGGCTTGCCGGCTGTGGAGCACGGTCGGCAAGCCCACTGGACGACGGGACTCGCGCGGACTCCGTGGCAAGTCCGCCAAACGTGTGGCTGAGGAGAAAAGGACACGCTCATGAACGAAGTAGCCACTGCCTGGGATTCGGAATCCCACCACGCCATCGCCGTCATCGGCCTGTCCTGTCGTCTTCCCGAAGCCCCGAATCCGCAGGCATTTTGGAAGCTCCTCAGTCGCGGTGAGCACGCCATTGCCGAGACACCGGCAGAGCGTTGGGACGCGGATGCCCTCTATGACGCGGACATCTCCGCGCCGGGGAAGGCCAACACTCGCTGGGGTGCATATCTGGACCGGATCGCGGACTTCGACGCGGACTTCTTCGGTATTTCTCCGCGTGAGGCGATCGCGATGGACCCCCAACAGCGCCTCACGCTCGAGCTGAGCTGGGAGGCGCTGGAGCATGCGGGTATCCTCCCGACCGCGCTGGCAGGCAGCAGTACTGGGGTGTTCGTAGGGGCGATCGGCAGCGACTATGCGGCACTGCGCCACGAGTACGGCATTGACGGGATCGACCACTACACCGTCACCGGCCTGAACCGCGGGCTCATCGCCAACCGGGTCTCGTACACCCTGGGGCTGAACGGACCCAGCATCACGGTGGACTCCGCCCAGTCCTCCTCGCTGGTCGCCGTTCACCTCGCCTGCCAAAGCCTTCGTCTCGGCGAGTCCGAGGTCGCGCTGGCAGGCGGTGTACACCTGAACATCGTTCCGGACGGCACGGTGGGCGCGGCGAAGTTCGGCGGTCTGTCTCCCCGGGGGCGCTGCGCCACCTTCGATGCCGAAGCCGACGGATACGTCCGGGGCGAAGGCGGTGGCCTGGTGGTGCTCAAGCCGCTGGCGAAGGCCCTGGCGGACGGGGACTTCGTGTACGCGGTGATCCGCGGCAGCGCGGTGAACAACGACGGCGCGAGCGAGGGACTGACCACCCCAAGTGCTGTGGCACAGGAGGAGGTTCTGCGTCGCGCCTACAGCAGTGCCGGAGTGCAACCGCACCAGGTCGGATACGTAGAACTGCACGGCACAGGTACGAAGGTCGGCGACCCGGTCGAAGCGACCGCGCTCGGTTCCCTACTGGGTTCCGGCAAGGACGACGGACTCCCGCTGCTGGTGGGCTCGGCCAAGACGAATGTCGGCCACCTCGAAGGAGCGGCGGGCATCGTCGGTCTGCTCAAGACCGTGCTGAGCATCCATCACCGGCAACTTCCGCCGAGCCTCAACTTCGAGACGCCACATCCTCGAATACCCCTCGACACGCTGAACCTGCGCGTACAGCGTGTTCTGGGTCCGTGGCCGTCGGCCGACGGGCCGCTCATCGCAGGTGTCAGCTCCTTCGGCATGGGCGGGACCAACTGCCACATGGTGCTTTCGGACGGACCGAGTCACGCGACCGGGAAGCACCGGGCGCAAGCGGCATCGCCTGCGATCGCCGGGACCGGGACCGGGACGGAGACGGAGACCGAGACCGAGACCGGGACCGGGACCGGGACGGCGCCTGTGCCGCTCCTGCTGTCCGGCCGCAGTGAAAAGGCCCTGCGCGCACAGGCGGAGCAACTGCGCGAGCACGTTGCGGCGAGCCCTGACGCCCACCTGGTCGATCTCGGCTACTCGCTGGCCACTTCGCGAAGCACGTTCGAACACCGCGCAGCCGTCGTCGCACAGGGCCGCGACGAGCTCCTGGAGGGACTTGCTGCTCTTACGCAGGGTGACCGGCTCTCGAATGTCGTCCAAGGAATGACGAGGCCCGACCGAGGCAAAGTCGCCTTCCTCTTCCCCGGGCAAGGCAGCCAGCGGTCCGGCATGGGCCGCGAACTCTACGACGCCCACCCCGTGTTCGCCGAAGCGATGGACCATGTGTGCGCGGAGCTGGGCAAGCACCTTGACCGTTCACCCTGGGAGATCATCCTTGCTCCCGCCGGCTCCGCCGACGCCGCACTGCTCGACCAGACCGTCTATACCCAGACCGGTCTGTTCGCACTCGAGGTCGCGCTGTTCCGGTTGGTCGAGCACTGGGGTGTCGTACCCGACTTCCTGGCCGGCCACTCGGTCGGTGAGCTGACTGCGGCGCACGTCGGCGGAGTCCTCTCGCTGCCGGACGCCTGCGTGCTCGTGGCCGCGCGCGGCGCACTGATGCAGGCGCTGCAGGCGGGCGGGGCCATGATCTCGGTGCAGGCCGCCGAGGCCGAGGTCCAGGCGATGCTCGCCGGACGGGCAGGCTCGGCAAGCATCGCCGCCGTCAACGGACCGCAGTCGCTGGTGATTTCCGGTGACGACGAGGTGGTCACGGAGATCTCGGCTGCGCTCGCCGAGCGGGGACGCAAGACCAAGAGGCTCCGGGTGAGCCATGCATTCCACTCGCCGCACATGGACGGCATGCTCGCCGACTTCCACCGCGTCGCGGCCGGTCTATCCTTCCGGCCACCGAGAATCCCCATCGTCTCCAACCGTACGGGCCGTCTTGCCACCGCCGAGCAGTTGAGCTCTCCCGAGTACTGGGCGGAACACGTTCGCGAAGCGGTCCGCTTCCACGACGGAATGCGCGAACTCGAAGCCCAGGGAGTCACCAGCTACCTCGACTTGGGCTCGGACGGTTCGCTCTCCACGATGGCCAGGAACTGTGTCGACGACACTGTCGCCACAGTGATCCCACTGCTGTCCCGGGGAGGATCCGAAGTCCGAAGCATCACCACGGCACTGGCCGACGCACACACCAAGGGTGTCGACGTGACGTGGGACAGGCTGTTCACCGAACGGGCGGCACGGCGGGTCGAGCTGCCGACCTACGCGTTCCGGCGCAGCCGCTACTGGCTCAGCGACGAGGGCAACCGGACGCGTCCAGTACGGCAGGCAGCAGGCGCCGGTGAGCCGGCGCCGCACCAAGCACTCGCGCCGTACGCGAACGGCCTTGGCCGACTGAGCGATGCAGAGCGGCAAAGTGCCCTGGTCGAACTTGTGCGCACCAACGTCGCGGCCGTTCTGGGGCACGGCACAGCAGATTCCATCGATATCGAACGAACATTCTCCGACCTGGGCTTCGATTCGATCACCTCGGTCGAGCTCCGCGATCGGCTCAACTCGTCAACCGGGCTGCAGCTTGCGAGTGCCGTGCTCTACAACTACCCGACACCGGCCGGCCTGGCCCTCAAGCTGGACGACGAGTTGTTCGGCAACCGCGACGCCGCCGTATCAGCGCCGGTTGAGCGCGAGCAGGATGAACCGATCGCGATCGTGGGCATGAGCTGCCGCTATCCCGGCGGCGTGGCCTCGCCCGAGGACCTGTGGCGGCTGCTCGTCGAAGAGCGTGACGTGATCGGGGACTTCCCGGCCGACCGCGGCTGGGAAGTCGAAGGACTGTACGACCCCGAACCCGGCCTGCCCGGCAAGACCTACGCCCGGCAGGGAGGCTTCCTCGACGGCATCGACACCTTCGATCCGGAGTTCTTCAGGATCAACCCCCGTGAGGCCGCCGCGATGGATCCGCAACAGCGGCTGGTGCTGGAAGCGGCCTGGGAGGCACTTGAGCGCGCGGGCACGGATCCGGCCGCGCTGCGCGGCAGCGCGGCGGGGGTCTTCGTCGGAGCCACCGCGCAGGACTACGGCCCGCGCCTGCATGAGGCGGCCGAGGGGGCTGACGGCTACCTGCTCACCGGCAGCTCGGCAAGCCTCGTGTCCGGGCGGGTGGCCTACACGTTCGGCTTCGAGGGGCCTGCCGTCACTGTCGACACCGCGTGTTCGTCCTCCCTGGTGGCGTTGCACACCGCTGCCCAGTCTCTGCTCAGGGGCGAATGCACGCTGGCACTGGCCGGCGGTGTGGCCGTGATGGCCAGTCCCGGCATGTTCGTCGAGTTCAGCCGCCAGGGGGGACTGGCACCGGACGGCCGCTGCAAGGCGTTCTCCGCCGCGGCCGACGGCACGGCCTGGGCCGAGGGCGTCGGCCTGGTGGTGCTGGAGCGGCTGTCGGACGCGCGGCGCAACGGACGCCAGGTCCTCGCACTGCTTCGTGGGTCGGCGATCAACTCCGACGGAGCGAGCAACGGTCTGACGGCACCGAACGGACCTGCACAAGAGCGTGTCATCCGACAGGCGTTGGACGCCGCCGGTCTGTCCGTACAGGATGTGGATGTCCTGGAGGCGCACGGTACCGGCACCCCCCTCGGTGATCCCATCGAGGCTGAGGCCGTCCTGTCGACCTATGGCCAGGACCGCGAGCCGGACCGGCCCCTGTGGCTGGGGTCGATGAAGTCCAACATCGGCCACGCCCAGGCGGCCGCCGGCATCGGCGGTCTGATCAAGATGGTGATGGCGCTACGGCACGGGTTCCTTCCGCGAACCCTGCATGTGCAGGAGCCCTCCCCGCACGTCGACTGGTCCGCCGGAGCAGTGTCCCTGCTCACTGAAGCCGTCTCCTGGGACAAGAGCGGCCGGCCGCGCAGGGCCGCAGTGTCCTCCTTCGGCATCAGCGGCACCAACGCCCATGTCATCGTCGAGGAGGCCGCACCGCTCGAACAGGTTCGGCGCAGCGGGCAACCCGCCGACGACAGGGTCCTGCCATGGGTGCTCTCGGGCCGCAGCCAAGATGCACTGCGGGCCGGCGCCGTGCGGCTGCGCGAGCATCTGGCGGCGCATCCGGACATCGGCGCGGGCGACGTCGGGCTCTCCCTGGCGCGCCGTGCCGCCTTCGACCACCGCGCGGCGATCGTCGCGAGCAGTCGAAGCGAATTCCTGCGTGGCTTGGACGCGGTGGCCGACGGCACCGGCGCGGCGAACGCAGTGCTCGGCACCGCGAGCAAGGGAAGTACCGCGTTCCTGTTCACCGGGCAGGGCAGCCAGCGGCTGGGCATGGGACGCGAGCTCTACGAGAGCAACCCCGTCTTCGCCGAAGCCTTCGACGAGGTCTGCCGCGCGATGGACGGCCACATCGATGTGCCGCTCAAGGACGTGATCTTCGCCGTCGAGCACAGCGTCGAGGCGGCGCTGCTGGACTCGACGGCATACACCCAAGCCGCTCTCTTCGCCCTCGAAGTGGCGCTGTTCCGCCTGGTCGAGCACCACGAACTGACCCCAGACTTTCTCATTGGGCACTCGGTCGGAGAACTGGCCGCCGCGCATGTCTCCGGAGTCCTCGCCCTGCCCGACGCCTGCGCCCTGGTCGCGGCACGTGGCCGGTTGATGCAGTCGGCTCCCGAGGGCGGCGCGATGATCGCCATCGGCGCCAGTGAAGAGCAGGTACTCGAGTCGCTGACGGGCTACGGCGATCACGTCTCGGTGGCCGCCGTCAACGGCCCATCTGCGACAGTGATTTCCGGCGACGCCGAGGCCGTCCACCGGATTGCCGACCGATGGCGGGAACGCGGACACAAGACCAAGCAGCTGCGGGTCAGCCACGCCTTCCACTCGTCGCACATGGACGGCATCCTCGACGAGTTCCGTACTGTCGCGGCGGGATGCGTCTACGCACCGCCGCGTATTCAGATCGTCTCCAACCTCACCGGTACCGCGGCGTCCGCCGATGAGTTGTGTTCCCCCGACTACTGGGTGCGGCACATCCGCGAGGGCGTCCGCTTCCTGGACGGCGTCCGCTGGCTGGAAGACCAGGGTGTCACCACCTATCTGGAGCTCGGTCCCGACGGAGTGCTCACCGCGCTGGCGCAGGACTGCCTGTCCGGCCTTCCCGACCCAGAGCATGCGCTGGCCTCGGTGCTGCGCGCAGGCCGACTCGAAGCCGGCACACTCACCAGAGCCCTCGCACAGACCTACGTCGCCGGAGCGCGCCCGGACTGGAGCGCGTTCTTCCCCGGCGCACGGCAGGTCGATCTGCCGACGTACCCGTTCCAGCGGCAGCGCCACTGGCTTTCCCTTCCGGCCCGGGCGGGCGACGTGGGCGGCCTCGGGCTGGCCGGGAGTGAGCATCCGCTGCTCGGCGCCGTGGTGGAGTCCGCGGATGAGGACACGGTGCTGTTCACCGGTCGCCTCTCCCGGCACACCCACCCGTGGCTCTGCGACCACGCGGTCGCCGGCACTGTCGTGCTGCCCGGCACCGCCTTCGTGGAACTGGCGATCGAGGCGGGTGAGCAGGTCGGCTGTGACCGGATCGAGGAACTCACCATCGAAGCGCCGCTGATCCTGCCCGAACGCGGCGGAGTCCAGCTCCAGGTCGCCGTCGGCGCTCCGGACGACTCCGGCCGGCGCACCATCGCTGTTCACGCTCGTCGCGCCGACACGGCACGGGTGTCCGGGGCGGGCCGGTCGTATTGGGTTCGGCACGCCTCCGGTCTCCTCGCGGCCGGCCACGGGGCCCGCGCGGCCGAGGTCGCCGCGCCGGCCACCTGGCCGCCCGCGGACGCAACCCCCATCGAGCTGACAGAGCTCTATGGGCATCTCGACGACCTCGGATACCAGTACGGTCCGGCATTCCAAGGCGTACAGGAGGCGTGGCGCATCGGCAGGGGCGACCTGGCAGACATCTGCGTCGAGGTGCGTCTGCCCGACGAGCAGCAGGACCTGGCCGGGCGGTTCGGGCTCCATCCCGCGCTGCTCGACGCGACGCTCCACCCGCTGGTTGCCGCCCCCGCCGTCGACGGCGAGCCGGGGCAGATCCGGCTGCCGTTCGCGCTGACCGGTATCTCACTGCACGCCACCGGCGCCACCACCCTGCGGGCCCGCTGGTCACGGCTCTCCGCGGACACAGTCGCGCTGACCGTCGCCGATGGTGCCGGCCGGCCCGTTGCCTCGGTCGACTCGCTGGTTCTGCGACCGATCTCCGCCGCCCAGCTCTCCGGAGCGGCGGACGAGCGCCGCGACGACCTGTACCGCGTCGAGTGGACGAGCGTGGCGGCCGGCCCGGATCCGGTGTCCCGGCTGGCCGTTCTCGGCGCCGAGCCGATGAGGCTCGACGCGCGGGGAACACATATCGTCCGACACCCGGACCTGGCCGCGTTGGGCGACGCTGTCGACTCGGGCGAGCCGGTCCCCGAGGTCGTACTCGTATGGGGATCGCCGGAGCCGGTACGGGACCGATCCGGGATCACGACATCGGCGCATACGGCCACGCACCGGGCCCTGGGTCTGCTGCAGGACTGGCTGGCCGACGGGCGTTTCGCCTCCTCCCGCCTCGTTCTTGCGACCAGCGGCGCCGTGGCGGCCACGCCCGGGGAAGCGGTCTCGGATCTGGCCGCGGCGCCGCTGTGGGGGCTGCTGCGGTCCGCGCAGTCGGAGCACCCCGACCGGTTCGTGCTCGTCGACGTGGACGAGGCGGAGGCCTCACGCGCGATTCTTGCCCGCGTACTGGCCGACAACGAGCCGCAGTTGGCGGTACGCGCCGGGAAGGTCTACGTGCCCCGGCTGACGAGCGTCGATGCTGCCGGTGCTTCGGCGCCCGCCATCGACCCCGACGGCACAGCGCTGATCACTGGCGGAACCGGCGCGCTCGGCAGGATGTTCGCCCGACACCTCGTCACCGCGTACGGGATCCGGCGGCTGATCCTGACCAGTCGCCGTGGCGGCGACGCAGCCGGTGCCGCCGAGCTGGAAGCAGAACTGACCGAACGAGGCGTCGCGGTGCGCATTGTCGCCTGTGACGCCGCTGACCGGGACGCCCTCGCCGCACTCCTGGCAAGCGTTCCGGCCGAGCACCCGCTCACGGCCGTGATTCACACCGCCGGCCTGCTCGACGACGGGACCATCGAGACGCTGACCCCGGAGCGCATCGCCACGGTGCTTCGCCCCAAGGTCGACGCCGCGTGGAACCTCCACGAGCTCACCATGGACCTGGACCTGTCGGCGTTCGTGTTGTTCTCCTCCATCAGCGGCATCATGGGCACCGCCGGCCAGGGGAACTACGCGGCAGCCAACACGTTCCTCGACTCCCTCGCCCTCCAACGGCGAGCCATCGGCCTCCCGGCGACCTCGCTGGCGTGGAGCCTGTGGGCGGACACCGACGGCATGGCGGCCAGTCTCGACCAGACGGGCCTGGCCTGGTGGACGAGGAGCGGGTTCACCCCGCTGCCGTCCGATCATGGTGTGGCGCTGTTCGACGCGGCACTGGCCACCGACCTCCCGCTGGTCGTTCCGGCCACGCTCGACCTGGCCGCGCTGCGCGCCCAGGCCTCGTCCGGATCGTTGCCCGCGGTCTTCTCCCGTCTGGTGCGTCCGTCGAGCACCCGCCGCGCGACGGGAGCGGACAGCTCGCCGCCTGCATGGGGATCGAACCTGGCAGGCCTGTCCCCGGCGGAACGCGAGCGTGCGGTGGCTGAGCTGGTCGGTGCCTGCGTGGCGGAGGCGCTTGGACACACCGTGTCCGCCACTCTCGATGCCGACCGGGCGTTCAAGGAGCTGGGGTTCGACTCGCTGACCGCCGTCGAACTACGCAACCGGCTGAACAGCGCCACCGGCCTGCGACTGCCCAGCGCGGTCGTCTTCGACTACCCCACACCGGCTGCACTGGCGGGCTATCTCGGTTCCGTCCTGTTTGCGGAGACCGACCTCGCGGAGGACTCCGGTCTCCCCGAGGAAGACATCCGCAAGGCCCTGGCCGCTCTCCCCATCAGTCGTCTCCGCGACGCCGGAATTCTGGACGTCCTGCTGAATCTGGTGCGTTCGCACGACGCGGCCGCGACCCCGCAACAGGACACAGAAGCGCCGTCGATCGACGACATGGACCCGGAGAGCCTGATCCGACACGTCCTTGGCGAGAACGCCAGCCACTGAGCCCTTACGACCGCCCGCGGCGTGAAGAGGAGATGAGCGATGTCACACACCCCCGCGCGCCCCGCGCCGGTGGAAGCGACCGGCGAGGGGCCGAGCCACCGGCAGATCCTCACGGTCCTCACCGGACTGATGATGGGCATGTTCCTTGCCGCGCTCGATCAGACCATCGTGGCCTCCGCGGTACGGATGATCGCCGACCAACTGCACGGCCAGGCCAGCCAGGCATGGGTGACCACCGCGTACCTGATCGCGGCAACGGTCTCGACACCGCTCTACGGCAAGCTCTCCGACATCTACGGGCGCAAGCCGCTCTACCTGGTCGCGATCAGCCTGTTCCTCGTCGGATCCGTGCTGTGCGGGACAGCGACCTCGATCCACCAACTCGCTCTGTTCCGCGGCCTGCAGGGCCTCGGCGGCGGCGGCCTGATGTCACTGGCACTGACGATCATCGCGGGCCTGGTGCCCGCTCGGCAGCGCAGCCGGTATCAGGGGTACTCCATGGCGACTTTCGGCGTCGCGAGCGTCGTCGGGCCGGTGCTCGGCGGCCTGCTCGCGGGGAGGGACAGCTTTCTCGGGGTCGACGGCTGGCGGTGGGTGTTCCTGCTGAACGTGCCGCTGGCGCTGGCGGCGCTCATCGTCGTCGTGAGAGTGCTGAACGTCCGTACCGAACGCGTACGGCACCGCGTCGACTACTGGGGCTCGGCCGCATTGGCCGTCGCGCTCGTGCCGCTGCTGATGGTGGCGGAGCAGGGCCGTGACTGGGGATGGGGCTCGGCCGCCGCGCTGGCGACGTACGGGATCAGTGCGCTCGGGTTCACGGTGTTCGTGGTGGTGGAGCGCACCATGGGGGCGGAAGCGCTACTGCCTCTGCGGATGTTCCGCCAACCTGCCTTCCGCCTCGGCAACATCATCGCGTTCGTCGTCGGCATCGGCCTGTTCGGTGGTCTGACCTCCCTGCCGCTGTATCTGCAGATCGTGCGCGGACTCTCGCCCACCCGGTCGGGCCTGCTCATGCTGCCGATGATGGTGGGGATCATCGTGGCCATCGGGGTGGTAGGAAGGCTGATCGCCAAGACCGGCAAGGTGAAGGCATTTCCGGTCATCGGCTCTGCAGCGATGGCAGTAGGACTGTTTCTGTTCAGCCTCGTCACTCCCGACACGTCACTGGTTCAGGTGGGCCTCAACGCACTGGTCCTCGGAGGTGGACTAGGGCTGCTCATCCAGACCCTGACGCTCGTGGTGCAGTCCGACGCGACCCGCCACGACCTGGGGGTGGCGACGGCGTCGGTCACGCTGTTCCGGCAGACCGGGGGTGCCGTCGGCGCGGCGGTGTTCCTGTCGATCCTGTTCTCCACGGTCGCGGACCGTATCGCCGGCGCGATGCGCGCCGCGGCGGGCAGCCCCGAGTTCGCAGCTGCCATGCGTGACCCGGCGGTGCTCGCCGACCCGCACAACCAGGCATTCCTGAAGTCCATCCAAGGATCGGACGGGCTCGACCTCAACGACACGTCATTCCTCGACGTGATCGACCCGAGGCTGGCCCGGCCCGTCCTGGAGGGCTTTTCCAGCTCGTTGGACACGGTGTTCTTCGTCGGCGGGTGCGTTGCCATGGTCGCTTTCGTACTGGCGTGGCTCCTGCCGGACATTCGATTGGACTGATGCGCAGGCCATATCGCGACCGGCAGTCATCTCAGTGCGGCAATACACAACAGGAGGACACAGGTGGACACCTCGAGCGAGCAGCTCATCAAGGCCTTGCGCGTTTCGGCAAAGGAAAACGAAGTCCTGCGACGGGAGAACAGTGATCTCGGGGCTCGTATGACCGAACCGATCGCCATCGTCGGGGCGGGTTGTCGTTACCCCGGAGGTGTGCGGTCGCCGGAAGACCTATGGCGGTTGGTGAACGCGGAGGTCGACGCGATAGGCGGTCCGCCGAGCGATCGGGGCTGGGACCGGGCGCACTCGTTCGAGGGCGGCTTCCTTTACGAAGCCGGGGAGTTCGATCCGGGGTTCTTCGGGATTTCGCCGCGCGAGGCGATGGCGATGGATCCGCAGCAGCGCATGACGCTCGAGGTTTCCTGGGAAGCGCTGGAGCGGGCCGGGATCGACCCGGGGTCCCTGCGCGGAACAAAGACCGGAGTGTTCCTGGGGACGATGGGCGTGGACTACGGGCCTCGCCTGCATGAGTCACCCGACAGCGTGGCGGGATACGCGTTGACGGGGACCACGTCGAGTGTGGTGTCGGGCCGTATTTCTTACGTGTTGGGGCTTGAGGGTCCGGCGTTGACGGTGGATACGGCGTGTTCGTCGTCGCTGGTTGCACTGCATTTGGCGGTGCATGCCCTGCGGCGGGGCGAGTGCTCTCTCGCGTTGGCCGGCGGGGTGACGGTGATGTCGACTGCTGGGACGTTTGTGGAGTTTGGCCGGCAGGGTGGGTTGGCTTCGGATGGCCGGTGTAAGTCGTTCGCGGGTGCGGCGGACGGGACTGGTTGGTCTGAGGGTGTGGGTGTTCTGGTGGTGGAGCGGTTGTCGGATGCTCTGCGGTTGGGGCATCGGGTGTGGGGTGTGGTTCGTGGTTCTGCGGTGAATCAGGACGGGGC
>NZ_JBVHDR010000047.1:0-16124 GCF_055563295.1 Streptomyces sp. NPDC002868 | reverse complement strand
GCCGTTCATCTGGACCAAGACAGCCGAGGAGATCCTCGACTCCCTCGCCCGTTTCTGCCGACGGATCTCCGCCGCAGGACACTAGGTGTCCGGGGGAGGGCCGTAGACGCGAGGACCGCCTCTGACCCGGGACGATAGGCTTCTCTAGGGCCCTGAACGCCGTTTGGGGAGAAGCACCCCTCAGGTGAAAGAAGCGTATCGGCCTGTACCCGTCTGCCCGTGCCGTGGGCAGGGATGAGCCGTGATCCTGGCGCCGAGAGTGTCAGCGACCGCGTGCTGGTCAACCTGGCCGGGAACCGCGATGGGGAGCGCGTTGAAGCGCCCTCAGCTCGGCCGGAAGGTCAAGAGCGCGGGAGCTAGGGCGGGGGGCTGTTCCACATCAGCTTGCCGTTCGAGGTGATGGCTGGCTATGTCTGCTGCCCGGGCGGCGGTCCGGCGACCGCCGGGTCCAAATAGGAGGGACCGGGCAGACCTTTGCGACGCATGGCGATCCCGGTCAGCGCCTCGAAGATGGCTCGCCGGGCGTTCATTGTGGTGGTGTAGCCGGGATCGAGGTGGGGTGCGACCTCGACGATGTCCATGCCCACGACTGGCGTCTCGTGACAGATCCGGCGGATGGCCGGCAGCAGTTCGCGGTTGGTCAGGCCGGGTGGCTCGGGTGTGCCGGTGCCGGGCGCGAAGGCCGGGTCCAGCACATCAATGTCCAGCGACACGAACAGATACTCCGGCCCGTCCAGCGCCTCGTCGATGGCCTGTTGGAGGACCACGTCGAATCCGCGCCGGTCGATCTCGGCCATGAAGTGCGCCCGCAGTCCGTGCTCGCGCATCCAGTCGAACAGTTCGTCGTCGGGCGCGATCGCGCTGCGCAGACCGATCTGGATGAAGTTGCGTCCGGGGACATGCTCGTCCTCGATCAGCCGGCGGATCGGTGTGGCGTGCGAGGTGGGATGGCCGAACAGGTCGTGGGAGCAGTCCGGATGGGCGTCGAAGTGGATCACGCCGACCTTGCCCGCCCCATACACGTCGGCCACGGCCGCGGCATCCGGCCACAGGATCGAGTGGTCCCCGCCGAGCACGATCGGGATCGCGCCGGTTCCGGCGATCTCGCGGACCAGAGCGCGGATCGGTTCCATGGAGTTGTCGATACTGAAAGGGTCCACCGCGGCATCGCCGTAGTCGACCACCGTCAACTCCTCGAACGGTTTGATGCGGGTGCTGGGATTGACCAGCATCTGCGGAGTGTTGGGCAGAATCCGCTCATCGGCCCTGATCGCGCGCGGACCGTAGGCTGCCCCGCGGTGCCCGGTCGACATGTCCACCGGGGCCCCGACGACTGCCACATCGACGTGGCCCGCACGCAGGTCGTCCGGGTTGAGGCACAGCGGCAGCCCGAAGAACGTGGCGATCCCGGCGTAAGCCGGTACGAACGCATACCGCTGCAGGTTGATCGGCCCGGGCTCGCGCCTCGGGTCGGACGTACGGTCGAGTTCCCATTTCCAGGCATCCGGAGGTACACCTTCCATGAGCGGTTCCTTTCGATCCCGTCCGGACAGCCGCCTGGTACGGATAGCGCCGGGCTGGCCACACAGCCGCCACTCAACCCGACCTGTGGTGATTCGCATCGCACCTTGGCGAGACAGACCGCAACAGTCAGTCGTTCGGACTGGTGCTCAGGGGGGTTGGAGGTCACGACAGGGCATCTGGGTCGCGCTGCTGGTTCTCCCTCTCCCGGCCCGACAGGCCCAGGAAAGCGTCTGACGTCGGACAGGTCCCCTTCCTACTAGCCTCGCGCGTTCACGTGGCCGGGCGTCCGAGGGGTGATCAGAAATGTGAAGAGTTCCCCTGACCTGCAGCGATGGGGCTTCTCCAGGGTCCAGGTCGTCGCACGAAAGAAGCACTCCGCAGGTGAAGAGGAGTATCGGGTCCTACCCGCGTGTCCGTATCGAGGGCAGTGGTCGAGGTGTGGTCTCGCAGTCCGGTGGTGTGCTGCTGGTCGAGACGGTCCGCAAGACCGGCCGGCCTGCTCAGGCTCCTCCGGGGTGAGTTCCTTCTGGTGGGCTCGCCAGCCGTAGGGCGGGGCGCCGTAGGCGTACCCTCCCTCGTTCGCCTTCTCTCGACGGCCATGGCGGAGCCGGGCGGCGATCATCGACCGTTCCAACTGAGCGAAGATGCCCATCATCTGCCGCATGGGCGGTGCGCATCGGGTCGTCCGGGTCGTCTGGGTGTACCTCTCCGGTGTCCGTGGTGAAGGCGCGGCCGCCGTGCTTCCAGATCTGCGCCAGGATCGCCTCCTGAACAACGAGGGTGCGGGCGAACCTGTCGAGCGTCGGGGCGATGATGCCGTCCGCCGTACCGCCCTCGATCTCGGTCAGCGCATCGGCCAGACCGGGGCGGTCGGCGCTCTCCAGGGTCCCGGAGCGTCCCTCGTCCCGGTAGATGGTGCGCCCGAGCCGGTGGCCTGCCTCGCGGCACCAGCGGTGCACTTCTCTTGGACGTCGAGTCCGTACCCGTCGAGTTGGCGCTCGGGGCTGACGCGGATGTACCCCACAAGCCTCATAGGGACATAATGGCGCCTCACGAGGGCCACCAGGGTCCTGACCTGCGGTGTCACAGAAGGTGGCATACCTGTGACGCTGGACAGAGCGTATCGGGCTCGTGATCCGCGGCCAGGGAGTCGTTCTGAGGTGCCCTTACCGTCGGTGGTCTCGTGACAGCATGCCCGGCTCGTATAGGCAGGCGAAGTCGAACACGTACGGCGGCGCTGAGCGCGGCTTCTTCCTCGTGGAAGCCGTCGTTCGGGGGCCGGGAGCAGATGAGAGGTGCAGGTTGCCGATCCACACGGTGCCGGAGTGACGCTCCTGTACCATCTCGCCTTGCTCGTGAAGCGCCTCGATGATCTCGGCTGCCGGCCACCCGAAGACGTCGACGCCCTGGAACGCAACCGGGCATGCCACTCGCTCGTCGACCGGCCGCCGCGACAGCGAAATGATCGAAAGGCCGCCTCCGTCGGAGGCCGACAGGGTGATCGAACATCCGGGCACGTCGAAACCAACCGCCCAATCGGTCCCGCAGACGAAAGCATCCGACAGCGCCGCATGCGGCGCCAGGACGCGACGGGCGTACTGCTCGGACATGCCGAAGACCAGTTCGGGCAGCGGGCCGGGCAGCCGTACGCCCGTCGCAGGAAGCAGGTCGATGGTCATGCCGCCATGGTGGCAGCCACGGCCACCACCTGGGCACTGTCGTCTCAGCTGCCCGGCTCACGGGTGCCGCATCGCTGCATCGAACGCAGCCGGTCAGCCCCGTCGGATTGGTCTGGTATTACGGCAGGATGCGGGGACAGTCTGAGAGGTTGTTTTCATCCCTAATGGCCTGTTAGGTTCCGGTTGCTGCTGTGTGGGTCTGCCGTGCCGGTGAGGCTGCCGGTGCGGTTGAGTCTCGATGGCCGGGTGGGGTGACAGCTGGGGTGGGATGCAGCATGCGCCTGTCTCATCCCAGGACGTACCGTTGCGCGGAGTCCGCCTCGGCTGCTGTTACTGCGCGCCTGGGCGCACTCGCCGCCGGGCGGTACGTCCAGGGCATGACTGGACGACGTGCGTATCCGAGTGATCTGTCCGATGCCCGCTGGGAGTTGATCGAGCCGGTCTTGTCCGCCTGGCGTGAAGAGCGCCGTGGCCGGGGTCTGGATATCGGGCGGCCGCCCGAGCATGACCTGCGCGAGATCATGGACGCGATCTTGTACGTCGACCGCACCGGAGTCCAGTGGCGCTACCTCCCGCACGACTTCCCACCGTGGGAGACGGTCTACGGGTACTTCGCGAAATGGGAGAAGGGCGGGGTGTTCGCCCAGCTCACCGGCCTGCTGCGGGAGTTGGTGCGGCAGAGGGAAGGGCGAAACGCCACGCCGTCGGCCTGCGTCATCGACGCGCAGAGCGTCAAGACCTCCACCAGCGTCCCGATCTCCAGCCAGGGCACGGATGCCGGGAAGAAGATCGTGGGCCGCAGGCGGAGCATCGTCACCGACACGCTCGGCCTGCTGCTCGCGGTGCTGGTCACCGCGGCCAGTGTCCGGCGGCGGCGATTGACGATATTCGATTTGGGCTGCATCGCGCCTTGCAGAAGATCCGCCACGACTTGAGCCGTGCGACGCCACGCTCGACCGGTGCCCGGGCCGCGGACAGTGCACGGTTGGCGGTTTGCTGGGTGGGTGTGAGGTCGCGCCCCGGCGGGCGTCTGAGGGGTGTCGTCACCCACGGGCCGGCTCCCATGTAGGCGCGGTCGGCGAGGACCGGGACGCCTGGCGTGCGCAGATCCTGATGATCCGGTGGGTGCGGGCCGCGGTCAGGTCGTGTGCGCGGCCGGGCAGTGCCGGTGAGATCCACAGCAGTCGGCCACAAGGGTCGGTCACCAGCTGCACGTTCACGCCATGTCGGCGGTGCTTGTGGGAGTAGTCGGCCCGGCCGTCGCCGACCCGGTCGCACTCGGCGAGGGTGCCGTCGAGCAGGACGTAGTCGGGTTCGGTCTCTCGCAGCACCTTGAGCAGGCCCGGTGCTTGCTCGGCAAGCAGGCTGATCATCGCGGTGGTGTAGGCGTGAGCGGTGCCCACCGAGACGCCGAAGCCGACGGCGATCTGGGCGAGCGTGTCGTGCTTGCGCAGGTACGTCAGGCCGACGAGCGCACGCTGGTGCGGCGGGAGCTTGCAACGGCGGTCACCCTCGCGGGTGACGATGAGCATCGTGACCCACTCGACCAGGGCGTGAGGCAGGTCGAGTGCGGCAGAATATGGAACCAACGCGGCTCCTGTGCCTGTGGGTTGAGACTTCGAACACCTCCCCCAACGGCACGGGAGCCTCGTGCGTTGCGCACCCCGGTGGCGTCACCCGATCGGTGGCCACACTGAAAGAGCTCATTGACTACAACGGCGTGGACGGTCTGGATATGAAGCGATTCCATATCCCGCAGCATGGGAACTGAGCCATGGTGAACCAGGACGCATACTGCCGCGAGCTGGAGTATCTGATCCAGTACGCTCACGACGACTGGCTCGGTTTCTCGGTCATTAGCGGGTCCGTGGGCAGCCTCCTCGGACGCGGCGCCTCGTTCCAGGAGCAGCTGACGTTGCTCCTGCGGATCGTCGGCGATCTGTATGACGCTGGAGCGCGAGCGGGCGATCTGACGGAGTCGACGCGGGAGCCTTTCCTGCCGTGGCACATGGAGAAAGCCGAGGTCCTGGCGCGGATCGCGGCAGAGGTTCAGCCGCATTCCCGGTTGCCCGACTCCGGTGACGTCTGCTGGTTCACGGTGCCGTGATGACGCCATGGCCGCCGTGATGCCCAGCATCACGGCGGCCATGCGTGCTGAAACCATCGCCAGGCCTGGTGGAGGGCGTTGGGTGTACTCCCCGGAGAAGCTCAAGCCGCCGGGCACGTGAAAGGTGGACATGGCTGGCAGCGAGTTGAGGGCGCTCACCGCGTTTGCTGCCGTCGACGCCCCGGGCACCGAGGTCGCCTTCGAGCGCCTGGCGGTCACCGAGCAGCAGATCGCCAGCTACGGGCTGCTCACCGCACCACCGAAGGCCAGCGACCACCCGGTCGTTCACCGGCACCTTCACCACCCAGGCCAAGGCTCCGTCGGCCCGGGCCGGTCCCCACTTGTGTTCACCCGGCGAACGGCACCCACAGCGCCTCCAGGTCAGGATCAACCGGCGGTCCCCACACCAGACCACCGTTCACCAGTCCGGGCTTGGCAGGATGTGCAACCGAGGGTGCCTCAAGAGCGTCCGCCATCTCCTCCAGGAACGTGGTCAACGAATCGAACTCAGGCCGACGCTCACCGAACTCCCCCCAGCGACAGATCATCCCTGTTTCGATGTCGAGGCCGAGGCCAGAGAGTGTCGTGGGCATTGAACGAGCACACCGGAATCCAGGAGCGCTTCCACAGCGGGTACTCGACCGTCCGGGCGGCGGCCGACGTCTTCCTGGACTCGCTGGGCAACGCGATCACGGTCCGGAACTACGGGATCGGGGTGGGCAAGACCGCCGAGCGGTTCGGTCAGGCCGGCCGCTGGCGATGCCGGTACTGCCCGGCTGCTGCCGCGGCTGCTCAAGGGCCGCACCTGCGGCCCGGTGTTCGTCACCCACCGCCGCCCGGGGCCCGGCAAGGTCGTCACCCGCGCGACGTCTGCCCGGACACCGGGCTAGCCCGGCTCTCCTACGGCCAGGCGCGCGCCCTGCTGGACGAGCACACCGCCCTTCGGGGGCCGGGCACAGGCTGGGAGCTGCACGAGTACCGCCACTCCTCGCTGACCCACCTCGGCGAGCAGGGCGCGTCCCTGTTGATGCCGATGGCGAAGTCCCGACACAAGAAGCCGGAGAACGTCCGCCGCCACTTCAAACCGTCGCCAGAGGCGATTGCCGAGCTCACGAGCCTGCTCGCGCCCGGCGGCAGCAACCGCTGAGCCGCGTTCCTTGATCCTTCTCGGTGGCAACGGCGGAGGCGGAGAGGAGCGTCGCAGCGGCAAGGCTGCCCCAGAGAGCGGCCGAGCCGTGGGGTGCGAGAGAGGTGATGACCGCCGGGGAGACGGCGAGGCCGAAGCCCGTGGAGAGCTCGAAGCGGGCGAGGGCGCGTCCCAGGACATGGGCCGGGGCGAGGGCGGTGAGGAGCGCGGTTGCGCTGCCGGCATAGATGATCTCGCCGATAGTGCAGACCACGGACACCGTGGCGACGGCCGGGGCACCCCAGCCGTGTCCCAGTGAGGTGGCCGCGAGGAAGCCGAGGTAGGACGCGGTGAGTCCCACGCCGGCGAGAGCCAGCACGGTCCGCCGGGAGAAGCGGGACATCAGGACGGTGACCGGAACCTGCAGGGTGACCACCAGCACCGTGTTGGCCACGAAGATGGCTGCCGACCACACCGGGGATGCGTGCAACTGTGTCACCAGGACCAGAGGGAGCGCGATTTCGGGGACGTTGAGGCAGAAGGCGTAGACCACGTTGGCGGCCAGCAGCGCGCGCATCCGGGGTGTGGGCCGGTCGTCCCTGTCCTTGGCCGGGGTAGCGGCCGGATGCGCGTGTAGGTGGACCGACCACGCCAAGGCCGCCGCAGTGAGATAGGCAAGCCCGGTGACGGCTGCCAGCGCCTGCAATGCGGTGGTGCCGCCCGCCAGGCATGCGGTGGCGAGGAGCGCGCCCGCGCCCATGCCGGCGTTGCGCAGGGCGCGGCCTCCCGCGAGAGCGGTGTCGCGTTCCCGGCCGTGGGCGACCGTGGCCACGAGAGCTGCGTGGGCGGCCGGCCATGCCTGGTTGCCGATGCCGAGGAAGAGCGCCGCCGTCGCGAGCAGCCAGACGTGCCCCGCCGGGGTGGCCAGCAGCAGCGCCACGCCCAGCACCCGCACCAGCATCGACGCTGCCACGACCGTGCTGCGTGCGCCCCGGTCCAGCCATCGGCCCACCGCGGGCATGCACACCAGACCCACGACGACGCCGACCGTCATGGCGATGCCGGTGACCGGCGCGGACAGCCTCAGCACCGTCACCCCGTAGAGCAGCAGAAAGGGCCGCAGCAGGCCGGTGCCGAGCGCGTCCACGGCCAGGGCGACGGCATAGCGGGGGCCTCCGGAGGCACGGACGAGGGCGCGGGGCTGGATCTTGGTGGTGGTTGCCATGGCGTCAACGGGGCGTTCGGCCGCAGGGCTGGGTACGTCGGTTGACGGACACCGTCAATCGACGCCGTCGCCGGCCATCCGGTCAGGGATGCTGAGGGGGTGACGTTGAGGATCGACATCAGCGGCCTGCCGTCCGAGCGATTGCGGTTCGCCGCCTCCCCGCTGGCCGAGCTGACCGCGATGCTGCACGTGCTGGCCGAACCTGGGCATCATCCGCAGCTCGCCAGCTGGGCCGGGGATGTCTGGGCCGGGCTGCGGCCGGAGCTAGCCAAGCGGTTGCGGGAGGCGGAGTTCCTCTGGCGTTCCTCACAAGCCGACTTCCTGGTCCCCGCCCGACCTCGGCCGACCCTCGCCGAGGAGTTGGACGACGTGGACCGGATCGACGACGAAACGTATGTGACCGCCGCGCTCGTCATCACGTGCGGCAGCAACCGGGTCCACTTTGCCGCGCCGTCGCCGCTCACCGACGCGACTGCGCGCGAGCGGGCCCTGGACCTGGCACAGGCCCGCGGCCCGCTGCAAGAGGCCTTCGCGGAACGGCTGCTCGCGGACCCGGCCGCTGTGCGGGCGCGGGTGCGCCACACCCTCGAACAGTGCGCCGAGGCCTTCTTCGACACCGCCTGGGCGGGCGTCGCCGTGCAGCTCGCCACCGACCTGCGACTGAAGAACGACCTGCGGAAGCGCCAGGGCATTGGGGCGGCACTCGCATCGGTCTCCGACGCAGTCACCCTGGCACCGGACGGCGACTGCATCATCGTGGACAAGCTGCAGGACAAGGTGACCGCCGCCCACGGCACCGGGGTCACCTTCATCCCCAGTGTCTTCGGCAGCCCGCACCTGGTGGCGGTCCATGCGCCCGGGTGGCAGCCGGTGGTGCAGTACCCCGTGGCCGAGCCGAGTCCATCAGAGCCGGTATCGCTGGAAACGGTCACGCTACGGCTGGAGGCACTCGCACATCCGGTACGGCTGCGGCTGCTGCGCACCCTGGCCCGCGGCCCGCACACCACCGGTGAGCTGGCCCACGCTTGGGAACTTTCACCCCCGGAGGTTTCCCGCCACCTCGCTGTCCTGCGCCGCGCGGGCCTGCTCACGGCCCGGCGGTACGGTCGTTACGTCCGTTACACCATCAATCTGCCCGATCTGACGGCGCTGGGCGCCGACCTGCTGGCAGCCGTACTGCGCTGAGTAGCTTCGGTCTGCCAGAACGCGGGCAACAGCACCGGCCGCCGCCATGGGCCGCCCGGCGACGGACCACGCTGGACCGGCGATGCCTTCACCTCCGCGATGGGGCCTGCGTTGGTGTTCCTCGCGGCCGTAGCTGCGATGGGTGCGCTTCTCCGGCGGCTACGTATCTGCCGCCAACGGTCCGGGGCCGCTGTGCCGCGCTCGCGCGCATGCGCGCGCGAACGGCAGCACGAACTCGCTGTTCGTCCGCGCTTCGCACCTCCCCGGTCGTCCGAGGGCCGATCAATACGACTTCGGGCCACGGCCGCTGTTTCCCTGTCAGTTCTGTAGACAGCTCCGACTGTGAATGGAACGCTCACTACAGAGAGGCAGGGTTGTCGCCGAGAACGCGTCGTCCTGCCTGTGCAGGGGACGGCTTTGACGGGCAGTTCGGTGTGACACCAGGTGGGCTTGAGCCGTGGTGCGCAGCGGTGCCCGGCGGGGCCGTCGGCGAGCCGAAATGGTTCTTCGCTCCCGCACTCGGCGGTGGCGATTGCGTTCGTCCGCTCTTCCCTTCTCCACGGCTCCTCACCCCGCAGCCCAGACCGGCCTCGGGGCGATCCCGGCAGGTCGTGAAACCCCGGCAGACATTGCCGGTCGGAACACCAGTCAGCATTCCTTCGCGGACAGGAGTTCACCAGATGAGAAACCGAGCCACCCCAGGGGCACTCGCCGTCGTTGTACTCGTCACGGCGGCGAACTTGGCCGCCTCCGCCTCCGCCTCCGTCTCTGCCGCGGCCAAGGCCGCCGGGCCGACTGAGTTCACCGTGGACATCACCTCCGACGCGGTGGACGCGGACCCGTCGGACGGCGTCTGCCGCACCGCGGCCGGTGGGTGCAGTCTCCGCGCGGCGGTGATGGCCGCCAACTCCCGGCCGGGCAGCACGATCACGCTGCCCGCCGGCCGGTACCGGTTGACCATTCCGCCCAACCCCCTGTTGGTCATCGGATCGCACCCCGACCCGAGCACCGGTGACTTGAACGTCAACGCGCCGACCACGATCAGGGGCGCTGGCACGCGTACCGCCATCATCGACGCCAACCGCATCGACCGGGCCTTCCGCATGCGGGCGAACACCTGGCTGTCCGACCTCACGGTCACCGGAGGAGTCGCCAGGCAGCGCGAAGTGCCCATCACCGACACCGGTGGCGGCGGCATCGCCAACGACAAGAACATGACCCTGAGGCGGGTTGCCGTGACCGGGAACTCCGCCGGATACGGAGGCGGCATCTTCAACACCCCGGATTCGCACCTGGACCTGATCGACAGCACCGTCAGCGGGAACGTCGCGGGGGAGGCCGGGGGAATCAGGTTCGACGACAGCGGCACAGTGGTCAACTCGACGATCGCCGACAACCGGGTGATCGATCCCGGCGGCCGTCCCGGCAGCCTCGGCGGCTACGGCGGGGGCGTGGACATCCGTGGCCTGGGGCCCGTGAAGATCCTCAACTCGACCATCACCGGCAACAGCTCGACCGACGGCGGCGGCGGAATCAACATCGCGCCCGCCTACCTGGACAGCCTGCCCTCGCCGATCACCGACATCATCGATCTGCCACTGGGACATCTCACCCTGCAGAACTCGATCGTGGCAGGCAACACCAGCCAGGACGCGTCCGGTGACTGCAAGAAGGTCTTCGCCGACATCGAATCGCATGGCCACAACATCGACAGCGACGGCAGTTGCCACCTCACCGCCGCGGGCGACCTGCCAAGCCGTACGCCGCTGGTCGGACCTCTCGCCGACAACGGCGGGCCCACAGACACCAATGCGCTGCTGCCCGGCAGCCCTGGCCTCGACGCGGCCGCCCACTGCCCCGCTACCGACCAGCGCGGCGTCCCCCGTCCCCAAGGCGCCGCCTGCGACATCGGCGCCTACGAACACACGCAGTGACACCGGCAACCCTGCTGCGACGGCAGCACCAGACAGGCACCCACCGTGTGCCCGCGTCCGCCACCGAAGGAAACAGAAGGAGACCGATGAGATCCCGCAGCGTGCGCCGTACCGCGACCCGCGCCGCGACCGCCGTCGCGGCACTGCTGCTTTCGATCACGGCACCCCCGGCAGCCTCCGCCGACTCCGGACACGACCCTCTGGTCGTCCGCACCACGCACGGCACGGTGCGCGGCGCCGCCGGTCCCGACGGCGGCCGGGTCTTCCAGGGCATCCCCTTCGCCGCCGCCCCGACCGGGGAGTTGCGCTGGCGCCCGCCCCAGCCGGCCGCACCGTGGTCCGGCGTACGGGACGCCAGCGCACCGGCCAGCCCCTGCCCCCAATTACCGCTGACGCTCCTCCCGGATGGCGGACCGGTCCTGCCAGGCGACTCCAACCGGACCGGCAGCACCTCGGAGGACTGCCTATACCTCAATGTGTGGACCCCGGCCCGGACCGGCAACAGGACCCTGCCAGTGCTGGTGTGGTTGCACGGCGGCGGCAACGCCTACGGCGCCGGAAGCGACTACAACGGCGCGGCGCTGGCCGCGCGGGGCGTGGTCGTGGTCACGGTCAACTACCGCCTCGGAGCACTCGGGTTTCTCTCCCACCCCGCCCTGTCGGCCGAGAGCGCGGACCATGCCTCGGGTGACTACGGCCTGATGGACCAGCAAGCCGCGCTGCGCTGGGTACGGAGCAACATCGGAGCGTTCGGCGGCGACCGGACCAGGGTCACCCTCGCCGGCCAGTCCGCCGGATCCGTCGACACCTGCCTCCACATCACCTCGCCGACGGCGAAGGGCCTGTTCCACCGGGCCGTCCAGCAGAGCGGCAGCTGCGTATCCCAGGGCGCTCTCACCCCGCTCACCCTGGCCGCGGCCGAGATGAAGGGGCAGAGCTTCGCGGCCTCGGTCGGCTGCACCGCCCCGTCGACCGCCCCTGCCTGCCTGCGTGCCGTACCCACCACCGAGCTCATCCGCGGCGCCCCCGGGGCCGCCCCACCCTTGTGGGGAGCCAATACCGGGCCGAGCATCCTTCCGGTCTCGCCGGACAAGGCGTGGGCTGCGGGGCGGGTGAACGCAGTCCCGACACTGAGCGGCAGCACCCACGACGAGTACCGGTACTTCACAGCGCTGTATGTGGACCTGCTCGGCGGCGGGCCGCTCACGCCCCAGACGTACGCCGCCTTGATCAGACTGCAGCATCCCGACCGGGCGGCCGCCGTCCTCGACACGTACCCGGCCTCCGCGTACCCGTCCCCCAACCTGGCCTATTCCGCCGTCGGCACCGACCAGCGGTTCGCCTGCCCGGCGAGAGCGGACAGCCGCCTGTACAGCGGCCGGGTGCCCGTCTACGCCTACGAGTTCAACGATCCCCAGGCGCCGCCGTTCATCCCCGCGCCACACACCCCGCAGGGCGCGTTCCACGCTTCGGAACTGGCTTACCTGTTCCCGATGAACGCTCTGCCACTACTGACTCCCGCCCAGCGCCGGCTGTCCGCCACGATGGCCGGCTACTGGGTCAGGTTCGCCGCCACCGGCAACCCCAACGGGCCGGGAGCGGCCATCTGGCCGCGATACGCTGCCGACCGCGACCGCATCCAGGTGCTGGCCCCGGACCGGACCGCTCCCACCACCGGTTTCGCTGCCGACCACCGCTGCACGTTCTGGCAGCCCTCCGGCACCTCCTGACGGGCGCCTCGTCGCTCGATGGAGCGGGTCCACTTCCGCTCCGACGGGCCCCTTCGGCGGCCTCCCCCGTACGGTGAGGCCGCCGTCCCGGCCCCCGAGCGGGGCCCATGCCCCGTCCCCGGCAGGCCACCGAGTCGGGGCTCAACCGTGATCCGTCCTGCGCAGGGCAAGCACGGCGGAAGGAGGGTGTGATGACTTCCACGTTCACGCTCGTCCGGGACGGGCGCCGGGCGTGCCGACAGCGGGACCGCCTGGCCGCGATGGTTGCCTTCGCCCGCGCGCCGTGCCGCCTCACGAACGCTCACCCCCGCCCAACTGGCGCGGGTAGCTCACCCGCCGGCTGCGGTCGGCCCACGTCATCGCCACCGGCGGCCATCTTGCGGCCAGGCGTCTCACTCGGCCGCGGTCAGGCGTGCCCGGCAGTGCGGGGCGGCCTCGTCTGTCTGGCGGCGACCGACCGGTTCGCGACACTTCCGGGACGCGGGGCTGCCGCGGATGCCTTTCCCAGGGGAACGCCGTGGTGGGCCGCCAAGGCCATCAACGCGACGTGCAGCGGCTCTGTCTCCAAGTCAGTGGTTGGTTCGAACCAACGGGCAACGGCGGTTCCACTCGCAGCTCTGAGGGTGAAGCGGGCAAGTTCGTCCGACACCTCCGGGCGGTCGCGCAGGTCGAAGACGACACTCAGGGAGTCCTGGGCCCATGCAACCAGGGCGTCTCGGTAGTGGTGCAGCTCGGCCACGGCCGCCCTGCTGGCGTTCTGCTGCAACATGCCCAGCCCGAGCAGCAGCTTCAGGCCGTGCGGGTGGCGTTGGAATCCGTCTCGGACCGCTTCGAGGAAGTTGTTCAGCCGTTGTGCAACGTCCGCGCCGGGTACCTCGACCGGTGGCAGGGCTGCCAGCAAGGTAATTCTGGCGCGTTCGAGCACCGCGACGTAGATGCCGTCCTTGCTGCCGAAGTGCCAGTAGATGGAGCTGGCGGGGAGGCCGCATGCGGCGGAGATCATCGAAATGGACGAGGCGGCGTAGCCGTGCCGCGACATCAGCTCGGTGGCGGTGTCGAGGATCGCGTCGCGTGACCGCATGCCGCGGTCATGGCCAGGTGCCTCCGTCATGCGACCGACTCTAGCCTCGCCGTTTCATTTGGTGTGAGGTCGGGTTTTGAGCGGGAACGTGAAAGTGCCTTCTGCGCTGGGACGATGAGTCTTGTCGAGGGGGCCTGTCGTCACCAGAGGAAGGCACTTTCTGCGTGCAGGCCAGTCGGTTCACGTCCCAAGTTCGTCGTATCCGCCGACGGAACGGGGGTGGTCGGGCAGGCCGGGGCACCGTTGTTGCCTGATCTCGCCGATGCCACTGGACAGACCACCGCGTACTCCGCCGCGCTGCGGTCGCTTCGGCCGCGTGGGATCGAGCTGATCAGTCTGCGACAGGCTTTCCCAGTACAGACGGAGGAACCTGGCGCCTGCTGATCGAGCGCCAAGCGCCACCCTGACGCACGTCGAGGCGATCCTGAAGCTCAGTCAGCTGATCGGCAGCCTGGCCCCGCAGATGTATGTGCTGACGAACCCTCGGGATGAGCCGAGCGGCCGGCTGGGGCACCGAGACTCTGGACGAGGTCTGCCAGAAGGCTCAGCAGCGTCATCGAACCGCTCGCCCCAAACATCGACTTCAAGCTCGTAGCCGCGAGTGAACGGACCGTGCGGGCGGCCACACTCCGCTAATCCGACGGCGCGCTGTTCCCCAGAGAGATGCTCCGTCACGCAGGTGGCGTGGACCGCGTGTTGTCCCGGACAACGCGTTGACCAGCTCGGACAGTGGCGTCGTGTCCGGGACAGCCCAAAGCCCTTGTGCCCATGTGGTCAGCCTCAGCAGGCTGTCTGGCGTTCACCCAGGCTGAAACACCACAGGTTGCAACTATGAGGGGGCAGGATGCCGACGTACCCGGAGCACCGGGAGTGGCCGTCAACCGAGCGGGAGTGGGCACAGCGCATCGAGCAGGTGGGACAGCAGCGCCTCGTCGGGCCAGACGGGAAGGACAGGGAAGCCGCTCCGAAGGCGGCACCGGCTCCGAGATTCATCTCCCGCAGAGAGTGGCGTGCCGCGGCGCCCACGCAGACCGACACTGTCAACTTCTGGCCGGAGTGGGGCGGCATCGTCCTGCACTACGCCGGGGGCGGGAAGGAGATGCGCGAGGAGCACAGTCCCGGTCGCACCCCGGCTCCGTTCGACGACTGCTACTACCAGGTGCGCCTGATCCAGCACCGGCACATGCACCCGTCCCCGATCACCGGGGGCGAGCGGTACTGGGACATCGCCTACAACTACCTGATCTGCCACCACGGGTACACCTTCGTGGGGCGTGGGCTCGCCTCCCAGCCGGGAGCCAACGGCAGTCGGTACACAAACGAGCGCTACTATGCGATCTGCGGTCTGATCGGCAGCGGCGATCCGAAGCCGACCGACGTGATGCTGCGGGAGACCAAGGCGGTCATGGAGTGGGTGCGGCGCTACGACCAGGCCGGCGCGCGCGTAGAAGGCCGCCATGTCAAGGGGCACAAAGACGTCGACCGGGATCCCCCCACCCAGTGCCCAGGCTCTCTGTACCCGTACATCGGGAACGGCTACTTCGACTAGCGATGGCGTTGTTCGTGGTCAGGCGGCGACGGGCATCGAGGCTGGGCTGACTGGCGGGCGGGCCGGCTGTCGGGCTGGCTTGCGGGTGAGGCGGTGGGTCACCCTCTCGTGGTTGCGGCGATGACGGCGGGCCCGCATGATCCAGGACAGCGACCTCTCTACGACCCAACGGCGGGGAGGTCGAGAAGCCGCTGGTGTTCGGTGGTCGTCGGACCGTCTTGACTGTGAGGTCGAGTTGTGTCTTCGCCCAGGTCACGAGGGGGTGCCCGCGTAAGCCGAGTCGGCCCAGACAGTGGCGATTTCGGAGTGATTGAGGTGGCGCTGGAAGAGGACTTCGCGGGCGGCGTCCCGGTCGGTGACATTGGCCGGCGTGACGATGACGAGCAGAACCAGGCCGCGGGTGTCGACGACGATGTGGCGCTTGCCGCCGTTGATTTTCTTCGCGGCGTCGTAGCCGTAGCTGTCCTTGCCGACGGTCTCGGAGGTCTTCGCGCGCTGGGAGTCCATGAAGACGGCTGCGGCCTGCGGGGTGTTGCCGTTGCTGAGACGTACTGCCCGGCGGAGCTGGTCGCGCATGAGGTTGATGACGCCGGTGGCCGCCCAGCGCCGGGCGAAGCGGTAGATCGTTCGCCAGGGCGTTGTGTGGATTCAGCTTTGTCAAGAACATCCCGTCCTGTCCCAACGGACGTCCGTGATCGGCAGCAGTGTCGCGCGGCGTCAGAACTGCGATCTGACGCGGTGTCCGTCCCGCGGGGTGGGGATGTCGGCGACTCGGACTTCACCACTGGCGGCCTGTAGTTGCACCTGGGTGGACGCCCGCCGTGAACGTGCACAATCTTCAACCATGGACTCAGGACTCGCGGCTGTATTGGGTGCGGCAGTAGGCGCACTAGCCTCGCGCTTTCATGAAGCGTGGTGTCCGACGGGTGGTCAGACAAACGAAAAGCGCCTCTGACCAGCAAGAATGAGGATTGTCGAGGTCCT
>NZ_JBVHDR010000046.1:0-16875 GCF_055563295.1 Streptomyces sp. NPDC002868 | reverse complement strand
TTGGACGCATGGGGTGAGGACTTGGACCTGATGCGACCGCAGTAGGAGCGCGCCGCGGGAGCTCCCGTACCGCCACTTTGGCCGCCGCCGACTGGCGGGCTCTGCCTGCGGGTAATCAGCTGTCGCTTCGACGGCTGGCGATGTAGTCGGTCCAGTTGCGCTTGACGAAGTTCGCCCAGCGCGTTGCGTTGTCGATGCTGGTCCCGGTGAGGGCAGCGAGGATCGAGGCGGGGACGTCACCTGTCAACGCGAGTCGGGCCGTGTTGCGAAGGCGTCGGGTTTCTCTTCTGGTTGCAGGTCCCGCCGCCTGGCACCGCTGTAATCGTTGTGCGTGCCTCTTGGACGTCTGCCATCCTCGCTCCCATGCCCAGGTTCGAAGATCTTGTCGCCGAGGGGGAAGCCGTCCCGACGGAGGGCTGGGACTTCTCGTGGTTCGCCGGACGCGCGACCGAGCAGCGCCCGTCGTGGGGCTATGCGAAGCTGCTCGCGGACCGGATGTCGAGGGCCGAGGCCGCTCTCGACATCCAAACCGGCGGTGGGGAGGCGCTGGCGTCCGTCCCAGTTGCCCCGCCTGTGGTGGCGGCGACGGAGTCATGGCAGCCGAATCTGGAGATCGCCCGGCGCAACCTGGCCAAGTTCCATGCCACCGTCGTCGAGGTAGAGGATGCGGCCGACCTGCCGTTCCCGCCGGATCACTTCGACCTGGTCGTCAGCCGTCATCCCGTGGTGACCCGCTGGGACGGGATTCGCCGGGTTCTGCGCCCGAACGGCACCTACCTCTCCCAGCAGGTCGGCTCAGGCTCGGTGCGAGAACTGACCGATTTCATGATGGGTCAGCAGCAGGCTTCCACTCATGCGTCCCGAGACCCCTTCTTGACGACAGCCGGCACCAGTGCGATAGAGGCCACGGCCAGTGCGGAAGCGGCGGGTCTGGAAGTCGTCGATCTGCGCCAAGAAGCTCTCCGGATCGACTTCCACGACATTGCGGCAGTGATCCACTTCCTGCGCAAGGTCATATGGATCGTCCCCGACTTCACGGTGGACGCGTATCGCGATCGTCTTGCGGAGCTCCACGACTTCATGGAGCGCCATGGGCCCTTCGTGGCGTACTCGCAGCGCTTCCTGATCGAAGCCCGGAAAAGCTGACCGACGTGTCATGCCTGCGTGGGGTCGACGCCGAACAGTTCTGGGTGGCTGCGCGGACGTGATGGATCGGAGTCGTCGATGTGATGCCGAATAGCCGCATGAGGTGGACGGGGTCGGCGGTCTCGCGGGCTTCGTCGCCTCCGACTGTCTGCTCAGCAAGGTCAGACGTCGGCGACTTCCCGATTCCCGCATGGGCTGGCAAGTTACTGGTCCAGCTCGCGGAATCTGCTCGGCGGCCTGGTCGAGCATTCGCATCGGGATGCGGCCGCTGTTCCACGCGTCGTTAAAGGAGGGCACGGAGTCGGCGTCGCCGAACTGACGGCGGATCGCGTTCATCAGGACCTCCAGGCCGTGCGACTCCAGGCTCTGATCGCCGCGAGCTTCGGCGTGGATCGCGCCGTACAGGCAACGGGCGCCCTCTGTATCGACCAGGGCGCCGCTGCACCAGCCGCCGGTGCCCAGCCGATGGTGGGCGCGCTGCAGCAGCGCGGCGACCGGGGTCGGGTACGGGCCCGGCAGCGGCTGGAGGGTCGGGGTCATCGGGACGGTGACGACGACGCCCAGGTCGACCGGCTCGGTGGGGATGTGCGCGGTGTTGACCTCGTAGGCGACGGCGGCCTGGTCCAGGGCGACGGTCATCGCCGCGTTGATGAGCGTCAGGCGGTCCTCGAGGGACAGTTCCGCCGGTGATGCGGCAGCGGTGCTGGTGGGGTGCTCTCTGGCGGGGGAGAGTGCGGGATGGGACATCGCAGGCTCCTACGAGGAACGCCGAAGGGCAGCCGCCGGTGATGTCCGGCGGCCCTTCGGCGTAGTGCAGCAGGGGAGTGGAGTGGGCGGCGCTAGGCCGCTGCTTTCGGATCACCTTGCGGCCCACATGAAGATGGCGCCGAGGTGGAGTCCGGCTTGGTAGATGGTGGCGGTCTTGTCGTATCGGGTGGCGAGGCCGCGCCGCTGCTTGAGTAGGTTGATGCCGCGTTCGACGGTGTTGCGCCGCTTGTAGACCTCACGGTCGAAGGCGGGTGGTCTGCCGCCGGTGCGGCCGTCGGCATCGATGAGGCTGCCCCTCGCCACGCAACCATCTGGGCTCCCTATGGGTCATGTACGTGTTTGGTTGCTGACGTAGGAAGGGCGGGAGCGGGTGTCCGGAGGGATGGTGAGTGTGGTGGCCGCAGTACTGGTCGCGGTGCACGGGACGGCGGTTGCGGCATCGCCCAGCCCGTCACCGCCGCCCGAGGAACCACTCATGCAGTGCCCAATGTCGTGGGCGGAGAAGGTCGACCATCCCGACCGGGACGACGAGCCGGACAGCTTGTTCGACTTCGCTTTCATCGGAGCGCCTCAAGCCATCGTGTCAGGTAGTGGCTGGCACACCTTCCGTGTGCGGCTCACAGACTTCGAGCCGGCAAGGGAGCAGTACCGGTGGGATCTGGATGTGGTGGATGCCAAGAACCGGTCGCGACACGTCAAAGGAGCGGGGGTCGAGTACAGGGACGCACAGGGCCGCTGGCAGGCCGTGACCTGGACAGGGCTGCACGACGCACCGGACTTCCTGCGTCCCCGCCTGCATCCAATCCAACCGTACACACCGCCGCCTGGTTCCATCGCCGAGGACCGGGATGGGCTGCCGGTGATCACCCTCACCTTGCGCGTGAACGTCGGCGCCGAGGCGGGAACCGAAGTGGCCTTGCTGGAGATGTCCGCCGGGAAGGTCGAGATGGCCTTGGAGTGGATGCCGACCTGCCTGGACATCGCCCGGTCCAGTGACCCCCACACCAGACCGCAGTCGGCCAGCCAGCCAGCCGCCAAGACAACCCGGGGCCCGCTACGGGGGTGGGGCCTTCCGCTCGCCGCCCTCCTCACTGGCGTCGTCACCGTTGCCGGTGTCCTCCGCGCCCGCAAACGCCGCCACCCCCGCTAGTCAGTTGCACACCTAGTCGGGGGTGTAGTTCAGCGCGCCGCAGTTCCAGCAGTCCCATTCATCGGGGAATCAATCGTCTAGGCGTAGCCCAGACCGACGTCGTCGCGAGCGTTCCCGATCCGCACATGGGGGACCTTTCGAGGCCCTTGCCTGAGACCGGGAACGGACGACGATCGCGGCTGCCAGTGTGTGTTCGACGAGTCGGCATGCCCGGGCGGCTTTCCGGGCCGGCCGACGGGGGCAGGGGATCTCGACGACGGCCTTGCCCAGGGTGCTGCCGACGGACAGGGCATGCTGGCATCGGCCGCGCGCTCCAGAGGGTAGGTGGCGCCGACGCAGTGAAACGGCCGACGACGGCGCCCTCTGTTCGAAACGCCGTAAAGCGGGCCAGGGGACCGGGCCCGCCGACCCGGCCGGGACCGGCGGTCGGGCGCCCCTGCCCGCGGTCCACGCCGCGGCCGGTCACGTCACAGCTGCTTCGGCGTAGCCCTGCTCTCCTCCTTCGCCAGGTTCGACTTCCGGTACGAGTACCCGAAGTAGATCACCAGGCCGATCAGGAGCCACACCACGAACCGGAGCCAGGGCTGCCAGGCCAGGAACGTGATCAGCCAGAGTGAGAACACGACACCGGTCGCCGGCACGAACGGCACTCCCGGGCAGCGGAAACTCCGCGGCAGGTCCGGCTGCCGGTAACGGAGCACGATCACCGCGATGCACACCACGACGAACGCGAGCAGGCCGATGTTAGTAGCTCCGCCGCCTCGCCGATCGGCAGGAACCCGGCGATCAGTGCCGACGCCACGCCGACGATCCACGTCACCCGCACCGGCACATGCCGCGTCGGGTGCATCTTCGCGAACCAGTGCGGCAGCAGCCCGTCGCGGCTCATCGAGAACCAAACCCGGGTCACGCCCAGCATGAAGGTGAACATCACCGTGAGGATGCCGATGATCGCGCCCACCGCGATGAGGTTTGCGAGACCGCCCAGCCCCACCGACTTGAAGGCCGTGGAGAACCCGTTCTCCGGATCGATCTCCGTGTAGTTCTGCATACCCGTCAGCACCAGACAGGCCAGCACGTACAGCACCATCGAGATCGCCAGCGAGTAGATGATCGCCCTCGGCATGTGCCGCTGTGCGTCCTTGGACTCCTCGGCTGCCGTCGACATGGCGTCGTACCCGAACACGGCGAAGAAGACGGTCGCAGCACCCGTGAACGCCCCGCCGACGCCGTACGGGAAGAACGGGTTGTAGTTGGACGTGTCGATGTGGAAGAAGCCGATGATGATCACCAGCAGGACGACCAGGACCTTCAGCACCACCACGACCGTCTCGAACCGGGCCGCGTTCTTGATGCCGAGCGTGAGCAGGTACGCGGTGAACAGACACAGGATCATCGCGAACAGATCGACCTCACGCCCCCCGCTACCCCCATCGCACCGAGGAGGAAGCCGAAGTAGCCCGAGATTCCGATGGCGACCACCGCCACGATCGCTGTGTACTCCAGCAACTGGTCCCAGCCGATGAACCAGCCCGCCAACTCGCCGAGCACGGCATAGCCGTAGGTGTACGCCGAACCCGCCTTCGGGATCATGCCCGCGAACTCGGCGTACGAGAAGGCCGCGGCCGCGCTCGCCACGCCCGCGATCAGGAAACGAGACGAGCACCGCAGGCCCGGCCGTGCCGTTCGCGACCGCCCTGGCGAGGGCGAAGATTCCGGCGCCTGGTCCGGGTGCTCGCCGGCCACGTGCACAGGTCCATCAGTGCATCCTTCGGCGACACCATGCTGGCGATTGCGCCCAGTACCTACCGCCAGAGCGAGCTGTGCATGCGCGCCGACCGCATGATCGGCTACCTGCACGAACCGACCAGCTTTCTGCTTCACCTGGTGACCGACACGGGATGCGTCACGCACACCGTGCCAGTCAGCCATGCCGCCGCGCTGACCGGCGGGTTCCAGGATCGGCCGAACTGCCAAGACCCACACCGGGTTTCGGAACCCCGGTGGGAATCGCGGATGTCAGTGCGGTGTTCCAGAACCCCGGTGCACGTCACCAACGTGATCTGCCATGAGGCCGACGACGTGTGGGGACGCAACCCATCACGGCACCGCACGAACCCTCGGAGGTTAAAACTCAAGCTAAACGAGTTTCTGCAGCCTGCCACAGCCGAATAGCTCCAGGACGAGGGCGTGGGAGAGCGTCCGACTGGAATGAGGTGGGCATGGACGCGGCACTGGTGGGGGCAGTCTGCGGGTTCCTGGGCGCTGCAGTGGGAGCAGCCGTCGGCTACTTCGGACCGCTTCAGGTGGAGCGGCGCCGACAGCAAGCCGAGCGGAACATCAGGGCGGAGAACCAGGCCACATTGGACCTCGACAGGTACGTTCGTGCCCGCGTCGTTGTTGATGTATGGCTGGATCTTCTCCGACGCGCACATCGCGACGCAGCGCTTCAGCGGCTCAGCCTCGATCAGTTCGAAGCAGAGGCCACGCGTGATTCGGAGGAGCTGCGACTGCGGCTGGCGGAACTCACGCACCTCAGAATTACGAGTGTAGGAACCCTGGACCTCTTTGGCATGCTCCGCACTGCAACGGATCGCATCATGAGGATCGAATCGCTGACCGGTGATGAGAGGCATCGAGACTTACTCCACGTTCAGGAACGCATCGAAGCCTGCGTGGACGAACGCAACGCTTGGGCACTGTCCCTACTTGATCGTGTCAGCCGCCGGACGGGCCTGGAGCTAACACCGCTCGCATGACAGGACCGCCCCTCCGGGCCTCCAGGGCCAGCACACACGACAATGTGCCTCAGCGGGATGGGACCGGTGGCGGCCGCCGTGACCCGTACTCCATATCAGGAGAGGATCGCTGAGGTCCGGCGCCGGTACGCCGCCCTGGCGGACGAGATCCGCGGGGCCGTGCGTGAGCGACGAGGCCGCCGCCTACTTACCCCCCCCGCGGAGCAGAACAAGCGCATCTTCCAGGAGCGGATCGTTTCCCCAGCTTCTGTCAGGGCGCACTCCTCAGGATGTCCCGACCGTGGTGTTCCTGGTGGGCAGCCCGGCTCGGGCACGAGCCGGATCGGCAACCTGATCGCCCCGACGCGATCGCCTAGCTCCTCCGCCTCGTGAGTTCCCTGGCCGGGGCGTGCGGGTGCGGTTCAAATGGGAGGAGGCCAAGCCGGTCCGAGTGCTTGACCTCAACCCGCCCTCCGGGGCTTCCGCGCGCGCCGGGCCGACTATGACCGTCACTCGCCGACGGCAAGGTGTCGGTGGCTCGCCGCAAGGCCGATCGCGGCACTCATCACGGCTCGCCTGGTGGATCCGCGCGGTGGACGGCAGGACCGAGCTCCTCCAGCAGGGCTCAGATCTGTTGGTCGTTGCTGTGGCGGCCGAGGCCGCGGCCGAAGCGTTCGGAGATGGCCGGCATCAGGCTCTCGCCGTCGGCGGGGCGGTCCAGGCCGAAGACGTAGCCGGGGAAGTCCAGATTCTTCTGCACCGCCCAGATCCCGTCGTGGTCCTCCGGCGGAAGGACGCGCACCGGGTCGCCGACGGCGATCCAGCCGATCGGCACCATCGAGCCGGCGGGCAGCACGGTGCGCAGATGCACGATGCCGTTGATCCGCACCTCGGAGCGGGTCCCGATCAGTGCCCCGTTGAAGACGCGGCTGCCGGTGGCCAGGAAGACCTCGTCCTCGACACGGCAGCCGGTCAGGTAGGAGGTGGGGCCCACCAGGACCTGCCGTCCCAGAATCAGCGGATCCCGTCGGGTACCACGCAGGACCGCGTTCTCCATCACGATGCAGCCCTCGCCCAGCTCCACTGGCCCGCCCTCGGCAGTGAGCACCGCACCGAACAGGACTCGGCACCCGGCCCCCACCCGCACGTCCCCGCACAGCGTGGCGGTCGGAGCAACATAGGCCGTGGGGTGGACCGTCGGCGAACAACCTTCATGAGCGATCAGCATGGCCGCGATCATGCCGCGCCGCACATCATTCCACCAGGCAAGACCCGCGCCGGGCTTGGCCGAGTACCGGCGAGACGCCACCGAGGCGTACGCCACGACCTGGCTGAGCTGAGCCGCACCGGCCACCGCCACGGAAACAGGCGAGGAAGGCCCACCTGCCCCCCACAGGCGGGGTCGAGCGTGTCCTGATCTGGCGGCTCATCCGTTTGTGTGACGAGGGCGCTGAAGGCGAGCGGAAGGCGATCAGGGGATGGTGCGGGGCGCTCGATTTCGCCCAACTCCGTTGTGACTTCAGTCACTTCAGGCGTCGGGTCTCTTGGGCGGTCCGGGCCCAGGTGTTTGTTTGCCCTGTTCAGGAGGGCTTTGTGGATGAAAGTTCGAGGCACGGAATTACGTACCGTTCCCAGTCGTGATCACCGAGCGCCCTCCCGCCCCGGCCGCGACGGCCCCTGGCAGCTCAACTATCGCTTCAGGAGCGCGGCGGGGATGCAGGACTGGTCGTACTGGCTGGGCACGTTCAACATCGCCTACGGCCCGGCGAACACCGAGGTGTTCCTGTCCACGCCCACCGTGTTCGTCGACGAGCAAGGACCGCTCCGATAACTCCGCCGTGAACGCCGACCACGGTCTCGGTGACGCTACGTCACCGAGACTGCACCCCGTCGATCGTCCTCACGGCATTTGTGCCTGATCCCCGAAGAACCCAACACAGCCGTAGCGGTAGCACCGGTTTCGGTTCAGGTCTCTGGCAAACAACCGGTTGTGTCAGCCGCCGCTGAGTGTGCTCGGCAACAGCACCGGGCAGTGACCTTGTCGTGGTCAGAACACCTGGCTGGGCCCGCTGTCGGTGGCTCTGACCTTCTCGGGCAACATCGGCCCCTTGTCCTTGTAAATGTTCTGGCACTCGTAGCTGGTGGGCTGGTTCAAGGGCACCAGCACGGCTTCGGGAATGGCGTTGCAGCGCACTTCGTCCGCCGAGCTGTTGCCGTAGAAGTAGCGCACGATGCCGTCGCGGGTGAGAAGACCTTTGCGGGGAACGGCCGTGTACTGCACCACGGAGTCCGACCATTCGGATGCGTCGCCGATGTGCACATCCCACGTCAGCTCTAGACCGCTGTAGGTGCTCGTGCAGCTCACCTCGGTACCGCTCTTCGACCCCAGATCCTTCGGGCATTCCGCGGTGACCTTACCTGCGGCCGCAGCCATGGCACGGGTCTTACGACGCAGCTCCCACTCCAAGTTCTGACTGAACGTGGCATCGGCGGCCGTGGCCGGCTCGTCGTCCGGCCGCGGAGGCGGCTTGGGCACCTTGTGCGGCAGCAAGGCAACTGGCGGCGCCGCGTCGGCGGCGGACCCTCCGTCCGAACACCCGGTGATTGCCAGGCCCATCACACTGACAGCAATAACGATCTTCATCCGCATGGCCGCCACTCTACCGAGCGGTCAGCCAGCATTTGGCGGGCCTATCCCCGCCAACAGGGGGCCCGCTGGGCACAGTCGAGTCTCGTGCTCACGCTTCTGGAGGCGGCCCCAGCCGGTCCCAGGGCGATGGTTCGCTGGCGGCTGCTGGGGTCTTGCTCGTGCGGGGTCAGTAGGTTTCTCCGTACGTGCGAGGGGCGTTCGGGGCTGCCGTCGGGATGGTCGTAGATCCAGGACAGTCCGTAAAGGGTCGAGCTGCTGGCGTGCTCGGGTGACGGCCACGTGGGCGAGCCGGGACTCGGCCAGGCTCAGGTCCGGCGTCCGCGTGGCAGCCCTGTCCCCGGCGGCGACGATGCTCCCAGCTCCGCGTCCCAACCGTGAGCTGGCAACGGGCGGCCTCCCCCTAGCGGCCGTCTGCTCCGGCCTGAGCTTGTTCTCGTCTTCGGGTGTCGAACAGGGCCGTCCTGTCGCTGATCCTGAGCAGTCGCATCGGGTGGAGGGGCCGGCGCTCTCGTGGGCTTCATAGGGGATCCGGTCCTATAGCAGCTGCGACAATTCACGACTCCGAAACGGTGGAAGCGAGACTCCGCGACACTGCAGGCGGCACTCGAGGCTCTGTCGATATCACCGTGGCCACCGACCACGCTTACGTGCACGCGGTCACCGTCCTCCTCTGCCCGCCACGTGCCCGGCCTGAGGTGGGCCCTTCACAAGACATCCGGCCTGCGCGCCCGGACGGCTTGGTGAGGGGCCGGCTCCGCGGGACACTGGTGTCTGCCGGAGAAGGGGGGGTGGCCCCCTGCCGGACGAGGGGGCATCCATGCCGGAACTCGACCTGGTGCACGACCTGCCGGAGGACTTCGAGGGCAGAACGGTGGTCGTCGACGGGTGCATATACACCATCGGCGCGTATCTCGGCGAGGGCGCCGACCGTGTGACACACCTGCTGGTCAACAGCCGTTCCGGTCTGGCCCTGCACGTCATCAAGATCTTCCGGGAGCAGGCAACGGCTCTGGAACGCGGCACGATTTTTGCGGAAGGGCACCGGGCGCTGTGGCAGGAACCCAAACTCAGAAAGGTCCTCATGCACCAGCGGCTGCTGGAGCTGCACGGTGGGGTCTTCGAAATGCAGGACAACGCTGGCGACTGCGGTGGACCGTTCGCACGAGAGGTGCTCGACGCGGCGTTGGTGCTGCTCCGGGAGGAAGATTACGACGCCGCACACGCCGCCTATACGAAGATCCTGAGAGAACACCCCGCGCACACCATCGCGCTCACCAATCTGGCGGGCGTCTTGCTGGCCCAGGGCCGTACGGACGTGGCCCTGGAGGTGACGCATCGCGTCCTGGCCATCGAGCCCAACTACTGCGACTACTACCGCTACTGCCTGTTCGCGGCGGCGCACGGGCAACTGCCGCGGACCGTGCTGGACATCGCCGAGCGGATGAAGCGAATCTTCCCCTACCACTGCGCGGACGACGCCACGCTCGTCGAGGCGCATCTGGATTGCGGCGAGGTGGCGAAGGCGCAGGCCCTGGTGGAGTCGACCCCGCTGGACCTGGACGCAGAAGGGCCCAAGGAACTCACCCAGCATGTAAAGGAGTTGGGGTACGCCGAGCGCGCCGCGGCCCCGGTGCTGCGGCAGGCCGCGGAGGCGCTGCGGGACGAGCGGTATGCCGAGGCCGCACAGCTGCTGGAGCGGGCGTGCCGCATCCACCCCCACAGCCCCTGGTCGCGAGCCAGCTATGCCTATGTCCTGCGCCGGCAGGGGCAGTACGAGAACGCGGCGGCCCTGCTGCTGAGCCTGCGCGACATCGTCGACGCCGGTAAGTTGCCAGCGGTCTGGTTCAACGCGGGCCTGGCCCTGCTGCAGGCCGGCCACGCGGACCCGGGCGCGGCCCTGGTTGACCAAGCCGTCACGCTCGCCGTGCGGCTCACCGAGGGCGAGCCTGAGGAGAACGACCTGCCGTGCGTGGGCGTGTGGATGGAGCAAGGAGCCCTCGTCGAGGATCCTGTCACCACCACATACCCGCTGCTCAAGCAGCTCCTGGACGGCAGCCCCCACCTCAGGGCCCCCTGGGTCCTCGCCCAGTACGAGCGCCTGATTCCCTCTGACTAGAAGGCGGCGGGTATGCCTCTGGAGTACTTCTGCTACGTGTCCCGTGCCAAGGTCGACAGCCTCTACGAGCAGCTCGACCCGAAGGCCTACTACGAGCTCTCCGAGACGCAGACCAAGCAGGTCGACGTGACCGTGTCGGCCCACGCCAACTGGGGCATCGGGCAGATCCTGTCGCTGTTCAGGGCGGGTGGATCGTACGGCCGCAAGGGCGTGCTGCAGCGCGACAGCAAGCTGAAGATGGGGTACGTCGAAAAGCTCCGTAAGGTCCTCGCCGCGCTCGCCACCGAGTCCGCGATCCGGCCGATCACCGCGCTGGACGGCGCGGGGGTGGTGGGCATGTACTACCACTGCACGGGCCTCTTCCGGGTAGCGCAGCCGTTGACGGACCCGCACACCGACCAGGTCGTCACGCTCGTCTGCGACGTGGGCGGAAGGCCGCTGCTCCTCGACGCGTCGCTGCGCTACTTCAGCGAAGGGCCGCAGCCTGACGGGTCATTCAACATCAATTCCAGCAACCACCGCTTCTTCTCCGGGGACCTCCCCCTCACCATGAAGACGGTGTTCCTCCTGCTGCAGGCGTCCCCGGAGCGGGTCGTGGGCAGTCCGCTCTTCCTCCAACTGGCGCTGGCAGAAGGGGATTACATCGTCCTGCTCTAGCTGTTGCTGGCAAGCAGGTTCTTGACGCCTTGCTCTAGCCGCAACAGTGGAGTTCGTCGGCGACGGCGAACATGCCGACCGCGACAAGGCCACCGTCGGGCGGGAACCGCGGACGTCGTCGCCGCAGGCCCCTTCGACTGAGCTAGCCGCGCTCGGGTTCGTCGTGGATGGTCAATGCTCCGGCGAGGTCTAGGTCGGCGACGGTGCCGTGTGCCCCGGCGCGGACGAGCAGCACTGCGCCGAGCGCGGTGCTCCAGAACGTCCTGGCCTCCACGTCGAGCGGTCGACGGGCCCTCCAGCCGCGAGCGTCGATGAGCTGGCTCACGAAGCGCTCGGATTGCCGGAATAGCAACTGGAGGTGCCGGTCGACCACGGGGGCGAGTTCGGGCTTGGAGATCCCGGCTGCGAGTGCTCGCGCGACTGATGGGAGCGAGGGCAGAGACAGTACGGCGCGGGCGATGTTGCGCCGAAATGTCGCCGCATCGGGGGCTTGGCGACCGATGCGCTCCATCCGTCGGGCGTCGTGCAGCAAGCCGAGAAAGGCGGCGTGCACGATCAGCGAGTCCTTGGAGCCGAAGTAGTAGGTGACTTGATTGGGGAAGACGCCTGCCGCGTTCGCGATCTCCGCGACGCTCACGTCAGTGCCGGGCCGCTCCTTGCAGAGCCGTGCAGTTACCTCAATCAGCCGGCGCCTCGTCGCGCGACCGCGGTCACGCGACCGAGCCGACGTTGATCGAGCTTCGGTTCGCTTCTTCTCCACACCCAAATTGTATGTGATACAACAAGGCTTTGTTTACTTGTATCGCATACAAGAAAGGTTGAAGGGCATGCACCGGACTGAAGTCGTTGTGACCGGACTCGGCGCGATCACACCACTCGGTGGAGACGTGGAGTCCACCTGGAAAGCCCTGCTTGCCGGCGAGTCCGGCATCCGCGGCGGCGTCCTTCGTGGCCAGGAGGATGCCGGCCTTCCCGACACCTTCGCGGGGACGATGGCGATCGACCCTGCCGAGTCGCTGCTGCCGGTGCAGGCCAGGCGGCTCGACCGCTCGCAGCAGGCAGCCCTCACCGCAGCGGCCGAAGCCTGGGCCGATGCCGGTGCCCCGCGGGTGGACCCTGACCGGCTTGCATCAGTGATCGGCACGGGCATCGGGGGCATACGGACGCTGCTGAAGGAAGACGACGTACTGGAGGCGGCCGGGACGCGGCGCGTCTCGCCACGTACGGTCCCGATGCTCATGCCCAATGCGGCGGCGGCGCTGATCAGTATCGAATACGGCGCACGGGCCGGGGTCTACACACCCGTCTCGGCGTGCTCTTCCGGTGCCGAGGCGATTGCCCTGGGCGCCAGGCTCATCCGTGCCGGCGAGGCGGACGTGGTCATCGCGGGCGGGACCGAGGCCGCGATCACCCCGATCACCGTCGCCGGCTTCGCCCAGGCACAAGCACTGTCGCGGCACACCGCCGAACCCGCCTCAGCGTCCCGGCCGTTCGCCGCGGACCGCAGCGGATTCGTCCTCAGCGAAGGCGCCGCTGTCATGGTGCTCGAAAGCGCCGAGCACGCCAGCGCCCGAGGCGCGCGCGTCCACGCGGTACTCGCGAGCGCCGGCATCGCCGCCGACGCTCACCACATCACGGCACCCGCTCCCGACGGCTCCGGTCAGATCTCGGCCATGCGGAAGGCCCTCGCGCAAGCCGGCTTGGCTCCCGAGCAGATCAGCCACATCAACGCCCACGCCACCGGAACTCCGGTCGGCGACGTCGCCGAGGCACACGCGATCAGGGAGGTCTTCGGCCGCGCCACCGTGACAGCCCCCAAAGCGGCACTCGGTCATCTCTTTGGCGCGGCTGGTGCGATCGAGGCGCTCATCGCCGTCCTCAGTGTGGAGCACGGCGTCATCCCGCCGACCCGCAACCTCACCGCGGCCGGCGTCGGGCCTGACATCGATCTCGATGTCGTCGCAGAGCGACGAGACGTCCCCCAGGAGGCCGTGCTCAGCAATTCCTTCGGCTTCGGCGGACAGAACGTCTCACTCATCGTCACCGGCGCACGGCACCACGCGTCTCGTACGGACTCGACGACACCATGACCCACGCGAACGCACCATTGTCCGTGGAGGGGCGCCGCCGGTTGATCGAACGTTGCAAGACTCGTCCGATCGCGCATGTCGCCGCAGAGATGGGGATTTCCCGAGCAACGGCGTCGAAGTGGGTGAACCGGCACCGGCGATACGGCGAACTCGGGTTGGTTGATCGAAGCTCGACGCCGCACCATCAGCCGAGCGCGACACCAGTCGACGTGGTTACACGCATTGAGGAGATGCGGCGTGCTCACAAGTGGTCGGCCACTCGCATCGCCCACGAGCTCGCCGGCGACGGGGTTGTGATCTCGCGCCGCACGGTCACCCGCCACCTGGCCGCCCTCGGTCTGAACCGACGGAAGTTCATCGACCCCAACGGCAAGACCAACCGAGAGCTGCGGACGATCACTGCTCGACGGCCCGGCCACATGGTGCACGTCGACGTGAAGAAGGCCGGCCGGATCCCGGACGGTGGTGGCTGGCGTATCCACGGTCGCGGAAGTCAACAGGCAAAGGCAGTCGAGCGCCGCAAGGGCAAGAGCGAGCGCGGCGGCTACGTGTACCTCCATTCCGCCATCGACGGGTACTCCAGGCTCGCCTACACCGAAGAGCTCCCTGACGAGAAGGCGGCCACTGCCGTCGCGTTCCTTCACCGGGCGCGAGTCTGGTTCGCCGCCCACGGCATCACCCACATCGAGCGAGTCGTGACCGACAACGGTGCCTGCTACCGCGCTGACGCATTCGCTCGGGCCCTGCTCGGGTCACGCCACCAGCGGATCACCCCGTACACGCCTCGACACAACGGGAAGGTGGAGAGATACAACCGCATCCTTGCCGAGGAGTTCCTCTACGCCCGCGCATGGCTATCCGAAGACCAGCGTAGAGAAGCGCTCGCGATCTGGAACATCCACTACAACTTCCACCGCCCCCACAGCGCCGCTGATGGAGAACCTCCTGCGTCGCGGCTACACCAAGGCGTCAGTAATGTCCTGGCCTCCTACATCTAGCGGTGGTTTGTTAGACCGGGCAGTAGAGATCAAGAGGTCTGCCGGTGGCGACGGCGTCGATTATGGCCTGGAGTTCGGTGGGTGGGGGCTGGGGTGTCCAAGCCCGCCAGTAGCGTCGCAGCGTGTTCCAGGGCACCAGCCAGCCACGGACGGCCCGGATCGCCCGGGGCCAGCAGGCACGGTGAGGACGGCCAGGGCCCCGACAGCTGCCCGTTTGATCCGGACCCGTCGGCGGCTGTGGTGGTAGCTGAGCTGGACGTAGGCGCGTTCCTCGGCGGAGATGTCTTCTGGATGTCGGTGTCCTGCCAGCCTGTGGCGAGCGGTCTCCAGGTCGGTGCCGCTCAGCAAGCGGGCGGTCTCACGGTGCTGTTCCTGCCAGCGGCGCAGGTCGGTCCGCAGTTGTTCCTGCCAGCCGCGGAAGTCCCGCGACTCTGCCAGCCATTCGCGCAAGCGGGGCCAGTGCGCGGTAAGCGCCTCGTGCGCCAGATCCACAATCTCCTCCTGCTCGGTGCCGCCAGGAGCGCGCGAGAGGACCACGAGTTTGCTGGGGGCGAGCTCCCGTGCCAAGCCAAGGAGCTCGGGGGAGAGGTCGGCGGTGCGGGTGGGCCGGCGGGCGAAGCTGTCCCCGTCGGGCCGGGCCAGTTGCACAAACAACCGGCGCACATCCTCCTGGTGGGTCTGCGGCATCCCGTCGAGGACATCATCCGCGTACCCGACGAGCGCCGCCGCGACACCGCCCAACTCGTCATACGCGGCATGGGTGAGCATCGAGCGGGTCTGGTTCTCCCACAACTGCGTCAAGGCGAACTGCACCAGCGGCATCCGCCCGGGCTCCTCCCCCGCGTCCGCGACGATCCGCTCCGGCAGCCCAGGTTCGAACCACACCCCCGGCATCGTCTCAACCGGCGCCGTCACAGCCTTCTCCAGGTCCCCGGCGTCAAGCGGTGCGAGGAACTGCACGCCCTCGCTGACGAGGTGAGAGGTGCCGGGCGTCACCAGCGCATCGAGGGAATCGGGCCGTACCGTCGCGACGACCCGTAACGCAGCCGCCCCTCATGGCCCGCCAAGGCGGCAAGCAGCTCGAACAAGACACGTGCCGCGGTGCGGTCGGCGCCCGCGTACTCCTCCAGCTGGTCGACGAACACGACATGTCCCGCCGCCTCCGCGCGGTCGAGGATCCGGCGCCGCAGCTGGGCAGGCACGCCCTCGCCACCCTCCAACAGCTGCGCCAGTGCCTCGGCCTCGGCCAGCCGCTGAACTTCCGACGCCCCCGGCTCCAGCACTTCCATCAGCGCCCGGGCCAGCACCGTGGCAGCCGACACCCCGGGCACGGGCCGCAGCTCGGACACGGCCATGCCGCCGGCCCGCAGGAGCGAGAGCACCCCTGCCCGCACCAGGGACGACTTCCCGCATCCCGACGGTCCGGCCACCAAGGTCACCGGCCGCCGCCGCACCGCCGCGCAAACGCGGGTGACGTCCCGGTCCCGCCCATGGAAGAACTCGGCATCGTCCTCCGTGAAGGCGGCAAGCCCCTTGAACGGAGAACGCGACGGCACTATCTGGTCGTCGACCAGCTCGGCCGACGGCAGCAGATACGCAGTGCGTTCGCCCCGGTGCGCAGCAACCGTCATCCCGACGACGCCGTCCTGCACCTCGTCCCAGACCGGCGAACCGCTGAACCCCTCCGCGATACGCGGCCCCGGATCGTGCGCCTCCATCTGCACCCACCCCGAGCCCTGCCCGTCGCGGAGCGTGCCTGACGCCCAGATGCCGCGGTCAGCCCCGGACGGGAAGCCCAACGCCCGGAACGTGTGCCCCCACACGGCGGTGCCGTCGGCCAGCGGCACCGGCCGCGCGCCCTCGACCTCCGTCTCCAGCCGCAGCAGCGCGACGTCCTCCCCGCCCCGCCGCCAGGACACCACCCTGGCCCGCGCCCGAGGACGGCCGCCCAGCAGCGGAAAATCGAGCTCCACAGCCTCGTTGGGCGCTTGCTCGGTGCCGTACGGCACACCCAGCGCCCGGGAGACGACATGGGCGCAGGTACACACCACATCCGCGGCAACGAGGAACCCGGCGCCGACCACCTCACCACCGGCCGAGTAGATCCTCACCTGCGATGCTTGCAGGACGCCGCTTCCCCGTACAGCAGCCATGGCCCCCTCCGGAGTCCCCCGTGTCCTGCGCATGCCGACCCACCGCACAACACCCCGCACTCAGCATCCCCTGAGCAGCACCCCCACACAACTCACCCTGCACAGACAGCTCTTGCCGCACACCCCCGGGCACCAACGCGCTCCCGGAACATGCCCGCTGCTCCGCCCCAGCCCCGTACCCGCCGCCCGGTCCGGCGGGCGGCGGGTACGACGGAAGGGTGGTGTCTCCATGGGCGGGTCAGGCCTGTTGACGATCTTGAAAACCGTCGTGGCGGCAACGTCGCCACGGGTCAATTCCCACACTCTGCGTACGTAGCCTGGGATCAATAGTCCAGTGTGGGGAACCAGTTGCCGCGGCCGGCGGGGGTGAGGTCGAGGAGGTTCCATACGGGGGCGAGTAGGTCTATGC
>NZ_JBVHDR010000045.1:0-17711 GCF_055563295.1 Streptomyces sp. NPDC002868 | reverse complement strand
ACACAGCCAACGCCCACCCAACCGGGCAACCCCAGCCCCAACCAGCGGCTTCCACTCAACCCGATAACGCCAACCGTCCACCACCGACCGCTCACTCGCCCGGACTCCGGCGCCCGTCGGCTCCAGCCAGTACCGCTCGCGCTGGAACGCGTACGTCGGCAGATCCACCCGCCGAGCCCCGGAGCCCGCGAAGTACGCGGCCCAGTCGATCGGCGCTCCCGAAGCGAAGACTCCGGCCACCGCCGACATCAGGGCGGTGACCTCGGGCCTGTCCGCTCGCAACGCGGCCACACACACCCGGTCCGTGTCCTCGTCACCAACGTCGGCGAGACACGCCTGGGCCATGGCCGTCAGCGTTCCCCCCGGTCCCAGTTCCAGGAACCGGGTCACGCCATGACCGGCGAGCCAGCGGACACCGTCGGCGAACCGTACGGCTTCGCGTACGTGCCGTACCCAGTAGTCGGCGGTCGTCAGATCCGTGGCCGGTTCCCCGGTCACGTTCGAGATCACGGGAATACGCGGCTGCTGGAACGTCATGCTCTCCGCGACGGCACGGAACTCCGCGAGCATCGGTTCCATCAGCGGCGAGTGGAAGGCATGGCTCACCCGTAGCCGCTTCGTCTTCCGGCCCTGCTCCTCGAACTTCCCGGCGATCTCCGCGACAGCGGCTTCCTCGCCCGCGACGACAGTTGCCGAAGGACCGTTCACGGCGGCGATGCTCACCCGCTGCTCGTGCCCCTTCAGCAGCGGCAGCACCTCGTCCTCGTCGGCCTGGAGCGAGATCATCGCCCCACCAGTCGGCAACGCCTGCATCAACCGGCCACGCGCCGCCACCAGACGACACGCATCCTCCAGCGACAACACCCCAGCCACATGCGCGGCCGCCAGCTCGCCGATCGAATGTCCCACCAGATACTTGGGCTTGACGCCCCAGGACTCGACCAGCCGGTAGAGCGCCACTTCCACCGCGAACAGCGCAGGCTGGGTGACGGCGGTGCGATGCAGGGCAGCATCAGCGTCATTGCCGAAGACGACGTCCCGAAGCGGCCGTTCCAACTCCGTGTCGAAAAGCGCACATACCTCGTCGAAGGCCTCGGCGAAGACCGGGAACGCCTCGTACAGCTCCCGTCCCATTCCCGCACGCTGGGCGCCCTGGCCCGTGAACAGGAAGGCGGTGCCACCCCGCATCGTGCGACCCCGCACTACGCCGACGCCGGCGCCGGCGCCGGCGCCGGCCCCACGAGCACCCTGGACAGCCAGGTCCGCCAGGGCGCTCAGAGCAGCAGCCCTGTCCTCCGCGAGCACCACTGCCCGGTGTTCGAACGCGGTCCGCGTGCTGGTGAGGGAGTAACCGACATCGATCAGGTCCAGGTCCAGCTCGTCATCACTGACCCGCGCCAGCAGCTGCGATGCCTGCGCGCGCAGTGCCGCCTCGCTGCGGGCCGAGACCACCCACGGAACGAGGGGCAACGCCCGTGAGGACTCGCCCTCTCCCTGCGGTTCCGCGACATCCTCAGCTACCTGTGCCGCCTGCTCGATGATCGCGTGTGCGTTGGTCCCGCTGATGCCGAAGGACGAGACCCCCGCCCGGCGCGGATGTTCGTCCTCTTCCCACGGAATCGCCTCGGTCAGCACCCTCACATCCCCGGCTGTCCAGTCGATGTGCCGGGACGGCTCGGAGACATGCAGGGTCCGGGGCAGGGTTCCATGGCGCATGGCCATGACCATCTTGATGATGCTGCCGACCCCGGCTGCCGACTGGGTGTGACCGATGTTCGACTTGAGCGAGCCGAGCCGCAACGGCTCGTTGCCTGCCCGGTCCTTTCCGTACGTGGCCAGGAGAGCCTGCGCCTCGATCGGGTCACCCAGAGAGGTTCCCGTCCCGTGGGCGTCGACGGCGTCGACCTCGGCCGGCGAAAGCCCTGCCTGGGACAGCGCGGCTCGGATGACCCGCTGCTGCGAGGGGCCGTTGGGAGCGGTCAGGCCGTTCGACGCACCGTCGGAGTTGATGGCCGTCCCCCGGACGACGGCGAGCACCGGATGGCCGTTCTTCCGCGCGTCGGACAGCCGCTCGACAAGCAGCATCCCGGCGCCCTCCGACCACCCTGTGCCGTCCGCGTCGTCGGAAAACGGCTTGCAGCGGCCGTCAGCCGCGAGGCCGCGCTGCCTGCTGAACTCGAAGAACATCGCCGGAGTGCACATGACCGCGACACCGCCGGCCAGTGCGAGATCGCATTCGCCGCGGCGCAGCGCATGGCATGCCCAGTGCAGCGCGACCAGCGATGATGAGCACGCTGTGTCGACCGTGACGGCGGGTCCCTCCAGACCGAGGGTGTAGGCGACACGTCCGGAGGCCACGGATGTGGCGTTGCCCGCGAGGAGGAGCCCCTGTACGCCTTCGGGGAGCTCTGCCACGCCGACGCCGTATCCGGAGGTCGCGGCACCCACGAACACCCCACCGCTGGTGCCGCGCACCGACGTCGGATCGATGCCCGCCCGTTCGAACGCCTCCCAGGCAACTTCGAGCAGCAGGCGTTGCTGCGGATCGGTGGCCAGGGCCTCCCGCGGGCTCATCCCGAAGAACGCCGGGTCGAAGAACCCCGCGTCATGCAGGAAGCCGCCCTCGCGCACGTACATCGAGCCCGGCTTGTCCGGGTCCGGATCCGGGTCGTAGACCGCGTCGACATCCCATCCACGGTCGACCGGGAACTCGGAGACGGCGTCTCCGCCTTCTGCGACCAGCTGCCACAAGTCTTCCGGCGAACGCACGCCTCCGGGATAGCGGCAGCTCATCGCGACAATGGCGATGGGCTCCTGGTCCCTGGTCTCGGCTTCGCGAAGCTGGCGGCGAGTCTGCCGAAGCTCGGACGTCACCCGCTTGAGGTACTCCACGTACTTCTCGTCGTCAGCAGCCACCAACGTCACATCCTCGAGCCAAGCCGAGCGGTTCCCCGCGTCCGGTCACGACGTTCCCAGTTCCTTGTCGATGAGGTCGAACAGTTCGCCGGCCGTCGAGGCCGACTCCAGTTCGCCGTCGTCGTCATCGCTCTCCGTGTACGGATCCGCCCCTCGCTCCGCCTGGCCGTTGCTGCCCTGCCATTGCGTCATCAGCTCGCGCAGCCGGTCGGTGATCTCGGCCCGTTCCTCGTCACCGACCGTGGAGCCGGCCATCGCGGCCTCCAGCCGGGTCAGCTCGCCGAGGATCGGCTGTGCACCCGATGTCTCGGGCAGTTCGATCTCGTCCAGGACATGGCGGACCAGGACGAGCGGTGTCGGGTAGTCGAAGACGAGGGTGGCCGGCAACCTGAGCCTGGTCGCCGCGTTGAGGTGGTTACGGAGTTCCACCGCCGTCAACGAGTCGAAGCCCAACTCCTTGAATGCCTGGTCGGGTTCGATGTCCTCGGCCGACCCATGGCCGAGGACCACGGCCACCTGTGTGCAGACCAGATCGAGCAGATACTGCTCGCGATCCGCCGAGGGCAGCGCGCCCAGCCGCTCTGCGAGATCCTGCTGTCCTTCCGCTCCCGCCGTCGCAATGGACGCTGCGGTGGTGCGACGGGCGGGTGCCCTGACCAGGTTGCGCAGCAGCGGCGGTACGGCCTGGGGGTGCGCGCGCAGCGGCGCCGTATCGAGGTTCATCGGCAGCAGCAGCGGACGGGCCAGGGTCGTCGCGGTGTCGAGCAGGCCGAGGCCCTGTTCCGGAGTCAGCGGGATCATGCCGCCGCGTGCCATGCGTTGCATGTCGGCTTCGCTCAACTCACCCGTCATACCGGCACCCGGCGCCCAGGCACCCCAGGCCAACGACGTCGCAGGAAGACCCAACCCACCACGCCGACATGCCAGAGCGTCCAAGAAGGCGTTCGCTGCCGCGTAGTTGGCCTGACCCGCACTGCCGAACGTCCCCGCCACCGACGAGAACACCACGAACGCCGCCAGATCCAGCCCACGCGTCAACTCATCCAGATGCAGCGCCGCATCCGCTTTCGGCGCCAGTACCGCATCCATCCGCTCCGGCGTCAGCGAAGAAACCACACCGTCATCCAGCACACCCGCCGTATGCACCACCGCAGTCAACGGACGGCCGGCAGGGACACCCTCCAGCAAGGCGGCCAACGACCCAAGGTCAGCGGCATCACACGCCACCACCGACACCGAAGCCCCCAGCCCCGCCAACTCCTCCCGCAAAGCCTCAGCACCCGGCGCCTGCGGGCCGCGGCGGCTGGCGAGGAGCAGGTGCCGCATGCCGTGCTCGGCCACCAGATGCCGAGCCACCAGAGCGCCGAGACCGCCCGTACCGCCGGTGATCAGTACCGTGCCTTCCGGGTCGAGCGGAACCGGCATCGTGAGGACGACCTTGCCGACGTTCTTGGCCTGACTGAGGTGACGGAACGCCTCAGGAGCCTTCCGCACATCCCACGCCGTCACCGGCAACGGCTCCAGCACACCCCGCTCGAACAGATCGAGGAGCACGCCCAGCATTTCCGCGATCCGCTCAGGACCGGCGTCGAACAGGTCGAAGGCCTGATACGTGACACCCGGATGCTCAGCCGCTACCTCCAGCGGATCCCGCACATCGGTCTTGCCCATCTCCACAAACCGCCCACCCCGCGGCAGCAATCGCAGTGACGCGTCAACGAACTCCCGCGCCAGGGAGTCCAGCACCACATCCACACCCCGGCCACCGGTCACAGCCAGGAACGACCGCTCGAAACCCAGATCACGCGACGACGCGACATGCGACCCATCCAGACCCGACCCCCGCAACGTCCCCCACTTGCCCGGACTCGCCGTACCGAACACCTCCGCACCCAGATGCCCCGCCAACTGCACCGCAGCCATACCAACCCCACCCGCGGCAGCATGAATCAGCACCGACTCGCCCGCCTGGAGCCCACCCAGATCCACCAGCGCGTAATACGCCGTCAGGAACACCACCGGCGCGGCCGCCGCCTGCGCGAACGACCACCCCTCCGGAATGCGCGCGAGCAGGCGGCGGTCTGCCACCACCATGGGACCGAAGGCTCCGAAGAACATGCCCATGACCCGGTCACCGGGCTTCAGATCGCTCACCCCGGGGCCGACCTCCAGCACCACACCGGCACCCTCACTGCCCAGCAGGCCGGCCTCACCCGGGTACATCCCGAGCGCGTTCAACACGTCGCGGAAGTTGACCCCTGCCGCACGAACCCCGATGCGTACCTGACCTGCCCCCAGCTCCGCCTTCACCTCAGGGCACTCCACCAGGCGCAGCTTCTCCAGGGTGCCCTTGTCGGCGATGTCCAGTCGCCAGGCGTCCGCCTCGGGCCGGGCCAGAGCGTCCGTGGAGGCGACTCGGGCGAGCCTCGGTGCGTGTACCGCGCCCGCTCGCACGGCCGCCTCAGGCTCTCCACTCGCCAGTGCTCCGGGGACGGCGGCCGTCGAGTCCGCACTGCCGTCGAGGTCGACGAGCGTGAATCGGCCCGGGTTCTCAACACTGGCAGCACGGACCAGGCCCCAGACGGCAGCCTGCGCCGGGTCCGGCCGGTCCGCGTCCGAGGTGCTCACGGCGCCGTGGGTGATGAAGACCAGCCGGGAGGCGGCGAAGCGCTCGTCCTCCAGCCACTCCTGCAGCAGTGCGAGCGTTCGGTTGGCGGCGGTGTGCGCCGCGGTGGCAGCGCCGCTTTCGCTCGCACCGCGCGCGCAGGTGACCAGGACCACGGGAGGCGCCTCGTCGGCGAGATCGCTCAGACTGTCGCTCACGTCCACCCGTATGCCGACGCCGTCCAGGGCCGCAGCCTGTGCCACGTCCCCGACGACCACCCACGGCTCTTCCACCTGAACCGCAGGCACGGGCACGGTGACCCAGTCCACCTGGAACAGCGCGTCGTGGAAGGGAGCGTTGCTGCTCACCTGCCCACCAGACACCTGACGTAGCGTCAGCGATTCGATGGAGGCGACCGAACCTCCCGTGGGGTCGGCCAGTTCGAGAGACACCGACTCGGGTCCGGACTGTACGAGGCGCACGCGCAGGGCGGTGGCCCCAGCGGCCCTCAGGGAGACTCCGCTCCAGGAGAACGGCAGCCGGCCCCGACCGACATCCTCCATGGACACGAACATCATCGCGTGCAGCGCGGAGTCGAGCAGCGCGGGGTGAAGCCCGAACGCACCGGCCAGCCCGTCATGCTCCTCCGGCAGCCCGACCTCGGCGAAGATCTCATCGCCGCGTTGCCAGACGGCCTTCAGCCCGCGGAAGACCGGGCCGTAGGCGAATCCGGCCTCGGCGAAGCGGTCGTAGAAGTCCTCGACCGAGGCGGCGTCCGCGCCGCGCGGCGGCCAGACGGCGAAGTCGTACGGCTCGTCCTGGTCCGCTGCCGCGCCGGTTGACACCACGCCACTGGCGTGGAGTACCCACGGCTGCTCGGCGAGGTCGTCCTCCGGTCGCGAGTACAGGTTCAGCGTCCGCCGTCCCGACTCGTCGGGTGGCTCCACCGCGAGCTGCAGCTGTACTGCACCGCGCTCCGGCAGGACGAGCGGCGCGGCGATCGTGAACTCGTCCACGCGGTCGCAGCCCACTTCGTCGGCCGCGCGGACGGCCAGTTCGAGGAAACCCGTGCCGGGGAACAGGACGGTCCCGGTCACCGCGTGGTCGGCGAGCCAAGGGTGGGTGCGCAGCGACAGCCTGCCGGTGAAGAGGAAGGCGTCGGAACCGGCCACCTCCACCGCCGCACCCAGCAGTGGGTGGTCCGCCGATGAGAGACCCGCCGAGCTGATGTCACCGGTCGGCATGACGGGCGGCTTGGGCCAGTAGCGGTGTCGCTGGAAGGCGTACGTCGGCAGGCCGACCCGGCGGGCACCGCGCCCTGCGAAAGCGGCCTCCCAGGTGAGCGGCACACCATCGGCGAACGTCTGGGCGAGAGCGGCGAGAAGGCCGGCTGCCTCCGGGCGGTTCTTGCGCTGGGTGGGTACGAGAAGATGGTCAGCCCGGTCTACGCAGCCTTGGGCCATCGCAGTCAGCGTGCCGTCGGGGCCGATCTCCAGGAACCGGGAGACCTCGTGCTCCTCCAGCCACTGGATACCGTCGGCGAACCGGACAGCTTCCCGCACATGACGCACCCAGTACTCGGGAGAGACCAGATCCTTGGCGGGCTCACCAGTCACATTCGAGACCACCGGAATACGCGGCTGCTCGTACGTCACGCTCTCCGCGACCGTACGGAATTCAGCCAGCATCGGCTCCATCAACGGCGAGTGGAAGGCATGGCTCACCCGCAGCGGCTTCACCTTCCGACCCTCGGCCTCGAAATGCTTCGCCAGCTGAGTGACCGTGTCCTCATAACCGGAGACAACGACCGACTGCGGCCCGTTCACCGCCGCAACGCTCACCCGCTCCAGGTCCAGAAGCGGCAGCACCTCGGCCTCCGACGCCTGGAGCGAGACCATTGCGCCACCGGACGGCAGCGCCTGCATCAACCGGCCACGGGCAGCCACCAGACGACACGCATCCTCAAGAGCGATCACGCCGGCCACATGCGCGGCCACGAGCTCGCCGATCGAATGACCCAGCAGGAAATCGGGCCTGACACCGAACGACTCCACCAGCCGGTACAGCGCGACCTCAACCGCGAAAAGCGCAGGCTGGGTGAAGCCCGTCCGATTCAACGCATCCGCGTCATCACCGAAAACCACATCCCGCAGCGGCAACTCCAACTCGCCATCGAAATACGCACACACGGCATCAAACGCCTCCGCGAAAACCGGGAACGCGTCGTACAACTCCCGCCCCATCCCCACCCGCTGCACACCCTGCCCCGCGAACAGCAGAGCCATCCGGCCGCCTGCCTTGGCCGAGCCGGTCACCGCGTTCGGAGACGGTTCGTCGTCGGCCACGGCGGTCAGGCCGCGCAGCAACTCGTCCCGATCCTCACCGAGGACCACGGCCCGGTGCTCCATGACGGACCGGGTAGTGGCGAGCGCCAGACCCAGATCGATGGCGCGCAGATCCGGATGGGCCTCCACATGCGCGAGCAGCCGGGTGGCCTGCGCACGGAGCGCGGACCTGGTCTTGCCGGTGATCGCCCAGGGCACAGCGGAGGACTCCGTCGGCGTCGAGTTGCCTTCGGCGTCGTCCGCAGGTGACGGCGGGGGCGCGGTTTCCAGGTGCGAGGCCTCGTCCAGGGACGGGGCTTCCTCCAGGATCGTGTGTGCGTTGGTGCCGCTGATGCCGAACGACGACACACCAGCGCGCCGCGGCCTTTCGGTCTCGGGCCACTCCACGGCCTCGGTCAGCAGTCGTACGTTGCCCGCCGACCAGTCCACATGCGACGACGGCTCATCCGCATGCAACGTCCGCGGCAGCACACCATGCTGAAGCGCCAACACCATCTTGATCACACCAGCCACACCCGCAGCCGCCTGCGTATGACCGAGATTCGACTTCACCGAACCCAGCCACAACGGCCGGTCCCCGTCCCGCCCCTGACCGTAGGTGGCGATCAGCGCCTGCGCCTCGATCGGATCACCCAGCGTCGTACCCGTACCGTGCGCCTCCACCACATCCACATCGGAGGTCGACAGCCCCGCCCCCGCCAACGCCTGCCGGATCACCCGCTGCTGCGAAGGACCATTCGGCGCCGTCAGACCATTCGACGCACCATCCTGATTCACCGCAGAACCAGCCACAACCGCCAACACCTGGTGACCATTCCGCCGGGCATCCGACAGCCGTTCCACCACGAGCACACCAGCGCCCTCGGAGAACCCCGCGCCATCCGCCTGATCCGAGAACGCCTTGCACCGGCCGTCAGCAGCCAACCCACGCTGCCGACTGAAATCCAGGAAAAGCCCCGGCGTCGACATGACGGTCACACCACCGGCCAGCGCCAGATCACACTCACCCGACCGCAACGACTGCACCGCCAGATGCAACGCCACGAGCGACGCCGAACACGCCGTGTCCACCGTCACCGCCGGCCCCTCAAGACCAAACGTGTACGACAGCCGCCCCGAGACCACGCTCGCCGCATTGCCCGTACCGATATAACCCCCCAGCTCCTCCTCCCCCGACGCCACCAACAGGCCCGTGTAGTCCTGCCCGTTGGTGCCCGCGAAGACGCCGGTACGGCTGCCTCGCAGCGTCAGCGGGTCGATCCCGGCCCGCTCGAACGCCTCCCACGACGTCTCCAGCAGCAGCCGCTGCTGCGGATCCATCGCCACCGCCTCCCGCGGCGAAATCCCGAAGAACCCCGGATCGAACTCATCGACACCCGGCAGGAACCCACCCTCACGCGTGGAAACCTTCCCCGGCCGTCCCGGTTCCGGGTCATACAACCCCTCGACATCCCAACCACGATCGGCCGGGAACGGGACCACCCCGTCCCCGCCCGCGCACAACAGCCGCCACAACTCCTCCGGTGAACCCACACCACCAGGGAAACGACAGCTCATCGCCACAATCGCCACCGGCTCGTCGTGCTCTGCCACCACAGCCGGCAGCGCGGCAGCGGGCTCGGCATTCGCTGACGTGCCGGACAGTTCGGCCAGCAGGAAGTCCGCGAGCACCGCGCAGGTGGGGTAGTCGAAGACGAGAGTCGCCGGCAGCCGCAGGCCGGTGATGCTGTTCATTCCGTTGCGCAGCTCGACGGCGCTGAGCGAGTCGAACCCGAGGTCGCTGAAGGCCCGTTCGGGCTCGACCGCCGAGGGTCCGGCGTAGCCGAGCACGGTGGCGACGTAGCTGCGTACGACGTCCAGGACCGTGCCGGCGCGTTCGGACTCGGAGAGTCCCGCGAGGTGCTGGTGCAGCTTGGACGCGTCGGAGCCGCTGTCATCGCTCTCCTGCGCTGCCTCCAGGACGCGTTGCGCGTCGGGAAGATCGCGCAGCAGTGCGCTTGGCCGGGGAGCCGTGAACGCGGATGTGAACTTGTCCCAGCCGATGTCGGTGACGGAGATGTATGTCTCGTCGTGGTCGAGGGCCTGCCGCAACGCGCCGCAGGCCATCTCCGGCCGCATGTCGTACACGCCGTAGCGCCTGAGCCGGTCGCCGACGGCGCCCTCTCCCATACCGTCTCCCGCCCAGTGTCCCCAGGCGACAGCGGTGGCGGGGAGTCCCGCGGCGCGGCGCCAATGGGCGAGCGCGTCGAGGAATGCGTTGCCGGGGGCGTAGTTGCCGAGCCCCGGGCCGCTGATGGTGCCCGATGTGGAGGAGAAGAGCACGAACGCGGACAGGTCTCGTTCCCGAGTGAGCTCGTGCAGGTTGAGCGCCGCGGTGACCTTGGCGCGGAGCACGGTGTCCATGCGGCCGGGATCGAGGGAGTCGATCACGCCGTCGTCGAGGGAGCCCGCGACGTGCATGACCGCCTCGAGCGGGTACTGCTCGGGGACGGATGCGAGCAGGTCGCGCAGCGCCTCGCGGTCGGCGGCGTCGCAGGCGGCGATGGTGACGCGGGAGCCGAGCGCGGTGAGTTCGGCTTCGAGTTCCGCTGCACCCGGCGCGTCGGAGCCGCGGCGTCCGGTGAGCAGCAGGTGCTCGGCGCCTTCCCGGGCCAGCCAGCGGGCGATGTGGCCGCCGACCGCTCCCGTGCCGCCGGTGACAAGTACGGTGCCGCGGGGCCGCCAGGTGCGCTGCGCCGGCGTGCCGGCGAGCGGGGCGCGTACGAGGCGGCGGCCGTAGGCGCCGGAGGCGCGTACCGCGATCTGGTCCTCGCCGTCCGGTCCGGCGAGCAGTCCGCACAGCCGGTCCGCCGCCCGCTTGTCCAGGACCTCGGGCAGGTCGACGAGGCCGCCCCAGCGGTCGGAGTGTTCCAGGGCGGCGACGCGGCCCATGCCCCAGACGAGCGACTGGTGGGTGCTGGTGACGGACTCGGAGCGGCCGATGGTGACAGCACCGCGGGTCCCGCACCACAGGGGCGCCTCGATGCCGAGGTCACCCAGTGCCTGGATGAGGGACAGAGACCCGGACAGACCCACGGGCACGGAGCGGTGTTCGGGGTGCGCCCGCTCGTCCAGCGGGAGCAGCGAGAGGACGCCGGTGACGTCGTCGTCGCCGAGCGCGTCCCGCAGTTGTCCGGCAACCCGCTCGCGGCAGGAGCCGTCCTCGGGGGTCAGCTCCACGAGGCGTACCCGGGCGCCGTGGGCGGCGAGCGCGTCCCGTACGGCGGCCACGCGTTCGCCGGCGGCTTCGCGGTCGCCAGGGGCTTGCGCCGCCGGGGCGGCCAGCAGCCAGGTGCCGTTCAGGGCGGAGGACGTGCGCTCGGCGAGCGGCGACCAGCGCACGGTGTACCGCCAGCCCTCGACGGTGGACTTCTCTCGGCTGTTCCTGCGCCACGACGACAGGGCGGGCAGTACGGCGCTGAGCGGCTCGCTGCCGTCGAGGTCGAGCGTGTCTACGAGTGCCTCGAGGTCTTCCTGTTCGACGCTCCGCCAGAACCGCGCTTCGACGGCGTCGGACGTCGGCCCGTTCTCGCTGTCGGCTGCGGCCAGTTCACGTGCCTGCGGCCAGTACCGCTCGCGCTGGAACGCGTACGTCGGCAGGTCGACGCGGTGCGCGCCCGTGCCGGCGAAGACGGCGGCCCAGTCGACGGCCACGCCCCGCGCGTGCGCCTCGGCAAGGGAGGTGACGACCCGGTCGAGTCCGCCTCCGTCCCGGCGCAGGGTGCCGAGCACGGCGGCATCCGCGCCGAGCGCGTCCACGCAGTCCCGTATCCCGCCGGTCAGCACGGGGTGCGGGCTGACTTCGATGAACGAACGGTGTCCGGCTGCCATGAGGCCGCGGACGGCGTCCTCGAACCGCACCGTCTGCCTCAGGTTGGTGTACCAGTAGTCGGGCCCGAGCCCGGAGGTGTCCTGCCACTGACCGGTCACGGTCGAGAAGAACGGGATTGAGGCATCGACCGGGCTGATCCCGTCCAGCGCGCCGAGCACCTGCTCTCTCACCGCCTCGACCTGCGCCGAGTGTGAGCCGTAGTCGACGGCGACCTTGCGGGCCTGCACGCCGTCACCGGTCAGCGCGGTGAACAGCTCGTCGAGCGCTTCCGCCTCGCCGGAGACGACGACAGACGCAGGCCCGTTGATGGCGGCGACGGACAGCCGTTCGCCCCACGGCTCGATGCGCTCGCGCACCGCACCGACGGGCAGCTGCACGGACATCATGCCGCCGCTTCCCGTGATGGCGGTGATGGCCCGGCTGCGCAACGCCACCACGCGTGCTCCGTCGTCCAGGGTCAGTGCCCCGGCGACACAGGCGGCGGCGATCTCGCCCTGGCTGTGCCCGACGACCGCGTCGGGCTCCACTCCGTACGAGCGCCACAGTTCGGCGAGCGAAACCATGACGGCCCACAGCGCGGGCTGTACGACGTCGACCCGTTCGAGGTCCGGCGCGTCGGCGTCGCCCAGCAGGACGGCCGTCAGCGACCAGTCGACGAAGGGGGCGAGAGCCTGTTCGCAAGCGGCCAGGCGGTCGGCGAACACCGGCGAGCTGCCGAGCAGTTCACGTGCCATGCCCGCCCACTGACTGCCCTGCCCGGGGAAGACCATCACGGGGCGGGCGGCGCCGCCATGTGCGACGCCTCGCGGCACGTCGGAGACCATCGCCCCCTCGGCGATCTCACGCAGGCCCCGGTCGAGGTCCTCCCGGCCGGCCGCGACCAGCACCGCCCGGTGCTCGAAAGCGGAACGGGTCGTGGCGAGCGAGTACCCGATGCCGGTGACGTCGAGCTCGCCCGGCCGGGCGAGCAGATGGGAGCGGAGCCGCGCGGCCTGGTCACGCAGGGCGTCATCGGTGCGCGCGGACAACGGCACCGGCACCACCGGGAGTACGGATTCGGCGGGGGTCCCGGGGGCCTCAGGGGTGTCCCGCGGGGTCCGCTGCCGGGGTGCTTCCTCGACGATGACATGCGCGTTGGTGCCGCTCATCCCGAACGAGGAGACACCTGCCCGGCGCGGCTCGTCCGCGTCCGGCCACGCGACGGCCTCGGTGAGCAGCCGTACATTGCCTGCCGTCCAGTCGACGTGCGGGCTGGGCTCGTCGGCGTGCAGGGTCCTGGGCAGCAGGCCGTTGCGCAACGCCATGACCATCTTGATGACGCCGCCGACGCCGGCGGCGGCCTGGCTGTGTCCGATGTTCGACTTGAGGGAACCGAGCCACAGCGGACGGTCGTCGTCCCGGTCCTGGCCGTAGGCGGCGATCACGGCCTGCGCCTCGATCGGGTCACCGAGTGTCGTCCCCGTGCCGTGCGCCTCGACGGCGTCCACCTGTTGCGGGTCGAGGCCGGCGCCGGCGAGCGCCTGCCGGATGACACGCTGCTGGGCAGGGCCGTTGGGCGCGGTGAGTCCGTTGGACGCGCCGTCCTGGTTGAGGGCGCTGCCGCGTACGACGGCCAGCACCGGGTGCCCGTGGCGACGGGCGTCGGACAGCCGCTCGACGACCACCATGCCGACACCCTCGGCCCAGCTCGCTCCGTCGGCACCGGCCGAGAACGGCTTGCACCTGCCGTCCTCGGCGAGCGCCCGCTGCCTGCTGAACTCGATGAGTGAGCCGGGGGTGGACATCACCGTCACCCCGCCCGCGAGCGCGAGGTCGCACTCGCCCGCCCGGAGCGCCTGGACGGCCAGATGCAGGGCGACCAGGGAGGACGAGCAGGCGGTGTCGACGCTGACCGCCGGCCCTTCGAGGCCGAGGGTGTAGGCGATGCGCCCCGACAGCACGCTGGGCGAGTTACCGGTGCCGATGTACCCCTCAAAGCTGTCCTGCGCTCCGCTGAGGATGCCGACGTAGTCCTGGTAGGTGACGCCCGCGAAGACACCGGTCAGGCTGCCGCGAGCCGACGCCGGATCGATTCCGGAACGCTCCAGGGCCTCCCACGACACCTCGAGGAGCAGCCGCTGCTGCGGGTCCATCGACAGCGCCTCGCGGGGGCTGATCGCGAAGAAACCCGGGTCGAAGTGGCTGGCGTCGTGCAGGAAGCCGCCTTCCCGGGCGTAGCACGTGCCGGGGTGGTCCGGGTCCGGGTCGTACAGGCTGCCGAGGTCCCAGCCGCGATCGGCGGGAAACGGAGAGATGCCGTCGCCGCCCGAGGCGACCAGCTCCCACAACTCCTCCGGGGTGCGGATACCGCCCGGGTAGCGGCAGCTCATACCCACGATGACGACCGGGTCGTTGTCGAGGGGTGTGCTGACGGGCTTGGGCGCGGAATCGCCCGTTTCGCCGGTGAGTTCGCCGTCCAGGTAGCGGGCGAGCGCTGCCGGGGTCGGGTAGTCGAACACAAGCGTGGCGGGCAGTCTCATGCCCGTCTCCTCGTTGAGCCGGTTGCGCAGCTCGACAGCGGTGAGGGAGGTGAAGCCGAGGTCGGTGAAGCTCCGGGAGGGCTCCACCTCGTCGGCGCCGGCGTAGCCGAGGACGCCTGCGACCTGGGTGCGTACGAGAGCCAGGAGCACGCGGCCGCGTTCGCCCGCTCCCTTTCCGGCCAGCTGCCGCGCCAGGCCGGAGGCCGCCCTCGCCCGTTCGCGTACGGCGATCCGGCGCCCGGTGCCCTGCGCGCCCTGCGCCAATGTGGTGAGGACGGCCGGCAGGGGTGATGCGGAGCCGCGCAGGGCGGCGCGGTCCACGCGCGCGGGCAGCAGCACGGTCCGGCCCAACGCCTGGGCGGTGCCTACCAGCGCCGCGACATCTTCTGCCGGGAGCGCGGCGAGCCCCGGGGTGCCGGCGTGGGGCGGCGGGAGCAGCGCGAGGGCGGGCAGGCCGGCTGCTGCGCGCTGGTGGGCGAGCGCGGCCAACTGCCCGCACGACGGAGCGTCGGCCGGGCCGATACCGATGAGGACGAACGCGGACAGCGCACTGCTACTGTCCACGTCGCTGACGCGCGTCAGCTCGTCCAGGCGCCGGGCCGTACCGATGTCGCTGCTCCGGCCGAGGTCGGCGGTGTGGACGACCGCGCTGAGCGGTCGTCCGGCCGGGATCGCGGCGATCACCGCCTCCAGGGCGTCCTGGTCCTGGCCCTGGCCCTGGCCCGCGACGGTCTCCACATGCGCCTCGACATACGCCTCGACGTCGAGCGCTTCAGCGAACTGCTCGGCAAACGGGCCGGTGACCAGGACGGTTCCGCCGGGCTCCACGTCGAGCTTCATGGGCGCGGTCGATGCGCACCTCGTCAGGCGCGCCGCCGACGCCTCACCCGCACGGGCCGCGATCTCGGACTCGCCCGTGGCGATCGCGGCGGGCAAAACACGGAGGGAGTCAATATGGCCGTCGACGTCCACGAGCACGATCCGGCCCGGGTGTTCGGTCTGGACGGCGCGGAGCTCTGCCCACAGTGCGGCGGCTTCGGGGTCCGGTGTGTCGTCACCGATGGCGACGGCACCGCGGGTGACGAACACGAGGCGGGCCTGCGGCTCCTGGGCGGGCCAGTCGCTGAGGACGGTGTGTGCTTCAGCTGCTGTGGCGACACCGGTCACGAGTACGGCATCGGACGTCGTGGAATCGGCAGGCGTCGTGCCCAGAGCCTCGGCCACGCCCAGCGGGTCGCTCACCACGACGGTCAACCGCGCCCCATCGGCGTCCGCTTCTACGGTGATCGGCGTCCAGTCGATTCGGAGCAGCGAAGCCGCCAACGACACCGTACGATCGCCCCGGTCCTCGTCGGTCTTCCGCATCAGCATCGACTCGACCGCGATCACCGGCTGTCCGGAGCCGTCGGCCGCCTGGAGGGACACGCCGTCAGCCCCGCGCCTGGCCAGCCGGATCCGCAGCGCTGTCGCGCCGGTCGCATGCAAGGACGCCCCGGTCCACGCGAACAGCACGGCCCCAGTCGCTACCCCGTCCAGCAGGCCGAGGCCGAGGGGGTGCAGCGCGGCGTCCAACAGTGCCGGATGGAGGGAGAAACCCTCCACCGCGGCCTCGGACTCGGACTCGGGCAGTTCGACTTCGGCGTACACACCGTCGGCGCCCTGCCACACGGCTCGCACGCCGCGGAAGACCGGACCGTAGTCGAACCCGGCCGCCGCCAGCCCGTCGTACAGGTCGTCGAAGTCCACGGGTTCCGCTCCGGCGGGCGGCCATACCCCGAAGTCGAAGGCATCCGGCTGGGCGCTCTCCGCCAGGACACCGCTCGCATGCCGCATCCACGGCGCATCGGCCGACGCCGCCCCGGGGCGCGCATACACCCCGAGAGCCCGGTCACCGGCAGCATCCGGATCCTCGATGCGTACCTGGAGCTGGACCTCGCCGTCCTCGGGGAGTACGAGCGGTGCTTCGAGGGCGAGTTCCCTGATGTGGGAGCAGCCGACCTCGTCCCCTGCGCGCACTGCCAGCTCCAGGAGAGCCGTGCTGGGTACCACGATCGCGCCTGCGATGCGGTGCTCGGCGAGCCACGGCTGCGTCCGAGGGGAGAGTCGCCCGGTCAGGACCACCTCATCGCCACCGGCCAGGGATACCGCTGCGCCCAAGAGGGGGTGATCGACGGCGGCAAGGCCGATCGAGGAGGCATCTGCGGTGGTGGAGGTTATGTCAAGCCAGTAGCGCTGGTGTTGGAAGGCGTAGGTGGGCAGGTCGACGGGGGCGGAAGCAGCGCCGGTGTTGGCGTTGGCGTTGGCGTTGGCGTTGGGGAGGAACGTCTGCCAGTCGACGTCGATGCCGTGGACGAATGCCCGTCCGGCGGCGGAGAGCACCGCGGTCACCTCGGAACGGTCACCACGCAGAACGGGTATCAGGACATGGTCCGTGTCTTCGTCAAGGCAGCCCTGGGCCATCGCGGTCAGCGTGCCGTCCGGGCCGATCTCCAGGAACCGGGTGACGCCGTGCTCCTCCAGCCGACGGATGCCGTCGGCGAACCGGACGGCCTCCCGCACATGACGCACCCAGTACTCGGGAGAGGCCAGATCCGTGGCGAGCTCACCGGTCACATTCGCGACCACCGGAATACGGGGCTGCTCGTACGTCACGCTCTCCGCGACCGTACGGAACTCGGCCAGCATCGGCTCCATCAACGGCGAGTGGAAGGCATGACTGACCCGCAGCGGCTTCACCTTCCGGCCCTCGGCCTCGAAATGCGCGGCGATCTCAGCGACGGCGGATTCCTCGCCGGAGACGACAACCGATTGCGATCCGTTCACCGCCGCGATACTCACCCGCTCCAGGTCCAGGAGCGGCAGCACCTCGGTCTCGGTGGCCTGGAGCGAGACCATCGCCCCGCCCGACGGCAATGCCTGCATCAACCGGCCACGGGCAGCCACCAGACGACACGCGTCCTCCAGCGACAACACCCCCGCCACATGCGCGGCCACGAGCTCGCCGATCGAATGCCCCAGCAGGAAGTCGGGCCTGACACCGAACGACTCCACCAGCCGGTAAAGCGCGACTTCGACCGCGAAAAGCGCAGGCTGGGTGAAGCCGGTGCGGTTCAAGGCATCCGCGTCATCGCCGAAGACGACATCCCGCAGCGGCAACTCCAGCTCGCCATCGAAATACGCACACACGGCATCAAACGCTTCCGCGAAAACCGGGAAAGTGTCGTACAACTCCCGCCCCATACCGACCCGCTGCGCACCCTGCCCAGTGAAGAGCAAAGCCAGCCTTCCGCCGGCCTCCACCGCACCCGTTATCGCATTGGCAGCAAGGGTTCCCTCGGCCACATCGGCAAGTCCCTGGAGGAGTTCCTCTCGCTCGGTGCCGAGTACGACGGCTCGGTGCTCAAACTGTGCCCGCGTCGTGGCCAGGGCGAACCCCACATCCGGCAGACCGAGTT
>NZ_JBVHDR010000044.1:0-17743 GCF_055563295.1 Streptomyces sp. NPDC002868 | reverse complement strand
ACCGACCAGGTGGACATGTGGCTGGACGACGAAGGGCTCTACAACCACCCGGTCAACAAGCTCGCGAGGCTGCTGGCGGTCCGCTTCGGCTTCACCTGGCAGGAGTACCACGGGCCCGTGCTGCTGACCGGCGGTGCGGACGCCGAGGGCGAGACGGTGCCGCTCAGCAAACAAGATCCTGGCGCTGCTCACCAGTCTCGAAGAGCTCTGAGCCCCCCGGCCCGGGGCAGCCCCACGGCTGCTCCGGCCCCGGGGCGCGGCCCACCGGCTGCCCCCGCCCGGGTGGCGGGGGAGTGGCACCTCCGCCGCAACCGGAAACACCCACTCTCCGAGGGGAGCCCGGCATGTCGGTCACCTTTACCGCCGAACTGACCGGTGAGCCGGTCGACATGGCCAGCTCCAACGCCGCTCGCGTGCTGGACACCCTCGGATACGCCGAGCCGTACGGCGACGAGGACGCCCAGGTTTTTCTCGGCCGCGTCCTGCTCGCGCTCGCCCTCGACCCCGCCGACGCCGGGCGCCCCGCCGTCACAGACGGCCGCGTCATCGACTGCGGCCGCTCCCAGGGCTACGCCCAGTCGCGGCTCAACGAGCTGCGCGAGCTCGCCGAGTACGCCCAGGCCCGAGCCCTGCGCGTCACCTGGGGCTGACGCCCCGCCCCGCCCCACCCGGGGGCGGGGCCCGCACCACCGGCGGTGGTCTGAGCCGTGCGTGCGCTCGCGCCGTGGCGCTACGCTCCTCCGCCAGCGCGGAGTAGAAGGACCTCCACACCCTGGCCGCATAACCGCGTGTGGTGAACCGGCATCCCGAGGGGATCAGGGCGGAGGACCTGGCCGAGGAGACCTGCCTCGATCGGCCCAGATCGAAGAGGCAGTGCTGTGGCGGCACGAGCGATACGGCAAGAAGGACGACCATGGGGCCAGCGAGTGAGCAGCGGTCTCTGCAACGCTTCTTCGGCAACGGCACAGATGGCTCACCTGCGCGGGTTAGGAAAATAGGTTGGCGGTCTGGCTGGTGTCCTCGCGGAGTTTAATTCACGTCCTCGCGGAGTTTAATTAGCGCTCGACTATTTAAACCAGCCCTATGGCCCGTGGTCGCTTTTGGGACGCGACGACCCGGACGTCCTTTCGCTAGCGCTTAAGGGGCTTCACCTGGAGTTACTGGCAGTTTCGAGTCCCACTTCCCGCCTTGGGGCTAAAAGCTAGGGACGCGAATCTAGCCGAATACCGTCTTGGGTCAGGGTGGGCCGGGGCCAAGAATTACCAGCGTTTCGACCGACCAACGCTGACGGCCGCCCGGCCGTTTTTCGCTCCGGTGTCGAACCTTTGAGGAGACGACTATGCGCAAGCTCGCTCGCTTTGCTGCTACGGCCGGCCTGGCCGCGTCCCTGATGGGCGCAGCGGTCGCCCCGGCTGTGGCCCAGCAGGAGACGGCCAGCAGCCCGCACCGCTACACCTGCTCCAACCAGGGCGGCGGCCCCAACCACACGGTCAACTGCTCCGGCCTGATCACCGTCAACAACGTCCTGAACGGCACAACCATCACCGTCGGGGACATCAATGTGCTGTCCAACAACCAGCTCCGCGACTTGGAGGTGACCCTGGTCAACGTGGCCGACAACAACGTCAACGCGCCCGTCACTATCCAGCTGGCGAATCTGGAGGCGGCCACGATCACCACCTACGTCCAGAAGTTCGGCATCACTGTCCTGCCGGTCAAGGTCACCGTCTGCGCCGGCAGCATCTGCGTCTGACACCGCCAAGCCTCCTCGACTTCTAGCGCCCGTCCCGAACGGCTTTGCGGGGCGGGCGCATCGGCGCCGCCGCGCCGCGGCGCCAACGATTAGCGGGACGGTTCCGCCGGACTGCCCTCTGCCTGTTGGTCTTACTCTCACATCGGCCGGTCGTCCAACGACCCAGCCATGCGGCCGGGCCGGTCAACCTCCAAGAGCCGACCACCAGCCATACAACCACCGACACCAGACCGGCCTCAGTAGGGTTGGGGACTGGAAACCGGAGCGAAAGCCACCGCGCCAGTAGCCGAGCCTACTCAGTGCCAGAACGGAAAATTTCCCAGGTTAGGGGCATGCTGACGCGTTCTTTGGCCTGAGCTTGCTGCGGCGTGTCCGCTTTGAGGACCGCCGCCTCTGTCAGCCTGCGGCTGTTGGCGACCGAGGCCCGCGTGGCGGACCCGGCAGGTGAGAGGGCGAAAGGGTCCACGCCCAGTCGCTGCGCTGGGCCCGTGCTGTGCGCGCCCAGCCGTCCGGGGCGGCGGCCGCTCTGCCGGAGTCGCCTCCGCTGCGGACCACGGCTGCGTCGGCCCTCCCACGCTGCCGCGCTTCTTTCGGCGCTGCTTGAACAGCCTGATCAGCCATGCCCAGCGGCGCGGCGAAAGCGGCTCAGCTGCTCACGTACGAGTCGGGAGGCGCCACAGCTGCACCTTTGCCTGGTCAGTAGTGGTGGCGAGGGTGCCTCCGTGGTGGCTGAATACCACGTCCCGTCCACCGGTGACAGGCAGGCGGTCTGCGATCGTCTGGCCGGTGACGTCCCAGAGGCAGACCGCTCCGCCGTCACCGGTTGCGGCGAGAAGGCGGCCGTCGCGACTGAACGCCAGTCCCTCGACCGTCATCTCGCGATCAGGGGTAAGGGAGGCGGCGACCTGCTTGCGGTCGGGGACCTTCCACAGCCGGACCGCGCCGTCTGCACCCCCGGTGGCCAGGAGCGTGCCGTCAGGGCTGAACGCCACGGCGTAGACATTGCTATTGTCGCTGGATGTTGGGCTGTGGGTGAGTGGGGGGCCAATCCGTTCGCGGTCGGCGACGTTCCACAGCGTGGCGGTGCCTGCCTGATTTCCGGTGGCGAGAAGGCGGCCGTCGGGACTGAACGCCACATCCCATGTCCCGTCACCGTTCTCATTTTGTAGGTCGGCTGTCTTGCGTCTATCGGCGGTATTCCACAGCCTGAGTCCGCCAAGCCCCACCGTGGCCAGTAACGTGCCGTCCGGGCTGAACGTGACCGCGTTGAGCCACTGTGTCTCACCGTCGATCGTGGTGGCGCGAAGCGGATCGCCGCTCTGCTTCCCGGTGCTGACGTCCCAGAGACGGACGGTGCCGTCCTTGCTGGCGGTGGCCAAGGTGCTGCCGTCCGGGCTGAAGGCCACGTCGTCGACCCTGCCGCCATAGGGGCCGCCGCCGTGCCCGGTCAAGGGCGACCCTACTTGCCGACGGCTTGAGACGTCCCATATCTGCGCCGTTTCTCCCTTGGTGATGGCAAGGAACTTGTCGTTGGGGCTGAACGCGATCGCGATGAATCCGAAATCCCCCTCGCCGACGAGTTGCCCCGTCATGCGAAGAGCCGAATCTGTCCCGGTCGGGCGCGGGCTGGCCGCGCGCCGCCGCCGCTGTGTAGTCGTCTCCGGCCCGCTGGCACGTACGGTCGCACCGAGGGTGAGGGCGAGCAATCCACCGGCCGCCGCCCTGCGCGTCAGGCGCCGGTGGTCGGGGGGCACTTCCCCCGAGGCCGCCTCCAGGGCGGCTGGACGTTCCTCTCGGGAGGGGGAAGGGGGCTCCGGGTCAACGCTCCCTGGCATTGTCCGGTTGTTCATGTCGTCCATGCTGGTCAGCGGGTTGTTCGGCCTGTCCGGCGAGACGATCGTCGCCACCGGAGTAGCCGTTGATGGGGGGACGGTCCGCAGCCCGTCCCGGGCTGTCCGGGTCAGGTCCCTCGTGGCCTCGTTGACCGCCTGCGCCTTGTCCAGCGCGTGCCCGACGTCCTCCAGGAACCCGTCATCACCGATCCCGCCGTCCGGGTCGACCGCACCGTCCGGCCCCGGACCGCCCGGGGGCTCAGGAGGCAGTGCGATCAGCTCAGCCAGCTGCCGCTGCAGCTCGCTGATCCTGCGCTGGGCCTGTTCCACAAGCTGCTGCGCTTGGTCGCGCTGAGCCTCGGCCTGCGCTCTCTCCCTCTCGGCGCGCTCCAGATGCCCGTGCGCGGTGGCCAGCCGACCGTCGGCGCGGTGAAGTTCGCCGGAGGCGGCGGCTGGCCGAGTGCGTAGTGCGGCCGTCTGCTGTTCCAGGTCAGTGATTTTGTTGTTGAGCTGATTGATCATCTGCAGCAGCACCATCACCAGGGTCACGGCGTTGGCCCGGGCCTGCTCACTGTCGGCATGGGCCTGGTGGGCACGCATCAGCTGCTCCTGATAGCCGCTGATGGCAGCCCGTACGGCTGCCTGGTCCACGCGACTGGGCACCGGGCCCGGCACCGGGGTGGGGGAATGCTGGTACTGCAGCCACCACCGGCGAGCCTGCGCCAAGTGGCGCTCGGCCTCCTCATGGGTGGCAAAGCACACGTCGGCGACGGCCTCCACGAAGTCCCAGCTCAGGCCCTGCCCGCTCAGCCACGCGGACAGCGTGGACCTGGCCGGTACCTTGCCGCTGGTGAAGTGTTCCGGCGTCAGCCGGGCCCGCAGGCCCTCCAGGCCAAAGGGGGCCCGGCCGACCCAGGCGCCAAAGGGGGCCTGGCCGACCCAGGTGCGCAGCAGCGAGGCGACCTCGTTCAGTTCTCGGTAGCCGCCTCTCAGAGGCCCCCACGGCCGTCCCCCGAGGCCTCCCCGACCCGGCTTGCTCGTCTCTCCCAACCCCCGGCCTCTCGCCATCGGCCGAACAACCGACCTTTATCCGACCCGTCCAGCGAACAACCTCGCCACCCTAGTCGGCACCATCTCACCAGAGTCATCGTCAGCTTCGCAGGCCGAAAACCACACTGAAGCGAGGCCACAATGACCCACCCCACCACACCCCGCCCGCAAGCCGACCTAGCCGCATTCCTCGCCGTTTTGGGCACCGGGATCGTGCTGATCCGCTGGGGTCACTTCCCGCCCGACGCCCTCGCCCTCCTGACCACGGCCCTCAGCGGCCTGTACGCCACGTGGCGCACGCCGCTTGGCGCATCCCCCGGCCAGACCGCATCTAGCTGCTAGCCAGTGCCAACACCCAAGGGGACGACGAGTCGTGCGGTCGGGACGATCGCTGATCGCCCGGCTGTACGGTTCGTGACCCGCTCGGCGGGCACTGGGCCGCAAAACCCCGCGGCCACGACGGCCCCGCCGCGTCGACGACGGTCCGCACGGGACCTCGGTGCGACGCGAAACCACCTACGCTCGGATACGCCGAGCCGTACGGCGACGAGGACGCCCGGCTTTTCCTCGGCCGCGTCCTGCTCGCGCTCGCCCTCGACCCCGCCGACGCCGGGCGCCCCGCCGTCACGGCCGGCCGCTTCACCGACTGCGGCCGCTCCCAGGGCTACGCCCAGTCGCGGCTCAACGAGCTGCGCGAGCTCGCCGAGTACGCCCAGGCCAGGGGCCTGCGCGTCACCTGGGGCTGACGCCCCCGCCCCGCCCCACCCGGGGGCGGGGCACGCACCACCGGCGGCGGGGGAGTGGCACCCCCGCCGCGCCGAGAACACACCCCGAGAAAGGGCACCCCTGATGAGCGCACCCGCTACGACGACAACGTCAGCCGGACCGTCAGCATCCTGACCCTGTCAGCCCGTATCGCCGAGTCCGGCAGCATCACGCACCTGCCGGAGAACGTGCGCCCCGTCAGCTGGGCGGCCTGTCTGTAAGCACTTCCATGGGGACCATGGTTCCGAGGAGTTCTGGTACCGCTTTCGAACCGGCGGACGACGGCTCACCCTGGCTCCTGACGACCTCTTCTCGCTGGCCATGCCTGTGCATCAGCCCATCACCGGCGGTCGAACGGGCGTCGGAGCCAAAAGAACTCGGAACTCTGGTACCAGCGACGGTCCGTACAAAAACAATGCGGGGCGGCGGGTACCCGCCGCCTGCCCGTGACCGACGCCGTGTGCTGGAGCTGCTGCGAGCCCAGCCAGGTCTCACCACCGAGCAACTGACCGCGCGCGCCAGGCGGGACGCCGTGGATCCTCTCGGAGCTGCACCGCCGTTCCGACGCCTTCACGTCCGGAGGGCGCGCTGGTACGCCTCGGGACACAACTCGCATGCGATTGGGGGTAGTTGACTCAGCCAGCCCCAGCCTCAGGCGCGCAGGTTCTCGCTGTGGTCCAGGAGCGCGTTCACCGACCGGGCGAGCCGCTGCGCATGGGCGATGGCGGCCGGGAATCCGGGGCCGGGAGTGAGGTCCAGGCGGGTGCGTGCCTCGGTGACACCGGCCAGGGCACAGGCACGCGGCACGTCGTCCAGCGAGAGCCCGGCGGTCGCCTTCTCGACCTCGGGGATGAGCAGCATCAGGTTGCCGCGCAGCAGGAGCGTGAGGGTCTCGATCTCCTCGAACGTCGGCAGCTCCGCGTCAGGCCCCAGCAGCCGCCGCGCGGCCGCGCGCATGGTCTCGAAGTCCAGCGGGAGAGAGTCCGCGTTCCGTGCGTTCACAGCTGGCCCTCTCGTCTGTGCGGGTGATTCCGCAGCTCGATGCTCAGGTTGACGACCGTGCTCAGGTCGTCCGCCCGGCGGGCCGTCTCGGGCTGCCTGTTGAGCTCGGCACAGACACCGCAGCCCTGGACCGGCGAAGCCTCGGAGAGTGGCTCGCCCAGGTGCACCGGGCCGCTCATGGTCGTTCTGATCGTCGCCATATCAACAGGCTTGACTACACAACGTGTTGAACAAAGCCCCCGCCGGGTATCTCATCGTGAGATGGTTTCTCACCTCACGATGAGAACCGGGGGCCACACATGGCGACAGCCACCTCACCGATCCAGATGCCTGCCTGGGCCTGGGAGAAGGCCGATGTACGGCAGGCCCTGCGTGGCCGGGATATCGGTGCGGTGTTCCGGTTCGTGCAGCAGTACGGAGGCGCCAGCCAGTCACGCATCGCCACGGCCGTCGGCATGACCCAACCCAGGGTGGGTGAGATCCTCCACGGCCGCCGCGAGGTCACCCGTCTCGACGTCTTCGAGCGCGTCGCCGACGGGCTCCAGATGCCCGACGACGCCCGGCATCTGATGGGCCTTGCGGCCAGCCGGGAAAAGCGCTCCGGCGGGGCGGCGTTCGACCTGGCCGCGTTCCCCGAGGTAGTCCGGGTGTACGCCTCGCAGTCCTCCGCCCGCGAAGAGATCCAGCAACAGGCCCGAGCCGCCCAGGAGCTGGACGTTCTGGCCGTGCGAGGGCTGGGGTTGATCGGCCTGAACGACAGCCTCCTGAGAGCCTGTCTCCCGCGCGATCAGGGTGGCCGGGGCCTGCGGGTCCGGGTGTTGCTGCTGGACCCCGAGGCGCCAGCTCTCGCCCTGCGAGCGGCTGAGATCGGGGAGTCCGCCGAGTCCCTGGCGGGCGGCGTGCTGCTGGCCGAGGCTCGGCTGCGCGAACTCGCGGAGATGTGCCAGATCGAGGTGTACCGCTACGGCATGCTTCCCACGTGGCGGGTGATCCGCACCGACTCGGTGATGTTCGTGGGTGCGTTCGACGCCGGGTGGGAAGGTCACGAGAGCGCCACCTACAAGGTGATGTCCACGCCGCACGGACCCTTGTTCCGAGGGTTCTCCAGGATGTTCGATGCCATCCTGGCCGGAGCCGAGCGCACGGTGTGAGGGGAGAACGACGGGTGATCGAGGCGGAGCTGAAGGCCCGGGTGCACGCACCCGAAACCGTGCTGAGACGGCTGGAGGAGCGCGCTCACGGCCGTGCCGAGGTCTACGCGGACACCTACTACGACCGCCCCGACCGAGCGCTGGAGAAGGCCGACGAGGAGCTTCGGGTGCGCACCGTGCACGGGCCCGCCGACACCCGCTCCGTGCTCACGTACAAGGGCGCGCGGGTGGACGAGGCGTCCGGCTCCAAGCCCGAGCACGAGACCCGCGTGGACGACCCCGAGGCGGTGCGCGCGATACTCCGTGGGCTGGGGTACGTGCCGGTGATCACCTTTGAGAAGCGCTGCCGCAACTACGACTTCGAGGCCCGGGGACGGCAGATGCTCGCCACGCTGGTGCGCGTGCCCGAGATCGACGGCACATTCCTGGAGCTGGAGACCCAGGCCCCGGAGAGCGAGCTGTCCGCCGCCTTGGACGACGTGCGCACCGTTCTGACAGAGCTGGGCATCGGGCCCGGCGACCTGACCACGGAGACGTACACGGGGGCGGTGGCTGCCCAGCGGCAGCGATGCCCCCTTGCCGGCTCTTAATTAGGTAAATCACGTTCGACCAGGTGACGGCGGCGACAGACAGCGGCACACTCCCGCCATGAACCTCTCCGTAGCGGCAGCTGATGCGTCCTGGTGGGACGACTGGCTCAAGTTCACGCCCGGCTGGCTAGCCTTCGTAGTGACCGTGGCCACGGGAATCCGGAAGGCGATGAACCGGCGGCACGAGCTGGCGATCGGACCGGACCAGGCTGCCGCCCGTGAGCAGCTCACGAAAGCTCGCACCCTCTTCGAGGACATCACGGCCAAGGGCGGCCAGCGGGTGAAGTGGTTCCAAGACGAGGAGCGGCGGGACACCGGCCAGCTGATCCGTGATCTGGCAGACCGTCTCGACGACAACGCCCTCAAGGACGCAATGAACAGCGTCGCAGCCTCATGGGACAAGGCATTTGCGGACTCGCCTCCGAATCGCATCCGGGCGCGCCATATGGGAGATGAGCCGTCCCCGTACGAGCGTGCGCAAGACACCGAGGATCAAGCACAGATTGTGCGGCAGATTGCTGCCGCTCGTGAAGGCATCGAACACGTCAAAGCAGCCGTGAAGCGCCTCAACAAGCTGGAGCGTCGGATCATCGGCCGCTCATGACGAAGCCCCCGCACTTCGCGCTTTGACGCGCTGCGGGTCCCGGCAGCCGGAAGCGGCAGCGCAAAGAGGGAGATCGACCGGTCGATCGCCCGCCGCGGCATCCATCGGGGGAGCGAATGCTCTGAGGTTGGGATTGGCACTCCGATCACACCCCAGCACCGAGATCCGCTCACCCTCGTCGACGACGTCCTTGATGACCAGCGGTGCAACCCTGAAAGCACCACGTCTACAAGTTCGTTGACATCCCTCACGTGGTGTCAACGACGACACCAGCACGCGCCGTCACCACCGAAAGTGAGACACGGTCGTTCGCGTCACCATTCCCGCGCCCGCACCGGCCGCCGAATCGCGGCCAGTCGTTGCAACAGAGCGGGCAGCCGAGGCAGTGTCGGCCGCTCCCGAGTCCCCGGACCCGGCCACGGACTCCGACCCGGCGGCTCCATCCGCTTTGCTCCTTGGGCCCATCAGCATCGAGGGCGTCACCGGCCGGATCGACTCCAACCGCTTGAGTATCGCCATCGAGCTGGTCGCCTACCTCGCCCTCAACCCCGGTGTCGACCACCACGCGATCGACGACGCCCTCTGGCCCGGGCGCATCGTCAACAAGACCATGCGCAACGCCGTCATCTCGCGCACCCGCTCCTGGCTGGGCAAGGACGCCGACGGCACCGCCCACTTCCCTCGCGTCCAGGACACCGGCGACAGCCGGTATCGCCTCGGCCCGGCCGTCACCTGCGACTGGACCCGCTTCCAGCGCCTCGCCCGCACCGGCCTTGCCCGAACCGACGAAGACGGCGACCTCGCCCTGCGCCGCGCGCTCGCTCTCGTCCGTGGCCGGCCCTTCACCGGCATCGACCCCCAGCGCTACGCGTGGGCCGAACCGGCGATCCAGGAGATGGTCTCGTCGGTCGTGGACGTCGCCTTTGAGCTGTCCACCCGGCGCCGGGAAGCAGACGACATCCCCGGTGCCCTGTGGGCGGCCCGTCGCGGACTGCTCGCCGCCGAGGAGAGCGAGATGCTGCACCGCCAGATCTTCCTCGCCCACCACGCCGCTGGCGACATTGACGCCCTGCGAGAGGCCGCCGCCCGCCTCGCCCGAATCAACGAACAGCTGCTCGGTGGCGTCGACATGGAAGCTGAGACCGCCGAACTCCTACGCAACCTGCTGCCCCGCCCGATCACCCGCGCGCGCTGACGAATTGGCTGCTCGGCAGAGGTTGATGAGCGTTGAGAAGACTCGGTCAATCACCGGGGCTGGGGCGCCTGCCACCTGTACGGGCCGTGTGCGCACTGTGAAGGGCCGTCTGTGATGTGGGTGTGCGACCGCAGCTGACGTCTTCGTAGTCGAGGTCCTCGATCGGGCGGTCGGCCAGGCACCTGATGTGCAACTCCGAGACTCTGTCGGGGCAAGGGCAGCCTCCCGGACAAGGACATCGGACGTCCCAAGGCACACATGGTGCACGCGCGCGGCAAGTTCGGGCATTCCGACGAGGTGCACAGCTGGAGAACCGGCCGCCATGACCCGACCTCCTCCACCCGCACGAGAGTTGGCCGCTGGTGACGTCGGCCCGCGAAGTTCCTGTAAGACCGCCGCGAAGTTCCTGAAGGACCGCCAGAGCCCTAACTCCTAGTAGGGACGGCCGATTCAGAGGGGCGACTCACGTGCCGGACCGCGCCTTCTGTGCTGATCCGTGCCTGACAAGGGCGAGTCGCGAGTCACGCCACCATGCGGCGGGAGCACTGTTCGGGCGGCTGTCGGCGCGGCACTGTCGTGTGCGGTCTGGCCGTCCGTTCTGTCAGTGCCATGTCGTAGCGTTGCGCTCGTCGCTCTTCGGCATGACGAAGGGAGACCTTGGGTTGCGGACTTTGCTGGCAGGCTCGCCGCGCCCTAGGTCTCCCCTTGTCCGTCGTCGGGTACGCCCATCCACTGCTAGGGGAGAAGGAGACCCTTGACTGAGTTCGACCGTACATTAGAGGTACGACAGCGGCTCGAAGCCCGCCTTGAGCAGGCCACAGCCACAATCCGTCGGCTGTCGGTTGGCATGGCGCTGATGTTCGGGGTGATCGGCGCACTGAGCGCGTACATCATCGCGGGACTGCTGCATGCGCCGCCGCTCGGGGCTGTTGGGTCCGCCGGTGCCACCTTCATCGCGGTATCAACGCTCGCCTTAGTGATAGAGGCACGGTTTAACGGAGGCTGACCAAGCCGTCACGGTGACGGCTTGCTATGGGGTGGAGGACAGACCCTCTTCCACCCCACAGTGTTCAAGATGGTGCTGGGCAAGCCCCCCTTCTCCACCAGGTTGCGTCTCGGGCCGCTCCTTCGAGTAGCCCCTCGGTTTGTCCCCTCACACCAGCGGTGTCAGGGCTTCGGCGGCCCCGCACTTCTTGCAGGCTTGGGCACCCGCGCGCGTACCGAGCCCGGGCGGTCGACGCCGGCCGAGCCTGGATCAACCACCGCCACGAGAACGTTTGAAACGCTGGACAGCTGCTGCGACCAGGGCGCGTGTACGGAAGGGCCCCCGGGGACCTGGGGATACGCCCCGGGCCCCCGGGACTTGCTCACTGGCGGATGTTCGCGATGATCTGAACGGTGCCGTCGGTCAGTACCACGAGGCCGAAGCCCGCAGGATGAGCTGGGCTGCGTGGATGACTATTCGGTTCTGAGGTTCCCTGTTAGCCCGCGTCGTCAGCCACCCGCGGACTGCTGGCGAGCAGCCGCACGCGCCAGCTGGTAGGCCTCGCCGATCAGACCAGCGCAAGCCATCCATTCCTCATCGCCCTTGAAGGGGACACGCGCTGCCCGGGACAGGGTTTGAGCAGCAGCACGGGCCGCGGCCGCCGCCGGCGTGTCCGGGCCCTCCATGGGCGGATTGCCGAAGCCAGGCAGGGGGCGAAGGCTCCGGATCGCGTCTGACCCCCATGTCCGTCCGTCCTCGCGTTCGCCGTAGGGCGCGAGGACGTCGACAGCGGCTTGCGCGAGCCCATGCCCGTCACCATGGCGACCGGCGTGGGCCAATGCGGCGAACACCGCCACCAACTCCCGCCGCGAATCGCTGAAGGGCTCATCGTTGACCCACGACTGCTCGACAGCGGTCCACGCCTCCCGGCTGGCCAGCTCGAGCTTCTTGTATTCGGCGTCAGAGATGTCGTCGGGGGAGTTGTAGCGCGCGGCGTCCGCCGCCTCGAACGCCCTTTGCAGGGGAGCGGTGACTGCCCACTCGGCCAGCAGCGCGGTGAGATCTGCCGCTTCGACGATGAGTCCGACGGCACGCAGCGCCTGGGCAAGGACGTACACGGGGGAGTCGACGTTACGGAGCGCATCGGTGTACTTTTCGCCCGTCTCGCGCTGCCAGCGGCGTGCCTTCTGGCCAGCGGTGGACTGCTTCTTCGGCATGGAACGCTTCTCTCCGGGACAGCCCGCGCCTGCCCGCAGAAGAGTGCGTTTGCTGCGGAAGGTGTGGCGGGCCTCGAAAGACCTTGGCCGTATGTGCTGTCCCGGCGCGGGCGGGGACAACCTCGGCGAGTGGCGTGCGCTTCCTGCCGGGCGCCACTCTAGCGCCTCCGCACCCGTCAGTGCGCCCGCCGACGCCACCATGGCCCCGCACTGTCAGACCTGGCTCGTAACGTCGTGAGAAAGGGCCTGGAGAGGCCGGGCCCGTGCAGGCATGGGAGCGGGCCATGGGTGAGATCAGTGTGGACAGGCAGCACCTGGACCGGCTGCTGGCCGACAGCGCTGGCACCTACGGAGCTCCGTACCAGCGGGCTTTCGCAGACCTCGCCAGGACACACCAAGGCCGGCCCCGCTCTTGAGATCCTGCCCTTGCTGCGCCGGGCGGCCGACCAGGCCCTGCTGGAGTTCACCCACGCCGACCTGGTCGAGCAGGCCGAAGCGATCAGTACCGGCGAGCGGTACGTACTGCGCGTCACGGTCACCTGAAGATCGGGGCCAGCGCGTCGCCTGGCAGGGCTACCCGCCGTCGATGCGGGAGATCGGCCAGGCGGTCAAGCTCAAGAGCACCTCGTCCGTCGCGCACCAGCTGATGGCCCTGGAACGCAAAGGCGTCCGCTACCGCGACCCGCACCGGCCGCGCGCCTACCGCGTCCGCGCCGCCTGGGCCGCCGACTTCCCCGAGACTCCGACGCAGGCCGCGCCTGACACGGTGCACTTCCCCCTGGTCGGCAGGATCGCCGCCGGCGCGCCGATCCTTGCCGAGGAACCGGTCGAGGAAGTATTCCCCCTGCCTCGCCAGCTGGTGGGCGAAGGGCAGCTGTTCGCACTGAAAGTCGTCGGCGACAGCATGATCGAGGCCGCCATCTGCGACGGCGACATCGTCACCGTCCGCCGCCAGGACTCCGCCGACCACGGCGACGTCGTCGCTTCTCTGGGACTGGCGGTGTGGCGCGAGGCGAGATGAGACTTATTTGCGCAGCTCAGCGCCGGTGCAAGCGACAGTATCTTGTGCAACACCTGTGGTGCTATCGCTCGTTCGAGTGGTCTCCACCCGAGGGGAGGGGATCGGCTCAAGCGCGTCAGTCGGCGGCCGGGCGCTGGCTGACGCATCAGCAGGGACCCATCGACGCTGCTGATGTGGCAGGCATTTCCCGCGTTCGGCAGGCTCGCGCAGCCGGGCGTTTACCCAATCGCACGGCGTCGTGTTCACGCGCTGCGAGGGTCGGACCTGCGGAGAGGCCAGGCGAGATGCCGAAACGTGGACGCAGCCTCCCGCGAACAGGTATCTGGCTGGAGGGGCGACCGCGGTCAGAGGCCCCAAGCGTCGCGGAAGGTTGTGAGGCAGCCGACTGAGGTCCAGGGGCTGAGGGAGAGGGCATGGCGGGCGTCCGCGAGCTTGGCCAGAGACTGGCCGCCCGCCTCTGGCTTTGCTGCCTGCTGGAGACGGTCCGAAGTCAGGGTGCTCCCGAAGAAGTCCATCACTGTTGCGGCGAAGAGCATGAAAGCGGCGAGTTCGCACCCCATCCGCGTGGCCGCGGGCATTGACGACCCGTCCGGATTGCGGAGTCCTGCGAACTGCCGCAGGCACCACTCAGCCAGCTCCTTGTACCACTCTCGGAATTGGTCCGCGGAGGCGCCCGTGGGGTCGATGAGTTCGATGCGGCTAACGAGGGCGAGGCCGGCCGGTCCGCATGCCTCCCGGAGCAGGCCGTGGCGGACGGCCTCGAGTCGAGCGGCGGCCTCGTGGCGCATCAGCTCCGGCACGGCTTGCAACAGGTCGATGGTGCCCTTCTCGCCGTGCTGGCCTACCAGTTGGCGCGCGCTGCGCTGCAGTTCCCGAGGGAGGCCGCCGGAGAGTACGTAGCACAGGGCGACGAAGGGCTCGCTCCACCCGAGCAGCAGCCCGTAGAGGATCTTTCGCCCGGTGTCGAGCCCCAGGCGCTGGAGGGTGAGGACATCGTCGAAGCAGCTGTCGAACACGTCGCGGAAGGGTATGCCGCGCCGTTCGAAGCTTGCGGCCGCCTCCTCCGAGACGGAGACGAGGAAGAAGCAGCGGCTGGCACCGAACACGCCCTTGATGTCGTTGAGGAAGTTCTCGACGTCCTCCGCACTTCGCAGCTTGTCCAGCTCGTCGACGGCGATGATGAGCTGGTGCTTCTGGGTGACGGCCTCCAGGAAGGCCCGGAGACCGGACACGATCTCAGGGTAGGTCTTAGTCCGTTCCGCTAGCGTCGTACCTTGCTTGGACCCGACGTCGACACCGACGGGAAGTTGCCGCGCGCCACCGAGCCTGAGCGTCATGGAGTGCTCGTTGCTGAGGGTCTGCTCGTAGCGGATCTGCCGGAGCTGGCCGAGCGCGAGTTCCTGGAGCCCGGCCTCACTGGAGTACGTCGTGGTCTCGGCAGCCCTCGCAGGAGGAAGGTGCCAGAGGTTCCGCAAGACCCGTGCATAATGTTTGCTCCCCGAGGAGAGCAGAGTCGCACCGAGAACGACCGCAGCCGTGCCACCCAACAGCATCCAGGTGCCCCGCCCCAACCCGCCGGACACCGTAAGTAGAGACAAGCCGATCGCTGCGGTGAGCGCGAGGATGGGCCAACCCCAGCTGACGTACCGCACGGCCCTGTAATAGCGCCAATCCTCGGCTGTCGTCGCATCAATCGGAGCCCAAGGGGTCATGAATCTGGTCCGGCGGCCGGGCACCGCCAGCCGCACAGTACCGAGGAGGAGCAGCACCAGCAGTCCGACCGCAAAGGCGGTCATCACCAAGCCCGCATAGGTCCATGCGTCATCGGGTGCGCTGAGGCGCCGGGCGGCAATGGCGACAAGAATGGCGCCTCCGGCGAGGCACACGACACCGGTCGCTGCGACGCCCACTGCCGTGAGGACACTGGCAGCGCGTCTCGGGGTCTCCTCCACCTCGACCTCGAGCAGCCGGTCCGCGTTGGGGCCGAGCAGCGCCCGGCAGACCTCAGCGTGCAGGTGCAGGACGAACTCACGCGACTCGTACGCGACGGGAGCCGCCACCGAAACACCAAGTCGCGATCGTTCTGGTGGCTCCCGCGTCGACTCCCCGAGAGCCATCGTGTGGGTACCGGATGTCGTGAAGAACTTGATGAGCGCCGACTTGCCGACACCACGCGGGCCCGCGATGCCGAAGCTTCCCTCGCCATGCCGGTCTATCATCGACTCCAGCCGCTCGAAGGACGAGGTGACCACTACCTTCTTGTTGGTGATCGTCTCGCGCAGCCCTTTGAGGGATCGGATCTGCATGCTCAGGGCGAAGTGCGCTGCCACAGCGCTGTTGAGCGCGGTGAGAACCAGCCCATGAATCGTCGATTCCGCCATGGACCCTAGATCAGCCCGCGCCGCCTTCCACTCTGTTTCCAGGTTCCGGAAATCTGGCCGCTCACTCGCCTGGACAATCTGCTCGGTCATGTGGCGCTCCAGGCTTGCCTGGATTCGGAGCAGTTCGTACGTGACGCCGACGATCTCATCCTTTACGGCAGCTCGGGGCGGGTCCGGCCACTTTGGTGAGCCGGCTCGGTTCCTGCGTTTGGCTTGCCACCCCCGGCCGACAGCCGGGCTGGTTCGGGCCGGCAAGAGATGAGCAGCCGCTGTGCGTCGCTCCCACGCCGCGGTCAGGAGGACGCGCACTTCCGTGCCGTCATCGACTCCTCCTGGCGGCTCCTGACTCACGTCGAACAGCGCCTGCGACACGTCGCGAAGTCCGTCCGCCGCCTCGGAAAGCTTCGTGAACGCGGCATGGCGACCCGGATCCGACGCTATTTCCGTTACCAGCAGCTCATGCAGGCGGACGCCCAACTGGCGAGTCCGCTCGAGCTGTTCCGCCAGGTTCATCTTGATGACGCCACGCTGGTCGTCTACCAGATGCTCGAGCTGTGGTGGTTCCTGAAGGACCGCCAGCTGCTCATCTATCTCCGGCCGAGCACGTACAGCGGCCAGCGCTTCCTTCACCAACTGGTTCTCGTCGACGGTGTACGGCCCCGCAGTACTACTTTGGAGGACGGACGACCACACCTTGGGCTGCCCCGTGAGGGGGTCTTGCGAACGAATACCGCTGGGAAACGCCATGGAGATCACCCCAGTGTCGACGGTCAGCCAATTCCCCACCCCGAACGCCACGTAATGGGCCAGCGGGACGTCGGCGTTGCGCCCCCGCTGCGGACATGGGGACGGTGACCGTGTGCCGAGATCCCCACGGCGCCACGGGTTCCGGGGTCGCCCGATAGCCAGACCGTCGTTCAGGCTGGTCAGGAACTGTCCAGGGTGGCCGCAAGGCCAACCCGGAGCGCCGCCGAAGGCGCCCTTGACTGACCGAACCGGCCGCACACTCAGCGGTCGGGCGGCCGTCACGGCCCAGCCCAGGTGGGCAAATATGTGCAGCTGATCATGCAGTTCGTGGGGGATTGCGTGACCGCTGACACCCACCGCGTAGGACTCCCCTCCAGGATTATCCGAACCCCCGAAACGGTCAAATCGGCGCCTGCCCTGCTCGGCGGCGAGGGGAACTTACTTCAACGTTCACTGGCACGGGAGTGCGCCACGAAGTGCCACGTAATCGAGTGGAGGTGAAAGGCCGACACCGCCGGGCCGTCGCAGCGGTCTGGTGAAGCTGGGGGCAGCCTTATCCGGGGAACGCCGGGGAGGGTGGCAAGCGGCCCCGACAACGGCGGGACGTGCCGGGACTACCGGACGGTGCGGGCCCGTCTAGCGAGGTCAGAAGGTGTAGCGAGAGCGAACCAGTGGTTGAAGCTCCGTAAGCAGTGAGCCGGCTCAAACCTGGTGGATACGGGCCGGTATGCAGCGCGTGACGCGTCCGTCTTCGGATGGGCGGGTCAACTCCGAAGCCGGTTTCTTGTTCCGGTGAGGAGGCCACGTTGAAAGCCTGCGGCGTAGGCGTGGCGATGCTGCCGGAGTAGAGCTGGGCACCTCTCTGACCGATCGATTGCGTGGTGAACGTGGGAACCATCCGCGGTCGCCCGAGCCGCCGGGCATCCAGTACGGCGGTGGGCAGGTCCGTTGCCGACTGATGGCCGTGGGTGGGGCGGAGGCCCCGTAGTAGTCGCGGGAGTAACGACCCGTCGTGGAGGCCGGGAAAGCCGGTCGCAGGGCCAAGGGGGCCAGCAAGTCAGTGGCTGAGGTACTGGAATGTCGGGAGGTCGCCGGTGAATACCGACGAGCTGGAGCGCGCCTTGTATGAGGCGGAGCGCCGGGTACTGAAGATCCAGACCAAGCTGCACCGTTGGGCTCGTGATGATCCTCATCGTAGGTTCGACGACCTGTTCAATCTCGTTGCCGATCCTGGTTTCCTGCTGGTGGCCTGGGATCGGGTGCGGGGCAACAAGGGTGCGCGCACGGCCGGGGTGGACGGACGCACGGCGTCGTCCATCGCGCTGTGGGTCGGGGTCGAGGAGTTCCTCGATGCTCTGCGGTCGCAGATCAAGGACCGCAGTTTCCAGCCCATGCCGGTGCGGGAGCGGATGATCCCCAAGTCGGGTGGCAAGCTGCGCCGTCTGGGGAT
>NZ_JBVHDR010000043.1:0-17930 GCF_055563295.1 Streptomyces sp. NPDC002868 | reverse complement strand
CGAAAACACCACATCTACAAGCTCATTGACATCACGCACTCCATGTCAACGACGCCCCTTCACCCTGCGTTACCACCGAATGTGAGACAGGGCCGAACGATTTACAGTCCCGACCGTCCATCTCTCGGCCGGTGACGGGTTCTCAGGCTGCCGGGAGTTGTGGCTGGGTGGCCTGTTGTGGGTGTGGCAGGTGATGCTTGGTGCGGATAGTTACGGATGCGGCGCCTGGTTGGGCTGGTCCGGGGGCTGAACCTGGTTGGCAGTGTGTAGGTGTGAGGGGGCGGCGGGGGCGTGGAGTTGCTGGACGGGTCGGATCCGGGGGCTATTGGTGGTTATCCACTGCTGGCGCGGCTGGGTGAGGGTGGCATGGGGCGGGTGTATCTGTCCCGGACGGTGTCGGGGCGTCCGCTGGCGTTGAAGACGGTGCGTGCCGAGTTCGGACGGGAGCCGGCGTTCGAGGAGCGGTTCGCGCGTGAAATCCGTAACAGCGACCGGGTGCGCTCCCCTTGGACCACTGCGGTAGTGGACTACAGCCCTGTGGGGCAGCGCCCGCAGTGGCTCGCCACGGAGTACGTGGCCGCGCCGTCCCTGGCGGAGTGGGTGCAGCGGTACGGCCGGCTGCCCGAGCGGTCCGTACTGGCTCTGGCGGCCGAGCTGTGCGGGGCGCTGGGGGCGGTACACGGGGCGGGGCTGGCCCACCGGGATGTCAAGCCGTCCAATGTGCTGTTGGGCCGCCGTAGTCCTTTGCTCATCGACTTCGGGATCGCGCGCGCCATGGAGGACTCGCGTCACACGAGGACGGGCGGTGTGATCGGTTCTCCCGGTTATCTGGCGCCGGAGCAGGCGAGTGCCGGGGGATCGGGTGCGCCGGGTGATGTCTTCTCCCTGGCTGCGGTGCTGGTGTACGCGGCGACGGGACTGGGCCCCTTTTCCCACCCGGACGAGGAGGTATCGGCCGCGGTGTTGCTGTACCGCATCGTGCACGAGGAGCCGAACCTCGACGGGGTTCCGGCGTCCCTGGTCGCGCTGCTGCGGTCCTGCCTGCGCAAGAACCCGCAGCAGCGGCCCACGGCCGGCGCCGTCGGCGCGCTGCTGGAACGCCTGGGCGGCCGGACCGGTACCTGGCCGCAGCTGCTGCCTGAGGCGCTGGAGAGGGATCTCGCCGTGCGGGAGGAGGAGGCGTACGCGTTGGTCTCCGCAGCAGTGCAACCGCTGTCTGTGGCGGCGGTGTCACGTAAGCCTGAAGACGGCCCGGCTTCTGACGGCGCAGCCGCCGCCGCCCCGCCGGCTGCCGGTTCCCTGCGACGGTGGCTGTCCGGCCGTACCGGCTGGGCGGTCGCAGGGACCATTACCGCGGCCCTGATCGCCGTGGCGGGCACGCTCGCCGTGCAGCATCTCTCCGGCAATGACGCATCCGGCGGGACGCCTTCGCCATCACGCACCGCCGCTTCGCTTCCCGCGTCCTGGGCCGGTGCATGGGTCGGCACCGGCCCGGGCACCCCGACCGCCGACGGCGTCACCCAGGCCCGGACCGACCAGTTCGCCGTCACCCTGACCCTCCACCCGGCACTGCGGGGTGAGCTGGCGGGCAAGCAGGTCAGCAAGGTGACCGAAGTGGGCACCGGCCGTGAGCTGGGATGCACCGAGGCCCTGCAACTGCGGGAGGTACGCAGGACATCCATGGTCTTCGAAGCGGTCACCAGCCACCCCACCGACCAATCGGCCGCCGTCTCCTGCCCCAAGGGCAATATCTACGTCGTCACGATGACCGGCCGCGACACCCTGGGCCTGGGCGACGAAGGTGCCCAGTCCGCCGGGGCGCCGTCCACCCTGACCCGGCGCTGACGGACGCGCCCGCCGGTCAGGCGATGCCATGTCCTCAGATCTGCCGTCAAATGATCTTGCGGCTGAGATCATGGCCGAGTGATACGTTGCCGTGAACTGTCCGATGTGGAGTGGGAGTTCGTCCGTCCGTTGCTGCCCGTTCGGAGCGGGGCAGGAAGCGGCTGGTGGACCGGACGGTCCTCAACGGGATCGTGTGGAAGTTCCGGACCGGGACGGCCTGGCGGGACATGCCCGAGCGGTACGGGTCCTGGGCCACGCTGCACACCCGCTTCCGCAGGTGGGCCAAGGACGGCACGTTCGAGCGGATACAGGGGGCTCCGCAGCCCGGCCGGGCCGACTGCCGGCCTTCGACCGTCTACAAGCGACGCAATGTCGTCGAACGCTGTTTCAACCGCCTGAAGCTGGAGTGAGTCAACCTGTTCCGCCACACCTACAACACTCTGCGACCCCACTGGGCCCTCGACGAACGCACACCACGTGCGGCGTACCTCGCGGTCGAACACTGCGATTAGCGTGTGGCCTTTGGCGGACCCGCTACTTGACTGGGAGGTCCTGACATGAACAGTAAGTTCACCGAGCTTGCGATCGACTGTGCCGATCCCCACGGTCTCGCCCGGTTCTGGTGCTCGGTCCTTGACTACGAGGTGCAAGACGAAGATGACGGAATTGTCACAATTGGCTCCCCTATGGTGCCTGAAGGCAAGAACCACCTTGGCCCAGTGCCACCGACGTTGACTTTCGCGCACGTGCCCGAGGGCAAGACCGTCAAGAACAGGCTCCACCTCGACGTCAACCCAACCGACAGGGAGCAAGACGAAGAGGTCCGTCGCCTGCTCGACCTAGGTGCTCGACACGCCGACGTCGGCCAAGGCGATGAGAGCTGGGTCGTACTTGCCGACCCAGAGGGGAACGAGTTCTGCGTCCTTGCGGACCGCCGCCCCTGATCGGAGGCCGCACACCGCGCCAGGCCTACTTCCGGTCGCCTACCCACGCTCACGCGAACACGATGAGGAGCCCCTCCAAAGATGCAGAATCCCGACCCGAGCAAGATCAAACTCTGCCAACTTCTTGACCCATGACAAAGCAGTGGCGCGGCATCGCGACCCGGTACGACAAGACCGCAGAGTCCTACCGGGCAGCCCTCACCTTCGCCCCGCTCCTGATGTGGGCGTGACACATTGACGACAACTCCTGGCCCGGGGCGCGAGACATCGATCCCGAACTCGGCGGTCACGCTCGCCCCAACCGTGCCGAAGAGGCGTTCCAGCTTGTGCGCGATGGCGTCCAGGGCACGGCCGATACCGGCGTCGTTGGTTTCTCCTGACGCTATGGACGGGTCGCGATGCCGAGCGCAGCGCGGATCCGGGCGAGTGACACGAATGCGTCCCGCAGATCGACGGCGAGCATGCGTCGGCAGGCAGCAAGATCCTGTGCGAGGAGGATCTGGGCTGCCACGTCGCCGTCCGATCCCTCCGCCAGGGACCTGGCGAATTCTGTTGCGGTCACGGCCCAGCCAGCGAAGAGCATCAGCCGATCGCGCTCCCGATCCTCGGCCTCGGCCTCGCCGGAGGAGCGCGGCTCGGATCCGGGCCGAAGCCGCTGCCACAGCTCGGCCAGGATTGGGTCAAGTACCTCGAGCCATTGCCGGGAGTCGAACGGCAGCTGGGTCAGATCCAGGATGCGTCGCACCGGTTCGGTCGGGTCTCGTTCCTCGAGCTGCAGGCGTGTACGGGCTGCGCCGAGCCGGGTGTACAGGTCATCGGTGACCAGGGCCTGCAAGCGGGATGGCGGCGTCTCGGCGGTCGCCACCGCGAGGTTGCGCAGTGCACGGATGATGTCGCGAGGCAACCCGGCCCCGACAACGTGGCACAGGAGCGCCCACGCGGTGGGGACGCCCGTCAGCCGCCGTTGCAGAAGTTCGACGGTTTCGGCAGCGGCAAGCGGCTCGACGTAGATGACCTCCTCAAGAGCACTCTCGAAGGCATCCTGGAAGGGCAGACCGCGCTGCTGGAAACGCACCATCGCGCTGATCGACACAGCGACGAGGAAGTAGCAGTTGGCAAGTCCGAACAGAGCCTTGAGGTCGTTGAGGAGGCGGATCACCTCCTCGTCGTCGTCGACCTTGTCGAGCTCGTCGACGGCGATGATCACCCGATACCCGCTGTCGTTGAGCGCCCCGACGAACTGACGGAACTGCTGGACGATCTCCGGGGTCGTCCAGGGGCGCCCCTCGTAGAGCAGGTTCCCACCGCCGTTCGCCTCGATCCCCAGCGGCATTGGAAGTTTCAGGCCTGCCGACAGGGACCGCTCCTCCCGGAAGTACAGCCTGTTGAGGATCGTCCCGGCCGCCGCCGTCAGGTCACGGATCCGCTGGCTCGACGATCTCGCGATGGCCGATCCGCTGGCCGCGGCGGACGTGTAGCGGAATCGGCGGTGAATGCGCCGTAGCGTGCTGCCGATATCGAACGCGACGGTCGCGGTAACAAGGGCCAGGCCGGCCAGCGCTCCCAAGACGAGCTGCCGTCGGCTGACCCCGACCCAGCCCGCGACCACCGGAATGGCTACGAGCGTGGTTGCGAGCAATACTGCCGCCGCCCCGCGTTTGATTGCCGAGCCGGTCCCGGCGAGGTATCCGTGCGGGGCGAGGCGTTGTGGGGAACCGCCGTTGCGGATGACGTCGCGGCAGATGGCGGCCAGGATCTGCGTGATGAAATCGACGGACTCGTATCGCACCGGGGCCGAGACGAGCACGCCGAGTTGGCTTCCTGGTGACTCCGGATGATGGAACAAACTGGTCCGGGCCAGAAACGACAGAAGCGTGGTCTTGCCGACCCCGCGGGAACCGGCCAGCCCGATGGCGGCACCTCCCGGAGCTTCGATCCGCGCGGCCGTCCGCAGGAAGGCTGTGGTCTCCAGTCTGAAACGGTCCGGCGTCTGGGTGGTGAGAACGGCTGGGTCGTACCGTACGGTGCCGAAGCCGTCGACCACCGACAACTCTTCGTTGAGCCGCTGCCGAAGGAACGGCAGGATGACCGAGTCCTGCAGGGTGTCCTGTAGCGCCTCCACGGCCGCTGCGACCACGTGGGCGTACCTCGCCATGAATGCCTTCTGCCGGCGCACGTCGAACCTGGCCGCCCGCCGGTTCGCGAAGAGCGTCCCGACCAGAGCGGCGGCTCCCAACCCCGTTACAGCAAAGGACGGATAGACCGCGGCACCCGATCCGGACAGAACGGAGCCGGCCGTAGCGACCAGGCCCAGGGTCGTCGCCATGACTGCGGACGGTCCGATCAGGCTGGCTGTTCTTCCGCGCCGGCGTGGCTGTCGCACCCTGATCCAGGTTTCCCGGGCCGCGTTCCGCTCGGCTTGCGCCAGCAGCTCCGCGGCTCGGGGTACGACCTCCCGCGAAATCAGCTCGTCCTCGTTGGCAAGGATCTCGAGGAAATAGGCCAGGGGTGATTGTCCGCGTGCGGCCATCGCGTGCTGCATCTCGGGCAGGTGAACGGCGATTTCGGCATGCGCGCGAAGCTGGATCGTCTCGGATAGGTTCCACCGCTCCAACGGCTCCTCGATCCTCGACCGGCGCCTGGCCACCCGAAGGACGGCCCGGCCCTCGCTCGCAACAAGGTGTGGATCGACTCCCAGTAAGTGACCGATGAGACGGGCCGATTCGGACAGGTGCCGGGTGCCCTGCCCTGCCCCGCCCGGATCGGATGCGCGCAGATCGAACGTCCTTCCCGACATGTCGATCGCAGCGGCCTGCAGGATCTGCGGTAGAACCGCATCGGTGGCTGGATGTCTTCGGGCTTCTTGTCCCGTGTCCGCAGGCAGGCGGGCTATCCCGAGAAGAAGCTTCTCCCGCGGGTGTACGCGCAACCATTCCTGAAGGATGAAGTTCACGGCCTCCGAACCAACCGTATCCGGGCTGCCGAGATGGAGATAGTGGCGGGCGCGCAACGCCATCTCGTAGGAGTCGGACAGGTTGTCGACGCCGTCGGCGGGCCGTTGCTCGACAACCACCCGTAGCTGTCCGCGCCGTAGGCGGGGCTGTCCGAGCCGACGTATGGCATCGCCGAGCCGGAGCGCGAGATCCCGGTCCGCGTCAGCGACAGGACCGATGTACAGGTCGATCTCCCGCCGTCGTCGCAGCCGGCTGCGGAAGTAATCCAAGAGCGGGAACGGTGGGGGTGGCGCAGCGACATGCGTCCCCTGGTACGTAAGTGGCTCCTCGGCGTCCCGTCCCCTCGGCGGTGGGCGGTGCGTGCGATTCGTCAGCCTTCGCCATCCGCTGCGGATGATCACGGCCGCCAGAGTGGTGCCGCCGGCCGCGGCGAGTATCCCGGCCAGGGGCGGCCATTCCACTCCGCCCTGCCGTTCCTGCCACAGCAGCACACCTAACGTCGAGCTCAGCAGCACGAGGAGCGTCAGAGTAGCTGCGACCGCAAAGACCAGATGGCGGGTCCGGCGGTGCTGGCGCAGGTGCTCCCCGATGAGATCGTCGCGGGTAACGGCATGCAGGACCGCGGCCAGTTCCGCGAGCGCCGTCGCCAGCTTGGGGTCGCGAAGGGTCAGCGTGTTCTGCCTCCTGGCCCACCGCAGGTCGACCCATCGTGGCTCTTCCCTGAACACCCCGAGCAGGGCCGGAGGGATGGCGGTGCTCAGGGCCGGATCGAAGTCGCCTGTCTGGTCGTCCCAAACGACGTCGCCGTCCGTGATGACCAGCAGTATGCGTCCGGCGTCATGGTGATGCAGGAATGTGGTGATCTCCCGGTTGAGCCACGGAGACATCGCCCCTGCTGGGGACAGCAGGACGACTAGGTATCGGGACGACAGCAGCGCCTGTTCCAGCGCCGACCACAGGGACGGTGAGGCTGCCAGCGAGGTGGTGTCCCGGAAGACGCGGAGCGCCCGCGTCTGGTACCACGCCTTGCCGAAGACCTGGAGGCCGTGGGCGACGGCGTCGGCGATGGACGCGTCGACGTGCGCGTATGTGACGAAAGCGTCGTACCGCTCTGTGTGACGCTCATCCACCCCGGCCCCCGAATCCCGTACGAGTGGAACCATATTCTGTCAGGGTCTTCACCGCGTCGGGGCCGCGTCCGCTTCTCCTCCCTGTCGAGAGTTCTTCGCCGTTGACGGTCATTCACGGGAGACCTGCTCCAGCTTGTTGATCTGCTCGGTCGCCAGGCCTTCCGGCAACTCGACGGACGCGCCTCGCGGATGCCTGCGGGGAGGAGGGGCTGCTCTTCGCGCCGGTGCCGCCTGTGCTGGTTCCGCCGTTGCCGCATCCGGTCAGGAGGGCCGCTGTGAAGAGCACTGACATAGTCGCCTTGACCCGCACTTGCTGACTTCCAGCTCTCGGCATTCGCTGGTTCGATCTTTCCGGGCGGGGGGTCGTGGTGGTACCGGTGAGACTATGTAATCTCGTCGCGTAGCTCGGCGCGGGCCTGGAGAGCGGCGAGGGCGGCCCGGGACGTGACACCGGTCTTGCGGTAGATGCGGGCCAGATGGGTCTCGACCGTGCGGGGGCTGAGATAGAGCCGGGTGGCGATGGCGGGGGTGGTGAGGCCTTCGGCGACCATGGCGGTGATCTCGCGTTCGCGCGGGGACAGGGACACGACGCCCGGCCGGTCGCCTGCGGCGGCGGACATGGCAGCGCTGATCTCGTCCGCCAGGTTGACCAGTTGCTGGGCCCCGCCTGCCACGGCGAGGTGCCGGGCGCGCTCCCACATGACGCGGGCGCGCTTCGGGTGGCCGGTGGCCGCTGCCAGGGGGGCGGCGAGCAGCAGGGTGCGCGCCTCCCAGAGCGCCGATCCGCCACGGGCTGTCTCGGCCACCGCGAGGTCGGCCAGCTCGGCCGCCGCCGCCGTGTCACCGTCGCCGAGCGCGATATGAGCGGCGCTGCGCAGGGCGGAGGCTCGCTGCGCAGGCAGGTCCAGTTGCTCGGCCTCCCTTCGGGCACGTTCCGCCCAGGGCACCGCTGGGGCCCGGTCACCCATGGCGAGCGTGGAAGCCACCAGCGCCTCGATGAACAGCGGTCGCATGGACGGCTGGAGTCCGTTCAGGTCGTCGCCGCCCGCACGCAGCAGGGCCGCCCGTGTGCGCGCGGGCTCGCCGACGTGGATCGCCGCATAGCCGAGCAGGCACCAGGCGATGGACGCCCACCAACTGGTGCTCGTGCCGGCCGCCGCAACCCCTTCCTCGGCCACCGCCAGTGCGGTCCGGTCACCGGGCGGGAGGGTGTGGACCAGGGCATGGGCTTTCTTGGACAGGACCAGTGCCAGCAGTTCGTCGCTGCCGATGCCACGGGCGATGGTCTCGGCCTCGTCTGCGAGTTCTACCGCCGAGGTGAGTCGGAGGGTCTGGATGTGGACATGCGCTTTGCACAGCAGCAGGTGCGGCAGGACGTGGAGTTGGCCGCCGCGCCGGGCGATGGCCAGGCCTCGGTCTGCGTGCCGTTCCGCGTCGGCATACCGCTCCAGGAAGGTCTCCGCCCAGCCGAGGCGGGCCAGTGGCTCGCACAGGCCCGCGAGATCGTGGTCGGTCAGTGCGTCGACGAGCGCCGCCGCGCGATCGGTGACGTCCCGGGCGGCCGGCATGGCGCCTTCGTACGCCTCCCCGAGGGCCGCGACCGCGAGGGCGCCCGCCTCAGCAACCTCGTCGCCCAGCGACCTGGCCAGGTCGAGGGCGCGGAACAGGTCGGGACGCACCTCCGGGTAGTCGGTGGCGTGCGGCGCGGACGAGCCCAGTTCAAGGCCAAGTTCGATGGCCTGGGCCGGTGATGGACCGGGCGTACGGGAGAGCTCGCGGCGGAGCAGCGCGACCGCCTCCGTGTAGCGGCCGAGATGACGCTCCATCACAGCGCAGAGCGTCACGGCGGAAGCCCGAAAACCGGCAGCACCTGCATCGCCCGGCGGTGACATGGCGATCACCTCGTGCAGCAGGTCCCGGCTCTCCCGCAGGCCCCCGCAGACGCCCAGAGCACGCGCCCTCCACAGCATCAGCTCACGCCGCCGCGCGGCGTACTCCGGCGTGTCCGGCAGATGCCGGAGCGCCACCTTCAGCCAGTGGGCGCAACTCGCGGGGGCGGTGGCGGCGGACCTCTCGGCTGCCTCGGCCAGTACGGCGACGGCCTCCCGGTCCCATCCGGTCAGCGACCGCTCGACGTGGTGGGCGCGTTCGGCGGCGGACGCCCCGGCTTCGGCCAGTCCGGCTGCGGCGAGGCGGTGCATCCGGGTCCGCAGGCCGGGGTCCGTGTTCTCGTGCACAACGGCCCGCAGCACCGGATGGCGCAGCGCCCACCGCCCGCCGTGGCCGGGGCGCAGCAGATCGCGGCCGGCCAGCGCGGCCAGGTCGGCGTCAAGTCCGTCGGCGTCGGGCTTGTCCCGGCCGGTCACCACGGCGAGCAGGGCGGGAGTGGCATGGTGACCGAGGACGGCCACCGCCTCGGCGGTACGGCGCTGCGCGGCGGTCAGCGGCGTCAGCTCGTCCAGCAGAAGGGCGCCGAGCCCGTCGGCGTGCCGGGCCTGGAGGAGAGCGAGGAAGTACAGCGGATTGCCGTCGCTGGCGGCGTACAGCTCAGCCGCCCGGCCGGGCGGCAGGCCGGGGGCGAGACCAGGCGCCAGCTCCTCGACGCACGCCCGCTCGGCGAGCGGCCCGAGGCCCAGCCGGAGCACCGTGCCCGTGTCGATGCCACGGGTGAGCGCGGCGCTCAGGGAGGGCGTGGTCTGGCGGTCGCGCCGGGCCACGACGACCACGACGGAGGTGGACGGAGGATGCCGGGCGAGGTGGTCCAGCAGCTCCAGGGACGCCGGATCCGCCCAGTGCAGGTCGTCCAGGGCCACGACGAGCCCGGGGCCGGTCCCGGCGATCCGTACGAGGAGCTTCGCGACCGACCGGTGCAGCTCGAACCGGTCACTGACGCCGAGCCCAGAATCGAGGCCGGCGTCGACGTCGAGTTCGGCGAGGGCGTCGGTGAACGGCTGGTACGGGATGTGCCGCTCGTACTCCGTGGCCCGGCCGCGCAGCACCGTCATGCCCCGGTCCTCCGCCCGCCGGCAGAACTCGGCCATGAGCCGGCTCTTGCCGATCCCCGCAGCCCCCGTGAGGTCCACCAGCGACGGCCCGCCGCCCCTCCCGGGCACCCGGTCGAGCACCGCCTCCAGGCGGGCCAGCTCTGCCGCCCGGCTCACCAGCGGAGTCATGCCGCCCACACCACCACGTCCCCCCGCCCCTACCGCACTTGGCTGTTGAAGAGTTTACGTACACCTACTACGTAACTTCTCGGACGCCCCGCGTCCCCGGACATCCGGCAGTGTCGTCAGATGGATCACAACAACGCCTTGGACTCCAGCGGACATCTGCCACCGCTGCGCCCCGACGACCTGCGAGAGGCCGCCAGTTACCAGCTGCTCGCCCGGATCGGCGAGGGCGGTACGGGGGCGGTCTGTCTCTCGCGCACCCGGGGTATCCAGCCCGTGGCCCTCAAGGGTGTCTCTTGGGCTGGGTAGCTGCGGCCATTGGTTGCTGCGGATCTGCCGCCATCACTCTGATGACACGCGGTCTCACGCGGCAGACCCTCCGTCCCAGAGCCGCCGTCCCCCGGCCGGGCCTGATCGTGCCAGCAGCCCCATCAGCAGCGGAGAGGGTTCGTCGTCGGGATGCGCTGTTCGGCGGGCTCGCGTTGTGGGTGATTGCGGCCGCAGCCGCTCCCCGCTCCCCGGTCCACAGCACGCACACGACGCACGGCGCCCACGTGGCGTCACTGAGTTCACGATGGCCTCACCCGCCAACAGCTCCAGGTCACCTTGCAGTTCGTGGTCCCTGACCACGCCGAGCTGCTGAGCATGCTCGACAACTCGCCGACGCGCTGACGCGACTTCCTTCACGGACCGGCGCCCCGGTGTTCACCAAGCGCGCCGGCCGGCACGCGGCCGTCATACGGCGCAGCACGACGACCGGTTCCGGCGGACCTCCCCATGGGAAGCGGATCTCGGCGAGGCCTTCGTACATGTCCGGGGAGAAGCGCCGGATTGGGCTGATCTCCCGTTCGCACGCCGCCCGTCGCGCGGCGGGCCGGCTGAAGTTGAGGAAATCGAGGTCGACTGGCTTCTTGATCTTGTAGGCGCGGTCTCCGATGAATATGACGACCGCGGTATGCGTCTCGGACACCTCCGCACGAAGCCGCTCGGCGACACTGGCACCCCAGTCGACGGGAATCGATGACATCACTGGCTCCCTGACTCAGCAGCGGAATCCATCAACTCCAGAGTTCCGGGCCGCGCCGCTGATGCGAGGGCCGAGTGGCCCTCCGACGGCGCCGTACGTCACGTACCCAGACGTCGTGTCCGCAGAAGTCTGCGGGTACTGCCGACGGCCGGGAGGCGGCGCCCGAGCCGTCACCTGCCGTGGCCGGGGCCGGTTGGTCCCCAAGAGGGACCCTGGGCCCCGTGACTGCGGATCTCCGCTGACCGACTATGGGTGCACGAGGTCGAACTCTTCGAGTTCAGGAGGCCGGATCATGGACACGTCGCAGCCGCAGAATCGGAGAGAAGCGCGGCCGCACAGGCACCGGCTCTTCGTCGGCACAGGCAACCCCTTGCGCCGTCCGTCCGACCGGTTCCAGGTCTGGTTCGGCCTCTTCCTGATGGCGCTGTTGATTCTGGGTGCACCGGCCGGCGGATGGGTGGCCGGCGCCATGACGCATACGGCGTACCAGCGCATCGCCGACACTCAGCGGGCGGAGCGGCACCAGGTCATGGCACGCCTCACCGCGAATGCCACGGTGGTGGTGAGCGGGCGGGTGGTGGACGAAAAGGCCTGGGCGCCCGTTCGCTGGAACGACGGGGACGGGTCTGTGCACACGGGTAAGGCCGAGGTGGCGAAGGGCTTGGAGCGAGGAATGACCGTCCGTATCTGGGTGGGCCCGGAGGGCGTCGTCACCGCGGAGCCGATGACATCCGCAAACGTCAAGGCCACCGCCTGGGCAGCCGGACTCACCGCCGCGGCCACCGTGGCTGCGGCGACTCTCGGTGTCGGGGTGTGCGTGCGCGCTGCTCTCGACCGCCGTCGCTATGCCGCCTGGGGCAAGGAGTGGGAGTCGCTGGAACCTCAATGGTCCCGGCGCACCCATGAATGAAGGGGCCCGCTCGACGAGACGCCGTCCGGGTGACCCGGCCGCGTGGCCCCGCCTGGTGAACTGCCCCCTGGGTGCAGCGTGGACTGCGGGGCTGGGACGGGGAACCGAGAGAGAGGCGAGAGGCATGGGCAGCAACGATTCGGCTCACCGCGTCGTGATCGGCGTTGACGGTTCGCCGTCATCACAGGCGGCCCTGCGCTGGGCGGTACGGTACGCCAACCTGATCGGAGGATCCGTGGACGCGATCTACGCGTGGGAGCTTCCAGGAATGTATGGATGGTCGGCTCCCGCGGTGGACGCCGATCTTGACGAGGAAGTTGCCCGGGACCGATTCGGCGAGGAGATCCGAGAAGTGCTCGGCGACACGATTCCCGTCGAATTGCGACAACGCCTGGTACGCGGCAACCCGACCGCCGTACTGCTGGCCGCGGCGGAGGGGGCAGAGGCACTGGTGGTGGGCAGCCGGGGCAGGGGCGGCTTCGTCAGCGCGTTGCTCGGCTCGGTGAGCCAGCAGTGCGCACAGCATGCGACGTGTCCGGTGGTCATCGTCCGCCCGGACACGGTCGTGGGACAGCAGAACCCGTCCGACGCAGCATGACCCACTTCAGCGGCGCACGGTGAGTGCCTGTTTGTGATGCATGAACGACAAGCTGACGGAGGGTAGGGATTTGCCAGGGACGATCGCTGCTGGTCGACGATGAGTGGGCAGGATTCGTACGCTGACGGGGCAATCGGTAGGGTGCCAGGTCACGACCGCACCCTGCCGGATCGACGTGCTGGTCGGAGCACTGCTGCGGCTCGTGGCACCACCCGCCAGCTGGCCTCTGACCGCCCGGACCTTCTGACATGAGGGGCGATCTTCACGGCCGGGCAGTCGGGCCCCGGCCGACGGGTCAGGAGGAACAGTGGCACAGATCATGGCCGAGGTCTCGCGGACGTTCAACGAGTTCTTGCTGCTGCCGAACCGGACCCGCACCGACTGCTCGCCCGCCACAGTTGACCTGCGCACGCCCCTGGTTCGGCACCTGGTGGGTGAGACGCCGGCGATCGAGCTGCAGTCCCCGTTCACGTCCGCGATCATGCAGGCCGTCAGCACGCCGGAGCTCGCGATCGCCCTCGCGCGCAACGGCGGGCTTCCTGCACCACAACCAGTCGATTCAGGACCAGGTCGCGGCGGTGCGCGAAGTGAAGAACTTCAAGGCAGGGTTCGTCATCAGCGACACCAACATCCGCCCGGACGACAGTCTGAGCGAGCTGGTCGAGGTCATGCGCCGCACCGGCCACAGCACTGCGGCCGTCACGCACGACGGGACCGGAACCGGTCGCCTCCTGGGCCTGGTGACCTCGCGTGACTTCCATCCCCAGCGTCACGACCTGGACGGGCCGGTCAGCGGTCGGATGACCTCCATCGCCGACCTGTCCCATGCCGGCGCCGACACCACGCTCTCCGAGGCCAACGCGCAGTTGTGGGATCAGCGGCTGGACTGCCTGCCCGTGCTCGACGCCGAGGGCCGTCTGCAGCATCTGGTGTTCCGTTCCGACTACGCGGACAACAAGCGGTTCCCGAATCAGGTCGTGGACGCAGCCAAGCGCCTGCGCGTGGGCGCCGGCGTCAACACCCACGACTACCGAGAGCGCGTTCCCGCGCTGCTGGAGGCGGGTGCGGACGTCCTGTGCTTCGACTCCTCCGACGGCTACAGCGACTGGCAGGCACAAGCCCTAACGTGGGTGAAGAAGCACTATCCGGAGATCCCGATCGGCGGCGGCAATGTGGTCGACGGCGAGGCGTTCACCTTCCTCGCCGAGGCCGGCGCGGACTTCGTCAAGGTCGGCGTGGGCGGTGGCTCCATCTGCATCACCCGCGACCAGAAGGGCATCGGACGCGGCCAGGCAAGCGCAGTCCTGGACGTCGCCGCAGCCCGAGACGCCTTCGCGGAACGCACCGGCGCCTACGTGCCGATCTGCTCCGACGGTGGCCTGGTCCACGACTACCACGTGGCCCTGGCCCTGGCGATGGGAGCCGACTTCGTCATGATGGGCCGCTACTTCGCCCGCTTCGACCAGGCCGCCGGCGCGAAACTCCCCACCCGCGACGGCTTCGTGAAGGAGTACTGGGGCGAGGGCTCGAACCGAGCCCGTAACTGGCAGCGCTACGGGCAGGGCGGCCAGGGCCTGATCTTCGAGGAAGGCGTCGATGGCTACGTCCCCTACGCCGGCGACCTCAACGAGGGACTCTCCGTGACCACCGCCAAGCTCAAGACCACCATGGTCTCCTGCGGCTCCACCACGCTGCCGGAATTCCAGTCCACCGCCCGACTCACCCTGGTCTCCGACCAGAGCTTCCAGGAGAGCCACGCCAACGTCACCTTGCGGGACACCCCGACGACGGTCGCCTGACACCGCTTCGCCTGAAGATGCCACGGTCAGGCAGGGCAGACGCTGGGAAGCGACTGCCCTGCCGCCGCCGGCAGACGGGGCTGTCACCCGTGGCCAGCGGGTTCGGTCTGACTACGCGGCGCGCTGCTCGGCGAAGGCGACGGCAGGGCGGAGGGGGATGACGCGGGCGGCGGGTTGGCGGGTGAGGCGGCGGGTCATCAGGGTGATCGCTGCCCAGGTGATGAGGGCCTCGCTCGACTGGTAGGTGCGCTCGAAGTCCCGGCAGTTGCGGCGGGCGCGCATCATCCACGACAGGCTGCGTTCCACGACCCACCTGCGGGGCAGGATGACGAAGCCCTTGACCCCCGGGGGTCGGCGCACGGTCTTGATGGTGAGGTTGAGGTACTTCTTCGCCCAGGTGACCAGCTGGCCGGCGTAGGCGGAGTCGCGGCCTGCCATGTGTTCGTGGCCAGTGCTGGCCGGGTGGTTCCGGGCCTGGGCGACCGGCGACTGTCCGAGGACGAGCGGACCGTCGTCCACTCCAACGTCGCCCGGCCGTCACGGTCGGGCTCGATCTGCTCGGCTCGCTGCGCGGCGACGGTGAGCAGCTGCGCGACGGACGCCATGAACCCGCCGGGCGGGTCGGTGTCTTCGGACAGCTCGCGCAGGATCGCGGCGGTCTCCGCCGCGTCGACGACGCCGGTGAGTCGTCCTGGATCTGCTGGAGGGCCAGGGCAGCGATCCCGACCAAGGCACGGACGCGGTCCTGGCGCGTGCGGGTCACCGGCGGTCGCCGGGACGGGTGGTGATCCAGGTGGTGACGGCGGCGGCGCCGACGCCGATGGCGCGGTGCAGGGCCGCGTCCAGCTCCATCCACGCGCTGCCCGGGCCGGTCAGCTCCGAGGTGGCCTTGCCGTCGTCGTCGACGCGGGCGGCCTTGCAGTGCTCGATGTAGCCGGTCTTGCCGGTCTTCTTCGCCAGTACCGGCAAGTTCGGATATTCAGGCGTGCGGAATAGGGGCTCGTGGATCGGCCCGGGGGCACGACTGCCAGTGAGTGTGGGACTGGCGCCGCCGGCATGCTCTCGCCCCAGACGCACCGGGTAGCGTCCGCCTGGTGAATCTTCACCTCATCAACGACGTGCCCGACGGGCTGACTCGAAGAGCCCAGAACTTTGTCGGCGTGCACGGCATCAAGGTCAACATCCGGCCGGTCGAGCAGCACCGGCAGTGGTGGCTTGAGCGGGAAATCCCGGCATCGGTGGTCGACCGGATGGCCGCCTTTCAGGAGCGATGGGGCGGTCTCCTCTTGCCGCCCGCATCGCAGTACGACGGAGGCCCCAAGTAGTTCGAGCCTGACTCGCCGGAAGGCTCGCCCTCTGAGGGATGGTGGTTCGAGGCAGGGACGCAGAGGGCAGCGGTCCCGTACTCATTCATGATCGGGCCGGCCGGTGAGTTCGGCATCCATGCAGATCAATGGACTCCGCTGCATGAGACCGTCGAGGGATGGATGGAGGCGCTCGCGCTGACCCACCACGCATCCATGTGGTCGAAGCAGATAACCAAGATCACCGGCGATGACGTCGATGACATCGCGCTGGACGCCTTCGAGCCGGTGCGAGAGGTGAAGGGGCTGGCGGACACCTGGTGGCGAGGAACTGACTCGTTGGTGGCGGTCTATTCAGGGGAGGCCGACTCTCTCTCCTTTCCCAAGGGCCGCACTGCGTTGATCTACTCGGGCCTTGATCAGTGGGGACTGCGTGGAGGAGTTGAGGACGGTGATGGCTGAGTGCGGACTGGCGGCTTCAGCACCCCACTACGAAGGGCGTAGGCGCCGGTCCCGACGGCGTGTGGAATGGGTCATGGTCGGCGGGCCACCTCGGCTGCGTAGGCGGTTCTGACAGCGCCGGCCGACCACCGCTCTGCCGCCATGTGACATGCCGAGCAACCGTTGCAGCACCGCGGGGGCATCTGCGTGCAGAGGTCGAGCAGGGCAGCACATCGTCCGGCTTCGGACGGGAGCGATGTCTCGCAATCGTGCTGCGAGTCGACTGCTGGTCAGCGCTCGCCCGGGACGTTGGGTGGGGAAGAGCCAGGGCGCGTTCAGTTCGTTGGCGTTCACCGTGTGCTCTTGGCTGTGGGCGATGTCGACGAGTTGCAGGACGAGGGCGTCCAAGGGCGGTGGCAGCCTCAACGGCGTCTTGTTGATGCGAAGTGCCGCAGCATCGGCGTCGTTGGGCGTTGGCGAAGTCGGCGGAGTCCCTCTCCGCCAGCCGCGCGGAGCCGTGGCTGTTGCGGGCTTGCGGAAGGTGCAGCCGAGACACGTCAGGCATTCAACTCGTCTAGCTGGCCGTGTCCTCGGTCACCACAGCTTGCGAGCGCCAACGCTGTGCGCGTGCTGCCGTTGTAGCGAGTGTGTTGTCAGAGGCAGCTGACATGCTCAGCGCCATGACGAACCCGGCTGCTATCACTGCCTACTGGGACGCTGCCGCCCCGACCTTCGACAACGAGCCGGACCACGGCCTGCAGGCCGGTGAGACCCGCAGGGCGTGGTCGGGTGTCTTGATGCCCCTGATGCCGTCGGCCCCTGCAGACGTACTTGATGTGGGCTGCGGAACCGGGTCCCTCTCTGCTCTGCTCGCCGAAGCGGGACACCGCGTGACGGGTGTGGACCTGTCGCCGCGGATGCTTCAGCAGGCCCGGGCAAAGCTGGATGCCGCCGGACTTCGAGGGCGTTTCCTGGTGGGCGACGCTGCGGCGCCGCCGACCGGCGATGAGCAGTTCGACGTTCTGCTCTCCCGACACCTGGTGTGGACGCTTCCCGACCCGCAAGCTGCGCTGCGCGTGTGGGTCTCCCGCCTCCGCCCGGGCGGCGCCCTCATCCTGGCGGAGGGGCGATGGAGAGAGGCCGGGCAGAGCGGCGTTCCATACGTGGCCGGAGCCGAAACCCTGCCCTGGAGCGGCGGCGTCGCAGCCGACGACCTCGCAGCCGCCGTGCGCCCGCTCGTCACCGACGTGCGCACCGAGGACCTCACCAACAACACCGATCTGTGGGGCGGGTCAGTCACCGACGAACGCTACGTTTTGATTGCTCACGTCTGAATGCGTCAAACCACGGCTGCGAGCGCGGCCGGGAAGGCGGTGTGTTCGTCGAAGAGCCGGCTGTGCGGCGGGTGAACAGGCTGAGTGTCACGGGTGACTTCTCCTTCGGAAGGCTGGTTGATCAGGCGGCGAGCCGCTGTGTGACTGTGACCGGGAGCGGTGAAGCGAAGTAGCTGCTCGGGTCGGCCGGGGTACCGTCGTGGCACTCCAGGCAGCACCCGATCGTCTTGAGCGGTACTGGCGCAGAGCACTTGTTCTGTTGCTGTCGTATTCCTGCGACAGCGGCTGCGCCTACCCCTCCGCACCTGGGCTGCGCGTTGATTTCGGGGGCTCAAGACTGACCTGCGTGCTTGTCGTGCTTGAGGCGGCCGAATGCGAGACCTTTCGGCTGGCCGGACGGTAGTGTCCGCATGTGCGTTGATCTTCCGGGCGGCGGCCAAGCGCCGCCGCAGACGGTGCGGGCGGCCCCGATGC
>NZ_JBVHDR010000042.1:0-18619 GCF_055563295.1 Streptomyces sp. NPDC002868 | reverse complement strand
CGACATGATCAACCTACGTGCCTCAACCCCCACCACAAACAGCCCAACGACCCAGCCCGACCACCGTCACCGCTAACCATGCACGAGGTCGTAAGGGGTGCAAGGCTGACCAGTTTCCGGTGGCGTGGCTCTCGTTCACGGCCCCGGCAGCGAGACGTCAGAGCATGGCTGCACTCGGGGCCAAGTGCAGCCGCTTGCACAGCGGTTGCAGATAGTCTGTCCTTGCTTCCCCGACTGCCACCTCGCGCCCCTTGGAGGCCGAAGCCGTGTCAAAGCCGCCCTTCACGCACCTGCACGTCCACACCCAGTACTCGATGCTGGACGGTGCCGCGCGGCTGAACGACATGTTCAAGGTCTGCAACGAGATGGACATGACCCATATCGCCATGACTGACCACGGCAACCTGCACGGTGCCTACGACTTCTTCCATTCGGCGAAGAAGGCGGGCGTCACGCCGATCATCGGCATCGAGGCGTACGTGGCCCCCGAGTCGCGGCGCAACAAGCGGAAGGTCCAGTGGGGCCAGCCGCACCAGAAGCGTGACGACGTGTCCGCACGAGGCTCCTACACCCACCTGACTATGTGGGCGACAAACAAGACGGGTCTGCACAATCTCTTCCGGCTCTCCTCGGACTCGTACGCCGAGGGCTGGCTGCAGAAGTGGCCGCGGATGGACAAGGAATCCATTGCCCAGTGGTCCGAGGGCATCGTGGCATCCACCGGCTGCCCCTCCGGCGAGGTCCAGACCCGGCTGCGGCTCGGCCAGTTCGACGAGGCGCTCAAGGCAGCCGCCGAATATCAGGACATCTTCGGCAAGGACCGCTTTTTCCTGGAGCTGATGGAACACGACCTCGAGCTAGAGCGCCGGGTCCGCGCCGATCTGTTGGAGATCGCCAAGAAACTGAACATGCCGCCGCTGGTCACCAACGACTCGCACTACACCTACGCCCACGAGGCGACCGCGCACGACGCCCTGCTCTGCATCCAGACCGGCAAGAACCTCTCGGACCCGGACCGCTTCAGACTGGCTGGCGGCGGCTACTACCTGAAGTCCACCGACGAGATGTACGCCTTGGGAACGGCTGACGTCTGGCGCCAGGGTTGTGACAACACCCGGCTGATCGCCGAGATGATCGACACGACCGGCATGTTCGAGGCCAAGAACCTCATGCCGAAGTTCGAGATCCCGGACGGCTACACCGAAGTCACCTGGTTCCAGGAGGAAGTCCGGGTCGGCATGGAGCGCCGCTACCCGGGCGGTGTCCCCGACGACCGCCAGAAGCAGGCGGAGTACGAGATGGACATCATCATCCAGATGGGGTTCCCGGGGTACTTCCTCGTCGTCGCCGACTTCATCATGTGGGCCAAGAACAACGGCATCGCGGTCGGCCCCGGCCGAGGTTCCGCGGCCGGTTCGATCGTCGCGTACGCCATGGGCATCACCGACCTCGACCCGATCACGCACGGCCTGATCTTCGAGCGCTTCCTCAACCCCGAGCGCATCTCCATGCCCGATGTCGACATCGACTTCGACGAGCGTCGGCGCGGTGAGGTGATCAGGTACGTCACCGAGAAGTACGGCGCCGACAAGGTCGCCATGATCGGCACCTACGGAAAGATCAAGGCGAAGAACGCCATCAAGGACTCCGCGCGGGTGCTCGGCTACCCGTACGCGATGGGCGACCGCCTCACCAAGGCGATGCCCGCCGACGTCCTCGGCAAGGGCATCGACCTCAACGGCATCACCGACCCCAAGCACCCCCGCTACAGCGAGGCGGGCGAGATCCGGGGGATGTACGAGAACGAGCCGGACGTGAAGAAGGTCATCGACACCGCCAAGGGTGTCGAGGGCCTGGTCCGGCAGATGGGTGTGCACGCAGCCGGCGTCATCATGTCCAGCGAGCCGATCGTCGACCACGCGCCGATCTGGGTGCGGCACACCGACGGCGTGACCATCACGCAGTGGGACTATCCGCAGTGCGAGTCGCTCGGCCTGCTGAAGATGGACTTCCTGGGCCTGCGGAACCTGACCATCATGGACGACGCCGTCAAGATGGTGAAGGCCAACAAGGGCATCGACCTGGAGATGCTCTCGCTCCCGCTGGACGACCCGAAGACCTTCGAACTGCTCTGCCGAGGCGACACCCTCGGCGTCTTCCAGTTCGACGGCGGCCCCATGCGCTCGCTGCTCCGCCAGATGCAGCCCGACAACTTCGAGGACATTTCCGCCGTCTCGGCCCTGTACCGGCCGGGCCCGATGGGCATGAACTCGCACACGAACTACGCCGAGCGAAAGAACGGCCGCCAGGAGATCACGCCCATCCACAAGGAGCTCGAAGAGCCCCTGAAGGAGACGCTGGGCCTCACCTACGGCCTCATCGTGTACCAGGAGCAGGTGCAGAAGGCCGCCCAGATCATCGCCGGCTACTCGCTCGGCGAGGCCGACATCCTGCGCCGCGTGATGGGCAAGAAGAAGCCCGAGGAGCTGGCGAAGAACTTCGTTCTGTTCCAGGAAGGCGCCCGCAAGAACGGCTACTCGGACGCCGCGATCCAGGCCCTGTGGGACGTCCTGGTCCCCTTCGCCGGATACGCGTTCAACAAGGCGCACTCCTCGGCGTACGGGCTCGTCACGTATTGGACCGCCTACCTCAAGGCGAACTACCCGGCCGAGTACATGGCCGCGCTGCTCACCTCGGTGAAGGACGACAAGGACAAGTCGGCCGTCTACCTGAACGAGTGCCGGCGCATGGGCATCAAGGTGCTGCCGCCCAACGTCAACGAGTCCGTGCACAACTTCGCGGCCCAGGGCGACGACGTGATCCTCTTCGGCCTGGAGGCCGTCCGTAACGTCGGCACGAACGTGGTCGAGTCGATCGTCCGGTCGCGCAAGGCGAAGGGGAAGTTCGCCTCCTTCCCCGACTACCTCGACAAGGTCGAGGCCGCCGCGTGCAACAAGCGCACCACGGAGTCTCTGATCAAGGCGGGCGCCTTCGACACCATGGGGCACACCCGCAAGGGCCTCACCGCGCAGTACGAACCGATGATCGACAACGTGGTGCAGGTCAAGCGCAAGGAAGCGGAAGGGCAGTTCGACCTCTTCGGCGGGTTGGGTGACGAGGCCGCCGGGGACGGGCCGGGCTTCGGGCTCGACGTGGAGTTCTCCACCGACGAGTGGGAGAAGACGTATCTCCTCGCCCAGGAGCGGGAGATGCTCGGTCTGTACGTCTCCGACCACCCGCTCTTCGGCCTGGAGCACGTGCTGTCCGACAAGGCCGACGCGGGCATCGGGCAACTCACCGGCGGTGACTACTCGGACGGTTCGATCGTCACCATCGGCGGCATCATCTCCGGCCTCCAGCGCAAGATGACCAAGCAGGGCAACGCCTGGGCCATCGCCACGGTCGAGGACCTCGCCGGATCCATCGAGTGCATGTTCTTCCCGGCGACGTATCAGCTGGTCTCGACGCAACTCGTCGAGGACGCCGTGGTGTTCGTCAAGGGCCGCCTCGACAAGCGGGAGGACGTGCCGCGCCTCGTCGCCATGGAGATGCAGGTCCCCGACCTGTCGAACGCGGGCACCAACGCGCCCGTGATCCTCAGCATTCTTGAGGCGAAGGTGACCCCGCCGATGGTCAGCCGCCTCGGCGAGATCCTCAGCCAGCACCGGGGCGACAGCGAGGTCCGCATCAAGCTCCAGGGCCCGCGCAAGACCACCGTGCTCCGCCTCGACCGGCACAGGGTGACACCGAGCCCGTCGCTCTTCGGTGACCTCAAGGCCTTGCTTGGACCCTCGTGCCTAGTGTGATCCGCCGGGACTGTGAGGCGTAAGTAGCTATTGATCCGAAACTCAAAGGGTTCTATTCGAGGATGTAGCGGACATGAGGGCCGCCGAAGTAGCCGCGGGCGATGTGCGGCTGGCGCTGGCGCCGGTGGAAGAACCTGCGAGTCTCTGCGGCGAGTTGGGCCTGATCACGGGCCCGGCTGTGCGTGGGCAGGCTGCGCCTGACACTGGCGTTGACCAGTTCGTCGGGGTTCAGCTCCGGCGAGTACGACGGCAGGAAGTGCACGTCGATCCGGCCGGGGTGATCGGCAAGCCAGGCACGGACCCTGCGGGAGCGATGTGCAGAGTGACCATCCAGGACGAGGTGCACTTTGCGGTCGAAGTGGCCCGCGAGCCGGTCCAGGAAGCGGCACATCACGTCGGCGTCGAAGGTCTCGGTGAACACCATGAAGTGCATCCGGCCCTTCGCGCTGATCGCGGACATCGCGTTCACCGAGAACCGGTTGCCGGTGCAGCACACGATCGGGGTACGGCCCTTCTCGCCCCCGGTACGGCCGGTGACCTGGCCGGAGCGGATGCCCACCTGGTCGGCGAAGAGCACCTTGCCGCCCTCGGCCTTCGCCTTCGCGCGGATCGCCGGCCAGAGGTCTCCTCCCGCCAGACGCGCACCGCCTCCGCGTCCTGCTCGACGGCCCGCTCGTCCGGCCGCTGGAAGGACAGCCCCCAGCGGCTTGCCCACCCCCTGCTCGGTCAGCCGCACCCGGTAGAGCTTCGCGATCAGGCCCCGACACCGGCACGTGTCCACAACTGCCCAGCCAGCCCCAGGTCACAGGGGCGGTGGTCCACAACGGCCTGCACCGGATCGCCTGCTGCTCGGCCGCGTCGAGACTCTGATGTTCACCGGGGCGCCGCCCACGCGGCCGGGCCACGAGAGCCTCGCGTCCGCCTGCCAACCACTTCGCCCACCAGCCGTCCACCGCCTTGAGCGGCACCTGGAACACCGCCGCGACATCCTCACGATCCCGGCCCGACACCAGCGCGGCCACCGCCCGCATCCGAAGAGCCTCCTGCGCCGACGGCTCTGGGCCACTTCTTGTGGCCGGTCGCGGAGCGTGACGAGGCTCATCGGCCAGCAGGATCTGGCGGCGGAGAAGGTCGAAACCGGCCCGGCCGTACCCGTCCCTCTTGATCCGCTTGACCCTGTTCACGTTGCCCTCGACTGAGATTTTGAGGGATCGCGACGCGGAGAACGAGAACCTCGGTCGGCGATTCACCGTGGCAGCTTGGAAGTGCGCTCTGGGTGAGCTGCGGTGATGTACCGCATCGCAGTGTGCTCCCTGATGCCGAACAATCGCATCAGATGGAGCGGGTCGGCGACCTCGTGGGCCTCGTCACGAATGCGGTCCTGGCGCAGCGTCTGCATCGTGATACCCGTTGCCCGGAAGACTTCACTGACGGCGCTCAGGCTTACAGACGGGTGCGTTGTGTCCATAGTGGTCCATCGGTTGATCAGCAGGTGCGGGTTGCTCGTCGCCGGTCACCTCCGGTGGCGCGGCCGCGAGGGACGCCACCAGCATCAGGCCGCGACCGCTCTCGGTGTACAGCTCGCCGCCACGTCGGGCAGACGGCCAGGGAGCGGTGTCGGCCACTTCCACCCGCAGCCGGACGCCCGTCCAGCGCACCGTGACCGCGTACGGGCCGGTGGCGTGCTGCACCGCGTTGGCGAGAACCTCCCCGGTCAGCAGCGCGAGTTCGTCCAGCGTTTCGTCCAGCGTTTCGTCCAGCGTCTCCCCCGGCAGTGGCAGATCCCAGTCACGGACCACCGACAGCAGCAGCCGACGCGCCTTCGGCACGGCTTGCTCCCCCGCGGCGAGCGCGATCCCGCTGCACAGCGGCTCTCCCTGGATGGGGACCATGATCACTCCTTGGTGGGCGGGCCCTGGCGGGGACTGCACGTGTTGCCCGCTCGTGGCAGCGGACTTCCGGAAGAGGGCCGAGGGCCAACAGCCGCCCGGGCGCCCCTCGGGGAGGGCTCGCCCCTCGGCGCGGCATGGTCTGCACGGCTGGGGGCGGGTCGGGGGCGGCCCGGTGCCGGATGCTCCGGGCCGGTCACCTTCCCATGCGGTTGCGCTCAGGACTTCTGGGCCAGCGCCTTCAGGGCCTTCTCGGCACCGGGGTTGAGCGACACGGGCGCGACCCCCTCCGCCTGGTCGAGTTCGATCTCCGTGGCGGCCGCGTTCACCTTCTCCAGGTCGCTCTTCTTCTCGTAGATCAGGTTGACGATGTCCGCGGCGAGATCCGGGTCGAAGCCCTTCTTCACCAGCAGCACGTTGGGCACCGCGATCGTGGGAACGGCCTCCGGCTGCTTGTACACTGACGCCGGGATGGAGCCCTTCTGGTAGACGTCGCCGTACTCCTTTTCCAGGGCCGGAAGCTGCGGCGTCACGTCCAGGAACCGCACCTCCTTCTTGAGGCTCGTGGTGAGGTCGGTGATGCCGCCGCTGGGCAGCCCGCCGGACCAGAACAGCGCGTCGATGGTGCCGTCCTTCATGGCGTCCACGGTCTCCGGGAGGCCGAGGCGGTCGGCCGAGACGTCCTTGGCGGGGTCCAGCCCGGCGGCCTTCAGCAACCGGTTGGCGATCACTTCCGTGCCGGAACCGGGAGCCCCGGTGGAGACTCTCTTGCCCTTCATGTCCTCAAGGGACTCGATGCCCGAGTCCGACCGGACCAGCACCTGGGTGTAGTTCGGGTAGAGCCGGGTCAGGGCCTCGATCTCCTGGGGTGAGGAGAACGACTCCTTGCCTTCGACGGCGTCGTCGGCGGTGTCAAGCAGAGAGAACGCGATGTCGTAGGTGCCCGCCCCGAGGCCCTGGATGTTCTGCACCGATGCGCCGGTTGTGGTGGCGGTGGCCCGGTAGCCGTCGAGGTTGTCGGAGATCAGCTCCGCGAGACCGCCGCCGATCTGGTAGTAGACGCCTGTGGTGGGGCCGGTCGCGATGGTGAGTCGGCCTCCCTTGCCGCCACTGGCGGCCGTGTTGTCGGTCTGCTTCCCGCCGCCGCAGGCGGTGGCGGTGGCGGAGAGAGTGACGACGAGGGCGGCGACGGCGAGGCGCACGCTGCGCATTCGGTGCTTCATGACGAGAGCTTTCCTTCCGTGATGGTTTCCACTGGGCGGTCCTCACCGGCAGCGGGGACCGTGTGGGTGTGCTGCCTGCGACGTACCAGGCGGACGCCGACGGCGAGTGCGAGTGCCGCGAAGCCCGCGGTGATCGCTGCGGGTTCGAGGTAGAGGAGGCAGAGTGCGGCGATGGCGCAGAGCGCCCGCACCGCAGGGCCTGCCTGCCCGAACAGCCGGCCCCCGGTGGCCGCGGCCAGCGCAGCGACCGCCACGGCGGAGACCGCGGTGGTCCATACGACGCCCGACAGGCTTCCCTTGCCGAGCAGTTGGGACCCGTTGTCGGTGAGTACGAAAGCGAACGGCACCAGGAACGCGGGGAGGGAGTACTTCCAGGTCGCGACCATGGTGCGCATCGGGTTGCCCCCGGTGATGGCGGCGGAGGCCGCCGCCGCCATCGCCGTCGGCGGGCTCACCTCGGAGAGCACGGCGTAGTAGAAGATGAACATGTACGCCTCGTGGGTGGCGACCCCGAGGGAGAGCAGGGCCGGCGCGATGATCACGGCGGCGATGATGAAGGAGGCGGTGACCGGGACGGCGAGCCCGAGGACGGATACCGAGACCGCCGCGAAGAGCACCGTCAGGACCAGTTCCGTGGTCGCGTTGTCACCGAACACCCCCGCCGCGTCCACGATGACCGAGGCCAGGTTCAGGCCGAGCCCGGTCTGGGAGACGACGGCGACGATGATGCCCGCCGCGGCGCAGGTGGCGACCACCGGGAGCACCGACCTGCTGCCCTCGGCGAGGGCCGCGTACAGCCGCTGCGGAGTCATCCGGTGCCGAGGGTCGAGGAACGACAGCACGAACTGCAGGGCCGTCGCATAGACCACCGCCTTGAACGGGGGCAGTCCCATCGCCATGAAGCCGACGATCATGAAGAGGGGGAGGAAGTGGTAACCGAACCGGCCCAGCAGCCTAAGCGCCGATGTCCGCTCCTCGTCCACCACGGGCTGGGCATGGTGCTTGCGGGCGTCGATCTCGACCGCGAGGAGGATGCCCAGGTAGTACAGGAGCGTGGGTACGAGTGCGTACAGCAGGACGGTGAGGTAACTCTCCTTCAGGTACTCGGCGATGATGAACGCCGCGGCGCCCAGGGTGGGCGGGGAGAGGATCGCGCCGATGCCCGCGGCCGCGAGCACGCCGCCGCCCTGCTCCTTGCTGTAGCCGGCCCGGCGCAGCACGGGCCAGGCGACCGACCCGAGGCTGACCGCGGTCGCGGTGCCGGAACCGGAGACCGTGCCGAGCAGGAAACCGGCAGCCGTCACCGTGCGCCCGGGGGCGCTGCGGGAACTGCGGAAGGCAGCGAACGACAGGTCGATGAAGAACTTGCCGGCACCGGAGATGTCGAGGACGGCGCCGAAGATGGTGAACAGGACGATGTAGGTGCCGGCCACATTGAGCGGTACGCCGTAGACGCCGTCGGTACCCATGAAGAAGTGGGCCCCGATCGCGTCGACGTCGAAGCCGCCGTGCGCCAGTGACCAGTCGTACGGGAGCAGCCCGCCGTAGTACGCGTAGAGCAGGAAGGTGGCGCAGAAGGCAGGAAGGACCCAGCCGGTGGTGCGCCGGCACGCCTCCAGGACCAAAAGGATTATGACGACGCCCATTGCCGTGTCCAGGGAGGTGGGCAGCTGTCGCCGCTCGATGAAGGCGTCGAACTCCAGCAGGGGGTAGATGCACACGGCAAGCGCCGCCGCGGCGAGCAGCCAGTCGATCCACCCGGGATTGTCGTGGCGGACGGCCGTCTTCCCGGCGGCCGTGGTGCTGTCGCCGCGCCGCCACGGGAGCAGCAGCGCGGGTACGCGCACCGTTCCGCGGTGGGTCAGGAAGATCAGTGGCAGCGTCCCCGCAAGGAAGATCGTCAAGTAGTACTGGGTGCCTTTGGCCACCGGGAAGAAGATCGCGTAGAGCGCGAACACCGACAGCGAGGCGCACACGGCGGATACGGCCGCGGACACCCCAGGGGAGAGTTTGCGGGCCGGCCTTTCCTGGTCGAACTCGGCCACCAGTTCCTCGGCTGATCGCTGCCTCGGCTCGGACGGCGCCATTGCCATGCTCATCGGGGCCTCTCCTGGGACTAGGTGCTTCCTCTTGCCTCCAGACCGTGGCAGCCGTTACAAGCAGGCAACAGAGAACGCCCGAGGTCTTAACGTAGGTTTAGGGTTCAGTGACGGGGGTCACTTCCCGATCGTCGCGACGGCTGTGACCTGCGCTGCCTCGGCATACATGCCGCCGGGCCCATGGGCCCGGCGGATCCATCAACCGGGAGACCGCGTGCGGATACTTCTCGTCGAGGACGACAACCGGGTCGCCGACGCCTTGACCGGTGCCCTGCGGCGCCACGGGTACGAGGTGCGCCGCGCCGCCAACGCGGCCGACGCCCTGGCCGCGCCTGCGGTCGATCTCGTCCTGCTCGACCTGGGCCTGCCGGACCGCGACGGCATCGAGGTGTGCCGGGAGCTGCGCGCCCGCGGAAGTGTTCCGGTGATCGCGGTGACCGCGCGAGGAGGCGAGCCCGACCGTGTCCGGGGACTGCGCAGCGGCGCCGACGACTACGTGGTGAAGCCGTTCGGCACCGCTGAGCTGCTTGCCCGGATCGAGGCGGTGCTCCGGCGCAGCGTGAGTCGGCGCGCCCATGAGGACCAGCTCTTCGCCGTCGACGGCCTCGAGATGGACCTCGGGCGGCGCACGGTCACCGTGGACGGGCGGCCCGTGGCTCTCACCCGCAAGGAGTTCGAGGTCCTCGCTCTGCTGACACGCGCGGGCGGGGCCGCGGTGCCCCGCGACCACATCGTGGTGGAGGTGTGGCAGACGACGTACGAGGGGATGTCACGCACCCTCGACGTCCATGTGGCCACCCTGCGAGGCAAGCTGGGGCGGGCGGGAAGCCTGGTGCAGACGGTACGCGGTTTCGGCTACCGTCTCGCCGCCGCCCCGGCGGCAGCCGAAGGGTGAGGACACCGGATGCGCCGCCGACTCCTCGTCATCGTCTTCGTCCTGGTCGCGGGGCTGATCGTCGCGCTCAGCGTGCCCCTCGTACGGGCCACCGCGGAGCGTACGGTCCAGACCTCGTTCATCGGCCGGGTCGAGGACAGCGCCTGGTTCGCGGACATGGCCGCCACCGCCCTGGAGTCGGGGCGGACCGGTCGGCTGAAGGCCGCTGTCGACCGCTACGCGAGCCTCTACGACTCACGGGTCGCCGTGGTCGACGCCGACAGTGAGACCGTCGTCGCGCGGCGCCCCGTCGATCTTCAGGAACCGCAGGTGCGGTCGGCGCTGCTGCTCGCCCTGGCAGACCGGCCCCCTGAGCAGCCGAGCGTCGTGTGGCCCTGGGACGACCGCCCGTTCGTGCTGGCCGAGCCGGTCAGGCGCGACGGCCGGGTGCTGGGCGCCGTGCTGATCGTCTCGCCCACCGACCGGGCGCGTTCGGAGGTCGCCGACCATCTGACACTCGTGGCGCTGGGCAGCCTCACCGCGCTCGCCCTCGTGGTGATCGCGGTCGCGACTCCGGTGGTCCGCTGGGTGCTCCGCCCGGTCCACGACCTGGACCGCGCCACGCACGAGGTCGCCCTCGGGCGCCTGAAGACCCGAGTCTCGGAGCGGGTGGGCGCACCGGAACTGCGCCGTCTCGCCAACAGCTTCAACGTGATGGCGGACAGCATGCACGCCTCCCAGGAGCAGCAGCGGGCGTTCGTGGCGCAGGCCTCCCACCAGCTGCGCAATCCGCTGACCGCGCTCCGGCTGCGGGTGGAGAACCTCGAGGATTTCGTGAACGACTCGGACGGGCTGAACGAACTGCACTGCGCGGTCGAGGAGGCCGATCGGTTCGGCGAGATACTCGACGGGCTGCTGCGGCTGGCCAGGGCGGAGGCGTCGGAGGCGGAACGCGGACCCGTCGACGTCTCCGCCGTGGTGACGCACCGGGCCGATGCCTGGCGAACGGCCTTCGCCAGCGCCGGGGTCCGGCTCACCACAGAGGTTCCCGAAGGTGTGAGCGCGCTGTCCTTGCCCGACTGCCTCGACCACGCACTCGACACCCTGCTCGACAACGCGCTCAAGTTCGGTGGCGGCACACAGGTCGATGTCCTGGTCAGCCGCACCGCGGCCGGCGACGGCGGTGAACGCGGGGACGGTGGCGGGGCGGCCGGGGGAGTGGTGGAGGTGACGGTACGGGACGCGGGCCCCGGCTTGACCGAAGAGGAACTCTCCCAGGCAGGAGGGAGGTTCTGGCGCAGCGCGCGCCACCAGAACGTCCGCGGTACGGGGCTCGGCCTCGCGCTCACCCGCACGCTGGTGGAGGCGGGCGGCGGCGAGCTGCGCCTGTCGGCCGCACAGCCCCACGGACTGGCCGCCACCGTACGGCTGCCTGCCGCCCCCGCGCTCCCCGCAGAGCCGGTGTGACGGGGTCAGGGATGTGACTCGCGATACCACCGGGCGGCGCCCGGGTGCAGCTCCAGCGGATGGGTCGCGATCGCCATACGCCGGTCGAGGCGGCGGGCCTCGGGGTGGGCGCGGATGAGCCGGGGCTGCCCCTCGAACAGCAGTCGCGTCAGCCAGTACGCCTCCGAGTCCGGCATGTCCCGCCGCACCACCAGGAAGTTCGGCACGCTCACCGTGGTCACCGCGCTCTGCGCCCCGTAGACGACGGCGGGCACGGTGGTCTCGGTGTAGAGCTCGCCGTAGGACCGGGTGAGTTCCCCGACCACGTCGCCGAGGTCGACCAGGCGGACCGTGGTGCTCCGGCGGAGGTCGGTGATCGCCCCCGTCGGCAGACCACCGCTCCAGAAGAAGGCGTCGATCCGCCCCGCCGCCAGGGCGGTCGCCGATTGGCGCACGTCCAGTCGCAGCGAGGTCACGTCGTCATCGGGGGACAACCCGGCGACCTTCAGGATGCGTTCGGCGATCAGAGCGGTGCCGGAACCCTCGGCACCCACGGAGACCCGAAGGCCGCGCAGCGCCTTCGCACTGCGGACCGGGCTGTCCGCGCGGACCACCAGCTGCACGTAGTTGTCGTAGAGCGCGGCGAGTGCCACGACGGGCAGCTGACGGGAAAAGGGCGGGCGCCCGGCGACGGCGTCGGCGGCGGAATCGGCGAGCGCGAAGCCGGCCTGAGCCTGTCCGGCGTCCACCCGGCGTAGGTTGTCCACGCTGCCCCCGGTGTGCAGGACCCGCGCCGAGGCGTCGGGCAGTCGGCGCTCGATGAGGTCTGCATAGCCGGCCCCGTAGTCCGCGTAGACGCCGCCCACGTTGCCGGTGGCCACCGTGATCCGACCGGACGGGCGGGGCGGCTCGTCGCTCCCGCCGCACCCGGCGAGCAGCAGCGCCACGGCAACAGCGGTGGCGAGTACGCGTGCCACCCGCATGGGGACCTCCCTCGATGTGGCGAGCTGCGTACGGGCTGCCCGTGCCCGGCGTGGGACGCGCTGCGACGGCTCGACTCGATCAGACACGGACGCCTCGCTCTTGGTGATGACAGCTCCCGCCTGCGCGGCCAGGTCTACCCCGAACTCCACCTCGACCTCATCCGGTCCTACCTGCCGCAGCTGTTCCAGAACCACCCGCGCTGCATCCCTGACCGGCGCCATCGCTTGCTGGAGCGTCTGGGGCAGCTCACGGACCACGTCCGCGGCCCGGCCGGCTTTCACCGGTCCGCCATCCAGCTCCGGCGGCGCCTCGAACAAGATCGCGCCGCCACCTTCCAGCGGGATACGTGCAAGATTACGCGTCAACTCGACCCCCTCACAGTGCCCCCCGCCGAGCCTTCAAGGTCACCAACGACCCCAGGTCGCGTCAGCTCCGGCGGCCAGAAGCGGCCCCGGCACTATCATGGTCGCCTCCGTCACCCTGGACGCCCTGGAGATGGCGTCTGGCGGCGTGGAATCAAGAAGGGCTCGGGTCTGATCCATCACAGCGACCGAGGCTCGCAATACGTGTCAATCCGCTACGGCGAGCGGTTGCTGGAGGCCGGCGCGACCGCGTCCGTCGGCTCCGTCGCGGACAGCTACGACAATGCCATGGCCGAGGCACTCAACGGCTCATTCAAGGCCGAGCTGATCGAGCACCAAGGCCCCTGGCGGGACGCTGACCAGGTAGAAGTGCCGTCGTCCAGTGGGTCGGCTGGTACAACGCCGAGCGCCTGCACTCCGCCCTCGACTACCTCCCGCCCGAGGAATTCGAGGCCCAGCACTACCGATCCCAGGTGACCACGAACGCCGCCTGAAACCACGCAAACCGGCCGCTATGAAACTCGGGACAGCTTCCCCGCCGAGTGGTGTGAGAATCGGCAGCGCGAGCAGGACGACGATGTAGGAGGGACCTGTGAGCGGTCAGCAGTCGGTGGTGGAGATATCGGACGGTGTCCGCGCGACGTTGTGGAGGCTCGGCTCGGAGGCTGAGGACGCGGTGGAGGAGCTGTTCCAGAGACTGAAGGAGAATCCGTTCCTGGGCGAGTACGACACGTCCGAGATGGTCTACCGGGCGTCTACCAGCACTGTCGGGGGCGAGGGGCTGATTGTGCGCTACCAGTACGGTCCGCCGCACGGGCAAGAGGGCATCGTCCATATCCTGTCGTTTTCGAAGGTACGGGTGCCCGCGCATCTGAAATACGGCGAGGACGGCGAGTATGACGATCCGCCGGCTACGGAGCCGCGGCCGAAGCAGGTCGACCCGCGTATGGAGGAGATCGAAGTCCGGCAGGTGACCGACGCGTGGCAGCGGATCGTGACGTGGCTGACGGAGCATGCGCCGGCGTCGGCGGGAGCCCTGCGGCCCGGCGCGTCGGAGGAGGAGATCGCTGCGGTGGAGGAAACGCTAGGTGTCTATGTCCCGGCGGAGTTGAAGGCCCTGTGGGGGCTGAACGCGGGTGTCGACAACGTTGACGGGGCAGGGTTCCTGCTGAAGAACTGGGCCCTGATGACCCCTGACTCGGTGATCAGCTTCTACCGGATGCAGATGATGTTCCAGCAGCGGGATGGCAACGACGAGTTCACGATGTGGAAGCCTTCCTGGATTCCGGTCTGCTCGTTCGGCGCTGCCGATGTGGCTTTCGGCCTGTATCTGGACACGACGGGCGGGGAATTGTGGCAGTGGTCGCGGTACGGGGATGTGCGGTCGGAGCCGGACTTCCGGTCGCTGACGGTGTTCCTGGAGGAGATGGCGGATGCCCTGGAGGCGCCGTCGCTTGCGGGTCTTCCCAGTCCGGGTCTGGTGGAGGGTGGCCTGTCGTGGGGGCCGCCGTCCGATCCGGACCGTGAGGCGCTGTGGGAGCCGCTGGCGGGCTGAAACGCGAGTGTGGGGGGATCTCGGAGTGCTCCGGTCCCCCCCCCATGCTCACCGGCATCGTCACCAAGTGGCTGCCGGACGACCGGGCCGACGTGCACCGTCGTGCCGTGATCTCTTCGGGGGCGGTGAGCCGGTTGTGATGGAGCTCAAGCCTGGGGCGAAGCCGTCTGTCAGCCCTCCCGGATGAAGCCCTCCCGCACCAGCCAGTCCTTCGCCACCTCGTGCGGGTCCTCCCCGTCCACGTCCACCCGCGCGTTCAGCCGCTGGGCCTCCGCCCCCGTCAGCCGCTTGGTGATCGGGGCGAGGACGTCGGCGATGGCGGGGTACTTTCTCATCGTGGCGCTGTTCATCTCGGGTGCCGCGTTGTAGTTGGGGAAGAAGTGCCGGTCGTCCTCCAGCACCTTCAGCTCGAGTTCCGGAATGCGGCCGTCGGTGGTGGCCGCCACGCCGAGGGTGCAGGCCGCGCCCTTGGCGACCTGGGTGTAGACGACGCCGTCGTCCATCTTTTTGAAGTTCCCGCGCCGGAGGGCGAATCCGTACGTCTTCGCCACGCCCGGCAGGCCGTCCTCGCGCACCGAGAACTCGCTTCCGCCGCAGATCGTCGCCGCGCCCGGGTCCTTCTTCGTCAGACGTGCCACGTCGGAGAGGGTGCGCAGCCGGTACTTCTGCGCATTCGCCCGGTTCGCGACCAGCGCGTAGGTGTTGTTGAGCGGGGCGGCGGGCAGCCAGGTGATGCCGTTGCGGCGGTCCTCGTCGCGTACGGCCTCCCACTGCTCGTACGGGTCGACGACCGGCTTGGTGTGACCGAGGTAGGTGATCCAGGCCGTGCCCGTGTACTCGTACATCCCGTCCGCCGCACCGGACTTGACCGCCTCGCGGGCACCGATCGAGCCCTGGATGTTCGTCCGGTCCAGGACTTCCGCGCCGGCCGCTTTGAAGACCAGCCCCATGATCTGGCCCAGGATGATCTGCTCGGTGAACTCCTTGGAGGTCACGGTCAGTTGGGCGCCCTCCAGCGGTCGCCCCTTCCCGATGGAGCCGGGCTGCACCGAGTCGGCCAGCGGGCTGCCGCTGGTCAGTCCGCAGCCGCTCAGCCCTGCGGCGGCGAGCAGCAGGGCGCCCGCGCCCGCGACGGCCGTCCGTACCCGGGTCAGGCGCATCAGTCCACCTCCAGGCCGCGTGGGCGCAGCAGCAACTCGACGAGCATCCCCAGCCAGTCCACGATCAGCGCCATGGCGACCGTCAGTACGGAGCCGAGCACCAGCACCGGCATGCGCTGGTTGGTGATGCCGGAGGAGATCAGGTCCCCGAGTCCTCCTCCGCCGCCGAAGGTGGCCAGCGTCGCGGTGCCGACGTTCAGCACGAGCGCGGTCCGTACGCCCGCCAGGATCAGCGGTACGGCCAGGGGCAGTTCGACCCGGAACAGCACCAGCAGCGGCGACATCCCGATGCCGCGCGCCGCCTCCACGAGTGCCGGGTCGGTGGCCCTCAGGCCGGCCACGGTGTTGCTCAGCACCGGCAGCACCGCGAATGCCACGATGCCGACCAGGGCGGCTCGTTGGCCGATGCCGAGCCAGATCACCAGCAGCGCCAGCAGGCCCAGGGCCGGGGTTGCCTGGCCGATGTTGGCCGCCGCGACGAACGGCGGTGCGGCCCGGCGCAGGACCCCGCGCGTCAGCGCGATGCCCAGCGGGATCGCGATGATGAGCACGAAGAAGGTGGAGATCGCGACGAGTTCGGTCTGCTGGAGGAGTGCGGTGCGCACGGCGCCGTCTGCGAGGGCGTTCCTGGCGATCGAGTCCAGCTCGGTGGTGCGGAGATACAGCGCGGTGGCGCCGAGGACGACCGCGACGAACGCCGGCAGCGTCACCAGCTTCTGCCAGGTGATACGGGGCGGGACCCGGTCCAGTGCGGCGAGCCGGGTCACGGGCTCGTCATGCCCTGGCCCTGGAGCCGGCCCCGGGGACCCGTAACCGGCCTCGGGAGCGGCTCCACCACCGGCCCCGACACCGACCTCGCTCCGGCTCACGCGGGCTCACCCCGGCCGGTCGGCCGAGCCTCCTCGGCTCCCCGCTCGCCCGGCGCCCCGTGCATCGCGTTCAGTAGTGTCGACATGTCCACCACGCCGGCGTACGCGCCGTCCTGTCCCGTGACCGCGACGCGGCCCGCACCGTCGGCCAGCAGCGCCTCCAGCGCGTCCCGCAGCGTCATGTCCACCCCGATCCGGCTCCGTACGGGGGTGCCCGCCGACAACGGCAGCGGCTCTCCGGCGGGTTGCGCACTCCGGGCGCGCGTCAGGTCCTCGCGTCGCAGCCAGGAGTGCGGGCGCCGCTCCCGGTCCAGTAGCAGCAGGTGGTCGGCGGAGGCGGAGCCCGCGTCCAGCAGGTGCAGGGCGGTCTCGAGCGGGTCGTCGACGGTGGCGGTCGGGACGTCGGCGAGCTCCACCTCCCGTACGCGCTTGAGGTGCAGCCGCTTCACCCCGGCTCCCGCGCCCACGAAACCGGCGACGAAGTCGTCCGCCGGACTGGCCAGGATCGTCTCCGGAGTGTCGAACTGGGCGATCTGCGACCGGTCGCGCAGCACCGCGATCCGGTCGCCGACCTTGATGGCCTCGTCGAAGTCGTGCGTGACGAAGACGATCGTCTTGCGCAACTCACGCTGCAACCCAATGAGTTGGTCCTGCAGGCGCTCGCGGGTGATGGGGTCGACGGCCCCGAACGGCTCGTCCATCAGCAGCACGGGCGGGTCGGCCGCCAGCGCCCGTGCCACCCCGACCCGCTGCTGCTGGCCGCCGGAGAGCCGGCGCGGATAGCGGCCGCGGAACTCCCCGGGATCCAGCCCGACCAGTTCGAGCATCTCCTCGACCCGGTCCCGCACCTTCGCGCGGGGCCAGCCGGCCATCTTCGGTACGAGCGCGATGTTCTCGGCGACGGTCATGTGCGGGAAGAGGCCCGTGGCCTGGATGGCGTAGCCGATGGTGCGGCGGAGCGCCACGGGGTTGATGCCGGTGACGTCCTCGCCGCCGATGGTGATCCGCCCCGAGGTCGGCTCGATCAGCCGGTTGATCATCTTGAGGGTGGTGCTCTTGCCGCAGCCCGAGGGTCCCACAAGGATCACGGTTTCGCCGGCCGCGACGTCCAGGGTCACGTCCTCCACGGCAGGGGCTTGGCTGTCCGGATAGCGCTTGGTGAGGTTGTCCAGCCGGATACTCGCGCCGGCGGCGGCCGGCCGGTCGGGCCCGGCGGATCTGCCGGGGCCTGCGGCGCCGGACGTCGGGGAGGTCGGTTCGACGATTTCGGCAGAGTCAGCCACGGATCCCCCGTGAGATGGTGAGCCGTCCGATCAGCACGTACCCGGCGTCGAACAGCACGGCCAGGACGACGATTCCGAGCGTCCCCGACAGTACTTCGTTGAGCGCGTTCGCACTGCCCAGGCTGGAGATCCCGCGGAAGATCTGGTTGCCGAGCCCGGGCCCCGAGGCGAAGGCCGCGATCGCCGCGATGCCCATCAGCATCTGGGTCGACACCCGGACACCGGTGAGGATCGGCGGCCAGGCGAGGGGCAGTTCGACCCTGAGCAGCTGGGCGAACCGTGACATCCCCATGCCCTTGGCGGCCTCGACGAGGGCCGGGTCGACTCCGCGCAACCCGACGACCGCGTTACGGACCACGGGCAGCAGTCCGTACAGCGTCAGCGCGATGACGGTCGGGGCGACGCCGAGGCCGACGACCGGGACGAGCAGGCCGAGGAGAGCCAGGGAGGGGACGGTGAGGATGCTTGCGGTCGTGGTGATCGCCAGGTTTCCCGCCCACTCGGTGCGGTAGGTGAGGACGCCGATCAAGACCCCGAGCACCGTGGCGACGACCATGCACTGGAAGACGGCGCTGGCGTGCTGATAGGCGTCCACCAGCAGCTGCTGGTAGCGGGTGCCCAGGTACTCCCAGAAGCTCACTTCTCGGTCCCTCCCTCAAGGCCGGTCCTCCAGCGGTCAGCGGTCCATACGGCGCCTGCCGCGACGCCTGGCGCACCAGTGGAGTGATCCGGAGCGGCACCGGATTCTCCAACGTGATCTCCGTCGAGGCCCGCACGATCCATCGAATCCCACCATCCGGTCGATCACGCGCTGCAGGTCGGCATTCGAGCGTGCCACCAAACGGCACAGCATGTCACCACCCCGCCAGCGGCGAGGAGTACTTGGGCCGCGCCCGACGGGAGCCGCATCACCGGCTCAGCAAACTCGCACTGCTCGCCAACCGCTGACCCACCCGGGAGTCTGTCAAACGAGCGGCCCTGTCTCACATTCGGTGGTAACGCAGTGTGGGGCTATCCGAGGAGGATGCGGTGGCGGAGGAGGGTGAAGCCCGCTCTGCCGTACATCTGC
>NZ_JBVHDR010000041.1:0-18891 GCF_055563295.1 Streptomyces sp. NPDC002868 | reverse complement strand
CAGCGGCTCCAACTTCGGGCCCCGACGAGGAACTGACGCACCAGCAGCAGAAGTCACACAACAACTAACGATCAACTACTGACGCAGGACACTAGTCCTCGCCGCCGAAGCCGCGGCCCAAGCCCTTCAGCACCGGATCGAGCTCGGCCGCCGCACCGCACAGACTGCACAGACTGCACAGCCGGGTGCCCGGGTGCTGCGCCGCGTCCAGGGCGCGCTCCAGGCTCAGCACCGGCTCCCCGGGCGGTGCCTCTTCGCAGTCGACGGCGTGCACGACTCCCCGGCCGGGCCCGCGGCCGCCGGCCTTCGCCAGCACCCAGCCCGACGGCCGACGCGGCCCCAGGGCCTGCTCCACCGCTGAGCTTGTTCTGGAGAGGTCGACGGCGTCCACCTCGAAGCCCAACGAGGCTAGATGGAGGGCGTTGCGGCCTGGGCCGCAGCCCAGATCGAGGGCGCGGCCCGGGGTGATCAGGCCGCGGTCGAGATATGAGACCAGGTTCTCGTCCGGCTTCGCCACGAAAAACGGCACCGGCTTGGAGCCGTCCGCGTAGAAACCGTCCCACCAAGAGGACGCAGCAGCCGTCCAGCGGTCGGCCTCCGGCGCGAACAGGCCGTCCAGGAGTATCGGTACGTCATCCACCGTGCGTATGTTCCGGTCCATCCGGTCCCCTTAACCAACGGAGAAATCGTAGGTCTGCGCGATGGTTTCCGGGCGGGTGTCGGCGGGCGTCTGAGGGCCTTGGGCGAGGGCAGGAAACGTGTCCCCCCGCGCTTTAGGGAGCATGGCCGCCAATGCACCCGCCGAAGGCTGTCACGGGGGCAGCCCCGGCTCCGCCGAGCCAAGTTCTCCAGATGACTCCTACTGCGCGGGGTACGGGCAAACATCGATGCAGACTCTCGTCAGGCCGCGTCACACGATGGGCCGCCCTTCTCTGGGGGCGCGAACGGTGTGGTGTGACGTCGTACGGGATGGGTTCGTTGATGCTCTGAGACTCGTTTCTCGGGGGTGTGGCTCTGTGGCGGGTTGTTGCATTGACCCTCAGGCCAACGGAGTTGTACATGCGGACGTTTCCTGTGGATCTGCCTTCCGGGCAGCGGTACTGGACCGTCATCGGCGATGACCTACGTGTTGTTCCATTCGCCGATCAGTGGCTGCCGTTCCTTTGGGTCGGACGCGGCCGGGCCGAGCCGACAACGAAGTCGCATGCCAGCGGGGCGGCGCTCTACTTCCGCTGGTGTCTGACGACTGGACGGAACTGGACAGAGGCGGCACAGGATCTGGGTCTGTTCATGGTCTGGCTGAAGTACACGCCATCGCAGCTGGTCAACGGCTCAACTGGCGTGGCGTTCGGCCCTGGAACCAAGCCGGCCCGGGGAGAGCGGCGTATCAACGTGATCCTCACGGCGCTGCGGGGTCTGCTGTCGTACGCGGTCTCGGTGGGGGGGCGGGCCGAGGTACTCGGGCAGATGTACGAGCTGGCCGACACCCGTGACCTGCCGCTGGAGGCCCAGGGCGAGACGAGCCGTCTGTCGCCGGGGGCCCTGCCTGTTGCCCCGAGTTGCCTGGCGCTCTCTCTGCCACCGCGTGGAGTCGGCTTGGACACCCCAGCACCGGAGCGGGATGTGTGTTTCCCGGCTGCCGGGTGCTCACTTTCCCGTGTCCAGATGCTTGATCTTGATCCAGTCGCGGGTGCGGCGTCCGGGCAGGTAGGGGCTGGTGAGGCGTTTGGCGACCACGCCGTCGTAGCCCTCGTGGAGGCTTTGCTCCAGGGCCTGGGAGACGATCGCGGGCCAGGCCGCAGGTGTCGCGATGCCCACACCAGCGAGTCCGAGGTCGTCGAGGAGGTCCCGGCGGGCGGTATACGGTAGCTGCACGGTGGGTTCCCCGAGGTACAGGATGTCGAAGAGCATCAACTGGACCGGCAGGTCCTTGGCTGCATGGGTGACCGCGTCCGGGTGGTGCAGGCTCATGCGCTGCTGCAGCCGCTCCACCGACGGGTGCCCGTCACTGTCGAGGGTCACGATCTCCCCGTCGAGCACGGCCTCCGGCACGGGCAGCAGCCCCGCGAGCGTCTGAAGTTCGGGGTACTGGCCGGTGATGTCCATCCCGGTCTGCGACAGAAGCCGCAGGCTTCCGTCCCCGGGCAGATGGGCGATGACTCGGGCACCGTTCCAGAGTGTCTCGTACGCGTACTCGGCCTCGGTCTCCGGCCCGGGCGGCGGGCCGATCACCGCCAGCATCGGAGACAGCAACGGCAGCACACCATGAGCGTCGGGGGACGGGTGCACGCTCATGGTTCCAGCCTGCGCCCACCGGCGTGTTTCGGCCAGCCGCCTGCGGTGGATGTGCGCAGGGCGGATGACACCGTCAGCGTCGTCGCCGGTAGGGGCTACATTTCTTGGCGGTATGTCCCGGAATATGTTCTTGGTCGGTCGGTGGTTTGCTGCTCGATGGCGGCGGGCCGGGCCCTTCGGTCTGCCGTCCGTCTGTGCTTCCGGAGGCTCAAGGAGGAGTCCGCATGTCCGTCTACAGCCCCCAGCAGATCAGCCAGCCGCAGACCAAGCCGCCGCACGGCCAGTAGCAGCCCTGGGCACTCCAGGGCCAGCAGCCGTTCGGACCTGAGAACAGCGGCACCGGCGCACCGCATGCTCCGTCCCCAGCGCGCCGGTCGCCACCGCGCCTAGGACGGAACCCCACCGGCCGGCGCTCAGCCGAAGAGATCACGTACCCGGATCGTGCGCACCCGCCGCCACTGTGTGGTCTCCTTGGGCGGCCGCCAGTTGGCAAGCACCGTGGCCCAGAAATCCCGCCAGGCATCGGCCTCGGTCACCCCCCCGCCCCACCACGGTCGTGCCCTCGCGCGACACCACATAGCCATCCGGGGTCACCTCCACCGACGCCGCCTGTCGTTCCACCATCACCACCACCCATCACGGGCCCGACGCACAACCCTCAGTGTCGTTCCGCACCTAGCAGGTGGACATCGGCCTGTGGTGCCTTGGTTCCCTGCACGATCTCGTACCGGACCCGCTCATCCTCGACCAGCGCCCGATAGCCGTTCATCTGGATGGTCGAGAAATGCACGAACAAGTCCGGCCCGCCGACATCCTGCGCAATGAACCCGAATCCCTTGTGGCGTTGAACCATTTGACGGTGCCCGTGCCGCAGCATGCATCCTCCGGTCAGCCGGGGCGGGCGCGGTGGGGGCGCGCGCATCAGTGGGCAGCCCTAATGGGGGCTGGACGGTGACGTCGGTTCGTGCACGCATGCCTTCCGCAGCAACCAGGATGCGTCCGCCCGCGGACCGCGAGAAATGGGCGGTTCACGTGTCCCCGTCAGTGGCGTACCGGGCCCCGCATACCGACGCGCGGACCGGGGCCCGGCCGCTCTCTGCCGCACGACCGCTCATCAAATGCGGCATATGTCCAGCGAAACCCGGAGGGGTGCTTCTGTCCAGTGGACCAAAGACCCCACAGCGTGCGGAAGGCACCAGAACCGAGCCCCGTCGGGGAAGTTCCGCAGGGTTCAGGGGCGTCGGTGGTAGACGGTGAAGGTGTCTACGGGCAGGAAGCCCGCGCCGGTGGGGAGGCGGGCGGCGGAGCTCACCTGTGCACGCGTACAGCGGTCGGTGGTCGAGGTGGGTCCGGGCCAGCGCGAGGAGCACGGCGATCACCTCGAAGTCCTCACGGGCGTGCAGCCACACGATCAGCCCGGCTCCGGCGGGGGCCCGTAACCCCAAGCACACCGCCCCCGCCACCTCACCCGACTCGTCGGGTCTCAGCCTCGCGCAGGCTCATGCTGGCTGGCGCCAAGTTCGTGGGCTGGTTACTGGCCGGGCAGCCCGTCGGCGTCGATCAGCTCCAGCACCGCAGCTCGATCATCGAGGTCATGGGGCGGTAGGTAAGCCCGCCCGTCACGACCGTCATCTCGATCGGCATGTCCATGCGGCCCACACTCCCTTCCCCAGAGCGCAGGGCAGCACACTCCCCAGGCGTCGCACGAGGTGAGAGCGTGAGCGGGGTGCTCACGCCGACGGCTGTAGAAGCGAACGCAGCCTTCACCATCGCGTCCACACCGGGGGTCTTCGACACTGGGGGATGCGCCGCGTCCCGGCCGATACGGACACGAGCGCCCGGACCTGCCGCGCACGGCGGCCAGGAGGTCCGGGCCATGTGCGCGGACGAGTCAGGCGCGCACGAAGGGGGTGCAGATGGCGTGACGGCCCAGGTGGACTTTGCGGCTGGTGTTGACGAAGGTGGCGTGGCCGCACAGCAGTCGGGAGCCGGCCGCCTCGCGGGCGTAGATCGGGGTCAGGCGGATCCGCGCTCGGGGCATGACGCACAGCTCTCTGCTCTCGGGGTGGAGGAACTCGACATCGAATCGGTCGCTGTCCACGAGATCGCTCACGAGAAAGCGGGCGGCCGTGGCCTCCGGACGGCCCGGGACGTGGCCGGCAGCGGCCGCGTCGAGTGCACGACGCCAACGGCTCGCCGAATGGTCGCCGAAGAATACGCCTCGGCTGCCCCAGGTGAACTCCGAGGCGCTCGCGTCGATCACCTTGAGCACCTTGTCCCGGCCGTGGGCTTTGAGCTCCTCCAGCAGCGCCTCGTCGGGCCGTGCCGGCAGCACTCGCGATCGCGGCACGCCGGTGCGCAGTACGGATAGGGCGTCTTCGCCGAGCCGGTCGGCGATCCTGGTTTCCACGACGGGATCCCATACGAGCGAGAGCAGCGCCTTGGTGCCGTAGCCGTGGAACAACGGGTTGATCAGCCGCTCCGCGGCCGCGACGATCCGCCGACGAAGCTGTGTCTCGTACTGGCGCAGCTCCTTGACGTAGGCGAACCGCCAACCCGTACGTCCGTCGTCACGGAACGCGGAGAAGAACTCCACGTCCATGGGGTGGCCGAATTCCTCGCGCATACGGCGGGCCACCAGCTCGTTCTCGGGGCGATAGGTCGGGTACTGGTCGTCCATCCAGATCCGGTCGATGCCGCGCACGTGGAAGGCGTGGAACAGCGGCCCGGCCGGAACGCCGTAGGCCTGTTCCAGCGCGTGCATCTTCCCGACGTTGCCGAAGGCCTCCTCCATCTCCGTCACACGCGGGATCTGCTCGCTGACCACGACGTCGAGCCGGAACAGCTCGATGACGCGATCGAGGTCGTGGCCGCGGAGGTCCACGGGAACACCGATGTCCAGTACGGCCCGGACGTGTGGGTCGCCTTCCGCGTACAGGTCCTGGACCGCGTCGCAGAGCGCGAAGATCCCGGCTCCGAGTCGCTCCAGGCGCCGGGTCAGCTCTTTACCGAGCGGGAAGGGGCGGGAAGCCACGAGCCAGGGCGCCCGGGACGGATCCGACCCGCCGTACCGCACCTTCAGCGCCACGAGCGCTTCCTCGGCGCCGATCGCCGCGCTGAGCCGGTCAGGATCCTGCCCTGTCGGCACGTAGACGACATCCGCGAGATCGTGCCGACGCTCCTGCCGGGCGAAGGCTTCCACGAGGAAACCCTATGACAACGTCCCTTCGCGTCGTAGTGGGGTTGCCGGCGTAATCGGGACGAGGGACGACGGTTCGCCCCGGCCGCCTGGGGGCGAGGCCGGACTGCTGCTGTGGTGCGCGCCCCTTGCCAGTCGGCGGTGGCCTGTGACCGTGGTCGGCCGCGAGTCCCTCGAAGAGGCGCCGACGAGCCGTCGGTCCAATGGTCTCGACCACGAATGGGCATTCCCGGGTGGGGTGGTCGGCGGCGCCGTCCAGGGCGTGGCGCGCCCCCTCGCCAGCGCGATCAGTACGTCGAGCTCCGCACTCTGCAGGCGCACGACCGCACGCCCCGGCGGGTCAGTCGAGCCGCCCGAAGACCACGAGGTGCTCGATGAGTCATCGCTGCGCCGTCACGCCGCGCGCGAGCTGTCCGAGGAAACCGGGCTCGACACGGCACCCGAGGACCTGGCTCTGTGGGTCGTCACGCGCGGCGAGCGCCGGAGCGTCGGTCTCACCTACCTCGCCCGGCGTGAGTCGGCGGCGGTGTTGCGTGAGCGCTTCGCAGCTCTGGCGGCCGCGAACCGGGCCCTTGGTCGCGAACCTGAGCTTGACCAGATCGCTTTGGTGCGCTCCCCGGACGAGCTCGCGGATCTGAATGGCCCGCACGTGGACTACCTGGAGCCGATCGTCCGCCGGTACACGGAGGCCCTGCTCCACCGTGATGCCTGAACTCTGTCAGTTCGATCGCGGCGTCTTGTGCGGCAGCGCTGCCTTCAGCCCGGTGTAGCCGCCGAAACGGACCTCAGGTGCCGGGGAGGAAGTCTCTTGCCCGTTCGTCGAGTTCGGCCGCGCACCGCAGGCCGCGGGCGCGGAACCGGGCGAGATCACCGCGCATTCTGGCGATGGCCTTGCGGGTGCGGACGGACCGTATGCCGGCCATGTGGTCGATGGCCCGGTTCCAGGTGGCGCACGCCTGCTCGATGCCGCCGCGCTTGAGGTGCATCTCGGCGCCGGCCACCAGGTCAAGGGCGACGAGGCGGGCGTAGGTGTCGGCGGGTCGGGACTTCGCCGCGAGGGCGTACTGCTCGGCTGCGGCGCGGTGGTCGCCGAGGGTTTCGTGGACCTTGGCGGTGCGGGAGTACACCGAGGGGGCTGGGGGTCCCCAGGCCAGGGCCCAGAACGGGACGTCGTCGCCGGGGGCGGCGGTGAGCAGGGTGCGGGCCTGCTCGGCTTCGGCGAGGGCGGCACGCCGCTTGCCGGCCTTGGCCAGGGTGTGGGCGTGCACGATCCGGAACAGGGCCTCGGTCTGGGCGTCGACGCGACCCTTGGCACGGGCCAGGCCCGTCTCGGCGAGGCCCAGGCAGTGCTCGGGGCGGTGGAGCTTGAGGCCCTGCATGGCCATGGTGCGCATCACGAACCCGTCGTGTCCCGTGAGGGACGGAACGGGCAGCTCGGCGCCCGCCAGCTCCGCTTCCGTACGAAGGCCGACCGAGGTATCGAAGGGGTTGAGGGGCTTCGCCATGGCGCGCCATCCTGGACGATCCGTCGCCCAGCAGGGGACGGATTCACACACCGGCTGTCAGTGGCGGCCGGTATCGTGTTGAACACGGGCCGTGCACCGGCCTAAGCCAGGCCTCAGCCCATGACTGGGAGCTCTCTGAGGCGAAGGTACGCGGGACCACGGTCCGGGCGCATCAGTGCGAAGTACACCGCCGCTTGGCGCAGTTGCCGATCAGCGCAGTCATCTCTCACGCGCGTGTATCGGGTCATGGGTCCGTGCACGCCAGTTGAGGACTGTGATCGTCAAGAACCAGCGCAAGAAGAGCGGGGACAAGAAGCGCGCTGCGACGACCGGCGCCTCCCGGGCGTCCGCCGCCACGGGGAAGGTGCACCGCCACGAGCCGGTGGACATGTCGTTCCTCGAGGGCCTGCCTTATGCGGCGGGCAACCAGATCAACGTCGACTACGCCTCGCGCCTGGGCCGCGTGCCGGGCCGGGTGCGGCCCGTGCCAGGACACCCTCACGCGCAAGGTCGTCACCGGCCACCGGCCGACGCTCGCGGTACTCGCCGGGGCCGTGTACGGGCTGGCATTGAACGCCGGCGCCCAGTACTCGCCCACCGTGTCGGCGGCGACCAGGACGTGGTCGCCGTTCGCCCGGGCGGCCGCCGAGCTGCTCGACGACGCGCTGGACCACTGGGCGCTGGGCGGGGCCGACCCGAACGTTCTGCGGATCGTCGACCTCGACGCGCAGGGCGGCGCGACCACGTGGGCGGACGGGGGAGCGGGGCCCGGCCAGAACCCCGTCAGCAAGGCCGGCCTGTCCGATGACTCCGACGTCGTCCCCGGGTACAGGCTGCTGCTCGTCACCACCCGCACGCCGGACGGGCGGCCGCTGCCCATGCTCACGCTGGAGGGCGAGACCGCGAGCGCCGGGCTTGCCGACCTGCGCCGACGGACCGACTGGCAGCCCTGTGACGCGCGCCAGCTCCCGGAGCTCGACTTCGCCTGGCGGCTGCGGGCAGACATCGCCACCAGGTCGCTGCAGAACATCCGTTGAGGTCGATCCCGACGGCTACGACATGTATCCGCATCTGTGGGACGCGAGCAAGACGGTGACCTTGCCCGAGTCCTGGTGGGACCTGCTCGACCAAGCCCAGCACGCCCTGGTGGTGGAACCGGTGCAGGACGCCGAGGACAGAGCGTGCTGCAGCGCGCCGCCAACGCTGGCGAGCTCCTGGCCGTCCTCGTCCGCGTCTCCTTCGCATGAGGGGGACGTCCGTGAGCGACTCCGAGGTGAACCTGTCCCAGATCGGACGGCCGGCCGGGGTGGGCCGCGCCGCCGTCGTCAACTGGCGCCGCCGCAGCGATGACTTCCCGGAGCCTGTCGGCGGCACCGAGGCCAGCCCCACCTTCCACCTCGCCGACGTCGAGAACTGGCTGCGCACCCACGGCAAGATCCACGATCCTGAGACGCCGTCCGAGCCCGCCACCGTCGCCTTCGCGGGCTGGCCGGCCGTGGGTTCATCCCCGTCGACACCGCAATGCCCTGGTCCGCCGCCGACATCGAGCGGGCCGACGTCCCCGGCCACGCGCCGTTCGCCGTCCAGCGGGCGGACGTCGACATCAGCTACGCGGCCTCACCGACCGGTCGGCAGGCGCCAGGAGGTCGGCGCGGCCGCGACGCCGGACGATTCCACCCAGATCACGGAGGCGGACCAATGACGTACACCTTCATGGGCACCGGCGCGGCGGTGCTGGCGCCGTTCACTGACTCCAACGACGTCAACCCGGCCTGTGGCCACCACGGGGCGCACGGTGCGACGCATGTTCCGCGTGCATGACCTGCGACGGCTGCTACTGCGGCGCGGACGACGGGTACGGGTCCGACGACCTCGACGCCCCCTGACGCGATACCTGGAGCACGACGACCACCAGGCCGGCTGGCACCTGTGCGAGGACGAGCAGGAGCTGACCGACGGCTACACGCGCTGCCCGAAGTGCGAACTGCCCTTCCCGGCCCTGTTCTCGTATTGCTACGGCCAGGCGACGCTGTTTCCCGGCCTTCAGCCGTTGCTGGCCGGTGGGTCGGCCAGGATGCCCTGCAGGAGCCCGGTGGCCTGGCCGACCTCGATGAGGTAGCCGTCCGGGTCCCGCATGTAGCAGCGCAGTTCGGCCTTCCGATCGAGCGGCTCGGTGAGGAATTGGGCCCCTCGCGAGCTCCACCGCTGGTAGCAGTCCTGGATGTCGGCCACCCGGATGTTGAGGAAGCTGCTGGTGGTGTTGGGGTCGGTGGGGGGCTGCAGGGTGATGCCCGGCTTATCCGGGGTGGGACCGCCACCGGGGTTCATGATGATCCAGCTGTTGGCGAGCTGGACGACGCAGGGGTTCTCCTCCTGGACGACGCGTCCACCGAGTACGTCGGCGTAGAAGACTCGCGAGCGAGCCACGTCAGAGACCGTGAGGAAGTGCGTGAGCAGGATGCCCGTCTCGGGCGCCGGAAAGTCGCCGACCATGTCAGTCTCCCTTGGTGAGCCCGCGTGTGCGCACAGGTGTTGCCGGGTGACACGCGGCATTGCCTCATCGTGCCAGCTGCCCCCGGCCGCCGAAACTTGGACACGGTGTCCGCACCCCGCCGTCTCCCTGGCCGTGTTCCTGCTGCTCCCGGTGTTCTACATCGCCACAGTGAAGGCTTGCTGCCCCAGTCACGACGCCGACCAGAGGGCGGGACAGGCCGGTTGACCCGCTGTGACGGTGGGCCGGTCGGAGAGCTCGTCCGGGGGACCGCCCAGCGTGTACAGCGCGGGCGGCCGGGCGCGGCCGCGCGCAGTGACGCACAGTGAGGCGGGCCGACCCCGGCCCCGACCCCCCAGCGAACGGAGACGCCGGTGACTGTGACCAGGGCCAGCACCACGGGCGAGCAGCTCGCCTTGAGCCTGCTGTAGGGCGTGGGCAACGAACAGATGCGGGCGGCGACCCGGCTCCTTGGTGCACACCGGGACGGTTACTGGCTCCGCCGCCTCCTGGAGGATGAGCACGAACTCACGGCGGCCGCCGACAAGCCGGTGATCGACCGGCGTGGCAAGCACCCCTCGGTGGACTGGGACGCGATCGGCCTGCTCATGCTCAAACCCCAGCTATCGAAGATCTCTAGGCGATGGGCGCATCCGTTGCGGGCCATTGCCGACGGGCGGGAATCAACCGACGCAGGATGCCATAGCCGATGCGCAGCTTCCAGTCGCCGGGTGAGCGGACCGCGGCGATCATCGCGGCGGTGCTTCTGCTGATCGAACGGGACGCGTACTCGGTCGCCGCCGGATCCAAGAGCCTGTCGCAGTTGTACCAAGCCAAGCCTCGCACGACCCGGATCCCGTAATTGGTCATTAGCTCGTCGGTCGTGAACAGCCGGTCCAAAGACGCCATCTGACGGCAGTACCGGGCAGCGACCTGGTCCTGGATCTCGTCGATAGAGGCCGCCAGCACGTCGTTCATACGGTGGAAGTCAGCGATGTGGTTGCGAATGCCCGTGGGAGTGGCCATGCGTCGCAATGTCTCGGGCAGGTCATAGGACATATGCGCCATTATGGAAAACATCAGATCCTCCAAGACGTAGGAGCGCCGGCTGCTCGAAGCGGCAAAAACGTCTCTCCAGGGCTGCGGGATGCTTTCCGGCAGATCACTGCAATGGACCTCGCCGGATGAGCCACCGTCTTGTCCTTCCAGCCATGTATCAATGCTGTCCATCACCGTGAAGTAGGCCGACGCGAGGGAATCACACAAGTCGGCCACCCACGACGGGTCGATGAACTGGCGGCCGTCTGTGCGCAGCCCTGTGGCGAGGTTCATCGTGAGGCGGTAGTAGGTGTAGGCGAACACGGCGCGATGGTCCTTCGCCGCGTCATACAGCCGGACGCGCTCGGCGAGCAATCCGGCGACCTGGGTGACCCTATCGGCGGGAAGCGTGAACTCTGCAGTCATTCGGAATACCTTCTCGGCATACCCTTTCTTGATGGTCAAGCCGACGTGCTGACCCGGCGGGCGCTCTCTCTCGCCGTGGCCCATTCGCAGACCAATTCCCCGGACAGATTGCACCGGTCGGCGGCAACCTGATACGTCGCCGTCCAAGGGGTTCCGAGCAGCGGCATGTGATAGGTCGAAGCCATGCCTTCGTCGCGGATCTCCGCGGGGTATGTGTAGGTCCGCGCGAGAATGCGCGGCACGGGGCCGAATCTCTCGGCCGCGTGTACAGTGACCGCACTGCCGTCGCTGTCCAGTACGTACGTTTCCTTCAAGAGGTACAGCGTCACGCCGAATTTGGAGAGTTTGACCACATTGTCGGCCTGACCGAACTCGCCCTCATGTGGCTTCGCCACAATTGTCGAGTCCAGCTTAGACGCGCCGGTCAGCAGCTGGACGATGCGCATCATGACGACGAGCAACCGGTTCACCATCCCGATGCCGCTGCGCATGAGGCGCCGCCAGGAGGTGACATGGAAGGTGAACTTCCCTCGCCAGACGCCCGCCCCGATCTCGAAGTAATAGATGTGGCTGGGCGCATTTGTTCGTTGCTGCGACATGTCGCGAGGATATTCCGTCATGTTTGTACCGTATCGTCATGTTAAGTGTGGGTTCTATCGGGCTCGCCGGGCGAGAGGTCACACCTAGAGATCTTCGATAGCTGGGGTTACGGCAGGCTGAAGTCAAGCCGGGTCTTGGTGATGAAGCCGTCGATGAGGCCGGGCCGGTACTGCATCCGTTTGAGCCGGGTCTTCACGAGCGCGGTCAACGCGAAGCCGTACGGATGCGCCGGCCCTTGTTGGCGTACGCACTACACAGCGATCAGGCGGAACTCATGCGGCAGATCGCAAGGGAGATCTCGTGAGCTCGAAGAAGGACCAGCTCGGAGCATCCTCCTCGTTCGCCCGAGCTGGCCAGGCCCGCAGCGTGCGACGGCAGCTGACGGACGCAGCCTTCGGCGTCGGCGACCCCAGCACACTGCCCCTCGACCAGATAGATCCAAGCGATCACCGTGGCATCGGTCGAGGCCTATCTGCGAGACCGGCCTGAACGGGCATCAGAGCTGGACCTGGTGCCGAGTACGTGGTCGTGGACGGCCACCGCCGTCTCGCAGGAGCACGCGAAGCCGGCCTCTCTCGATAAGGTCACCATCGACGATGCACGAGTCTCCACCGACGAAGCCCTACTGGAGGCCGCGTTCGTCGCCAACGCCCAGCGAGAGAATCTCTCCGATCTAGAAGAGGCTCAAGCTCCCTCAAGACGCTGGTCGCGTTCTACGGATCCCAACACAAGGCTGCGAAACGCCTCGGTGTGACCCAGCCCTACATCTCGCAGCGCCTCTCCCTCCTGGCGCTGCAACCCGAATTCCAGGCCGACCTCGAAGCCGGACGCCGCAAGGTCGAACATGTACGCGGCTTGGTGAAACTCTCACCTCAAGAGCAACGCGCGGCAGCAGACGCGCGTGCTCAGCAGGCTGAAGAGAAGAAGCAGCAGCGCCAGGCCGCGCGAGCCAAGCCATCCACTGATAGCGACGTAATCACTCAGCAAGCGAAGACAGCAGAGTCTTCACCCACGGCCCACGGTGATAACGACGTAATCACCGCCTCCAACCGCAGGCCGACTGCCCGACTCTGAGGAGCTGCCCAAGCAAAGGGCTGAACAAGACGCCGGTCGGGGCCCAGTGGATGAAGTTCCCTGGGGGAGCGGCGACGTGCTCGGGGAACTAGTCATCCAGCGGATGCAGCCCACAGAGATCCGCCGACTTACGGTGAGGCTGATCAACCACAACACCGAACTCAAGGATAGAGCCAAGAGCTCCTCCGCCGCCTCGCGAGCGGACCCCGTTGCCCCGCTCCTCGACCCTTTGTAGGGGAGCGGGCAGCAGGGAACCGATGAGCACCGCGCGACAGGGCGTCCTACGACGGACTTTGTGGCGTTGGCTGCACCGCTTCAACCGGTCCGGCCTGGTGGGCTTGGAAGATCTGGGCGGGCAGGGCCGTAAGCGGCGGATCACGGAGGCGGCTGGGAACGTCGGACACCAAGGGCAGCGGGGCCACTTTTCAATGCTCGCGGGTACAGAGCGGAAGGGCGGGAACGATCTCTGTCTGGTACGGCGATGCGGGACGGGCGCTGGTCCGACGGCCGCCGACTACGAGCTGATGCCCCGGTCGGTCTTGGATGACGCCGGAGCGGGGTGCAACCGCGCTCACGTGACGTGCCAGGGCACGCGCCGTGGTGGCGACGCGTGCCCTTGGTTCGGAAGCTTGCTCAGCTCACTCTCGCTCGATGTACCCGATACCGCCGATGGCTCGTGCACGCACGGTGTCCGCCCAGAAGTCGAGGCCGTTGAGTTCCATCCGCCGGCCCGGCTCGATGCGGTACCACCTCGGGTCGCCGTTTCTCTTCACCTCCACCGGGTAAATGCCAACGTTACGAATCCCGATGCTGTGCTGCGTGCTGGTATCCCAGCAGTGGGTACTGCTGGTGAAGACCTCGCAGACCTTGCCCTGGGTGAGTGCTGCGGCGGGGGAGCCGGCTTGGGCCTGACGCGTCATCGCGCCGGTGTCCCCGGCAGCCCATGCCGCATCCTTCGGCATGACCGACACCGCCAGCCCGGCCACAACGGCCAGCGCTCCTGCCGCGGCTCGCCCTCGGTTCTTGAGTTTCATCGCATCCTTTCCCGTCGACGCGAAGCACGAGCGACCTCGCACAACGCCGATTCGATTCCGCCTGTCCGAAAGGAACACGCCCGGATCAGTCGTGCCGGATGAAGCTGTTGCCGCCGATGGCCCGTGCGCGGACGGTGTCTCCCCAGAAGTCGAGGCCGTTGAGTTCCATCCGCCGGCCCGGCTCGATGCGGTACCACCTCGGGTCGCCGTTCCTCTTCACTTCCACCGGATAGTCGCCGATGTTGCGAATCCCGATGCTGTGCTGCGTGTCGGTGTTCCAGCAGTGGTGGCCACTGCCCTGGCTGACTTGGCAGATGTCGCCTGGGGCGAGTGCTGTGGCCGGGGAGCCGGCTTGGGCCTGACGCGTCATCGCGCCGGTGTCCCCGGCAGCCCATGCCGCATCCGTCGGCATGACCGACACCGCCAGCCCGGCCACAACGGCCAGCGCTCCTGTCGCGGCTCGCCCTCGGTTCTTGAGTTTCATCGCATCCTTTCCCGTCGACGCGAAGCACGAGCGACCTCGCACAACGCCGATTCGATTTCGCCTGATCAGCAAAGCAATATGGCCGCTGCGAGACCATGCGGAACAACCCACGGGAACATCGGCAGAAGTACCGGCAGAAGTAGGGGCAGATGACAGCGTCGAGTTGTGTCAGCGGTTGTCGAGCGGAGGGTCGAGGCTCGTGCCACGGAGCTCGGCGCGCAGTGCCCGGGCCCGAACCCGGTATTCCTCAGCCCTCGCCGGGGCGCCGGTGTCCGCCAGTATTCGCGCCAGGTGCTCCAGGACAGCCGCCTCACCGGGCAGATACCGCTCCGCCTGCGCGCGGGCCAACGCCTCGTGGAGCAGGGGGACACCCTCGCCGATATGGCCGCTCCCGCACAGGGCGGCCCCGAGTATCTCCAGCAGCAGGATTTCCAGCAGCCCGAGCGGTGCCGTGGCGCGCAGTTCGAGTGCCTGCCGACCCTGTTCGAGCGCATCGTCCAGCCTGCCGAGCTCGAGGCTGAGCCGGGCGGAGCTCTGCAGGGCGAGGGCCGTGGTGCGTTCGTCGCCGATGTCCCGGGCGAGGGCCGCCGCCTTCTCGAGGTGGGAAAAGGCCTCCTGTGTCCGACCGCTGCGGGCAAGGGCGAGACCCAGATTGACCAAACCGGTCGCCTGGTCGCAGCGGTCGCCGGTGCCCTCGGCGAGCTCGACCGCGTGCCGCAGCCGCACCAGGGCCTCCCCGCAGCGGCCGGACTCGGTCAGGGCCCAACCGAGCAGCACCAGGACCCGCGACCGGGCCACAGGGTCGGCAAGCTCCTCGGCGGCGGTGAGCCCTTGTGCAAGGAGCGCGGTCCAGTCACGGTGGTGCCGAGCGGTCAGCAGCGGCCAGAGCAGGACGGTCAGCCGCCAGGCGCGTCGCGGTTCACTCAAGGTGCGGGCCAAGTCGACCATGGCGGTGAGATTCTCCGCCTCGGTGCCGTACCAGCGCATCGCGTCCCTGTACGTGGGCAACGCCGGCAGAACCGGGGGCGGTGGAGTCCAGGCGGGCAGGTCGCAACAGGGCCGGCCCGAAGGGTCGGCGGCACGGGAAGCGACGTAAGCCGCGTGGAGGTAGTAGTCCAGCAGCCGGAGCAGCGCGGCCCGGCGGGGGCGGTCCAGTTGCTGCCGGGCGTAGAGCCGTACCAGGTCGTGGCAGCCGTAGCGGCCTGGGACCCGTTCCTGCACCAAGTGGGCCGAGGCCAGTTGCAGCAGCGCGCGTTCAGCCGACGACCGGGTCGAGCCGAGTGCCGCGGCCGCCGCGGCGGCGTCGAGATCGCCACCGGGATGTACGCCGAAGAGCCCGAGCACCGCCTTCGCGGGTGGCGGCAGCGTACGGACGCTGAGGCCCAGCGCGGCCTCGACATCCGCGTCCTCGGCGCACAGCGCACTGAGCCGACGCCGCTCATCGGCGAGTTCACCGACGAGCGACTCCACGGTCCAGGCCGGGTGGGCCACCAGCCGGGCGGCCACGATACGCAGAGCGAGCGGCAGCCCACCGCACAGATCGGCCAGCTGTCCGGCGGCCTCCGATGCGCCGGCCATCCGTTCACGTCCCAGCACGGCCGTCAGCAGGAGCAGACTCTCCCGCCGGTCCAGCATGTCCAGGACGACGGCGCGGGCGCCGTCGCGGGCTACCAGCCCCTGCAACCGGTTACGGCTGGTGACGACCACTGCGGAGGTCTCGCTGCCGGGCAGCAGCGGGCGCACCTGTTCGGAGCTGTGGGCGTTGTCGAGCACCACGAGTATCCGGCGCCCGGCCAGCGTGGAGCGGTAGAGGGCCTGCGCTGCGGCCTCATCCTCCGGCACGGCTTGGTGGGGCAGCCCGAGGGTGGCCAGAAAGCCGCGTAATACGGCGCCCGGTTCGAGCGGCTCCGCCTCGGCGAAGCCGCACAGATCGGCGAAAAGCTGCCCGTCCGGAAATTCGGCAGCGGCGTGGTGCGCCCACCGCAGAATCAAGGAGGTTTTGCCCACTCCGGCCGGGCCGATGACTGCGCACACCCTGCCGGTCCCCACGGCGGTGGCCTCGGCCAGCGCAGCCAGCTCCTGATTTCGTCCCACCAAACCCGCTGGCAGCCGCGGTAGTTGGGCCGGACGGCCACTCAGGGGCGTACCCGGCGGTTCCACAGCCCGCACCGGCACCACCAGGCGCGGCCCGCTGCGCGCCACCCGCAGAAACTCCTCCCGATCGCCCCCCGCCACCCCGAGGGCGGCCGCCAGCGCCACGGCCGACCGCTGCTGCGGACGCCGGATACGGCCCCGCTCAAGGTCGCTGATGGTCCGTACGCTCACGCCTGACCGCTCAGCCAGCATCTCTTGGGTCCAGTTGCCCGAGTGCCGCAGCGCCTTCAGAAGCGGACCGAACACCATGGCGCCCGCATCAGCGGCGCCCAAGCTTCTTGACACTTCGCCCCCAGCGTTGAAGTAGGCGTCGCGGCAGCGAGCTTCCTGTCCCCCTCAACTGCCGTAGAGCCGCGGGCGATCGTATAGCCGGTGCCACTGATTCCCGACCTCGACTTACCGGCCCGACATGTCTTTCGGCCGTCGACCATAGGCATGACCGGCGGAATTACCGGCGGTTGCACACGGCGGATTTCGCCATTGCTCTCGCATGGCCCGTCAGCAGACCGGTGATTTCCTTCCATGCGAGGACGTTGCACCGACCACAGCAGGGTCGTTCCCTCGCACGAAGGAATCGTGAAGCTATTGCGTTCCGCACTCGCCGTGGCTGCCGCAATGTCCTCCGTGTGCTGGCCCCCCGACACCCACGGCTCCGCCCATCGACTATGCACGACGCCGCGGCGTTCATGCGCCGGCCTTCACCTTGAAGGGGATGTCGGCATAGCCGCTCCGACGTCTACGGACGCGCCCATCGGCGCCATCACTTGGGCCTGCGTGGAGGACGGCCTCCCCCAGGGCGATTGCAAAGTCTCGTGATCTTGGGTCTGCGCTGGTCAGCTGAGGCCGAGCAGGGCCAGTGGCCGTTCGAAGGGGCGGAGGGCCATCTCGCGGAGTCCGGCGGCGATGTTGGTGTGGCCGAAGGCGGAGCTGGTTGATCGCGAAGCTGCGGAGAGTGGCCATGTTCTCCGGTCCGTGTCCGGTGCGGATCTTGGAGGCGTCCTCGCGGAAGGCGGTGTCTCGCACGAAGTGGAGCCGGTTCTCGATGGTCCACTGCGAGCGGACGGCCTTCGCGATCCGTTCGGGGGAGGCTTGTCTGCTGGTGAGGTCGGTGATGACGTAGACCGTCTCGCGGGTGCGCTTGCCGGTCCTGGCCGAGGTGCGGTGCCGCACGATCTTCGCGACCTGGGCGACGTGCGGGAAGTCGACGCCGAGGTCAGTGACAGTCAGTACCTGCACTACGCGGGTCTCCAGCCTTCCGTGGCCGGTGCTGCGGTCGTAGAACTTCTTCACGGTGAACGCGTAGTGGGCCTTCTTGTCCTCGACGAGGAAGCGTGCGTGCTCGCGCTGGGTGTGGAGGGCATCAGCGGTCACGGTCACCCCGGTCAGGTCGAACGGTTCCAACAGGGCCGCGAAGCAGGTGATTTCGTTGGTCTTGTCCGGGACTCGCAGCTGGGTGACGGTCTGGCCGCCGCCGGTCATCGCGGCCAGCAGGTGCGCGGCCGGAGTGCCGTCGTGCCGCGAGCCGCGGGCGCTCTTGCCGTCCACAGCAAGCGTGTCGGCCCCGGCCGGATCGCATCCCAGCAGGTCAGCCAGCCCGCCGGGACAGGTGCGCTGGATGACCCGCCTAATCGTCGCGCCACTGGGCCCGATACGCACGGCGAACGCCGTCGCGGTACGGGCCCCGAGCCGTTCGAGAGCGTCCTGCGGAGCCTCTTTCGCCCACTGCCCGATAGCCGCGAAGGACTTCGCGCCGGCGACCAGCGCCGAGCAGGCCACCGACATGACGGCCACGAAAGGGTGACGCCTCCCGCGCCGACACCGCGGATCGGCCAGCGTCTGCAGCCGCAGGCCCAGCGGACCGGTCACACGGTGCTGACGCGTGGGCGACTTGATCAGACAGACGGTGGCAGACTGGCGGCACATCGAAGCTCCGTTGGGCAAAGGCGACTTGGGAAGGTCACCTGCACAACGGGGCTTCGCTGCGTACGTCGCGCGCCCACCGATCATCGTCACACCGCCGTGACCTGCACACCTACGAGATCATCTCGACTTTGAAATCGCCCTGGCCAAAGCCCTCAGGCCCGTCTGCACCGCACCCAGCGAAGACGCGGCGACGGAGCGGTTCGGGGAATTCCAGGAAGCCTGGGGCCGGAAGTGTCCGGCGGTCATCAAACTGTGGGAGAACGCCTGGGCCGAGTTCGTGCCCTTCCTCTCCTTCGACGTCGAGATCCGGAAGGTCATCTGCTCGACGAACGCGATTGAGTCCGTGAACGCCCGCATACGCAAGGCCGTCCGGGCCCGCGGGCACTTCCCCAACGAGGCGGCCGCCCTCAAGTGCGTCTGTATGGCACTGATGAGCCTCGGCCCGACCGGCAAGGGTCGCAAGCGATGGACCATGCGCTGGAAGGCGCCCCTCAACGCATTCCAGATCGCCTTCGAGGGCCGGCTCACCCCGGCCGACAACTGAACCTCAACAACCAAGATCAGCCGTTAAATTGGCCCTGTCTCACATTCGGTGGTAACGCAGTGTGGGGCTATCCGAGGAGGATGCGGTGGCGGAGGAGGGTGAAGCCCGCTCTGCCGTACATCTG
>NZ_JBVHDR010000040.1:0-19708 GCF_055563295.1 Streptomyces sp. NPDC002868 | reverse complement strand
AGACGCTGTGCCGAGAGGTCGGTACGAATCAGCCGCTCGACGCCCTGTTGCTCCGGCTCAACCCGGCAGTACGGGACTGGTGCGCCTACTTCCATCCCCGAGTGTCGTTCGCGACGTCTCATCACCCCAACCGGAACGGCGAGGTTAGTCCGCGTCGGCGGGCCGGCCTTCGCCGGCCATGAACCTCCAGACCAACCCGTGGCCCAGGACGACCAGCAGGATCAGCAGAACCGCCTCGGCCTGGATCGGCTTCAGGTCGACGACGTCGGCGAGTTCGGGCTCCGCGCCCACCACCGCGATCAAGGCGTAAAATAGGGCCGCCACCGCCTGCGCCAGGGGCAGGAACACGGACGGGCCGTCTGGGCGGCTGTGCCAGGTCAGGCGCAGCGTCGACACACAGCCGATCACGGCGAGCACCACGAAGCTGAACCGCCAGATCTCCGGGGTCTCGGTGCCGCCGACCTGCGCAAACAGGCCCATGAGCGCGGGGAGCAGGAACGAGAGATAGATACCACCAACGATCCGGCGCAGCGCCGGATCGCGCAGCCAGTCCCGGTGCCCCTGCACCACGTTCCACCAGAGGCCGACCAGCGTGAAGCAGGTGGCCGAGAAGAGTGCGTAGAACGTGCTGACATCCACCGGGCCTCCCACGTCAGGACTCGCACGGCGCGTCCCCGGGACCGCCTTGAACGGTCACGGTCCTGGGGACGTGGACCCGTGCGGAGTGATGCGAGCGTCCCATGACAACGCCGCCGCCCTGGTGGACCGACACTCGTCACGCACCCCAACGGACGCCAGGCCAGCCGCCGCCGACTCGCTGTTCACCGAGGCGCCCCGGAGCAGCGAGGCGCCGCCGACGCGGCAGCGCCCGGATTCTGTGTAACGTGTATGAGTGCAGCGACATTCCGCTGATCTCGCGACCTGCGGCAACCCCCCGTCCGATGCAATATCCGAGGGTCGGGCTTCGAGATCGACGTCCTCGAAATCCCGTGACCCCGACCCGATGCTGGGACTCTCGGAAGAGGCGCTGCGGGGCCGGCGCCTCGCCCTCTGAGGGCGCTCTCGACGGCGGCACCGCAGACGTCCTCGGGCACGTGAACGTCTCCGGCTTGTACGCCTATCTGCATGCCAGGCCGGGCAAGGGGCCGATGCCGTAGCCTTGGCGGATCGCGGCCGCGTCGCCCACGGCATACACATCAGGGTGCGACAGCGACCGCAGCGCGGCGTCGGTGACGATGCGGCCGCGCTCGTCGACCGTAGACCAGCGGCGACACCCGCGTACTGCTCGTCCACAAGACGGCATCGGCGGCAATGTTCTCCCCGCCCGCCAGCTCGACCGAATCGGGCAGCACCTTCACCACCTCGATCCCGCTGCGCACCCGGACACCCAGGCGCTCGAGGGCGGCCTGCAGATATGCCTTGGCCTTCGGGTCCATGGTCGCACCGGGTTCCTGCCGGCCCAGCAGTGCGACGTTCAACTCCGGGTGCCGCTCGGCGATCTCCGCGGCCGACTCAGTGCCGGTCAGCCCGCTGCCACCAAGCACCACCGTGCCGCTGCCGAGCCGCGCCGGCCGGTCGGCCAGCAGTCCCGAGGCGGCTTCGGAGGACGCCGAAGCCATCGATGCCCGCGACGCGGCACTGCGGGCGTTCGGCCGCCGTCGCCCGGACGCGCCGTCTGCTTGGTGTGCCTGCGAAAAGCGAACTAAGATCCATTTCGCGCCGGCTTATGCATATTCGTCGTAAGGGAACTGCCCATGACGACCGAACGGCTCCACAGGCAAACCGAAATCGAACGCCGAACCGAGGTCGACGTCGTCGTGGTCGGCTCCGGTTTCGGTGGTTCAGTCGCCGCCTACCGACTCGCCGACGGCGGCCTGTCCGTGGTGGTTCTGGAGCGCGGCAAGCCGTACCCGCCTGGCAGCTTCCCCCGCACGCCGGCCGGTATGGCCCGCAACTTCTGGGACCCGAGCGAGGGCCTGCACGGGCTGTTCGACATCTGGTCCTTCCGCGGTCTGGAGGGGGTCGTCTCCAGCGGCCTCGGCGGCGGCTCCCTCATCTACGCCAACGTCCTGCTGCGCAAGGACGATAAGTGGTTCGTGCACGAGTCGCCGCTGCCGGGCGGGGGTTACGAGCACTGGCCGATCAGCCGCCGTGATCTCGATTCGCACTACGACGACGTCGAGAAGATGCTCGGCGCCACACCGTACCCCTACAACGACACGCCGAAGACCGTCGCAATGCAGGAAGCGGCGGACCGGCTGGGCCTGCAGGTGTCACGGCCGCCCCTCGCCGTTGCATTCGCCCGCCGCCGCGGCGAGGTGCCGGTCCCCGGAGCGCCCGTCCCCGAGCCGTGGTACGGCAACATCCACGGCTTGCCGCGCGAAACCTGCCGGCTGTCCGGCGAATGCGACGTCGGTTGCAACTTCGGAGCCAAGAACACCCTTGACCACACCTACCTGTCGGCCGCGCGGCACCGCGGCGCCGACATCCGCACGCGCTGTGAGGTGCGCGGCTTCGCGCCCCGGCCCGGCGGCGGCTACGAGGTCCGGTACGTCCTCCACGATGCGGCCGACGAGGGCCACCGCACCCCGACCGGCAAGCTGCCGGTGCACCGGATCAACTGCAAGCGTCTGGTGCTGGCGGCCGGCTCGTTCGGATCGACGTACCTGCTCCTGCGCAACCGCTCCGCGCTGCCCGGCATCAGCCCGGCTCTCGGCACCCGGTTCTGCGGCAACGGCGATCTCCTCGGCCTGGTCCTCAAGGCGGCCGGCGGAGCCGGACGCGGACCGCGGACGCTGGCGGCCAGCACAGGACCGGTGATCACCAGCGCCGTCCGCGTGGGCGATGAGCTGGATGGGGACGGCTCGTCGGGACGCGGCTTCTACGTCGAGGACGCGGGCTATCCCACGTTCGTGGACTGGCTCGCTGAGGCGGCGCAAGTGCCTGGCAGCCTCCGCCGTACCGTGGGATTCGGCCTGCACCGGCTGCGGTCCCGCCTCGGGTTCAACCCGCAGAGCAACATCAGCAGCCGGCTCGCGCTGCTCCTCGGACCGGGCGTGTTCTCGGATTCGTCGCTGCCCCTGCTCGGCATGGGCCGCGATCTTCCGGACGGCCGGATGGGCCTGCGCCGCGGCTACCTCGACATCGACTGGACCACTCAGACGTCGCGCCGCTACTTCGAGCGCGTGCGGTCGACCATGAGCGACATGGCGGGCGTGCTCGGCGCGGAATTCCGCGACAACCCGCTGTGGTGGACCCGCCGGGTGGTCACCGTGCATCCCCTCGGCGGCGCGCCCATGGGCCGCCATGCCGGGGAAGGCGTGTGCGACTCGTTCGGCGAAGTCTTTGGCTTCCCGGGACTGTACGTGCTCGACGGCGCTGTGCTGCCGGGCCCGGTGGGCGCGAACCCGTCGCTCACGATTGCCGCCTTCGCCGACCGGGCCTGCCATCACATCCTCGGGGAGCCTGCCGCGCCGCGCGTCGCGCAGCAGGCAGCTGCCACCGCCCCAGCGCCGCTCGCGGACGTCCCAGCCGCTGCCGCGAACAGCGAACATCCCACCAGCCTCTCCTTCACCGAGGAGATGAAGGGGTATGTGGCACTCGACGTCGACGACCCCGAGGAGGGACGGGCGCTCGGCCGCTCGCTGAACCAGCGGCTGTCGTTCCGGCTGACCATCACCGCGGACGACGTCGACCGCTTCACCGCGGACCCGGAGCACCTGGCCAGGGCCGCCGGCCATATCGACTGCGACGTACTCGGCGGCCGGCTTCCGGTCGAGGGCGGCTGGTTCAACTTGTTCACCCGCGGCGAGGACCCGAGCCGGCGGCGGATGCTGTACACGCTGCACCTGCGCGACCCGGGCGGCAGTCCGCTCACGCTCGTGGGCCACAAGGAAGTGCACGACGACCCGGGCATCGACGTGTGGAGCGACACCTCGACGCTCTACGTCCGCATGCTCACCGGACACGTACCGCCCGACGGCAACGGTGGCGGCGCCGTACCGGTGCTCGGTGCGGGGGTTCTCGTCATCCTGGCCGGTGACTTCGTCCAGCAGCTGACAACCGTCCGCGCCGTGGGGCCGCATCGCGTACAGGCACTGGAGAGCTTCGGCCGTCTCTTCCTGGGCGAGTTGTGGGACGTCTACGGCTCCCACCTGGCGCCGACCGGGGAGCCGACGTGAACGTACGGGAGTTGCGCAAGCACGCCGACGAACTGCGCTTCACCCCGCAGGATCCGGTGCGGTGGCTTGCCCCGAGGGAACTGGCCCGTACAGCGGTCAAGGCCGGTCTGGCCGCCGTCTTTGCCGACTACTCGGACAAGCGGGAGATCCAGGGAGCGCTCGAGAGCAGTCTCCTGTCGGCACCGCTCAAGAACCCCGGCGCCGAGGAGATCTGGGTCGACTACGTTTCCGACCTCGGTGACGGCTTCGACGCGACGAGCTCAGTGGCGTGGACCCTGGCGGCGGACGAGCTCGACGTCGGCGCATCCCTTCCGTTGCGCCGGGGCTCGCTGCTCGTACTCGGCGGGGACGAGGCTTACCCGGTGGCCTCAGCGACGGCGTACGAGGACCGGATGAAGGGACCGTACCGGGCCGCTCTTCCGACAGCGGAGGACCAGCCGCTCTTGGTCGCGCTACCCGGCAACCATGACTGGTACGACGGCCTTACCGCCTTTTTGCGGATTTTCGCCCAAGGGCGGCGCATCGGAGGCTGGCAGACCCGGCAAACCCGGAGCTACTTCGTCGTGCAGCTGCCGCAGCGCTGGTGGCTCGTCGGCCTGGACAGTCAGCTCGGGTCCTACTTCGACGACCCCCAGCGGCGATACTTTGAATCCCACCTCTCGGCGGGGCTGCTGCCAGGCGACGGTGTGATCGTCTGCTCCGCAGAGCCAACGTGGGTCAAGAGCCACGATGATGTCAACGCCTTCAACGCACTCCACTGGTTCGACCGGAACATCATCCGGACAAGACTCGACCGGGAGACCGGAGAACGGGTGCAGACCGGCGCGTCGATCCGCCTGTGGCTGACTGGCGACAAGCACCACTACTCCCGGTACGCGGAACGGTTCCCCGGGGAGCCGTTCGGGGACCACGACCCGCTTCCGCCGGATCCGCGGCGGCGCCAGATGGTGACGTGCGGGATGGGCGGTGCATTCCTGGCGTCCACGCACCGGCTGCCCACGTCCCTTCCCCTGCCACCCAGCACCTCGCGGATGCGGCAGAAGGACAACCCGCCGTCAGCGTTCGCCCGCGCGCAGCACATTCACCCCAGTGAGCAGGAGTCCCGCTCGATCGCCCGGTGCGTCGCGAAGCCGTGGTCACCCCACTGGCTGCCGCGACGCAATCGGGGGTTCGCCCTGACGGCCGGGATGGTGCACGCAGGCCTGTTCTTGCTGCTCAGCTTTGTGTTCGCGCTGTCGCAAGGCGGTCGCAGTCCCGTCGCCGCTGTTCGGCGCTCAGGTGCCGGTGACCTCTTGTGGTTCGTGGGGGTGGGCCTGATGGTCGTGGTGGCGCTGCTCCTGAGGCGTGCCTGGAGCCTCTTCCTGACTCGCAGGCGGAGACACCCGGCACGGGCCAGCGCGCTGACAGCCTCGCTGGCTCAGATCGCTGTCGCCCTGACGGCCATGCTCACCACGGCCATTCCTTTTCCGGTCAGCTGGCCCGGCTGGGGTGTACTGCTGGTGTGTCTCGGCAGCGCCGCTCTCGCGGGCGCAGCCGTGGGCTCCGAACTCTTCGCTCTGTGGGTACTGCGGGCGCGCGGTGGCGCGGTCGCCGAGTGGGCGATGTCGGCCCAGTCGATCGAGGACCACAAGGGGTTCGTCCGCATGCACATCGCGCCGGACGGCATCCTCACCCTCTATCCGCTCGTACTCGAGGGCATTTGCCGCGACTGGGACCTTCAGGATGTCGAGAACCACCCGGCGGCCAGGTGGCGGCGGCCAGTTCCCAGCAGCCGCCCGGCCGCCCGCCTGATCGAGGATCCCGTCGTGATCGCCCGGAAGGTGAGGACACCATGACCGGTACGCCGCGGCCCGCTTCACCCCGCACGACCCGCCACGATCACGTCACTGAGGTGCAGCCGCTGACCGCGCTGGACGGACGGCCGCTGACGCTGGTACACGTGCAGGGCCGGCAACCGCCTACCCGCGGCCCGGTCCTCGTGGTGCACGGCGCAGGGGTGCGGGCCGAGTTGTTCCGGCCACCGCTGCGACGCACCTTCGTCGACGCCCTGATCGACGACGGCTGGGACGTATGGCTGCTCAACTGGCGCGCGTCGATCGACCTCGCCCCGGTGCCCTGGACCCTGGACCAGGCGGCGGCGTACGACCATCCAGCCGCGGTGGCCCGGGTGCTGTCGGCCACGGGCGCGGACCGGCTCAAGGCCGTCGTGCACTGCCAGGGCTCGACGTCCTTCATGATGGCGCTGTCGGCGGGGCTGCTTCCCGAGGTGGAGACGGTAGTCAGCAACGCGGTGTCGCTGCACCCCGTCGTTCCCCGCCTGTCCACCTTCAAGATCGGCCGCGTCGCGCCGGTCGTCGGCCGGCTGATGCCGTACATCTCACCGGGATGGGGAGACCGACCGGCCGGCGCGCTCTCCCGGCTCATGGTCTGGTTCGTTCGCGCGACCCATCCGGAGTGTCGTAACTCGGTGTGCCGCATGGTCAGTTTCACCTATGGCAGCGGATGGCCTGCCCTGTGGTCCCACGCGAATCTCGACGAGGCGACCCACGACTGGATCCGCGGTGAGTTCGCCGAGGTCCCCATAACGTTCTTCACGCAGATGAACCGGTGTATCCAGGCTGGCCAACTCGTCTCGATGGAGGGCATCGCGGGACTGCCGCAGTCCTTTGCCGAAAAGGCGCCCCGGACCGACGCGCGGATCGTGCTCCTCGCCGGCGAGGACAACCGGTGCTTCCTGGCCGAGAGCCAGCAACGCACCTACGACTTCCTGGAGAGGCACCGGCCCGGCCGTGACAGCCTGCACCTTCTGCCCGGCTACGGACACCTCGACGTGTTCCTGGGCCGCCGCGCGGCCGACGACACCTACCCACTCATTCTTGAGGAGCTCGCCCGATGAAACGGATCCTGCCCCTTGCCAGGCTGGGGTTGTCGGTCGTGCCGTCTCCCGTACCGCGTCGGCAGCGCCGGCTCACCGGACGACACGCCCTGGTCGACGGCATCCCGTTCGCCCTGCCGGTCGACTCGGTCGACACGCCCGCGCTGATGGCGGGGTTCACCATCGACCGCGAGGCTGCTGCCCGGATGCTTCCCGGCAGCGAGCTCCACCCCGTCGCGCTCCCAGGCGGCAAAGGGCTGCTCGTCATTACGGTCGTCAACTACCTGCGCACCGACATCGGCCGGTACATCGAGTACTCCATCGCGATCGCCTGTACGCACGGGTCCCGGCCGGCTCCGCCTCTGCTGCCGGGACTGCTGCGGGGCACGTTCCGCACCGGGCAGTACGTCGTGGACCTGCCGGTCAGCAGCGAGATCTCGGTGAAGGGCGGCAAGGGCATTTGGGGGATGCCCAAGCACCAGGCCAACCTGGACTTCAAGGTGAGCGACTCCGCGGTGTCGAGCCAGTACGAGGTCGACGGACACCTTGGGATGTACATCGAGATCGAGCGTCCGCCCGCGACCGGGCTGCCGCTGCGCGTGGGAGCGGTGAACTACTGCGCGTTCCGCGGCATGCTGATGAAGTCGTCCATCTACTTCGACGGCAAGGCCGATGTCGCGTTCGGCAGGCGGGCGCGGGCGCGTCTCGTGGTCGGGGACGCCCCCCAGGTCGCCGGGCTGCACGATCTGCGGATCGCCACCGACCCGCTGTTCACCGTGTACCTGACCTCTGCCCAGGGCGTGCTCGACGACCACTTCGAGTGCTGGTTCCTCACCAGCGACGAGCCGGGGCGAACGTACGGCGACCCGCTGGACAGCGTCGTCGGCCTCGGCCTGTCGCAGGTCTGGCCGGAGCCGCCGAGCATCGATGTCCGGGCCCGCTCATGAAAGAGACGTGGCTGCTGATCAACACGCTGTACTTCTTGTTCGGCGCGACCATGTACATGGGCACCATGTGGGTGCTGCGATTCTTTCTCTATCCCACCTGGCGAGTTCTCACCCCGGAGAACGTCGACGACCACTTCGGTGTGCCCACCACGCTGGCGACCAGGTTTTTCACGGTGGCGGTCCCCCCGATGTTCATCTCCGGGATCATTCTGGTGTGGAGCGAGTGGGGCCACTGGTACGTCGTCCTGTCGGCGGTCTGCCTGGCTGGCATCTTCATGCTGACGTGGGTCGGCCAGGGCATCATCGTTCCGGTCAACAAGAGGATCCGGGGCGGTGAGTTCGACGGCATGGCCGGGCTCACGCCGTTGCTGGTGCGCTGGATGAAGCTCAACGACATCCGGTTCGTCGGCGCCACGATCACCTGGGCGGCGATCGTCTGGTACATCGTCGCCAAGGGCGACCTGCTTGGAGCCCTCAAGTGAGCCTGCTGCCCAGCCGAGTCACCCGCGACCCGCTTTGCCTCGTACTCGTGCTCATCGGTGCCGTGACGGTCCTGACCGGCGTGTGCCAGCTGATTGCGCCGGGCCCAATCCTGGACCTTCTGTCGGTGGACTCGACGGCGACCAGCAGACATCTGTTCGCAACTGTCGGCATGTTCATGATCATCATCGGTGGCCTGCTCATCCAGGGGCTGCTCTCGGCCACTCCGCCGCCCTATTTGCTGTTGTGGGCGGGCCTGCAGAAGTTTGGTGCCTTCGCCCTGGTGGGCATCGGCGTCGCCCGGGACTTGTTCGGACCGCTTGCGCTGCTGGTGGCGTTCTTCGACCTGGCCACCGCCCTGCTCTGCTGGCTGATGTGGCGGCGGCTCGGGCACCGGGCCGGGATGCTGCGCGCCGCGGGGGCCGGAGCGTGAGGCGCTCGCTGCTCCTGGCGGGCGGCGGTATGCGGGTCGCCTGGCAGAGCGGTGTGGTGCGGGCACTGCGGGAGCACGGTGTGGCCTTCGACCATGTCGACGGTACCTCGGGCGGGATCATGACCGCGGGCATGCTGCTGTCGGGGCAGGACCCGGCGGAGATGGGCAGGCGATGGTCCGAACTGCGCGTACGCGACTTCAGCTCGCTGCTGCCGCTCACGGACTATCTGAAGGGGCCCTGGGCACTGCCCGCCTTCGGCGACGCTGACGGTGTGGTGCACAGGGTGCTTCCCGCGCTCGGCATCGAAGCGGACGCGGTCCGCTCCTCGCCCGTGGCGGGCACTTTCAACATCGTTGACTTTGCCACCAAGACCTGCGTGGCCGTGCCCCATACGGACATCGACCTGGAACTGATGGCGGCCGGCATGTCGTTGCCCCTGTTCCTCCCGCCCCTGCAGCGCGGCCCGCGCATCTGGACCGACGCGGTGTGGGTCAAGGACGCCAATGTGGGTGAGGCGCTCCGCCGCGGCGCCGAGGAGGTGTGGCTGGTCTGGTGCATCGGGAATTCGCCGTACTGGGGTGAGGGGCCGCTGGAGCAGTACGTGCACATGATCGAGATGAGCGCCTGCGGGGCGCTCTTCGCCGAACTGGACGCCGCGCGCAGACCGTTCGTCCTGCACGTGGTCAAGCCGCGGTATCCGCTGCCGCTCGACCCGGAGTTCCTGGCCGGACGGATCTCGGCCGACACCCTGGTGGCGATGGGCTACCGGGACGCATGGGACTACCTCGGCCGTGCCGACCCGTCGGGCGTACCCAAGGACCCGACGTGTACGGCGATGCAGGAGCCGCCGCGCGGGGTGCGTTTCCAGGAGAGGATGCGGGGCGAGCTCGACGGCGCCGAACTCGTCCTGGACGTCACCGTCGAACTGCCGCTGCCCGCGGGCGGTGCCCCCTCGCCCGGCGCGCGGCTGGTGGGGCACGTCGACCACGAGCCGTGGGGCGGCCGGGTGCTGCTGGCGGACGGCCGGATCGAGGTCGATGGGGCCGACGTGACGTATGCGGCGCGAGCCCGGGTGTCCGGCGCGTGGCAGGAGGTCCGGGCCCGGCGCGAACTAGCCGATGACCCGGGCGCGGACCTGTGGTCCGACGCCCGCACGGTGGCTTTCTCGGCGGACGACGGGTGCTCGACGGAGCTGCAGCGGGGGCTACGCGACACGGCCCGGGCGCTGGCGTCCGTGGAGCCGTACGGCGCACACGGCTTCCGGGACCGCGCCGAGGCGCTGACGGAACTGGCCCGAGTGGGCCTGCGTGGTGCCCTGGCGGCGTACTGATGGCCGACTACCGGACCCGCATCCGGGAAATGACCATTCGGACCGCGGTGGACGACCTGCACGATGACATCCGTCAGGCAGCAGCCACTCCTGGACGGATCCACGCCATGCACCTGCTGCGCCAACAGGTTCCATCACTCGCCCACGCGGAAGTCGTCGAGTATGTGACTGCGTTGCAGAGTGGCGCTGCCCCGTCCCAACTTGTGGCCATCGCCACCGAGGCCCTAGTTCCAGCCCTCGATCCGGTCCTCAGAGTCCAGACCATTCAGCCCGGGCAAGACATCGAACCCGAGACCCACGAGCGGATCGACGTGCTGCCCCACCGCAAGGCCGACACCTTGGAGGAGTGGCTGCGCGCCCATCCGGGCGCAGTGCCGGCCGAGTTCAGGCGCGCTCACGCAGATAGGTATTGGCTTCTTCTGCGCTGTAGGTGTTGACGTCTACCACTGCACGGCCGCCGCCGGACAGCAGTGCATCGTGGCGGCGGGTGGTCGCCAGGACTCGGCCGCGACCGAAGGCTGAGGGTGGTGGCCGCTAAGGTTGCATCGCATCGGGGTCGGTGATGTCGTCGAGAACCACCAGCCACGAGCGTGAGGTTGTAGCCAGCCATTGGAGGAACTCCCTCGCCTGGTCTCCTGGCTCCTGGTTCTGCGCACTCTCCGGGGTCTTCACACAGCGCGCAGCGTGGGCGTAACGGCCGACGACCTGCTCGACCTCACTGGCGTCGACCCACACCACCAGGTCGACGCCGTCAGGCAGTGCCTGGTGGGCGTAGGCGGCGGCCAGTTGGGTCTTGCCTACCCCACCGCCTCCGGAAAGACCTGGGTCAGTACGACCGTGGCATGGTCGATCCGGGCATGGTCGATCCGGGCCCGTACCTCGGACCGGTCCTGGAACGCGGATGCGAGGACAGGTACTGACCCCAGCCGTAACGGCCAGTGCACCGGTGCCTGCGGCACAGGAGGCGAGATCGTCAGGTGGCTGACGTGGCCGCTGATAGCCACTGCGTGGGAGGCCGAGGCGATGGCATCGCCTGACTTCTCCACACGCACTGCTGCCCCGGCGGCGTCCGCAGTGGAACGAATCCCCGAGCCGCGACAGCCGCTCAGCGCACTGCCACCGTCTGTGGCGACGGTGTTACCACTTTCGTTGACGCTCAGAGATGGAGCCGATTCGCCTTTGCCCTTCCGGGACCGGGACGGTTGTGCCCGACGCCACCTCATTTGCTTTTTCAGCCTTCCGCTCGACGCCATGCTGGGTCTAGTCGGTGTAATCGACGCCGGTGCCAGCACTGCTGCCACGGCCGCGGGCGCTAGCGTCTCCCGTCTGCTGCGCACGAGCTGCTCCGCTGTCCGAGCCGCCACGACGGCGAATGCCCGTATGGGCCTTACCCCCAGCAGTCGCCTCAGCCTGTCCCGTTCGCAGAGCGACGTCCTGCGATCCGGCTGCCGGCGGGGTCGCCTGGAGCCATGCCCACACTAACGCGCACACCCCTGTGACAGCCTGTACCGAAGCACCCACCAGCTGCCCGGTATTCGGCCCGTCAAGCAGCCAGAAGAGCGGGGTCGAAACGATCCCCACCACGGCCACGACAATCGCCGTGATTCTGCGACTTGGTGACGTACCCCGTCCCATCTACCCTCAGCCCGGTCCCCTGCGGTCGGACAACCGGCAGGCATGCAGCACTATGCATGACGGCCTCTGTAAGCAACGCAGTTCCATACTCCGGGATGGCAGGCGGGGTGTCGGCGACACCCCGAAATCCGGCGTGTGATCCCCAGCGCGAGCAGGTTCTGAAGACCCTAGGTCAGAGCGGTTCAGCGGCCCCTGTGAACTCGCTCCCCACGCGCGCGACGCAGTCCAGCGAGCGCCTTGGCGAGCCGTCCGAACCCTGGTGGTGATTAGCAGGCGTGGACCATGAAACAGTGCGGTGAGGCCGGTGCCCTGCGGAACGGATCGGCAGTCGTCCGGCGGGCGCACCTGGCGGATACCTCGTAGGTTGGAGATGAAAGCGGTTGCGCTCGTAAAGATCGGCAGGGCACGCGCGTGACGACAGCGGAGATCGATTTCGAGGAGCTGTTCGACGCCGCGCCGAACCCGTACCTGGTGCTGGACGCCGACTTGGTGGTCCGCTATGCCAACCGGGCCTACCTCCAGGGCACCGGCAGGACCCGCGAAGAACTGGCCGGGCGGTACATCTTGGAGGCATTTCCGGACACGCCTGCCGCGCCGGACGCGGCGCGTGACTTCGGCGCCTCACTCCAGCGCGTGCTGGACTCCCGCGAGCCCGATGTGGTGGCACCGCAGCGATTCGACATTCCCGTCGCCGGGCGGCCGGGCGACGTCGAGGAGCGATGGTGGTGCGGGATGTCCAGCCCCGTCCTGGGGCCGGACGGCACCGTGAAATGGATCATCGCGCGGGCCGACGACGTCACCGAGTTCATGCATTCCCCCGTCATCCGGGACCTCACCCCGCCGCTGAGCAAGCAGGCAACAGCGATCGCGGCCCAGGTCTACGCCCGGTCGCACGATCTGGAACAGCTGAACGAGCAACTGCGCCAGGCGCATGCCCGCGAACGTGAAATCGCCGTCACCCTGCAGGGGGTCATGCTCCACTCGCCCGACTTGGCCAGGCACCGGAACATCGCCGTGCGCTACCTGCCCGCCAGCGGATCACTCAACGTGTGCGGCGACTGGTACGACGTGGTCGATCTGCCGCCCGACCGCTACTCCATCGCTATCGGGGACGTCGTCGGCCACGGCCTGCAGGCCGCCGCCGTCATGGGCATGCTGCGCAGCGCCCTGAGCGCAGCCATCCGGGCCGTTCCCAGCCCCGCACAGGCCCTGGAGGTACTCGGCCTGTACGCCCGATCGGTCGACGGCGCGCTGGCCAGCACCGTAGCCAAAGTGCTCATCGACCCGCGCAGCCGACTGATCATCTACAGCAACGCCGGCCACCCGCCGCCGGTACTGCTCCATCCAGACGGCAGCTGGCAGCTGCTGGACCAGGCCACAGACCCGCCGCTGGGCGCCCGACCGGAACATGTCCCCCGCCCCCAGGCCGGCCTGTCCTACACCCGGGGGGACACCCTCGTGCTCTACACCGACGGCCTCATCGAACGCCGCGGTGAAGACATCGATACCGGCCTGGCCCGGCTGACCGACGCCCTCGCCCAGTACAGCACCCTCCCCGTTGAACAAGTCGCCGATGCGCTGCTGGCCCATCTGGGCGTCACCAGCGGTAGCTGGGATGACATCGCCCTGGTCATCGTCCGCCTGTGACCGTTTCTCCTCGATGCTGTCCGGATGCGCGGTCAGGTCCAGGGGGCAGGCTGCGATCGCCGGCCCTCCGAGCCCTTCGAGAAAATCCCGGGCGCTGTCGCATGCGCCGGCGACGGATGTCGCGGAGCGGGGAGTTGCGACGTTGACGCTCATCGTGTCCATCAGGTCACCTGGTCTCTGGATCGTCAATGCCCGGTCGTGTCTGCCCGGGGGCTCGTGCCCCGGCCTGCGGCCCGTTAACCCGGCGGTGACGGCTTTGCTCCCGCCCTCCATCGCTGTTCGAGGTTGATTACCTCACCGTCGAACACACGAAAATCTATGTTGGCCGGAGTAGACTTTGGGCGGTGGTGTGGTTATGGTTTCTCTCGTAGCCCAGAGAGACCGCAGGGCCTGGCAGAGACGAACTGCCGGGCAGCAGTACCCGCAGTTGCAGTTCACAGGACGGTGCGGTGGTGGAGTTCCGAAGCCAGGGTTGTTGCAGGACGGCGACGGGACTGACGACCGGACCGGGTGGCCCGCAGTGATCAGGGGCCGCCGTGAGCAGTACCTCGGTGAAGGCGTCGGCTGCGGACGCGCGCACCGGGAGGTTCGGCAGTGGGGTTCTAAGCCAGAGCAGACGCAAGATGGGCGACGGGGCTGGCTGCCGAAGAGTGGCGCTATCGCAGGCCACTGAGCAGTTCGCATCACCAGCAGTACGCAGTCCCCCGCTTGGTAAGCAGTTGATCACCGAGGGAAGAACGGAGGAGCCAAGCGCCATCCCAGGATCGCCCGGGCGGAAGTCATGAGCCCGGGTACCGCAGGACATCGATAGTGAGGTGGTCTCCGGTCAAGCAACCGCGATCCCCGCGCCGCCGACAGCATCTCGGTCGGGTCTGCGGACACAGAAGGCCGGCGCAGTACCGGGGCCGGCAGATGGTGTAGCAGTTCCTTCGGGGCCCTGGTGCCGTACGGCACCAGGGCCCCTCCACGCGTTCCACAGAGAGGTGCAATGACAGCAGACGACTCGTACAGCCGTCTCGACGACGACGACTACCCCGCCTACACCATGGGCCGGGCCGCCGAGATGCTCGGCACCACCCAGGGCTTCCTCCGCGCCATCGGCGAAGCCCGCCTCATCACCCCGCTCCGCTCCGAGGGCGGACACCGCCGCTACTCCCGCTATCAGCTGCGTATCGCGGCCCGGGCCCGGGAACTCGTCGACCAGGGCACCCCCATGGCGGCCAGGTGCCGCATCTGCGTCATCTCGCTAACGCGGTCCATGCCAGCCCCGTGGTCCTGCCCGGTCATTTAGTCCCCCAGCGTCCGAACGACACCCAGCCGGGCAGCAGAAGTACCACTCGACTCGGCTGTGGAGAAGCCCGGTTGGCCAGCTGCGCCCACCAACCCACAGGACACCGAGGGAACGCGAACGATCCGCAGCCGCGCACAGACGCCCTAAGGCCAGCACACCAGGCTCCCGAGAAGCCAACGCCGGGTCGCCTGCCAACGCCAGAGCGCGCAGTAATGCGTACGCCCAGCCACACGACACAACGCGATGCGATGTGTCCAGATGTCCGCAGAAGCACTCGTTCACGAGAGTTGCGCCCCTAACCGCCGACCGGTGCAGGCCACCACAGCTCGCCGCCGAGCCCCGAAAAGACGCTGCTCACCGAGGGTTGCGCAGCTAACGCACGCATCCCCCACAGCCGCCCCGCTCCACGACAACCCCGGCTGACCGCACACGGCGTGGAGCGCGACCGTGCGGGCTGTCAGGCGAGGCTGGCGATGACCGTCCGGACCTGCTTTGCAAGTTCGGCGGGGATCGGGACGTAGCCCTGCTTCCGCAAAGAGTCTTGGCCCTTTTCGCTGACGGTGTAGTTCAAGAAGGCCTTGAGGGTCTTCAGCGTGGTTGGCTTGTTTCCCTTGTCGCAGACGATGGCGTAGGTGACGAGGCTGATTGGGTAGGCGCCTTCGGCCTTGGTGGTGTAGTCCAGGGCCAGGGCCAGGTCCTTGCCGGTGCCCTTGATCTGGGCGGCGGCGATGGACTTGGAGGCGTTCTCGGACGTGGCCTCAACCGGGGCGGCATTGCCCGTGTTGAGCTTCACGGTCGGGATGGACTGCGAGGTCGCGTAGGAGAGCGCGAAGTAACCGATCGAGCCCTCGGTCTGTTTGACCTGCGCGGCGACACCGGAGGAGCCGGCCGCGGCCTGGCCGCCCGGGGCCGGCCATTTCTTCTCGGCCTCGTAGGGCCACTCGGCCCTGGCGGTGGCGCCGAAGTACTTGCCGAGGTTCTGCGTGGTGCCGGAGTCCTCGGGGCGGTGGAAGGCCTGAATCCCCGTGTCGGGCAGCGTGACGCCCTTGTTCAGCGCGGCGATCGCCGGGTTGTTCCACTTCTTGATCTTGTTGTTGAAGATCTTGGCGATGGTCGGAGCGTCCAGCACCAGCTTCTCGACACCCGGAACGTTGTAACCGATGGCGATCGGGCTCGCGGACATCGGCAGGTTGATGGCCCTGCCTCCCTCGCAGACCTCCTTGGACTGCTCGACCTCTTCCGGCCTCAGGGCAGCGTCGGAGCTGGCGAAGGCCACCTTCTCGCTGCGGAGGAAGTCATCGATGCCGTCCCCCGAGCCGACGGCGGAGTAAGTGATCGTGGTACCGGGACAAGCAGCCAGAAACAGCTCGGTCCACTGGTCCATGGCCAACTTCTGCGCGGTCGAGCCCGCGCCGGCGAGCCCGCCGTTGGCGCCGCACTCGATGCCCTCGGTCTTGGCGGCAGAGGATGATCCGCCAGGTGAACCGCTCCTGGTGCCTTTCCCCGACGCGCTGGAGTCGTCGTGCCGGCCGGGCCGATTGAACAACGCCTCCGCAACGGGCTGAGCAAATACGGCCACGGCACTGACGACTACAGCTCCCGTCACCGTCGCTCCCACCCGGCCACGAAGCAGGCGCCGCACGCGCCGGTCTGGGGTGCGCGGGAACAGGACGGCCTCGACGGTCTCCCACCACGAACGCGGGGCAGCCATCGCGGGCCAGGCCGGCTGCCTGTCGGCACCCACGGCGGAGCCGCTGTCCACCACCGCGCCCACAGAGCTCCCCGGTGCCTTCTGCTGGTCGCCGGGCGCTACGTTGGTGCTGCTCACGCGATTGTCCGCATTGGCCACGACCTCGCCGCGGACAATGACCGGTTCGTCGGCTGCCGGCTCGGAGTGAGTGAGTCCCACTCGTTGCCGCAGGGCCGCGAGCTCGTTGTCTCCGTCCGCGAGCTGTGCGCTGGACGCTTCCAGAACCTGATCAACTTCGTGCAGCGACGGCAGACCAAGCGCCTCAGCACTGCGTGGCTGCTCGGGCACCACCTGCCGATCGGGCCCGGCGCCCTCCTCGCGCAGTTCCTCCTCAAGCTCCTGCAGGGCTCGGCGTTCCCGCTCGACCATCTGGTGTGCGGCGAGGCGGATCTCCTCGGCTTCCTGGCGTTCCCGCCGCGCCTCGGAGACCAGCCTCTCTGCCGATTCCAGCCGATGCTGAGACTGCTGCAGCTCCTGCTGCAGGTCCTGCTGCAGCTCGGACTGGGCACTCACCTTGAACCGGTCGCGCTCAGCCTCCAGCCGGGCACACCGTTCTTGCAGTGAAGCGACCAGACCGAGCAGCAGGTTCACCAGCTGCCCGGCCCCGAAGACCGCCCGCTCGGCCTCCAGTTGTCCCCTGCGCGCCTCGTCGAGCCGCAGATGCAGCTCACCCGCAGACCCCGGCTTCCGCTCGACAGGCAGTCCAGCCTTCTTGCCCCTCTGCGCCTCCCGGGCCCTGGCGAGCAGGTCTCGACCCTGCTCCAGGCGATGTATTCGTAGCCGTTCCTCGCGGACGCAGGCACGCACCACCTGCTCCAGCAGAGGTTCCGGAATGAGCTTCTCTCCGCTCAAGTACTGGCTCCAGAGCGACTTGCTGACGGGGAAGGCATCCTCGAGGCCGCGCTGGGTCATCACCCCCGAGATCAGATTCCGCAGCCACCGACCAAGATCGTTGGCCTCTGCCGTCTCTCCCTTTAACGGCCCGTACGTGCGCCCCGCCATGCGCTGCCTCGCCCTTCCGTCCATGGACAACCTGGGGATTGTCCACGATTCACCTGCACCAACGGCCTCTGGACCAGATGGGCAATCACATCAGGCCGCAGCTTGTGCCTCCACCCATTCACACCAATTGCTGGAGACGCACCGTGAGCCTGCCCACCCCTCCCCCTCGCTCCTGGCCGGCGGCCGTCACCGCCATCGTGGTCCTGGCCCTGCAGTACGGCTGGACCCCGGCAGAGGTCCTCAAGCTCGTAGCCCTCCTTCTCGTCATGCTCGGCTTGCTCCATGCAGCGGGAGGAGACCGCTGATGACCCGCCGGATGGCAGTGGTCCCAAGGAGACGTGAACGATGATGTGCCGAGAGGCCGCCGAGCGGGCCTCAGCGCTGCGGGCTGGGCCGGCTGCACGGCCCAGACGTCGGCGGTCCCGCTCGCTCAGCTCACCAGCTGCTCCGAGTGGGCGCCTGGTTGTACGACGCTGGACATCCCCACTCCGTAGACAGCGCTCCACGGGCCAACGGACGGCTTTGCTCCGGGTGTCAGTTCCAGCACGACGGGCTCGCCGCCGTCCGAAGGGATCACCGTGCGGCGGGCCGGGTCGGTCCGCTCGCCGGGCAGCCACCTGGTGACGATGCCCGAGCGCCGGCATGCTGCCGCAGAGGCCAGACCGCAATCACACCCGCGGCAGCACACCCAGACCGCACAGAGCCCTTTCCCCAGGCCACCGGAGAAACGGAAACCCCGAAGCGCGGTGTCGCTTCCCCGCCCCCTGCTCCCCCCGGGGGGCGCGCTCCTTCACCGGGCCGGCGCTCCAGGGAAGTCGCCCGACCCGGAACGACGTTCCGCGTCCCGCCTTGCCGTCTACTTGGTGAGCATCACCGCCACGATCACCGCGACGACGGCGCCCGCGGCCGTCAACGCCGGGGCCAAGGAAGGGTGAGCCGACTCGGATATGCGGTGCGAAGTTCGTAGCATGGCAGTATGGCTGTCTTGTCACAGATGGTGCCCCTGGGTACACCCGCGCCGGACTTCGCGCTTCCCGATCTGGTCGGCCGGACTGTCCGCCGTGACGACTTTGCCACCGCTCCTGGGCTGTTGGTCGCATTTTTGTGCAACCACTGCCCCTACGTGCGCCATGTCGAGGCCGGGCTCGGCAGACTGCTCACCCGGTACCCGAACCTGGCGGTGGTGGGCGTCTGCACCAATGACGCCGACGCCTATCCGGACGACCGGCCCGAACGCCTGGCTGAGCAGGCCGGGCGGGCGGGCTGGACCTTCCCATACCTGGTAGATACCGACCAGACCGTCGCCCGGGATTACCAGGCCGCCTGCACGCCGGACTTCTTCCTCTACGACACCCAGCGCCGGTTGGCCTACCGGGGAGCGATGGACGAGTCCACACCGGGAAGTGGCAAGCCAGTCACCGGTGAACTGCTGGACGCCGCGATCACTCACGTCCTAGCCGGTGAGCCGGTCCCTGAACCCCACCGGCCGAGCATGGGCTGCTCCATCAAGTGGCGAGAGTGATCACCACTCTCTTCGAGGAAACGCACAGAGGACATCGTCACCACAGTCGCGGGCGAAGTCCCGCAGGTCGAACATGCTGACCGGCTGTTCCCAGAACTGGAACGTCCCGGCGAGGCCGTCCATTACAAGGGGTGCGGAGATTCTTCGATAATCGGGAATCGGCACATCCGTGCCTTCGTCGCCCTGAAGTTCCCGCAGCGCCCAGGTCCGCAGGACGTTGCCATCCCGGTCGCCGACAGAGATGGCGTGCAGGACGTCGTCGGCCCGCACGACCGCCAAGACAAAACCGAGATAGGCGTCGTGGCGCAACTTGGTGAGGACGGCGGCACGTTCACGCTGAAGGCTGCCGCCCCATCCGCCCCATCCGCGGCAAGGGCCGGCGCGGCTGAGCCGCTCCAGCCGCGCGGGTCAGAGCTCGCCGAGACGGCGAGCCGCGCCAAGACCTTGTCCCGGCTGAGCGGCCGGTCCCTCCCTCGGCATCCGCGGCGGGCGATCGACCGGTCGATCTCCATCTGTGTTCGAGGCGGTAGGTTGCTGCGTCATGCCTCTTCTGACCTACACCATGGAGTACTTCGACGAGAGTTCCGCGCGTCTGCGGAAGTGGGGGGTGGTCC
>NZ_JBVHDR010000039.1:0-22725 GCF_055563295.1 Streptomyces sp. NPDC002868 | reverse complement strand
ATCCGCGTCGAGTACGGCGTCGCTCGCGGCGGTGAGCTGGTTGGCGCTGAAGGTCTGGGCCTGGTTGGCGTTGGCGGCGGGGACGGCCAGCGCGGATCTCTTCACCATCCGAGGGGATAAGCCGGTCAGAGTTCGATGAGACGCGCTCAATGTTCGGCGAGACAGGACACGAGTCGCCCGGCCGGACGAGGGCCTTCCTTGGAGTCAACTTTGCGGCAGCGCCTGACTTCTAGGGCCAGTTCGTGCGTCCCCATGCCACGAGCCTGTTCAAGCCGGGGCCGCCGGCCGCGACATTGATGGGGCCCATGTCCTCGTCATCTGCCTGGTACCCGGATTGAACTGCGGTGATGCGGGGGTCTTGCTCACCGAAGAAGGCGAACATCGGGCCCCCGGAGTTACCTTTGGTGGTGTCGCCGCGATGTTCGATTTCGAGGCCTCCGTTGATATCGTCATCGGTGTCCAGGACCGGAATGCCGCCCTGGAGGCTGGCTCCCACGAACCACATGTTGATGGGATAGCCCATGTTGTTCCACCACGGCTTCCCGTTCCAGGCAGGGTCGTATTTCTTTGTGCCGAAGTGACCCAGTCGGTCCGCTGTCCCGAGGGGTTCGTACAGTCGGCAGACGGCCCAGTCGTACCCCGCCGAGTCCCCGCCCGGGAAGTTCGGGTTGAAGCCCCGCACGTCCGATACGAAGGATTGGACGCCCGCACCGTGGAGGGACTGGCCGTTGTAGTACGCGGGCACGAAACGCATCCACCACTGTTCGGATTGCCATGGCACCACATGACCCGCCGTGATGAGAAGGCGGTTGCCGACGAGCGCCCCTGAACCGTGGTTTCCCTCATTGTTGATGACTTTCCCCACGCAGCCCCAGGGAAAGCTCGTCTCGGCCAGTTCCGTCCGGTTGTCTGGGTCGAAGACGGCTTCCGGCTGAACCAGACCTCCCCTCAGTCGCCGGATCGGCTCTACTTCGCGGTTGGGCAGAAAGCGCGGTACATAGAGCAGGTCGAGCCACTCGGGGCGACATGCACGCAGATCCACGTCGGGATCGATATCGGACAGCAATTCTTCCGGGTGGATGCGGGTGGCCGTTTTGCCCGGTAGGGGAACGTCGCCTTCGGGCCCCACCGGCACGTCGACACGCCATAGGTTCCCCTCGGCCCCGTCCATGCGGTGGACTTCTGGCTCTGGGGGGCTTCCATCGGCCAAGACGTGGATGCGCTGGTGATTGGCGAGTTCAACCATCGCCGGAGGCCGTTCGCCGGTTCCCAGACTGGGCCGCATCTGTGCGAGTTCATACGGCGTCAGCGGCCGCTCCCCCTTTCCGGCGAAGCGCAGTCGATCCATCGTCCGCTTCTCGGTTGGCATGATGTGCCTCCGTGGCGACTAGAAGATGATCAGGCTTGGATGCTTGCCGTGCCCAGATGCGACTGGCCGACGCTGGTCGGGAGCCCGTACGGGACGGATCAGGTGTATGCGGCCGCTCTCACCGAGACGCAGCAGTGGCGGCGTGCCAAAACCCTCTTCCAGGACACCACTCATCAGCCGGAGTCGCATCCGGGCACCTGGGGTCCTCACCACCTGTTGCTGGGTGGCCTCTTCCGGCTCTCGGTTCGGCTTTGCAACAGGTCGGCCAAGGCGTCAAGAGGGCCTTGTGCACCATCAGGCACTCGACACCGGTTCTGGTTGATGCTCCGATCGACAGGCCGACCGCGGAGTCACAGTGGCTCGGCGCGTACCTGTCGACCTCGGACTTCGGCAGCGCCCGGGCGCCCTCGCCGGGCAGAGCCAAGATCGACGGCATCACTCTCCCGTAGACGTCGCTCCCAACCTCCATGGAATCGGAGGGTGTCAACACCGGAGTCACACCGACCCCTGGCGAAGAAACTGCGGGTAGACGAATTTCGTCGGTACCCAGCGGCCTGTTCGGCTTCACCCTCGCCTCCACCGGCCTGGCCCCGGTCATCAGCGGCGGCCTCGCCTCGCTCACTGGCTTCATCTCCAGCATCTGACCGGGAAGTTCAGCCACGTTCTGGCATCACCGCAGTAAACAGCCAGGTACTGGCGCATGCTTCTGTCGGGCCCCACCACGCAACGGGGAGGGCGCGAGGGCATGGCACACCTGCACTACACAAGCTGAAGCTGCGACGAAGACTGCGCGGTGTACGGCGAGGGGTGTGATTGCTGCGACCTGGTCGAAGTCCCCGATGAATGGGACTGCTGGAACTGCGGCGCGCGCATCGACGCTCACCTGATCGGCATCCCGAGGGCCCGCACCCGCACCAGCCACTTCGCGGCCCTTCGCTCCGCCATCTCTGACGGAGCGAAGTAGCAAGAGCCTCGAATCAATCAACGGCATCCGCTCAACCGGCGGGGAACCGTGGTCTACCCGCACCCTGCGGACGCTCGCGCCCGGCAGGCTACCCCGATCGAACCAGCCCTTTACTGCTCGCCGACCGGGGGTTGGCGGGCGAGGAACTCGGCGAACGCCTCCGACTGCTTCGGGTCCATATACCCCTGCCGCCCGCTGCGCGCCCAGTCCTCCAACCACTCAAGCCACCCGGCACGGCGCAACTCGGCCACCACCACCCGGCCCCGGGTGAACGTCATACGCTCGCCGTCCGCGTGCACGTACCGCGTGTACGGGCCGTGCTGCGCCGGTCCGGGCGGCCGTTCCTCGGCCGTGTCCGGCAGGGGTATCAGGGCGCCGTATGCCCGCTGCGCCCAGTGCTCAAGCTCGGCCAGCTCGGCCAGCTCGGCCGCCGGGAGTAGCACGCTCGCCGGCCGGCCGTCCTCGGTGAGGGTCACGCGCTCGCCGGTCTCCTCCACGACAGCGGCCAGGCGGCCGAAGTCCTCGACGGCGTCCGTCAGTTCAACACGCCGCGAGGTCGTCAGCCGGACAAGATCAGGTTGTTGATGCCCCTACTTGATGCGGTCGAGGAAGCCGAGCACCCGATGGTTGACCTGCGTTGCGGCCTGTTCGTCGTAGGACGGGAGGCTGCTGTCGGTGAACAGGTGCCTGTCGCCGGAGTAGAGGAACAGCTCGGCATCGGCAGCCGCCCCGACGATCGCGCGGGCAGCGTCGACATCACCCTCCCCGGCGAAGAATGGATCTGCGTCCATGCCGTGGATCTGGACCGGGACGTCCTGGGGCCAGGTTCCGCCGAACTCCGAGACCGGGACGCATGCCTCGAGCAGCAGTGCGCCCTTTGCACTGGGGCGGGTCTGGGCCAGCTTCTGCGCCGGCAGGACGCCGAGCGAGAACCCGAAGTAGACGAGCTCTGCAGGCAGCCCCTCGGCGGCGGCAGTTCCGCGCGCGGTGACCGTGTCGAACCCGGCGTTCTCGGCGTAGCCGATGCCTTCCTCGAAGCTGTCGAATACCTGCCCCTCGTACAAGTCTGGAACGTGGACGGTATGTCCGGCCCGTCGCAGCTGCTCGGCGAACTCGCGAACGCCAGCGGTCAGCCCGTGCCCATGGTGGAAAACCAGCACCTCAGCCATGTTGCTCCCCTCGTGCTGCGGTGCCCGAGCGGCGCCGCGGCATGAGTATGGCCCGCAGCACTGACATCCGCGGGCCCGGCCGGACAGGATCAGGTTGGTGGTCCTGGTTCGGTGAGGCTGGCTTCGAGGACGGCGACGCGTCGGTCCTGGAAGCGGAGGTTGGAACGGGCGCGGTCTTGAGTCGCTCGTCGAGGGCGCGATTCTCTGCGGTGATCTGGCGGAGTCGCTGCTTGAGGGTGGTGTTCTCGGTGGTGATCCGCTGGACGGTTTCCTCGGTCCACGCGGTTTCCAAGTCACGGATCTCACCGAGGAGTTCACCGATGCGGGTACGCTGGGTAGTGATCTCTGTGTGCGCGGCCTTGAGTGCGCCCTCGGCGTTCAGCGCGCGTTCACGCCAGATCGCCTCGCGTTCGTCATCCTGGTCAGCGAGGGGCCGTGACCGGTGTTCGCCGGCCTGGGCCATCGCCGCAGCGATCGCGGCTCTGGCCTCGGGGTTGTCGTAGAGGAAGGTGCGGGAGACGTCCGCTCTGCGAGCGATGGCGGCCACACTGATCTGGGCTTTTTCGCGACGGATCTGGGCGAGGGCGTCATGGATCCGTTGAACGGCGATGTCGGTCCTGCGACGGCGGGCTGCCAGGGCTGCGGCCGTGCGGGGTTCGGGGACGACGGTGTTCATACGCACACTTCCTCGTCGTTGGTCATGGCCTGTTCGCCGTAATCGCCTTCGTCGGGCTCGGCAGCGGCTGCGAGGTCGGCAGCACGGAAGGCCGTGGACCACATGCGCCAACGGCTCGGCTGTCCGCAGGAACTCAGCCCGCCCGGCCTCGTCACCGCCACGTGATACCCACTGCTGACGGTGGGTATCACACAGATCGCTGGTGCCGTGCGCGGACCTTTGGCATTGCGAAACTCGGCATCCCCAGCCGAAGACCGGATGCTCGGCGGGGACTTTGATGACGTCGGCCCGCAGCAGCGGGTCGAAAGCCGGCCCGTTGAGCAGCGCGGTCAAGATCTCCAGCCGGTCCATGGACTCGCGGCCGTCCGACTCGGCGAGGAGACGCAGGCCGCTGTGCGCTGCCGTCACGCCCGCTCACCCCAGACCTGTCGCAGGGCGGCGTCGAAGGCAGGGTCGTGAATGTCGACGTGGGCGTAGATCTCGTCGACTGTGCTGGTGGATGACCAGCCGCCGGCATCCCGGGCGACCAGAAGGTTGCCGCCGGAGGCATCCAACACCGCGGAGGCGAACTCGTGCCGGAATGCATGGGGGTTTCACTTTGCCCAGACCGGCGCGGAGCGAGGCCCGCCCCAGCATCCGGCGGGCTCCGACCGTCGCCCACGACTGTCCCCGCTCCGGCCCGTGGAGCTGGACCAACAGCATGCCGTGGCCGGGGCATTTGGGGTACTCGCTGGTCATGTACTCGAAGTACGTGTGGACCATGTGCGGACTGAGGCGCTTGATCAGACCACCGGTCACCACTCCGTTCTCCACGGACCAGGGGTACTTCGTCTTCGCCCGGGCCCGGTTCGCGTTCGTTTCGCGGTGGCAGACGTGGACGTGTGGCGCGCGGCAGTCTCCGCAGGCAGCCCCCTCGCGAAGGTACAGGTCGGCGAGGTGCAAGCCGCACATCTCGCCGATGCGGAAGCCGCCGTCCGCCAGCCAGCTGACGAGGACACGGTCCCGCGCGGCGTGGACCTCGGCCAGCAGCAGGTCCTGCGCGCCCTCGGGGAGCATCTTCGGATGCCGCCGTCGCACCCGCGTCGGTGCCAGCGGGTTCGCCGGGAGGCTGCGGGTGGTGTGCCCGAGCAGGGCGCGATCACGGTCGGCCCGGGTCGGCAGCCGGGAGACGTTGAGTGCCGAGCCGAGCTCAGCGTTGACGCCCAACGTGGCCAGCTGCAGGTGGAAGCCCTTCAAGCAGGCCGCCGCGGTGGACAGCGCGGCCTGTCCGTACGGCCGCTTGCCCAGACGCCACGGCTCGCCGAGCGGCAGGCGCACCTCCGCCCCGACGATGCCCATGTAGCGCTCAAGATCCCGCAGTACCACTGCTGCGAACCCGAGACACCCGCGCTCCAGCCACCGCAATGGTCTGCCAGCAAGTACGCATACGTCCGTTGCGTGCCTGAGCCCTCGTATTCACGCAGGAACCGGTCCGCTTCCTTATGGACCGTGCCCTCGGGCCAGACGATCGTCCACGACCGCCGCCCGTCCTTCCGGTCGATCTGCTGGACCCTCAAGTCCCCGACCACCACGTGCCGTGCCACTCGTCCTCCGTACCGACTTCGGAACATGACGGACGTTCCGGAACCGGTCGGTAAACGAGCCCGTGACGTCCAAGTCACAGGCCCAGACGGACATCACGAGCAGCACTACCCCCGGTCGGTAAAGAGATCGAGCCGATGCGGCAGCGGGGTGGTCTGGTCGCGGAGACGGAGTGGACGGTCGAGCAGTCGCTGGCCCGTCTGGCCGACGACATCGGGCTGAGCGTCGCCACGGTGAAGACCACGAGGTGGGTAGCCTCCCGCTGGCCGAAGGAACACCGGCAGCCCAAGATCGCGTCCTACACGGTCCACCGATCGCTGGCGAACGTCGAGGACGACGAGGAGCGGTTCGCGGCGATTCTGGTGCTGCCGGAGGGGAAGTCCCGGTGGACGACGGACGACGCGAACCGGCGGGTGGGGCAGCAGGTCGAAACGCCCGTCACGCCGCAGGAGAAGGTCACCGCGATCCACTCGCTGGCCCAGGACGAGGAGGTTGCCGCGGCGGGTACCACCGACTTCCTCAAGCGTCCGCAGGTGGCGGCCAAAGTGTTGGCGGAGGACAAGGTTCGGGTGGTGGAGGAGTTCACCCGCGACGAGGCGGTCGCAACAACCGCCGCGACCAGATTCGGATAGGCCCTGCTGGAGGATCGGCGTTCACTAGCGGCCGAACCACCATCCCCGGTCAGGACTTCGGGTCCTCAGCCACACGGCCCTGGCCCCGAACTTCAATAGCCGACCGCGTCGTTAGTTTCAGGAACCCTGAAGCGTTCTCACTCGACGAGAAAACCGCGATGCGCTACGCGGACTCCGCACGGGCGCTGCTGGAGCGGCCCCTGGAATCATCACGATCCCGAGGGGCCACCCCCTGACGTCAGGGGGTGGCCCCTCGGGATCCCGCCCAACAGCCTCCACTTTTCGCGGACTCCCGGGAGTCCGCGAGGTCAGCGGGTGGGCAGGACGAACTCGGGCTGGTCGAGCAGACGCAACCAGCTTCCGTCAGGCTGACGTCGGACAACCTGCGCCCGGGCGCCGGCCCCGTCCTTCGGCGGGGTCGAAGTGAGGGCGATATCGCCGCTGATCAACGTCGGCAGCGGTTGTTCCGGCTCGAAACGGGGACGGTTGGCCAGCACCTTCTCCCACAGCGCACGGATCGCCTCCCGCCCCACCGTCAGCTCCCCCGGCGGGTAGGCCATCACCGCATCCTCTTCGTAGAGCGCGGCGACCCCGGCCGCGTCACCGGCGTTGGATCGCTCGACGAACAAGCGAGTGATGTCCTCAGGCCGCATGGCCTTCTCATACTCCGGCATGGGTTCCTCCTGACGTCTGGCTTCGGCGCTCCCCAGCCTGGTCGCCCGCCGATCAGAAATCCAACAGATGGATTTGCTAGCAGCTAGAATCTGTAGTCATGGAGCTGAGGCAGCTGGAATACTTCGTCGCAGTCGCCGAAGAGCAGAACTTCACCCGGGCGGCTGAGCGAGTGCACATCAGCCAGTCCGGCGTCAGCGCCCAGATCCGCCAGCTGGAGCGTGAACTCGGTGCCGAGCTGTTTGACCGGTCGGCGCGCACCGCCACCCTTACTGTCGCGGGAAAGGCCGCGCTCGAACACGCGCGCGCCGCACTTGCCGCAGCTGGGGCGGTCGGCCAGGCAGTGGGGCAGGTGACCGATCTGATCCGGGGGCGGCTCACGGTCGGGATGGTCATAGGCTGCACCCTCACCCCGCTGTTCAACGCCCTCGCCGCGTTTCACCGGGCGCATCCCGGTGTTGAGATCTCACTGCTGGAGGACAACTCCGACCGGCTCGTCGAGGGGGTGCGCGCCGGCGCCATCGACCTGGCTCTTGTCGGTACCGCAACCGCCACCCCCGACGGGCTGGACGCGCTGACAATCATCAGCGAGCGGCTCGTCGCAGCAGTTCCGCCCGGACACCCCTTGGCAAAACAACGGCGGGTCACTCTGCGCGACCTAGCCGCCCACCCAATCGTCTGCATGCCACCCGGCACCGGCCTACGCACGGCATTCGACCGTGCCTGCGCCGCACACAGCCTCCAACCCGCGATCGCGCTGCAAGCCAGCGCCGCAGATGCCATTGCCGACCTCGCCGCCCGCGGACTCGGCGTCGCCATCCTCAGCAATTCGATGGCCGCGAGCTATCGTGACCGGCTCACCGCCCGCACCATCGATGACGTCAAAACATCAGTGTTGCTCGCCCTGATCTGGAAGAGCACGCATAATCCCTCGATGCGCGAGTTGCTCGTGCACAGCCGGCAAGCATTCACCAAACCCGACCCTACTTGACGGTAGCTCCTTAAAGATCTACTCGATGGGTATCTGGACCTACTTGGGCTGCGCCGGTAGAAGCCGACCAGCTGCTTCACTGCGAACCCACGGGTTCACCCCCTGACATGAGGCAACGGACCCTCGGGTTCCCGCCGATTACCTTCAGTTTTCGCGAACTCGCGGGCCTCATGCGAACGACCGTCCCGAGGAATTCGGTGTCCCTGCTCAGGCCCGCCCGCCTCCGGTTCAGCAGTCATGCCTGCTCAACGATGCTCCGGTTCTGAAAGCAAATGCGCCGCCCGAAGCACCGGGGCTTAGAAACACGCACTTACGAGTTCCGCGTCACCGGCCGCCTGTCCAGGCCCACTGCCGAGCCCGAGCTGGAGGAAGTTCCCGCCGCGCCGCAGACGCTGCGCCTCAGCCCTGTCACGGACGAGGCGCATCTGTACGGACTGCTCATGCGCTTCCAGGACTTGGGCCTGCACATGGTGGAGATGCGCCGACTGCCGGACTGACCGGTTCCCAGCGGCAAGGAGTGCGCGATGACAGCGACGACGCCGGGCCCGCAGGCGACACCGGGCCCACGGACGACACCCGGACCGCACCTGACACCCCAAGAACGGGCCGCCATCGGCAAGGCGGCCCGCGCCAGGGTGCCACGCTCCAGCCATGCCGTTTGGACCGGACCCGTCGAGGAGCGGTTCCTGAACCCTTGATCACTCGTCGGGCGGCGTGTTGCGCCCGGAAGGCTGCTGGGCTTGACCGGGTTCAATAGGCTCACAGCACCCTGTTTCTTGCAGAGGACTTTTTGTGGCGCGGAGAAGTGACCGGTCTGGGCGGAGCCACGGTCTCGCTCGCGCACCACTGCCAGCGGAAGAACATCGGTAGCCGAGTAGAGGTGGTGTCCGGGAGTGGACCAGCGGGTGACGGTGCTCAGCGAGATCCGGGATGATCCGTTTGCTCTGCACTTGGCCGCCTCGGCGGTGCTCGACGACCGGGGAACCGTGGTCGGATGGAGCCGACGGGCCCAGGATCTGCTCGGCTACCCGGCGACAGCAGTGATCGGCCGCCCGGCGCGCGAAGTCCTGATCGATCCCCGCGACCTGCCGACCGCCAAGGACGCTGCGGCGATGTGCAGGGGGGCCGGAGGCTGGTTCTGGGTACTGGCGGTGCGGCATCGCAGCGGGCGGATTGTGGAGATGGGGTTGAGGGCCCGTGCGCTCCTGCGCGATGGCGATGTCCGCGAATGGTTCCTTGTCGGGGCGCCAGCGGCGGAGGTCCTCGAGTGGCAGAGGGACCGCGCGGTTCTCGACGGGTTGTTCCGCCGGTGCCCGATCGGGCTCGTCGTCCACAGTCCCGAGATGACGATTCTCCGCGTCAACCGGGCGGTCGAACGGTTCACCGGCATTCCGGCCGCCTCATTTCGGGGGATGCCTACCGGCGCGTTACTGGTTGCCGAGGACGCGCGGAATTCCGTGGAGCGGGTGCGCCAGGTGATGCAGACCGGAAAATCACTGGTCTCCTCCGAGCAGTACGCCCGCCTGGAGCGGGATCCGACGCGAGAGCGGGCTGCGTCCGTCTCGGCCTTCCGGTTGGAGGATCCCACCGGCCGGGTTCTGGGGGTGGCCGAGACCGTCGAGGACGTCACCGAACGCCATCGGGCTCGAGTTCGGCTGGCGCTCCTCGCCCAAGCCGGCGCCCGCATCGGAACCACGCTCGATGTGGGAGAGACGGCCTGGCAGCTCGCTGATGTGATGGTTCCTCACCTCGCTGACCACGTATCAGTGGACTTGTCGCAAGCCGTGACGCGTGGTGAGGAGTCGGTGCAGGGCTTGCCGGAGCCTGTCGTACGGGTGGCGGTTCGCAGTGTCCTGGCCCAGCAGCCCGAACTGCCGCAGCTGGTAGGGGAGTCCCTCGAGTTCGCACCAGACACCCCCCAAGCCAGCTGCCTGGCCGACGGGCGGGCCGTCCTGGAATCCGTTCTTCCGCCTGACTGGTTCTCCATGGAATCGCGCCAGGGGGAGCACGTCCCCGAGCTGGGTGTCCATTCTTTGATCGTGGTGCCTCTGGCCGCACGGGGCCTGGTGCTGGGTGTGATGAGCCTGTGGCGCTCGCGGCGCCCCGACCCGTTCGAAGCGGACGACCTTACACTGGCCCAAGAAGTCGCCTCGCGTGCCGCCGTCTGCATCGACAACGCCCAGCGCTACACCCAGCAACAACAGACAGCCCTCACCCTGCAACGCAGCCTGCTGCCGAGGGCTGTTCCGCACCAGCTGGCCGTCGAGGTGGCCCCTCGCTACTTCCCCGCCAGGGCGGCCTCGGGGCTGGGCGGCGACTGGTTCGATGTCATCCCCCTGTCCGGAGCCAGGGTCGCGCTCGTTGTCGGCGACGTGGTCGGCCACGGCCTGCACGCCTCAGCCACCATGGGCCGGCTGCGTACGGCCGTGCACACCCTTGCCAGCCTGGACCTGGAACCGGACGAGGTTCTCTCCCGCCTGGACGACCTGGTCAACCTGCTGGCCGCCGAACAAGAAGCAGTCGGTGAACGGCCCGTGGGCGAGCAGGTCATCGGCTCCACCTGCCTGTATGCCCTCTACGACCCGGTCTCCCGAGTGTGCTCCGCAGCTCGCGCCGGCCACCCACCACCGGCGGTGACCACCCCGGACGGACAGGTGAGTCTGCTCGAGCTGCCCGCCGGCCCACCCCTTGGCTTGGGCGGCCTGCCGTTCGAGGCCCGGGACATCGAACTGGCCGAGGGAAGCCTGCTCACCCTCTACACCAACGGACTCATCGGTGAACGCCACATCGACCTCGACACGGGCCTGGCGCGGCTGCGCGCGGCGCTCACCCGCCCCGCCGACCCCCTGGAACGGACCTGTCAGGCGGTGGTCGACTCCCTCGTACCCGCTCATCCCGCCGACGACATCGCCCTGCTCATCGCCCGCACCCGTGTGCTCCCCCCGCAGAACGTGGCCTCCTGGGGACTTCCGCTGGACCCGACCTCCGCCGCCCAGGCCAGGACACTAACGACAGCCCAGCTGACCGAATGGGGCCTGGAGCACCTGACCTTCACCACCGAGCTCATCGCCAGCGAGTTGGTCACCAACGCCTACCGCTACGCCAGCGGCCCCGTGACCCTGCGACTCATCCGTGAACGATCTCTGATCTGTGAGGTCACCGACACCAGCCACACCTCGCCGCACCTGCGCCGGGCACGCACCACTGACGAGGGCGGGCGTGGCCTGTTCCTGGTGGCGCAGCTGACCGAGCGATGGGGCACACGCTATACCCGCGAGGGGAAGACCGTCTGGACGGAGCAGCCACTGCCGGGGCTCTAAATGGTTTTCGGAACCTCGGAAGTGATGAATCCCAGGTTGCCGATCGGCTCCCCGCAACAGTCGTGTTCCTCGGCACGGCCCAGGTGCTGGCCAAGGTCCCAGAACGAACGGCCGGTCCTCGCTGCCGACGCCGACCACGAACGGCGCCAGGCCGAGGCTCTGTTCGAGCCCGGCACGTTCGTGGTGAGAAGCCGTGTCACATCTACGGTCAGTGACGGAAGTTGAGGTATCGGTCAGGCTCGGTCGCTGGGGAGGCAGGTGCGGGCTGAGTCTGCCGCTTGGAGGGCGAAACATGTGTTCGGTGGGGCGTTCTCCGGTCGTTGATGGCGATCTGAGCTGGTGGGAGCGGACCGTGCCGGTAAAGGCGGGTCGGAGCCCGTGTCGTCGGCGATGTGCCGCGCCTTCGCCCTGCCAGTGGGCGGTGATCCGCCGTGACCGTGATTGGGAACGTTGCTGTGAGCCGCTACCACGAGCTGGTGGCCTCCTCGCTTCGCCACGTTGAAGTCCACTCCAGCGCCCAATGGGCCCTCGGGGACGCCGCGCTGGAGATCGAACCGCTGCGCGGCTGGGGTGGTCACATGCGGGTTTCCGAAGAGGGACAGAGCGTGGAGGAAGCGCTGACGTTCTTCGCGGAGGAGGTGGCCTGTCGGTGGCGACCGTGCGGACCTACCGCTGGGTGGCCGCGAAGTGGCCCGCCGAACGGCGGGTGGCCGGGGTGTCATGGGACGTCCACAAGATCCTGGCCTCGGCCGAGGACCCGTTCGAGGTGATCGCGCATCCGCCGCTGAACGAGCGCACCGGGCGCCGGTCCTGGGACGGCGAGGCCGCGAAGCGGCTGGTGGGCTGGAAGACCTCCACACCGGTCACCGTGCAGGAGAAGGTCGAAGCCGTCGGCGACCTGGTCCAGGACGAGGCGGTGGCCTGCCAAGTCGTGGCCGCCCTGCTCAAGCGCAGGGAGGTGGCGTTCGTGGCCATGCGGGACTCCGACGCCCGCTACATGGTCAACGAGATCCAGTTCGAGCAGGTCGACGAAGACGATGACCTCGGCGAGGAGTTCCGGGACGTCCTGGCCCGCGAGGGCGAAGACGACGGCGAGGGCGAGCGGTTCGACGACCCGGCCACGATCGTGCGCGGGTGGCACCGGCAGATGGAGTTCGCCGATCTCATCGCCGTCTGCCAGGGCATCATCGCCGGAGCCGCCCGGCTGGTGCCCAAACTGCGCGGACACGAGTTCAACGAGCGGCAGCACGCCCAGGTCGGGACCACGCTGGAGAAGCTGCGGGCGACAGCCGACTGGATCGAAACCGCGGTCGCCACCGGCCGTACCGATCTGGACGAAGCCCTCGCCCAGCTGCTGCGAGGCCAGTATCCATGCCCGGGCGGGGAGTTCCCGCCCACATCCACGGTGAGGCGGTACGCAAAGCGCTGCTCGAGGCCCGGCCGGCGGGGGCCAGCCTGGCCCCGTTGTGCCGGTCGACCAAGCGCACGCCCTCCCAGGACTGGGCCGGTATCAAGTTCCTGCGCAAGGTCGCCGTCAAGGAAGGACTTCCGCCGGTGACGCACTCCCGCTCCGAAGGATCCCAGCTGTCGGAGGATCCGGAGGTCTGGGTCGCCTACGAGCGGGCGATCTTCACCACCGAGCTGCACCGGACCACCAACGTCATCTCCGGAATCATCGCCCCGCACGCCAAGCGCGAGCCGACAGACGAGTGGGTCCGCCTGGTCCTGGAACAGCTCGGCGGGGTCAAAGCCACCCTCGAAGTCCTCACCCGCATGGAACGATAGGACCCATTGACGTGCGAGAACGCCGCTATCCGTCCGACACGAGCGATGCGGAGTGGTTGCTCATCGAGCCCTTGCTCCCGCCGCCGGCCTGCACCTTGCCAACCGGCGGGAGACCAGAGAAGTACGACCGGCGAGCCGTGATCAACGCGATCCGCTACGTCAACCGGACCGGCTGCCAGTGGCGGGCGGTTCCCTTCGACTATCCGCCGTGGCGCTGACCAAGCCCGTGGCTGCATGGCGCGAGCCCAAACCCCCACCGCCTGCGCCAGTCCCGCCACTGCGGATACGTCTGAATCCCTGGACCGTTCGTCTCGCACCAGTGGCCCTGTGACCAGTCGACTCACGCAACAGCAGCCGTACGCCGTACGGTCTATGGACTACTTCCTCCGGCCAGCCTCGGTCATGAACGCAGCTCCCAGGCATACTGCTCCGGCAGCCAGCGAGCCGAAGAAGATCCCTTCGACGAGCACGCTGTTCGCGCCCTCAACGGTGCCGTCCTCATGCGTGCACGACTTCTCGAAGGGGAAGCGGGCCGTGTGTAGATCTTCGCAGTGATTCTGGAGGTCCTCATTGAGCACGCTGGCATTGACCCAGGACAGCGCCCACAGGAGGAAGAAGATCCCGGAGAAGGCGCAAACGGCTCCCCACAGCCGGTTCAGTTGGGCATCACGTGTGCCGGTGCTCGTCACACGGCGGAGCGTACCGTGCCGCCCTGACGTCGGCTCAAGGAATCTATGAGACAGGACAGGGCTGCAGAGTGCGGAGCCGGACAGGGACTCCTCCACCGGTGGAGGTAACGACGACTCGGAGCCTGCTGAACAACCGAGTGGCCCATTCCGGGAACAGGACGACGCGCCACCAGTTGGTAACACTCCCCCCTCCTCCTTCGCGCCTCGGAGTTCCTTATTGGGAGGATCGCGGCTCCCTGATCGCTCACGCTCCTGGGCTGTTGTGATGGGAACAGCACGCTACGAGAGTTCTCAACTGCCAGACCTGCCGGCTGTGCAGGACAACGTGGCTGCAATGACAGATACGCTCACTACTCCCGAACTGGGTGGGTTCGACAAGAATCGATGCACTGTGCTGCTTGACGCTTCAGACCTCACCAGCGTCGGCCGCGCCCTGTCGGACGCAACAAGATCGGTTCAGGATGTCCTACTCTTTTACTACTCTGGTCATTCCCTGCTGGATGTGGGCAGCGGAGATCTGTACTTGATGCTTACAGGCTCCGAATATACGAGCCTGTACTTCACAGCGGTGTCCTTCAGGCTCGCCAACGAATCGGCGAACGTGGGAGCAAAGCACACCGTGATCATTTTGGACTGCGATTATGCTGGCCGTGCTCTCGAGACGGGCACAGTCGGCTACAACACCTACGTCCTGTGTGCAACAGGCCCTACCCGGCGAGCCCTGGCTGTACCCGGCGAGCGGTTTACGGCGTTCACGGGCGACCCTCTGTTTGCCCTTCGCGGTAGCTCGGCACCTCCTGAGCTGCAGGAGGCTCTCTCACTGGATTGGATTTATGCGCACGTGGCTCGCCAGGCTGAGCAGAAGGCGCGTCCCAAGCCTCAACGGCTCAGCACGGGAGACGCTGGACAGCTCGCACTCACACGCGTCGTGTCTCCAGATCGGGTTGGCACCTAGATGAATGAGTCCGATGTTTGTGCTGGTCGCAACCATGGCGAAGGGCGCCCGTTGGCTCGTGTGTGAATACCAGCCTGGACGCCCTTCTGGCGGCACTGTACGTGTTCATCGACGATCATGTGGCCCCCCGTCGTCGGATCGGGCGACCCCCGAAACTGACGGACGCCGAACTGTTGTGTCTTGCGGTCGCCCAGGTGCTGCTCGGCTTTCCTTCCGCCCGGCACTGGATCCGCTTCGCCCACGCCCGGCTCGGGCATCTCTTCCGCTACCTGCCCCAGCAATCGGCCTACAACAAGCGGCTCAACGCCGCCGGGCTGTTGATCAGCCGCGTGATCGAGGCCCTGGCCAGGCAGGTGCCGACCTGGCAGGACGACCTGAGGCTGATTGACTCCACGCCAATGCCATGTGCAGCTTCCCGCGAGACCGTCAAGCGTTCCGAGCTGGCCGGGCACGCCGGATACGGCTACTGCCGCAGCCACTCCCGGTTCTTCTGGGGATTCCGGCTCTACCTGCTGACCACCGCCGAGGGCATGCCGCTGTCCTGGTGCCTGGCGAGCCCCAAGCTCGGTGAGCGGGAGGTGATGACCGCACTACTGGAACGCGACCAGCACCTCGTCCGCACCGGTCAGGTGATCCTCGCGGACAAGGGCTTCGCCGGGCGGGAGTTCGAGGCGTTTCTCACCGAGCGCCTGGGCGTCCATCTGGTACGGCCGGACCGGAAGAACGAGCCCGTCCGGCACGGCCGACTTGCCCGTGTCCGTCAGTGGATCGAGGCAGTGTTCGACACTCTCAAAGGTCAGCTCAGTCTGGAACAACACGGCGGGAGAACCCCCGCCGGCGTATTCGCCCGCACCGGCCAACGCCTTCTCGCCCTGGCAGCCGGCATCTGCCACAACTGGAACATCGGCGCCAAGGTCGAACGATCTCTGATCGCGTATGACCACTGAGAGCGTCGGGCTCACTCATCTAGGACTCTTGGCTAGGCGGTGCATGTGGCATCGTCGGGTAGCCGGAAGGGAACGCCGGTGAGCTTCTCGGACAGCTCCCACAGCCGACGGGCGGTGGTGGTGGTGTCACGGATGGCGCGCTCCCGGTTGCGCAGGACGGGCTCGCCGCGTAGCTGCAGCGGCCCGTCGGGCACGACATACGCTCCGCCCTGCAGGTCCGGGACGGTCGCGGCGTACAGGGAGGTCTTGGCGCCTTCGGGGGTTGGGCGGAAGGCGACGCGGACCAGCAGCCGGATCAACGCTCCATAGAGTCGACCGCGGTTGCCGTTTGCGCCGCCGGTGAGAACGTTGGTGCGGGTGAGTCCGGGGGCGACGGCCACGCTGCGCAGCTTCAGGCCGGCGGCGTCGGCGCGGCGTTGCAGTTCGGTGGCGAAGTAGAGATTGGCGCGCTTGGACTGCAGGTAGGCGAACATGGCGCGATAGCGGCGTTCGGCGTTGAGGTTGTCCAGGTCGAAGCGGGCGAACCGCTGGCCTTCGCTGCTGACGGTGACCACCCGCGGATCGGGCGAGGCGAGCAGATGGGGCAGCATCAGCCCGGTCAGGGCGAAGGTGCCCAGGTGGTTGATCCCGAACTGCGACTCGAAACCATCGGCGGTCCGGGCAAACGGCACCATCGCCACGCCGGCGTTGTTGACCAGCAGATCGAGCCGGTCATGATCCCAGCCGTCGGCGAAGGCGCGTATGGAGGCAAGATCGGCCAGGTCGAGGAGGCGCACCTCGGCATGGGCGCCGGGTGCCTGGGCGAGCAGCCGGTCCAGGGCGGCCTGCCCCCGTTGGGGACTGCGGCAGGCCAGCACGACATGGGCGCCCCGGCGAGCGAGCGCCTCTGCTGTGACCTGGCCGATGCCGCTGTTGGCTCCGGTCACCACCGCCAGGCGGCCGGACTGGTCGGGTATGGAGTCGAGGGTCCAAGTACGGGAGGCGCTGGGCATGGCTTTCCTTCTCAGCTCATCGGTTGAGGCGTCCGGTACGCAGCTGGACAGGACCCGCCTCAGTGCAACTTCTAGTTGCGATAGACTGGAGCCTGGCACGCGATCGACCACTAGCGCAACTAGGAGTTGCAATGGAGTTGGGGTCCTCTGGTCCTGCCCGCCCGGTCGGGCGCGGCCGCAAGGCGCAGGCAGCGGTGCGCGCGGCTACCCTCGCCGAGTTGCTGGACCGGGGATATGCCGAGCTGACCGTCGAGGGCGTGGCCCAGCGGGCCGGGGTGCACAAAACTACGGTCTACCGGCGCTGGAAGGATCGCGCGAGCCTGGTCGTGGACGCGCTTGCCGAGCACTTCGCCACCGACATCCCAACCCCGGACACTGGAGCCATCGAGACCGACCTGCGGGCGCTCGCGCGGGCGCTCGCGCAAAGCATGACAGGCCCGGTGGGCAGGGCGGTGCAGACCGCGATGTACTCCGACGCAGGTCGGCTGCCGGAGATCGCCGAGGCGCGACGGCGGGTCTTCGCCGACCGGTTCCGGCGTGCCGAGCCCGTGATCACCCGCGCCATCGAGCGAGGCGAACTCCCGGCGGAGACCGATCCGGTCGAGCTGCTCAAAACGCTGGCCGCACCGATCTACTTCCGGTTGCTGGTCAGCGCTGATCCGATCGAGGAGGGCACCGCCGACCAGGCCGTGCGGATCACGCTCGCCGCCGCCCGCGCCGGCGCCCTGACACAGGGCTCCGCCGTAGCCGTCAAGGCGACCGAAGCGGACGCCGGTCAGGCATGAAGGGCAGCGTGCTCGCCCCACGCGTACAGTGCCGCCAGAAGGGTGTCCAGACCGGTAGGCACACAGGCCAACGGGCGCCCTTCACCATGGTCGCGGCCAGCACAAACATCGGACTCATTCATCTGGACGGAGGCATGTGGGCCTGGGCTGGTTGGCGGTGAGAACCGTCAGGATGCATACGAGTTCAGGTAGCACAGGGCCCGGGTCCGCTGTGCTCCGCAGGGCTGGACGTCGGCGAACTGGGCGGGCAGCGTGCGAAGTACGGGCGAACACTGCGCCAGCTGCTGGCGCAGGAGCTGGTTCTCGGCCGTCGTCTGGTGCAGGGCGCCGACAAGGGCTTCGACGTCGGCCTTAAGCTGGGTGATCACCTCCGCGTCGGCGGCTCGGAGCTCTTTGAGTCGCCGCACCTGTTTGCGCAGGCGCTGTTCGCTGTCCGGGGTGCCACCGCGGGCACGGACCTTATCGTAGAACTCGCTCTTCAGGTCGGTGTGCCGCTGCGTGAGTGCGTTGCGCGGGACACCGGCCTCGATCGCGAGAGCGACGATCGTCAGCGCGCCGTTGGAGTGCTCGGGCGTTCCGCCCAGGATGCGGTCCATCGCGGAACGGATACGGTCGCGCTCGTCCGGGGCGGGGCTCATGACGTCGGCTCCTGAAGGCGGATGCGGTCGTGCTTGCGGCGGTGGGCCAGGTCCCGGAGATAGCCGGCGCGTCGAGTGAGCGGGTCGGCGAGCGGTCCGGGCACAGCCTCCGAGGCCGCCTGCTTCTCCAACGCCTGTGCTTGCTGCACGAGTTCGTCGGCGTGGCGGTCGGTGCGCGCGATGTTCGCACAGGCCGCTTGGCAGCGGTCCAGGCTTGGGGCGTCGGTGACGTCGAGCCGGTGGCACAGGGCGCGGTCGGAGTTGTAGACGCACATCAGGAACGAGTGCGGGTTGTCGTAGACGGTCAGGGCCGGGTTGCCCAGGATGTCCCGTGCCTGGCCGTGCGTGCGGATGGACCCGGCGAAGTTGGGGGGCCTGGGCGGCGGCGTGGATCGCTCGCCGGGCGGCCGACCCTGAGATCCCGGTTCCGGCGGCGAGGTCTTCGTGGAGGGTAGTGAGGGTGTCGGCGGTAGCCCGGGCGGTTTCGATGTCGAGGAGTTCGTGGATGCCGTCGCGGCCGCGGGCTAATGGTGACGTCGGATATTGGAAGTGTCCGAATGCCTGGCTCAGTCCAGTGTGTGAGGGAGGGTGTCTCCGAGCCCGGTGTTCTTTCTCCGTGCCCGGACAGCTAGCACGATCGGAGTGGGCTCACCGGTCTCTGCGAACCTCTCGAATGTCAGGCCCGCGTCGAGGAACGCGTGCATCAGCTCAGGTAGCGGATGGTGGGTGGCGCCGACCTTGTCGCGCACCCCCTGGTCCGTCCAGGACGCCTTCGTCCAGTGACCGTCGAGGTAGCCCGGGCGGATCACCACCGCGTTGGGATCGAGGCGGTCGGCGAAGCCGCCGCAGAAGCAGGGATGGACACCGACGTGCACGAACACCCCGCCGGGGCGTAATACCCGGGCCACCTCTCGCAGTACCTTCGGATATTCGGGCATGTCGGTGTGGACCATCATGGCGATGACGGTCGGCACGGAGCCGTCCTGAACAGGCAGCCGCTCGGCATCGGCCAGAGCGACGGGGAGGCGGCCCCGCGCATGCCGCAGCATCCCGGCGGACAGGTCAACACCGACGGGAGTCCACCCCAGTTCCCGGAGACCCGCGGCGTGAACGCCGGTACCACAGCCGATCTCCAGACAGGTGCCGCTGCCTTCACCGAGGAGATCGTGCAGGAGGCGGCCAAGGTTTAGGGGATTGCCGTCCGCTCTCGCAGCACCCGGCCGCTGTCCGCCGAGGAACTCCTCCTCGTACCAGTCTGCGATCTCGTCGTATGCCGCTCTCGGCGCCATGGGCTCCTCCTCGTTCTGATGCATCGACTCTCGGTGCTTGGAGACTTCCCAGGGAGGCTGCAAGGCCCACGGGTTCACGGTCGTTGTAGTCGGACACGGCAACCGATTGAAGGTCGCTGACGTGTCCTGAAGACAACTGAGGCGATCGCTATTACCGTCGGCTGACTTCGGCTGACTTCGGCTGCGTAGGTGGCCCAGTCGCCTGCGGAGAGCCGTTGCCAGGTGACGGCGACGTCGGTGTGGATGCCCAGGGCGCGGGCGAGGATCGCGGCGGGGATCTCGGTGGCGAGCTGGAAGAGCGCGGTGCTGCGGGCCTGGGTCGGCGGGCCCAGCGCAACGAGGCGGCCCGGCTGACCGAGCAGTTGATGGCGGAAGGGTTCTCGAAGAAGCAGGTCGGCGAGATCCTCGGCCGCAACCCGTCGCTGGTTTCCCAGTTCTTCACCAAGAACAAGGGCGGCAGCTTCGTGGAGGCGCTGCGGGCCGTGGTGCAGGAGGTTCAGGCTGGCGGCCCGCGCGGCATCGAGAGCCTCAAGGCCCTGGCCGCGGCCCACATCCAGCCGCGCCTCACCAGGGAGGGCAAGAGGGCGCGCGTGCGGAGCAGGGATGTCGTGCGTGCCGAGAAGACGGTGGGCAAGGGCGCAGAGCGACACAAGGAGTGGACATCGTCACTGGCCCGGGCCGGTCGGCAGCACATCGCCTCCGGAGCATCCCGGCTGTATCCGGTGGTGGAGGACGCAGCCCGCTACGGCGGTCGGATCGCCTTCACGGTCCGAGCCAAGAAGAAGGCCTTCAAGCACCATGCCGGCCGTCTGGCCGACTCCCCCGGCGTGCGGCGCAACGTCGTCAAGCGGCCCGACAGCACCGAGGAAGGCTCCTACGGCCACAACGTCGGCGGCCCCGGCTCAGGCGAAGAAGGCTTCGACGGCGTCCAGTTCAAAGCCATGGTCGACGCCGCCGGCGGAGACGTCGCCGCCGCGGTACACACATGGCTCACCGCCACCGGACGCCTCGACCCGGACGCAGTCATCGTGGGTCTCGAGATCCGCGCCTGGAAGCCCCGAGAGTACTGATGAAGGGGACGTCGTGGCAGGCGTCGGCCCTCCCGTGGGAGGCCGGGAGGGGCGGCGCGGCCCCGCCTAGTGACAGCACACAGGCGGGGCCAGGGGTGGGGGCCTCCGCCTGGGGGCTGAAGGATCACCGCCGTCACAGCATTGCACTGGATTCAGCCACACAACAGGGTCGTGACTTGAATAAGTCGTAGGGGGTCGCGGGGCTGATGCCTGGAGTGCAGCTGCCTACTCAGAGGCCTTTGAGCTGGTGCAGGACCGGCGCACTGATGCCCATGCCTGTCACGCCTGCGAGCAGGGCGCCGGCAGTGTTGCCAGCGCTCAAGTCACAGGCTCGTGAGGAGGTCGTCGAGCGGGGCCGGTACCTGTTCGGGGTCGAGGGCCTCGACGAGGAGGCGGCCGTAGCGGATCTTGCGGCCCTTCTTCGTGCCGAGGAAGCGCCGCAACTGCTGCTGCCGGGGCCGACCGTGGTGTGCGGGCTGGTGCAGGAAGGTCTGCCAGGCACGTAGGTCACCCTCGGTCCGGACGATCTCCTCGACCCTTGCCGTGCCCAGCGCGCGGATGAGCTCGTCCTCCAGGTCCGTCACGCACACGAAGAAGCCCCGGCGCGGCGCCCGTGCCCGCTTCAGGCCGCGGTCGTAGAAGCGCTGCTCGCGCTCGTCGCACAGTCCTGCCAGACGCAGGCCAAGGCCGGGCGGCCCGAGGAGGCCGGCGTAGCGGCCGACGTTCATCGCCCCGCCCATCGGCACGACGCACACCCCCTCGGCGGCCAGGTCACGGCCATGCCGGGCGGCCAGCGTCTCAACGGCCGCGAGGTCACTCAGCCCTTCCAGCAGCACCGCCGTCCGCAGCCCCAGTCGCACAGCCAGATCACTCGCCGGCCCGCCGGGACCGCCGGTCGCCCAGCCACTGACCGCGTCCCGGAACGCCCTCATCTCCGCCATGGAGCGAGTCTGTACCTCCACCGACGGCACGGCACGGCACGGCACGGGATTATTCGACGGCCCCGCTCGACATGACCGGCGCCCTCGTCACCTGGGCAACCATCACCCTGAAATTCCACCCATCACCGAACGTCACCCCCAACGTTGCCCTGGCCTCCGTGAGGTACGGCAGGATGACCAGTCATGGGACGTGGGGGGCCTGGGCGTGTGGGAGTGCGGTACCTGCTGCTGGTCGTGCTAGGCCGTGTCCGATGGGTTGTGTGACTGGGCCACGTCTGTGTCGTTCCGCCCCGCGTGGGGCGGGGTGATCTCTCAGACTTGGAGTGGGCTCGTTTGGAGCCGCACCTACCAAGCAATGTTGGGCGAGGCGGGCGCTGGAAGAGTCACCGCAGGGTGATCAACGGCATTCTCTTCCGGCAGCGAACCGGTATCCCGTGGCGGGACCTGCCGACTCGGTTCGGGAAGTGGAAAACGGTGTATGACCGGCATCGCCGCTGGTCGGCGGATGGCACGTGGGAGAGGATCTTGCGGGCCGTGCAGGCCGATGCCGACGCGGAGGGCCGAATCGACTGGAGCATGGTCAGCGTGGACTCGACCTCCTGTCGGGCCCATCAGCACGCCGCGGGAGCCCGTACGCAGGCACCGCGCATCCCGGGCCGCCGTGGCCGGCCCGTGCAACACCGCCGCGATGAGGCCCTGGGCGCTCCCGGGGCGGACTGACCTGCAAGATCCACCTGGCGAGCGAAGGGGGCCGACGTCCACTCACGTTCGTCATCACACCAGGCCAGTGGGGCGACGCCCCACAGCTGATCCCCGTCCTCGACAGCATCCGAGTCCCCAGGCTCGGCGGCGGCCACCCCCGCACGCGGCCCGATCATCGGGGCGGTGACAAGGCGTACAGTTCACGCCGCAATCGGCGTTACCTGCGACGCAGGCAGATCAAGCACACCATTCCCGAACGCAGAGACCAGCGGGCCAACCGCCGGCGCCGAGGCAGCGCGGGGGGCCGGCCCGCAGGCTTCGACCGCACGGGGTACAAGCGCCGTAATGAAGTCGAGCGAACGATCAATGCCCTCAAGGGCTTTCGGGCTGTAGCCACCCGCTTCGACAAGCGAGCGTATGTCTTCCACGGCACCGTGACCGTTGCTGCCGTACGCCTCTGGCTCCGCTCATGACTCGCCGGACAGTCTCTGGGTCACAATGCCCCCATGACCGATCATCAGGCCCACACTCCCGCCCGTCCGCTGCTGCGCCGCCCCC
>NZ_JBVHDR010000038.1:0-23952 GCF_055563295.1 Streptomyces sp. NPDC002868 | reverse complement strand
CGATGAAGACGTAGTCGTCGACGGGCGGCCCCTGGGGGAGCGCCCGGCGCTGGGCCGCGACCTGTTCGCGGTGGCGCATGAGGTCGATCTCGGCCAGCCTGAGCTCTTCACGGGCGGCGAGGTAGTCCGCGGATTCGCCGACCAGTCTGGTGTGTCGCATGGGGTCCTCCCGGGTGGTGATCCCCCCAGTACCTCCGGTCTCTCGAGTCTAGGGCGGTTCTATGAGGGCGGCGGAGTCTTAAGGGGGCGGTCATGCCGCTTGCTGTCGCCGTGGGTGGGGCTGTGGTGAAGAGCCGGTTGTCCCGTAGGAGGGCGCTGGCACCGAACGGCCGACAGGCCCGGGAACGGTTGCGGGAGGGTCGATCGTCCCGATCGGAGTGCGGCACCAGCCGGGGCTCCCTAGGGTTGTGGCCATGGCGAGGCGCAGGAGGGCAGGTGGTGTGTCGTGGCGCACGGTGGTCCTCGTACTCGGGCTAAACGCGTTGGCCGGGTTGCTGGTCTGGGTGGGAATCGCCGGAATCCGCAGGGATTTGGCGGCGGCCGGGGTGGTGGCCGGGATCGTCGCGGCGCTGTTGGCGGCCCCCATGCTGGCAGTGGGACTGTGGACCTGGTGGCGGCGTACAGCCGGCCCCCAACTGGCTCCCACGGGCGAGGAGATTGACCAGGCCAAGGAGATGCTGGCCGGTTTGGTGGCTGAGCAGTGGCGGGCCGAGGCGGTGCTGCGGTCGCTGGACGACCCGGTCCCGATCCCCGTGCACTGGCGGATTGCCGCCGGGCCGACCTGATGGACCATCCCGCCAACCTCACCCCTGGTGTACTGCTATCGGTGTCCAGCGACAACATCGGCGGCCTGGTGGGAGAGTTCCGCCGGATGGAGCGCCGACGGCTGGTGGTCCTCGGTGGACCGGGGGCGGGCAAGACCACGCTTGCGGTGCAGATGGTGCGTGAGTTACTGGCTTCCCGGGAACGCCATGGGGACGAGCCGGTGCTGGTGCCGGCGGCCGGGTGGGACACCGGGCGCCATCCGAGGCTGCAGGAGTGGATCAGCGACCGACTGGCCACCGACTATCCCGCCCTGCGCGCTCCCGGTCTCGGCTCCGACATGGCCGCGGTGCTGGCCAGGCGAGGGCACATCCTGCCGATCCTGGACGGGCTGGACGAACTGCCCCCGCCTGCCCAGGCTGAGGTGATCACCGCACTCAACCGCTCCCTGGCCGACACCGACCAGCTCATCCTCACCAGCCGTACCGCCGAGTTTGCCCACGCCCTCCAGCAAGCCGGGGACGCGCTCACCTCCGCCCTGGTGATTGAAACCGACCCCCTCACACCGACCGTGGCGGCCGACTACCTCGAACGCTGCTTGCCGCCCCGTCCGGGCCCCGGCCTGGGAACGCGTTCTCCGGGAACTTCGCACGCCCGTCCTCGCCCGCCCCGTCGCGGCATTGGCCGACCTGGCCGCCACTCCGCTGGGGCTGTGGCTGCTGCGTACCGTCTACGTCACCCCTGGTGCCGATCCTGCCCCGCTGCTGGACCCCGACCGCTTCCTCGACGCCCCAGCCCTGCGCGCTCACCTGTTCGACCACCTCGTCGGCAGCCTGATCACCACCCGCCCGCCCGGCGAAGACCCCACCGAGGTTTTCCGCCCGAGCACTCGCCATGACCCCGACCAGGTCCGCCGATGGCTGGGCTTCCTGGCCCACTACCTCCACACCAGTGGCACCCGCGACCTCGCCTGGTGGCAACTGGCACGCAACACCGGCGCTCTCGCCCCCAAAACCCGTATCGCCTTCGGCGCTTTCACCGCGCTCGCCTTCGCGGTCCTGATCGTGCTCCTCACCGCGCTGACGGGGGTGGGCGCGTCCATGGAAGGACAGATATTCGAGAACGGGCTGACGGCCGTCGTCTTCGCGGGGATACCGATCGGATTCGCCGTCGGGCTCCTGGTCGGCCCCGCAGCCGCGGTCGCGGCCGGTGCCTGGGCGCGGGAGGAACCGGGCTTCCTCAACCTCCGCCTCCCCGGCCGTCTGACCCTGCTGCTCCGGAGATTTGCTGTCGAGATCGCGTCGGGCTTCGCTTTCGCCTCCGTGCTCGGGACCACGGTCGTGTTCGTGACCGAACTGCCGGACTACCTCTCCGGAACCGGAAGCGCGCCCGGCGAAAGGCTCAGCGACGCGCTTGTTCTCGGAGGCACCGTCGGACTCTGGGCCGGTCCCGTGGTCGGAATAGCGAGAGGGGTGGTCTCCTGGGCAGAAACCCCGACGCCGGAAGCAAGGGCAAGTACTCCACCGGTCAACTGGCGGGCCGACCGAGCCCTGAACCTCCTGCGCGCCGGTACGTCCGGGGTTGCGGTCGGGATCCCGACCGGGGTGCTGTTCGGAACCGAATACATCGGGATCGCATATCAGGGCGGGTTCGAAGAAAGAGTCTGGATCGGCCTCATGTTCGCCCTCGTGTTCGGATCCGTCTCCGGGGTCGTGAACGGGCTGGTGCTCGGAAGGCACCGGGCGTGGTTCGCCTACCTGGCGGCCACCCGCCGTCTGGCGGCGACGGGCCGACTGCCCCGTCGGCTGATGGCGTTCCTGGACGACGCCCATCGCCTCGGCCTGCTGCGGGCCGTTGGACCGATCTACCAGTTCCGGCACGCCGAGATGCAGGACCACCTGGCTGCCTGGTACACGGGGCAGGCGTCCCCGGCGGCCGCAGGCGACAACGCTGGTGTCCCGTCGGCGGCCGTCCCGTGATCGTCCCCCCGGTCCTGACTCTGATGACCCGGTGGCTGACCCGCACTCGCGCAGCCCGGAAGGCCGCTGGGCGGCGGTGACCGGCACTGCAGCCAAGTGTCTCGTCCACCCCGGACAGCCGCTTCCTGACGGTCTTCGGCTCGAAGGTGCCTTCACGGTCTCGGGCACTGCTATCTCCACCGGTCCGACGTCGGTGAGCGCGGTCTTGCCGCGGGTGGGGTGTGGGGCAGGGAGGTGGAGGTGTGGTCCCGGACGAGGTAGTTCGGTACGCGGGTCGTGGCCGATCGCGATGAATAGGCAGCCGGACACGTCTGTGATCGACGAGTCGCCGGCCGACATGACGGCCGCGGTAGGGGAGAGCCATCACTGGACCCTGGGCTGCGCCATCAACGCCGCCCTGCGCAACTTCGTCGGGATCCCGAGTCGGCTGCCGCGCGAAGTCATGAGACGGTCACCCGTGCCACTGAGACCCTCTGCCGCGCCGACTCGCTGACGCTCTCGGTCCGCATCGCCCTCGCTGCCGACCTGTGCGCGCTGAGAGATCGTCAAGCGAGAAGAGGTAGGTGCCCGGACGACTAGCTCGGAAACGATCAATAACCGTGTGAGCCACGCACGGATGCGGTCTTTTCCGGTTCTTCGTCGCCATTTTCAGCCAATTTCGGTCCGCTCAATTGATCAAGTTCGCATGCTGGACGCCGTACATCCTCAAGTTTTCGTGGATCTATTCGAAGCCGCGCGGGCTTGGAATCGAAGATCCACCTGGTAAAATTCCCGTTTCGGCCATAGAAAAGTCGAAGTGTGGATTCCGGCTGGGGGGCTCGATGGGTGACATGCGCGATCTTTTAAGCCGGTTGACGGGGTCACCCACGAGGGGCACCAATCGCAGGAAGGTGTTACTCGCCGTTGCGATCAAGGCGGATACGCAGGTCGGCATCGCACGCCGCACCCTGCTGTCCCAGGCCACGGTGTCGGCCGCAGTGCGGGACCTCGAAGCGGCCGAACTCGTGCACGGCGTCAGGGCGGAGGGGAAGGGCCGCGGCGGCAAGGTCTGCCTTGTCCCCGTCGAGAACGTCGGTGTGGGCGTACACCTCGGGTACAACCACGTCACGGTGGTCGCCCGCAGACTCGACAAGGAATTCGATCAGGTGGCCGTGCGGGTCAACGCGGAAGGTGTCAGCAGGGGGTGGCATAGGGCGCTGCCGGTCGTCAAGGACATGATCATCGACGCGGTCGACGCGACGGGACAGCGGCGAAATGACGTGTTCTCGCTCGGCATCGCCGTGCCCCGGATGATAGACCCGCGCACCGCCGCGTTCACTCCGCCGATCCTGCATCCGTGGCGGGCGGAGGACGACCCGGCGGGGGACCTGGGAGCCCTGCTGGGCGTGCGCGCGGTCATCGACAACGACGCCAACCTCGGCGCACTGGCGGAACAGACGTACGGCACGCGTGAGAACGCCGAGACGGTGGTCTACGTGAAGGCGTCGACGGGCGTCGGGGCCGGGATCATTGTGCACAACAGCGTGCTGCGCGGTCATCGCGGGATGGCCGGGGAGATCGGCCACCTGACCGTGGACCCGGACGGCGCGGTGTGCCAGTGCGGCGGGCGCGGCTGTCTGGAGACGGTGATCGGCGCCGAGGCGCTGATCGCGCAGGTCCGCGCCGCGCGCGCCAGGAACAGCGCGGCCGGTCCTGAGCAGCTGGAGGACATCATCCGGGCGGCCAACGCGCAGGACGCGGTCTGCATGCGGGTGATCCAGGATGCCGGACGCACCCTGGGCCGCTCCCTCGCCCAGCTATGCAACATGTTCAACCCCGACCTCATCGTGGTCGGCGGTCAGCTCGCCGAGTGCCAACACCTGCTGCTAGAGGGCTGCAACGAGTCGCTGCGCCGCTTCGCGCTGCCCGGCGCGGTCGCCAGCAGCTCCTCCTTCGCCCTCACGCTCAGCGAACTGGGCACCAAGGCGGAGGCGCAGGGCGCCCTCGTCCTCGGACTGAGAGGCCAGGAGAGCGCGGAGAACACGGAGAACACGGAGCCGTGACGCTCCCGGGTCCTCGGGCACTCCGGGCCTGTCGTATGGCGGCTGGAGACGGCGCCTAATGTCCGGGCCCCCTTTTCGACCAACAACTTCTTCGATGTGATGAAGAAGTTCCCGGATTCACCGCCTTACCTCTTCGAATGAGCAGGCGCCGTTCGTCAATTAGGGACACCGGTGTGTGGCCTGGTATGACGCTGAGTGGGGACTCTGCCGGCCGTTATGGCGACGGGGGATGAACTGCCAGGCCAACACGCTGCGCCTGCGGTCCAGTTCGATACCTGCCGGAGCGCGGAGGTGGTTAGAATCCGTTGTCGCTCGAGTGGAATGGCGTACGCCACTCATGCACCTATTTTCCGGGGCAGTTGCCTGTCCCTGACCCGAGGCGGCCCGATGGCTCATGACACTTTCGCCGAATTCCTGTGCGGCGATTCCGAAGGCGAGCGGCAAGCGGCGAAGCCCGGTGTGGTGCCGTCCTCCTGTGAGCAGGCGGCCTACGAGTCACCGTTGCTGGTCGATCTCGGCCATGTCCGCGAGGTGACGCTTGGCAGCTCGCCCAGTGGTAACGCCGACGCCAACGCGCAGTACTACTGGTAGTACTGCGGATCGCCGTCATGCCTGCCCCTACGCCTGTCGCCCTCTCGGACAGCCGCGGCCCCCGCCTTGCTGTCCGCCTCCCTCACGGCCCCGCGATCGCCGGGTTCCTTTCGCCGACGTGGCCCCCGCTGCCGGAACCGGCCGCCAGGGTGTGGCCCGCTGAACGCCGGCTGTGGTCTTGGGGACCCTGGCACCCCGGTGAGGTGCGCACTGCCGAGTGTGCGCGCGCACGGCTGCTCGCGGTCGGCCAGTGCCTCGCCGACGCACGAACGATGCGGGAGGACCTGGAGCGTGCGGCGAGGGACGGCCGCTGGGAACGGCTGACGCAGTGGCCGGGCGCATATCTGCTCGTGGTCATACATGACGGTGACCGCCTCACCGCGTACGTCGACCCAGCGGGTCAGTTTCCCCTCTACTACGCGCAGCGCGGCGACCGTACGGCCCTCTCCACGCGGGCGACGGCCGCAGCGGTCCTGGCGGGGACAGGGGGCGCCGCCGACGCGACGGCGCTCGCCGCGCACATCGTCTGCCCCGGGGTTCCCGAACTCACCGAAGGGCGCTCGGCGTTCGCCGGTGTGCGACGGCTCGGCGGCGGGGAGGCGCTACGGATCGAACCCTCCGGCGTCCTCACCCACTGGACGTACGAACGGCTCAGTCCCGACAGCGGTGCCGACTTCAAGGAGAGCGCAGCACGACTGCGGTCGTCGCTGACGCGCGCGGTCACTCTGCGCGCCGGCGGCCCCAGGCGGGTCACCTCCGACTTCAGCGGGGGAATGGACTCCACCTCGCTGGCCTTCCTTGCCGCCCGTGGGGCCACCGAACCGCTGGACGCGTTCGTCTACCACCACCCCGACGCGTCGGCGGGCGACCTCGAGCACGCACTGCACTACGCCGCGCAGACACCCGCGATCCGACTGGATGTCACCCGGGGTAGCCTCGCGTCGCTGCCCTATCGTGGCCTGGAGTCCCAGGGCCCTGTGGACCAGCCCGACCCGGCAGCCGTGACCGGCTCGCGGCTGCGGTTGCGCCTCGCGCACATCGCGCGCGACGGCGGCAGCGTCCACCTGACGGGGGAGGGCGGTGACGCTCTGCTGGCCGTGCCGCCCGCCTACCTCGGTGACCTGGCGGCCGCCGTGGGACTGCGCCGACTCGCTCACGACGCACGCGCCCTCGCCCGGCTGCGCCAGCTCTCCCCTGCGAGAGTGGCTTTCCGGGCGCTTCGCCTGGCGCATACGCCTGTGGACCGGGCATTGCGTGAACTGGCCGTGCTGCTGGAAAATCCGGTGCAGCGTCCGACACAGTGGCTGGACGCGGTCGCCTGGTGGTCGCCCCCAGGGCCGGAGGCCGCCTGGCTGACCACTCGCACGCGTCGGCACCTCGCCGAACTAGCCCGGGAGCGTTCCGAGTCGGCCTCTTGTGATCCGGTGCTTTTGACACCGGGCACCCGAGCGGTCCTCTGCGATTTGCGCAACTCCGCGGCGGTGCAGGGCCAATTCACATCCATAGCACGCGCGTTCGGTGTGTGGCCCCAGGCACCCTTCCTCGACAGTGAGGTCGTACGGGCCTGTACGAGCCTGCCGCTGCCTCTCAAGGCCGATCCGTTCACCGTCAAGCCGCTGCTGGCGGCCGGACTGGCCGGACTGGTCCCCGACCCCGTGCTGCGGCGGCGGACCAAGGGCGACTACGCGGCCGAGGACTACTGGGGCGCCCGCCTGTCCGCTGCGGAACTGCGAGCACGTCTTGTCCGGTCGCCACTGGCCGACCTCGGCATCATCGAGCCGTCGCGGGTGATCGCTTCACTCGACCGTGCCGTCGCGGGGCTGTCGGCGCCGTTCCCGGCGCTCAACCGCCTACTGGGCGCGGATATGTGGCTGGCGTGCTGTGAAAGCGGCGAGGAGCTGCCATGACCCGGTTGAGTGTGCCCGAACACGTCCGTGAGAGTTCCGCACCGCATGGCGGGAGCGTGCTCCTCGACGTGCGCTCCGGCCACTGCTTCGCGATGAACCCCATTGCGCGGGCCCTGTGGCAGGAGTGGCGCCGCAGCCGGGATTTCGACTCTGCGGTGCACGTGATGGCGAGCCGCTACCCCGAGCCGCACCATGACCGGATCCGCCAGGACGCCCGGCGGCTCGCGGACGATCTGATCAGCCGCGGCCTGCTCACTGTCGGCGGCCCGGAGACCGAAGAAGCGGGGATCCCGGAACGGGTGATCTCGAGACCAGTGAACCCGGCACCGGCAACCTTCCAACTAGTTCATACGGCAGCGAAGTTACAGACGCGCGCGCACGGCAGGTCCGGCGGCCGAGGTGCACCAGGACCTGTGATCCCCTCGGCCGCTGCGGAGATGCTGATGGCCGCGACTCCGGTACGGCCGGCAGGTACCCGCAAAGGCCGCGGCGCGCCCGCGGTGGTCGTCGGCCTGCTCGGTCTCCTGCTGGCACTCTTCCTGATCCGGCTGCCGTTCCGGACCGTCTTTCGCGTGGTGAGGTGGACCGCACGCGGGTGGTGCCGACGGGAGGCGACCCCGCGTCAGGCGGCGGCCTCGCTCGCAGCGGTGCGCCGCGCCGCGGGGCTGTACCCGGGGCGGGCCGCCTGCCTGGAGGAGTCCCTCGCCACGCTTGCGGTCCTGGCGTTCACCGGGCGGCGGGCGGTGTGGTGTATCGGCACGGCCGATGATCCCTACCGCTTCCACGCCTGGGTCGAGGCGCAAGGAGTCCCGGTCACGCCGCCGGACGAGTACGGTAACGGCGCTTTCCGCCGCGTCCTTTCCGTATGATCACGTATTCCGTGGCCGGGGAACCGGGCGCGCGTCTGCATTTCTGCACCACTCCCGCCGCCGTGTATTCAATTCGTATGGGTGTGACACCCAGAGCGTCTGCTACCGGATAGTTCCAAGAACGCTCTGGGGGTATGGCGCAGAAACCTCTTCAGCGACGGGTAGTTGTGCGCTAACCTGAAATATTAAGGGGCAGCTACTGGTCTCCCGGCAACCGCCCCCACTTGAGGGATCAGCGCTTCCCTCAGACGCGCGGCAAAAGCGCGTCGAGCAGTGTCGTGTCACCGTTTCCCTGAGCCGGCACACTCAGGATCACGAGGACGACGACAATGATGACCACCCGCACGTGCTGCCAACGCACGGAGATCGAGCAGCGGGTGGTCATCGCAATGTTCATGCCCATGTGTCTCGTCACCTCCATCCCCACGCGAGCCCGGCGCCCGTTTCGGAGGAATACGGGAATGCGGCATCGGTTCCGTGTAGATACAAGTGTTGTCCGCAACTCGGGGAAAATCAACGGCCATTGAATGGGCCGTCGACAGGACTCGTACGCCCCCGGCCGGGGGCATTCACCGAACCGAATGGTTCAATTCGCAGAGGTTCGCTGATGTTGTGGGTTCCCGGCCGGTGAACCGAACGCAACCGATCACCAGAAGCGTCGCCCGCATGTGCCGACGTTGTCGAAGTGGACCCTCGCCTACGGCGGGCGGTGGTGACTGCCCGATATCGTCAGGGCGGCGCGCCGAGCGCGCCGTTGCGTCCGAATCGAAGGTGATCCGTGGGCCGGTGTCCGCCGCATGCCTCGAATGGAGCGGCGGGCGGCCTGCGCAGACGGCCTGCCGCGCACGGACGGGCGTCCCGCACTCCCTCGATTGTGACGCACATCACAAGAGGTTCAGGTCCTGATGCAGCACCAGACGGTGGAAGCCATGAGCGACGGTGGCGTCTGCGTGCTTGTTCAGTGCGAGGCGCGGATGCTGCGCGCTGGCCTCCCGCGGGGGCCGGTTCGTCACGACATACTCCCGTAGCTGCTGTTGCGACCCCACCGTCAAGTACGCGACGCGGCAACGCATGCCCATCCATAGCCACGCAGGACTTGATCAACCGATGGAGGTGAGGCCTTTGAGGCTTCTCAACTGCGGTGCTGCAACTGGACGATTGATTCCAAAGGGTAGCAACACAGACTCCAGGGTGCCCACTCGCCCTGTGTGACGACCGAATTGGACACCCTCGCAACTGCACTGAGCCTTTTCCAACCTCAGCTTGAGCAGGTCACGTGGAGGGTGAGGACGGCCTGAACGAGTGCGGTGATGCGGGTGGTGCTGCACCGCTTCGTGGGCGAGAAAATCGGTGGCGCCCCGTGAGGTGAGCCGTTAACTTCCGCCTGAGCGCAGTGAGGTACGAGACGCGACCGCGAAGGGAGCCAGGCATGGAGACTGAGGGCGCGCGGACCGACCGTTTGGGCTTGCTGCTCGACCAGTTCGACCACGCCAGGGAGATGGCCCAGGTGCGGCTGACAGGGCTCGGCGACGAGGAGTACCTGTGGGAGCCGGTGCCCGGTTGCTGGTCGATCCGGCGCCGGGGCGAGGCGGCGACGCCCAGGGCGTTCGGGCCGGGCGAGTGGGTGCTCGACTTGGGCGACGCGGACATCCCGGCAAACGAGTACGCCGAGGTTGCCCGGCAGGCCGCCGGCGGCATGACCGTCGCCAAGATCGCCGACGACTGGAGCGTGAGTGTCGAGCGGGTCGAGCAGATCCTCGCCCACACCGGTGCGCCGGAGCCTGACGAAGCGCCGGTCACGACCATCGCGTGGCGGCTGGGGCACCTGCACTTCTGCTTCGCGGGCGGATGGGAGTGGACCTTCGGCGAACGGCGGCAGGAGCCGAAGCTGCTGGTCGACTTCACCCCCTCCGCCGCCTTGGCACTCGAGCGGTTCTGGGCGCTGATCGACCGCTGGCGCGACAGCGTCGCCGCCATCACCGACGAGCAGCTCGACACGGTCGGCTTCTCGCAGTACCCGTACGGCTCCGACCCCGACGACCCATTCATCACCGTGCTGTCGGGGGCCAACCTCGAATTCATCCACCACATGGCCGAGATCGCGTTGCTCCGCGACCTGCGGCGGGCCCGCTTCACCACCCCCGGGTAGGCCCGGGCGCGCCACGAGGGTGTTGGGAGAAGGGCAGCCTACCGCGGCGGCCCTTCTTCTTGCGGTTGGCGGCCTGGCCGATCTTCTCCGGGATCACCGCCTTGATACGACGTCGACTCAGGTAGGCGCGGTTGGCACGGGAGGAGTAGGCCTTGTCGCCGGCCACGGCGTCAGGCCGGGTGCGTGGACGGCCCACCGGAGCCCGGGCCTTGACCTTGTCCAGGACAGGGATGAAGCGGGGGCCGTCGGCGGCCTGCCCCTCGGTCAGCTCGAAGGACAACGGGCGACAGCGCCGCCCGGCCGCGAAGTGGACTTTGCTGGTCAGGCCGCTGCGGGAACAGCCCAGTCGGGCGGCCTTCAGGCGGGTCCGGCGCCTGCGTCTCATCCGCCGCCGCTCTTCCCGCTCGGGCTCGTCGAGCTCGCCGTCCGCCGCAGCGACCTGCGCCCTTCGTCCCTTTGCGCGGCCCCTTTTTCGCCCTCGGCGGCCTCCTCCAAGGCTGCCAGCACCTCCTCACTCACGGCCACACCGGCCCGCATCGTGGTGGGCGCGGGCCACCGTGGAGTCCACGCTGACCAGCGACAGATCCACCTGCCCCACGCCGCGCCGCCTCGGTGATCATCCCGTCCATCAGCTGCTCGAAGACGCCCGCGTCACGCCACTGCGGGAACCGGTGGCAGACGGTCTGCCAGGCGCCGTGCTCGGTCAGCATGTCCCGCCACGGGCTGCCGGTGCGGAACCGCCAGGCGACCCCCTCGAACTGCTGCCGCAACCGCTCGGGGTACGGGCCGAACCCGCCTATTGGCAGGAACGGCTCGATCAACTCCCATTCTTCATCAGTAGGTTCCGCTCGCGCCACGCTGGTGTTCTGCCAGACCATCCAGCGGCCCGAAGCCGGATCTCACATTGGAGGCGTCAGCCGCGCGCAGGAAAACGCCCCGCCAGGAACTGCTCGAACGTGACCTTGCCCAGGGCCCGCTCCGGCGTCAGGTGCCCGCCCGCCCGGAACCCGTGGTAGGCCTTGCCGGCCAGGCGCACGTTCAGCAGGGAACGGCGCCGTCCGCTCGCGCGCAGATAGGCCCGGGCCAGCTCCGGAAACGTACGGACCTCGGGGCCCCCCATGTCCGGCACCCGCCCCGCGGGCGCCCCGGTTGCGAGCTCGGCCAGCCGGGCGGCGACCTCCGCCACCTCGATCGGCTGGTCGGCGACCCCCGCCGGGAGCAGCATGACCGGCAGCCTCGCCGAGCCCTGCAGGAGCCGCAGCACCAGGTCGTGGAACTGTGTCGTGCGCAGCACGGTCCAGCCGAGCCCCGATTCCTCGATCAGCCCCTCGACGGCAAGCTTGGTCCGGTAGTAGCCGAGCGGCACCTGGTCGACGCCTACGATCGAGATGTACGCCAGATGCCGCACCCCGGCCTGGCGGGCCGCCTCGATCAGATGGCGTGCCGCCTGCTCGTCGCCGCCGCGCGGCGTGGTCGCGCAGTGCACGACCGTGTCCACGCCCGCGACGGCTGCGGCCAGCCCCGTGCCCTCGCGCAGATCCACGGCGTACGGCCGCGAGTGCCGACTCAACACGCGCACCTCGGCCCCGTCCGCGCGCAGTCGCTCGGTGACGAGCCGGCCGAGCGTTCCGGTGCCGCCGGTCACCAGGATCGTGGTCATCGCAGTTGTCGTCCCTTCGGTGGGCGCGCGCTCCCCGTGGAGCGCACGTCATCCGCTGAGAACCGACGAGCACCCGGATATGTGACAGCCTCCTCGTGACCGCACTCACCCGTGGGTCAGGCCCCCGGGGGCCATTGCGGCGAACTGTCGGCCCGCGAACACGAGTTTGCCCGGGTTCACGACGACCCGCGCCTGGGCGATGACGCCGTCGCGCAGTTCGAAGGAGGCGACGGCGATGAGCTGCTCCGCCACGTGCGCCACCAGGGCCGGTGCCCCGTTGACCTCGGCGACCGTGAGGTCCCAGCCGCCCGCGAACCGCTGCGCGCCGCCCACCAGGAAGCGCACAACCGTCTCCCGGCCGAGGAGGGGGCGCCGGGCTGCGGTGACCTTGCCGCCGCCGTCGCTCCACCAGGTGACGTCCTTGGCGAGCAGCTTCTCCAGTCCTGCCAGATCCCCCTCGCGTGCTGCCATGACGAAGGACTCGACGAGCTCGTGCTGTCGCCCGGCTGCCGGTGTGAAGCGAGCCTCGGGCGTCGCCACCCGCTGGACCGCCCTGCGGTACAGCTGGCGGCAGTTGGCCTCGCTCAGGTTGAGCACCCCGGCGATGTCCCGATGGCCGTAGTCGAACGCCTCGCGCAGAACGTAGACCGCACGCTCCGTCGGCGTGAGCCGCTCAAGCAGCACCAGCAGCGCCGTCGACACGGCGTCGCGCTGCTCGGCGGACTCCATGGGGCCGAGCGAACCGTCTTGCGTGAACACCGGTTCCGGCAGCCACGGCCCCACGTACTCCTCGCGCTGCACACGGGCCGAGGTGAGCCGGTTGAGGCAGAGGTTGGTGACGACCCTGGCGAGCCAGGCCCCCGGGTGCTCGATCGCCGCACGGTCGGCGCCACTCCAGCGCAGATACGCGTCCTGCACCGCGTCTTCCGCCTCCTCGGCGGAGCCGAGCAACCGGTAGGCCAGGCCGAACATCCTGCGGCGGTGGGCAGTGAATTCCTCAGCGGTTCCTGATGTCACGCGCCCAGCCTGCCAGAGGCGCGGAAGCATCCAGCACCCGGCATTTGCCCGGGGTGGAACATCGGCCCACGTGTTGCACCATGCGGATATCCGGCAGCCGCAGCGGTGGACTACGGCGCCGGCCGGAGCCCCGGCGGTCAGGTCGATGAGGGCAGCCTGCAGACGCCCGAGCTCAGCCAGTTGGACCTGTCTGCCAGGCTGAGCTCGTGCGCGCAAGGGTGCCCGATTCCCCGGGTCCGGGCTTGCTGCGACCGTTCATAGCAGCGGATCTTGCACGACGCCGGCGATGACCGTGGTCACGACCTTGTGGACAGCTCCAGCCTTCGGCGGGGTGCCTTTCCGGTCGGCGAACAGCATGTGCACGGCCCCGATCAGCGTGGGAGCGAGCGTGTCGACGTCGGCATCCGCCGCGACGCGGCCCAGTTCCCGCTCGACGGTGAGGTAGGAGGCGATCCTGGCCGCAGCTTCCGTCAGGACCGGGACGCCAGTCGGCCTGGCCTGGCGCAGCCGGGCGCGCAGGTCGTCCCGGGAGGTGACGAGGCCGACGATCGCCACAGCGACCGACCCGAACAGGGTCATCAGCGCGCCGGTGAGGTTGCCGGCGACGGTGCCGGTCCCGGCGGAGTTGCGCAGGGCGGCGGCCTGGTTGTCGATCCGGGCGATGCGGTCCAGCACGAGCTCGGCGAGGAAGGCGTCGAAGTCGGCGAAGTGCCGGTGCAGGACGCCCTTGGCGCAGCCTGCCTCCGTGGTGACCGCCCGGCTCGTCAGCGCGCTCGGCCCGTCCCGGAGCAGGACGCGCTCGGCGGCGTCGAAAAGCTGGTCGCGCGCATCGCGGATAGCCACGCCCGTCGGCACCGGTGCATTCCTCTTTTCCTCGCTCGGCCCACCCAGTCGACGAGTGGGCGCATGCCCATTTATAGTGGGCACATGCCCACTATACCGCCGGAGCGAGCACGTTTCTCTGAACTCGAGCCTCATCGAGCCCGACAGGTAGCAGAGTCGTTCGGCTCGGACCCTGAACGCTACGACCGGGCCAGGCCCCGCTATCCCGACGCGATGGTGGAGCGGATCGTCGCCGAGAGCCCCGGGCCCGACTTTCTCGACGTCGGCATCGGTACCGGCATCGCAGCCCGGCAGTTCCAAGCGGCAGGCTGCAGGGCGCTCGGGGTCGAGGTCGACGCGCGGTTGGCCGAGTGGGCGCGACAGCGCGGGCTCGAGGTCGAGGTGGCGGCGTTCGAAGCCTGGGACCCGGCCGGCCGGGAGTTCGATGCGGTCGTCTCCGGGCAGACCTGGCACTGGGTGGACCCGGTTTCGGGAGCGGCAAAGGCGGCTGAGGCGCTGCGGCCTGGTGGCCGGCTGGCGGTGTTCTGGAACGCGGGCCAACCTTCGCCCGGCGTGGCCGCAGCCTTCTCCGCGGTCTACCGCCGGGTGATGCCCGACTCGCTTGCTGCCCGCCAATGGCCGACCGGCTCGGACGGGTACTCGGTGCTGTGCACCAGGGCAGCCAACGGCATCCGAGAGGTGGGCGCGTTCAGCGAGCCGGAGCAGTGGCGATTCGACTGGGAGCGGTCCTACAGCCGGGACGAGTGGCTGGATCAGCTGCCCACTACCGGCGGACACACCCAGCTCCCGCCGGCCGAGCTGGAAGAGGTGCTGGCGGGCATCGGCGCCGCCATCGACGCGGTGGGAGGCAGCTTCACGATGCGCTACGCCACGGTGGCGGTCACTGCGGCGCGAATCGATGCCGCCTGACTCAGCCCTACGGTCTATCCGCTGCTCGCCGTGGGCCGCAGGCCGCCACCCGCACGAGCAGCCCGCGGCACGCCCGACGAGCCCCGGACACCCAACCTTCCCGAAGTCGCGCTCGGTGACGGAGCCCGGGAAATCGGCAACTGTCAGCTGTGCTGGGCTGGTTCGGATAAGCCTGCATCCGCTGCCCGGTCCTCCAACTAGACCCCAGCCAGCGACCCCGCCTCATGGAGATCAACCAAAACCTCCGTGAACGGATCCGCGAGGCCGTGCCAACGGCTGGCTCGGTGAGGTCGAAGGACTCCCCGCGGCTTCATCCGTAGGCCCATGGAGATCCTCCTGGGCCGGCGTACCGCCATACGGCGGTACGCCGCTGCTTCGCGAGGAAGCTGTCCGTCCACAGCGGACGACAAAAGGCAAAGGCAAGGAGGTTACCCACTCCTTGCCACTTTCAAGGTGTAGCGCACCGGGGGGCTTGCGGCAAGACCCGGGTCGTGCCGCAGAATCGCCAGCCGAAGCCAGAACCTGCGGAAACAAATGGGGGTTTGTGATGATCGACGTGATCGTTGCCGGCGGTGGACCGACCGGGTTGATGCTGGCCAACGAGCTGCGGCTGGCCGGGGTGCGAACGGTCGTGCTCGAGAAGTTGGCCGAGCCGACCGGGCGGTCCCGCGGGCGCGGCCTGCTTGTGCGCAGCGTCGAGATGATGGACCAGCGCGGCCTGCTGGACCGGTTCCTCGCGGTCAGTGAGAAGTTCCAGGTCGGCGGTTTCTTCGGCGGCATCCACAAGCCGTGGCCGGACCGGTTGGACACGGCTCACCCGTACGGCCTCGCCACCCCGCAGCCGGTCACCGAGCGGCTGCTCAACGAGCGTGCCCTCGAACTCGGTGCCGAGATCCGGCGCGGCTGCGAAGTGGTCGGGCTGAGCCAGGACGAGGACGGGGTGACCGTCGAGCTGGCGGACGGCACGCACCTGCGCTCGCGCTACCTCGTCGGGTGCGACGGCGCCCGCAGTGCGGTGCGCAAGCGGCTCGGCGTCGGTTTCCCCGGCGAGCCCGCCAAGGTCGAGACGCTGCTGGGTGATATGGAGGTGACCGAGGATCCGGCGACGGTTGCCGCCATCGTCGCGGAAGTCCGCAAGACCCAACTGCGGTTCGGCGCCATCCCGAACGTGGACGGGAACGAGGGGGTGTACCGCATCGTCGTGCCCGCCGACGGCGTGGCCGAGGACCGTACGACCGCGCCGACCCTCGAGGAGTTCAAGCAGCAGCTGCGAGCCTTCGCGGGCACCGACTTCGGCGCGCACTCGCCGCGCTGGCTCTCCCGCTTCGGCGACGCCACCCGGCAGGCCGAGCGCTACCGGGTCGGCCGGGTGCTGCTGGCCGGCGACGCGGGGCACATCCACCCGCCCGTCGGCGGGCAGGGGCTCAACCTCGGCATCCAGGACGCGTTCAACCTCGGCTGGAAACTGGCTGCCGAGGTCAACGGCTGGGCACCGGAGGGGCTGCTGGACAGCTACCACACCGAACGACACCCGGTGGGCGCTCGCGTGCTGGACAACACCCGCGCTCAGATCACGCTGATGGGGACCGATCCGGGTGCGACCGCGCTGCGGGAGCTGTTCTCGAAGCTGATGGACTTCGAGGAGGTGAACCGGTACGTGACCGGGATCATCACCGCGGTCGGGGTCCGCTACGACTTCGGCGAGGGCCACGAACTGCTCGGCCGGCGGATGCGGGACGTGAAGCTGAAGCAGGGTCGCCTCTACGAGCTGATGCACGGCGGCCGCGGACTACTGCTCGACCAGACCGGCCAGCTTACGGTGGCAGGTTGGGCAGATCGGGTCGACCACGTCGTCGACGTCAGCGAGGAACTGGACGTGCCCGCGGTGCTGCTGCGGCCGGACGGCCACGTGGCGTGGGTCGGTGAAGATCAGCAGGATCTGCTCAGCCAGCTGACAAAGTGGTTCGGCACGGCCGTCAGCTGAGCTCGCAGACAGGCGGTGCCCGGCCACTGCCATCGCCGCGCGATCCGCTCCGGCCGGTTCATCGACGTCATGCGTGTCAGCTCGTCATTGGGCGGATGCGGCTCCTCACTGAGGCCCGCTCTTCTGGGACGGCTTATGGGGATGCCTCTGGCCTGGGAAGAGGGACCACGGATGCATTCGTGGAGGCGGCGGCCAGGGCTGCGTTCTCAAGGGCAAGCAGGTTGATCGCCGACGCGTAACTTTGGAGGCGTTCTTCCAATTCAGCGCAGTGTCTGATCAGCTTGGCGTGCTTTTCCTTGAGCTCATCGTGCTCGCTGAGACGCTTGGCGAAGGCTTGGGGTGTGGCTGCTGCGGCCTTCACTCGCGCCTCGAAGAGCTCTTTGAGGTCGAGGTGCTGGTGGGTGAGGTGCCAGCTCTTGATGCCGGCCTCGATTGCCAGTTGGGAGAGGCTGAGGCGTCCGCTGGACCGCAGGGGCGTCCCGGCGAGAAGGGGTGCGCACAACACGGTACAGAGCTGACTGAGCAGCGCAAGCAAAGCTGCTGCCCCGCCGCCGACCGCAGCTCATGCCCACCCGCTGTGGGGGCTTGCACTCAACTGCCCTGCCGGTTAGGGCAGTCTGGGAGGAATTCGCTTAGGCCGGAGCGGGGCATGTTTCGCGGAGTGGGGTCGCCTGTGTAGTCGTCGACGGTGTACCTGTCGCGCACCTGCTTCGTTGCGTCGGCGATCCCGTCGCTCTGGCTGCCGAGGCGCGCTTCCGTCTGGTAGACGCCGTCGCCGGCGTAGCTGAAGACAGCCAGGTCGGGATAGCGGTCGTGGTTGTAGTCGGCGACGGCGATGCCACGCGTCTCACCAAGGTCGAGGTCGCGGGTGCGCTGGCCGCCACCCGCAGCTGAGAACGGCCCCCACCGAACCTGGGCGACGCGCGGGTCGATCGGATCATCGCCGCGCCACTTTCCAGTGGCCACCACCACAAGGTCGGTCCACCCGTCTTGGTCGAAATCTGAGACAGCGGCCAGGACATCGTGCTGATCTTTCCCGGCGCTGCCGACCAGTTGCCTGGCCCCCACTGGTCTGCCGTAACCGGAGTCTTTGCCGAAGGCGATGGTCAGCCGCTTTCCGACACGTGACGGATCGGAGACGCGATCGGCGTGGTCGTCGCCGTCCACGTCCACGACGAGATCGTTCGATGGCGTCAGACAGGGCTCGATCGAGGGCTTTCCGGTGGGGCGCGGGGGTGCGGGCGGGTCGCTGGCGCACGCGGCGATCGGCAGCAATGCCGCTCCCATGGCCGCCGCCATGGTCCCCCGCGTGATCCGGATCCGGACACGCGGGTGCGTGTGGGCCTTCATACGGGTTCAGACGCCGGTGGGACACGAACAGTTGCGGTGCACGCTGGTTAGCGAACCGGGGTTCACCGCGATCACTGGTACCCGGTGTCACCGCACCGCCCGTGAGGGAACCTCCGCTTCAGTGACAACTACCAACAGGAACACGATCGTCGCGGAGGCCATCACGGAGTCCTCTTTCCAGGCAGGCGGCACCACCCGGGCGGGCCAGCGAGCGGATTTCACGGACGTCCGATACATAGATTTCGAGTTTCAGGCGCGTCTGTCCCATCTCAAATGATCTGGTCCATGGTTATGGCTGTGACCTGCGGCGACCGGATGATTTGCGACGCTGGACTGGCGGATTTCTCAATTGATCTGGTCCGGCGAGTGCGGATACGGGCCGACGTCTCAGACGATGTGGTCCGGATCCGTCGCTTTGCACTGACACCCGAGAGGGTCCGGCTCGGGTGGGGTGTTGCTGCAGGCCACGAGGCGATGTTCGGTGCCCAGAGCCGCGCGACGCCTTCCAGGTTATCCCGTGTGACAACCCTGCCTACCCTGTCCACGACTTGCCTCCCAAGGTGGTACTGGCAGCTGCAGGCGCGGGCTTCGCGGGGGCTTCGGCTGGCGCACAAGGTGCCTGAATGATCGAGGTACCAGAGGCGTTCGCGCGGAGCACCATTGAGGGCGAAGGAGAGCCGGACTCACCGACACGGCCACGATGTCGTCAGAGCCTGAAGTCGGGCAGGTAGCTCGTAGATCGAGTGGAGGCGGTCGGCGTTCGGTATGTCTGCTCCTCGGCCAGGGTCGATGAGGAGTGCGCGCAGGCCGGATTGGGTGGGGCCTTGGTAGTCGGCGGCGTAGGTGTCGCCGATGAATACGGCAGCAGCGGGATCGATCTGGAGTTGTCTGAGCACGGCCGCGTAGATCTTGGGTTGAGGTTTGCGCCAGCCCACGTCGAGAGGTGACCACCGCGTCGAAGTGGTCGCGGATGCCCATGGCTTTGAGGTGTGCGGCGACCAGCACGTCGTCCTGGGTGTTGGTCACGATGGCGAGCCGGTACGTGGTGGCCAGTTCGGCCACCATGTCGGCCAGGCCCGGCAGATGGCGCACCGTCCTGTCCCAGTCGGACAGGACGGTGCGCACGAGCAGCTCCACGTCGGCTTCCGTCGGCGGGTGTCCGAGGGCGTCGTGCAGGAAGGTCCGGCCGAGGGCGGTCAGCGGGAGCCGCACCGCGGGGCGGTTCCCCGCCCGTTTCGGCGTCGAAGACGCGGGTGGACTTGGTGAGGATCACTCTGGCACCGAGTTTGGCTCCGCGGCGGACACGCGCGCTTTCGACGACCATCGCGCGCGAGCCGATGAAGGCGTCGTCCTCGATGACGACGGGTGCGGCGTTGGGCGGTTCGAGTACGCCGCCGATGCCTGCGCCTCCGGCCAGGTGGACGTTGCGGCCGATCTGTGCGGCGGATCCGACGGTAGCCCAGGTGTCGACCACGGAGCCGGTGTCGACGTAGCCGCCGATGTTGACGAACGACGGCATCAGTACGGTGCCGGGGGCGAGGTAGCTGCCCCAGCGGGCGATGGCGCCAGGCACCATGCGGACGCCGTCGAGGCGCTTCTTGAGCGGGGTGCGGTCGTGGTGGCGGAAGTCACCGACCTGGCTCTCGGTCATTTCCAGGACCTTGAAGGAGAGCAGCACGGCGCGGTTGGCCCGCTCGTCGACCAGGACCTCGTCGGTGCTGTCGTCGACGCGGGCCACTCTGGCGGTCCCGGTGTCCAGGAGGCCCACTGCCTCCGTGACATGGACTTCGCAACGGGCTTCAGCGTCCCTGGGGGAGAGCGAGGCGCGCTCCTCCCAGACGTCGTCGATGACCGGCGAAACAGGGCTGTTCACAAGCGTCATGGCGGCCCACAGCCTACCTACGGCGTGATGGTCTCTCGGCGTTTGGGGTATTCCCTGTGGGCGGTGGCGTTGCCGGGAACGTTGCGTCGCAGTGCTGCTCCACCGTGTCCGCGAAGGTACGCGCGAGCGGGGAGAGCGCGTTCCAGCGGCGGACGGCCCAGCCGGTCCACAGGGCGGGTAGTTCGGGGACGGGGATGAGGCGCAGGTCGGGGTGGGCGGGGCCGTGCCAGGCGGGCAAGTCGGGGACGATCGCGTGGCCCAGGCCGAGTTCGGCCAGGAGGATCGCGGTGTCCCAGTCGGCGACGCTCGTGTCCGAGCGCGGCGCGATCCCCGCCTCGGTGAGCCAGGCGTCCAGACGGGACCGGGAAATCGCGTTCTCGGGCAGGGCGATCAGTCGGATGTCGGCCAACTCGGCCAGGTTGAGGCGGGATTTGGAGGCCAGGGGGTCGTCCGCGGCGACGGCGAGGACCCAGGGCAGTTCGACCACGGGGCGCTGCTCGATGCCGCGCACCGGTTCGTCGAGAGTGATCCACGCGAGGTCGAGTCCGCCGGCGAGGAGTGCGTCGAAGCAGCTGCGGCTGGAGTGAGTGGTCTCGAACTCCAGGCTCACCTTGGGATGTTGGCGACGGAAGGCGACCACGGCCTCGGACATGAAGTGGCGCACGGTGGTGGCGCCGGTGGTGACGCGGACCGAACCGCCTTCGCCGTGCACCAGGTCGCGCAGGCGGCGCAAGGCGTGGTCGATGTCACCGAGTCCTCCGGCAGCGGCGGTGTGCAGGAGCTGTCCGGCCGGGGTGGGTATGACGCCGCGCGGGTGGCGCTCCAGGAGGGCGACGCCCGTTTCCCGCTCCAGGCGCTTGATGTGCTGGCTGACGGCGGACTGGGTGCAGGACAGGTCGCGTGCGACGGCGCTGAGGCTGCCGGTGCGGCAGACGGCGACGAAGACGCGCAGGTCGTCGAGGGTCATGAGGGGCGAAGCTACAGCTTGGGGGAGGGTAAGGAAACCCGAGGATTGACTTGGCAATTGGTTGGGCGGGACGATCTTGCCGGGCCCAGGGCGGCAACCCGGCCGAGCTCAGCGCGTCGCTCCGGACGGTGTGCTGGGTGTGCGCCGGGTGCCGACCCTCCCCGTACGCCAAGCCCACCTCCTACATGCGGATCCCTCGCGCCCCGGCGCTGGACCGTGCCCGGAAGGCGACCCCCGTGCAAGCTCTCGAAACAGCCGCCATCGCGGCCGCCGCTGTCGCGGCAGGCGGCATCAATGCCGTCGTCGGCTCCGGCACCCTGATCACCTTCCCCACGCTGCTCGCCTTCGGCTGGCCGCCCGTCCTGGCCAACGTCTCGAACACCATCGGCCTCGTGCCGGGCGTCCTCGGCGCCGCCTACGGCTACCGCCGAGAACTCAAGGGGCAGCGGCCGCGGCTGCTCAGACTCGGTGGCGCGGCACTCATCGGCGGACTCGCTGGCGCGCTGCTCCTCCTGACGCTGCCAGGCGGCACGTTCAAGGCCGCGGTGCCTCTGCTCATCCTGCTCGCCTGCGCTCTGGTCCTGCTCCAGCCCCGCCTCACCGGGTGGCTGCAGCAGCGCAGCGGATACGGGAGCAAGGACGGGGGCGTGCCGGTGTGGGCCGGAGTACTGGGGACAGCGGTCTACGGCGGTTACTTCGGCGCGGCCCAAGGCGTGCTGCTTATGGCCTTGTTCGGCACCTTCCTGCCCGATGATCTGCGGCGCCTGAACGCCGCCAAGACCGTCCTCGCCGCACTGGTCAACGGCGTCGCGGCGGCCGTCTTCATCGCGGTGACGGACGTGGACTGGGCAGCCGTGGGCGTGATCGCACTCGGCTCCACGATCGGCGGTCTCCTCGGCGCCCGTGTGGGCCGCCGCCTGCCGCCCCACGTTCTGCGCGGCGTGATCGTCGCGGTCGGGGTGACCGCGTCCGTCGCCGTGGCCATATGACGATCGAGCAGCTGAAGGAGCCCTTCCATGACCCCTACCAGCGATCCGAGGCACGCGGCACGCCGCCTTCTGCGCGAGCTGGGAGCAGAAGAGCTCGACCACCCCGGAGGAACCCTGTTGGCCCACCTCGACGGGGTACGGCACAGACTCGCCCGTTGGAGCGCCCGCCCCGCGCTGCAACTCGCCGGCCTGTGCCACGCGTTCTACGGCACCGGCAGCTTCGCCCCCGTTCTGTTGCTGCCTCATCAGCGCGCACGCCTGCAGGACGTCATCGGTGCGGAGGCCGAGTCCATCGTGTACCTCTACGCGAGTTGTGACCGGCAAGCGACGTACGCAACCATCACCGACCACGCGATGCGCTTCCACGATCGATTCACCAGCTGCACCCGCACCCCCACCCTGCAGGAGAAGAAGGACTTCGCTGAACTCACCGCGGCCAACGAACTGGACATCGCACACGTCGACAGCGCTTTCCGCGAGCGGTGGGGCGGCGACCTGTTGGATCTGTTCACCAGGCTCCGCCCCCTGCTGAGCAGTGCCGCCTGGCAGGACTGCGAGTCCGTGCTGGGTGATGCTCCGCGGTCGACCGCTGGGGAGCAGGTATGAGCAAGAGCTACCGCCTCGATGCCGACACCGAGGTCAGACCCGCAGGCGACCATCGCTGGCGCTGGCACGAGTCCACCCGGGGTGGACCCTGACGGGAGGCACACCCAACGGCGGCTACCTGTTCGCCATCGCGCTCGCCGCCTGCACTGGTGCACAGATTGCGCTGCGCAACGAATATCGGGTGCCCGCCCTCGCCCGATGGGTGAGCGGCGAGGAACAGGCGCTGCGCGGCTCGACCGATGCTAGCTGTGCCGAAATCTCCGACAGTGGATGAAGTGTCAGGATCCACCGGAACGCGGAAGCGTCCGAAATCCTCCGCGTCCGGGGCGACAGCTGTGGCGGCCGTGCAGGCCGCCTAATCATTTCCCGACGTCGTGACCAGGCGCCGCGGCCCGAGGGCCGACCAGCAGCGGGAGATCCGCGATCGGAGAAAATCCGTGACCGAGGGACCACCTGTGAAGCACCACGCGGCGATCACGGGGTCGCAGATCGCGCAACCGAAGGAGGAGTGCTCCACGAACGGGATAATCGGGTTGCCCTGCAGGTGGTGCAGCAGGTCCCAACCGGTGTGCAGCAGCCACGCAATGCCGATGAACGTCCACGACTCCAGGCCACGGTACGCGCAGTAGGTGATGACGGTCGTGAAAACGAATTCCCAGGGGCCGAAGCCCCCACTACTGATGTACGCGGCCCCGGCCCCGGCTCCGGCGACCATGACCGCATTGAAGCGGCGCCGGTGCGGCTCGCGGATGAGGGACATGAGGCATACGTACAAAACGCCGATCAATATCGGCGCGACGACGGTCATGGTCGGGATCTGCCCTTCTCTGGGAGGCTACTTGGCCCGGCGGCGAAGCAGATTTCCGCGATGACGCAAATGGGCCGTCTTCCCCCGCAGAAGTGGCTGGAGTGACATTCACCAACGGGATTTCGCCAGACGCCGGGGGTTGCGCAAGAAAATGCGGGATCGCACACAGTGCGGTCGTCAATCGTGCTGGCAGGAGGCGGTGGCGACACCGTCGCCGCCGCGATGCTGCAGGCCACGTTGTACGAGTACAACGACCGAAGGAACCGCCGAAGGCCGAGGGCGAAGAGCCGGCGGCCGGGCAGGTCGTGGACCTGACGGCCGCCCCCAACGCACGATCTCCCGGATCGTCGGCCCCTCGCCGTGCTCGGCGATCCACTCACGGGCCCGCCCCGTCGGGGACCTGCATGGACAACGACTACGGCACCGGGCGGTACGAGAACGGCGATCAGTGGTGTCCCGTCGCGCCGAACATTGAGCGCGTCTCATCGAGCAGTGACGGCCTATCCCCAGGTCAGCGCCGATCGCGATGCCGTACATGAACCGGCCCGCACGTGGGCCGGCCTCGTGAAGCCGACAGTACCGACCATTTCCCCCGTGTCGACGGCTTCGACTGCCAGCCGGAAGCGGTCACCATCGGC
>NZ_JBVHDR010000037.1:0-25089 GCF_055563295.1 Streptomyces sp. NPDC002868 | reverse complement strand
TCCCGAACCCCGGCTGACCAGCAGCGACAACCCACCCCTACGACCAGAAACCGCACGCCGGAGCCGTGGAACCCGGCGCCCACCCGACGCGACAGTCGGGCCACTGGCTTGCCCGCACCCCATCCAACAAGCCGAAACGGCCCACCAGATGAAGCGGCAAGCCGTCACGAAAGATCGAGGTTAGCCGGCTCGTCCGCCGAGCCCTAGGAAGAACGGGCCAGTCAGTGACGTCTTCTCAGTGAAGATCACTTCCAGTGTCTGTTGAGGACGAGGGCGGCGCGGGTGATGTCGCCGATTCGGCTTGGGCTGAGGGTGACATGTTGCAGGGTGCGCCAGCGTTGTTTGAGTTCGGCGGCGGTGCGTTCGCCCAGGGTGCGGACGTTTCTGATCAGGGCGTTCGTTGCGCGGGTGTCGGCGTGCAGGGCCTGTTCGGACTGGCCCTTGGGACGGCGGACGGGGACCCGGATACCGATGCCCGCACCGATATAGCCCTTGTCCGCCAAAGTCGGCATTCCCTCGGCGGCTGCCTTGTACAGCGCGGGTAGCGCGTGGCGGCGGGCGGCGGTGATATCGGGGGTGGAACCGGGTCCGACGTCGGAGACCCACAACGGGGTGCCGTCCGGGGCGGACAGGAACTGCACGTTGCCGCCGAACGCCTTGTGCTTCTTGCTGAACCACAGGTCGTTGCCGTTCTCACGGACGCCGGTGAGACGGTCCGACTCGATGAGCGTGCCGTCAAGGATCACGTGAGTCATCCCCTCCTGCCGGCAGCGGTCCAGTACCTCATACAGATCAGGGGCTTGTTGAGCGAGGACGTCGATGCCTTCGTGGAGGAAGCGGTAGCCGGTGGCCTGGGAGATGCCCGCGTCGCGGGCCAGGCAGTGCACACAGCCACGCTCGCGGAACCAGCGCAGGACCAGCACCGCCTGGCGAAACGGCCCCAGCACCCCGGAGCGCCGGGGCGTCCCGAGGTGTCGTCGGTGTGCGGTGAGCAAACGGGCGAGGTACTCCACCACGTGGCGGGGAACGTCGAGCGTGGCAACATAGGTAACCAACGTGAAGCCTCTGGCTGTTGCGGACATGATCTTGTGGTGAGACCTGTCCTATCAGAGGCCTCACGTCTATCCGCGACTGGCTCCCACACATCCGACCTGCACGCGCACGCACGATTTGCGCCGCCTCGCGAAGATTAATTCGCTGAGAAAACCTCAGTGGCTGGCTACCGCTGGCCCCACTCGGCCGCACGGATCAGCCAGGGGGCGAGTCGATGTTCGTCTCCAAATCTGTGAGCAGCTTCTCCATGAGCTGATCCAGCTTCCTCTCGGCCCGCAATATCGCGCGGATCCGCCATGGGCGAGGCTGGAAGGCGGTCGCTGCCTCCTTGCTGAGCTCTTGCAGGCGTACGAGCTTCGCAGCCACCGGCCACGACGAGATCCAGAGCATTCGGGCAGCGGTTACGTACATCAGGGCGGCCTCCCACTCCCACCCGCGGCGGAAGCAGTTGATGTAGGAGTCGGCGTCGTCTATCAGCCACGCGCTTGTTTCCTCGATACGCGCAAGCCAGCGGTCCCGCTCCCCCCGCAGCGTGGCCTGAGCAGCCTCGGACGCCCCCGGCGAAAAGTGAAAGCCGCGCAGACGCGCGCAGCCGATCTCAAGGGTGCATACGGACTGGAAGAACTTTTCCCGTGCCTGATGGACCTCCTGGATCCGGCGATTACGAGCCTCCAGCCGCGGTGATATGAACCACCCAACAAATAAGGATGTGCCCGCAGCGATGAGGATGGTGCTGATCCACTCCGGCATGCGGCAATTCTGTCGGCGGTCACCTCCCGCCGGAAGGAGGGCCGCCAGCGGCACCCGATCTACATCGTTTCCCCCTGGAGGGGGAACACCACAGGGCACCCCCCAGACTGCAGCCGGGACGGCTCGGTAAACGGCCGCCGCGCGTACATCGTTCCCCTGGGCGGGAAACGAGCAGGCAGGACGCCCCGTACGAGCGTTCCCGGCTCTTCGGCCCGCGTGCAGCCCGCCGCCGGGCCAGGCCTGGGCGGTAGGTCCGGGACGTGACCCACAACTACGGCTTCCACCTCGCGCTGGCCTTTGGCAACGAATACGGCGTCGCCGACACCTGGCCCGCAAGCGCGGAACACGTCACGCCTTACTTCTCGATCATCGTGGGCACCTTGGGTCCGGAGGAGGGCGAGCAGTTCCTCGCGGCGGCCCGACGCGCCTGCCGGCGGCGCACAGAGTTGAAGCAACAGTCACCGCCGGACTGGCGCCCGCTGGTCGGCGACTTCACGCGCTGCCTGGACCGTAAGCTGGGCGACCAGGAAGAGACCCTCGGCCGGCTGACGGCCTGGGAGGCGATGCGGGCGATCCAGCACATTGTGCAGCACGACCCTGCAGCGAGCTTTGGAGGACTTCCTCGACTGCGCCCTGAAGGCATGCAGCCGCAGTAGCGGCCGGTCGTGGAGCGAGCTGGCACCAGCGGCTGCCGGGCCGTAGCCGAGCAGTAGCAACGGGACCAGGCCAACGGCGAGCCTACTTCCTGCACCCGCCTGCTACACGAGCAGCACCCGTGTGCCGCCCGGATCGTGCAAATGCTGCGCTGCACCCGGAGCGACAGGGCAGCACCACCGAGCAGCAGCCGCCTTGCACCCTTCAGCACCACGAGCAGCAGTTGGTGCAGCACGGTGCTGCGCTCCACCCGCCAGACGACCGGCAGCCGGTGCTGACGGATCGCCAAGGATGCAAGGCCCGTCTCTCGCGGCCCTGCTGAGCAGCAAGATCCGTCCCCCCGGTTCTGGGGGCCGCCAACCTGCGCCCCGTCCCGAGGCGCCGCAGTGTCTCCATCGCGACCAGTACCGCGCAGGCCGACAGCGGCGTCTTCGAGATGAGTTTCCGCGACGAGCGCTACATGCCCTTCGAAGGACAGGGCGCGGTCGGCAGTCAGTGGCAGCTCGGCCTGCCCAAGACCTTCAAGCCCTTCGACTACCAGACCATCAACGACGTGACCCTCACGCTGAGTTACACGGCGGAGGAGGACGGGACGCTGCGCGGGGCGGTCGAGCGTGAGAACGGCGCCGTGGAGGGGGCCATCCACCAGTACCCGAGCAACAACCCCGTGCAGCGGGTGTTCAGTCTGCGGCAAGATTTCTCCGAGACTTTCCACCGTCTGCTGCACAGCCCCGTGGACAGATGTCCCGTTCACCGTCACCGACAAGTACTTCCCGGTCTTCCTCGCCCATCACGCCCTGACTGTCACCGCCGCCACCCTCGTCCAGCGCCCGGCACCAAGGCAGGCCCTGAGCGGACTTTTCATCCAGCTCAACGAGACTGCCTTCGACAGCTTCACGACGCAGAGCGCTTTCGGCGACCTGCCGGGTGCGAGTCTTGGCACACTGTTCTCCACGGGAGTGCTGGGCACCCACAAGCTGCGGGTGGCTGCCCCGGGCAAACTGGCTCCGCATGCGCCCCCACCAGGCGACACATCCGCGCTGGACGAGCGCAAGCTGCTCGACATCATGCTCTGCATCGAATACCGGCTCAAGACGGAGCGCTGATGCAAGCACCGCAAGATCGCGACCCCACCCGCCAACTGTCACGCGCAAGCCGACAACTGGGGGACTGACACAAAAATGACGCGTGGTTGAGCCGGTCAGGCTGTGATGGGTTCAAAGCGGACGATCCTTGTTGCGAGCCCGCCCTCGGGCGAGGTCGGCGAGACGGGCCGGATCGCGTTCGCCGCAGATGAGGGCTTCCAGGATGGACCGCCCGCTGACCCCGGTCACGTCGCTGAGGACCGCGGAGAGCTTCATGCCGCTGTCCTCGAGTTCCTTTTCCAGCCGCTGGGACTCCCAGCCCGCCGCCCGGACCAGCTCGGTGCGGCGACGGGTCAGATCGCGCAACTCGCGGACATCGCGGTGGGGCACGAAGGAGGCCATCACCATGCCCGCGGCGCCGGCCCGGGCGAGGAAGGCCGCGTCGTTGGGATCCGTCTTGCGGCCCCGGATGCCCTGGAGGTGGGCAGGGTTGACCAGCATCAGGTTCAAGTGCGGCTGCAGCAGGTAGTAGACACCGCGTCAGTAGTCCGAGGTGGCTTCCATCACCACCACCTCCACCTGCCGTTCGACCAGCCAGGCAAGCAGGCACCGGACTTCGGCGGTGGTGGTGCCGAACCGCTCGGTCTCCAGCGACCAGCTGCCCGCCCGCTTCGCAGACGGCGTGCGCACGCACGCGAGCAGGAACCGCTTGCCCAGATCCACTCCTGCGGCCCGCAGGTAGATAGCGTCGTCCTTCACATCCTGGAGCCAGGGCATCGCTCTCTCCCTCCCACGCAGCACGTCCGTACTTTCGTGTCCTGCGGGGTCACCTGTCCCAAGTCCCGCCATAGGGCCGCACGGCGCAGCCGAAGGGACGTCACGTCGTCGAGTGACGCCCCCATCGTGATGTGGTGCAAGACACGCTTCAGCGGTACATCGAGCAACGTGCGTTGTGAGTCCGAGTGGTTGGCACGAAAAGAGATCAAGGAAGTGACAAACGGTGACCAACCGCAAGATTCTGGCCGTGGCGGCGCTGTGCGTGACCGCCACCGTCGGCCTGACCGCCTGTGGCGGCGGAGAGAGTGAGGACAACGCGGACAAGGCAGCGAGCTCCCCGCCGTCGCCGAAAGCCCCGGTGGATCCGTTCGAGGGCCTCACCGCCGACCAGATCGTCGACAAGGCGCTTGAGGCCACCAAAGCCGCCGACTCGCTCAAGATTGCGGGCGAGGGAAAGGACGACGGCAAGGACCTGTCTCTGGAGTTCGCGCTCAGCAAGGCGGGCAACTGCACCGGCAAGTTCAGCTACACCGGCTCGGGCCAGGCCCAGCTTCTCGTCGTCGACAAGGTCCCCTACATGAAGGGTGACGAGGCGTTCTGGAAGGAGATAGCCAAGCAGAAGGGCACCTCGGCCAAACAGACCACCGCCCTGGCGGAAATGATGAAGGGCCGTTGGATGAAGGCCCCGGCCGACAACGCCAACAAGATGGCGGGCGTCTGTAACCTCGACGCACTCCTCAAGAAGATGGACGACGACGACACCTCCGGTGTGACCAAGGGCGAGCCCACTGAGATCAATGGTCAGAAGGCCATCACACTGACCCGGAAGGAGGGTGCGGAGACGCACACGTTCTACGTCGCCACCGAGGGACAACCGTACTTCCTCAAGGCCGTCACCGAGGGCGGCGACGAGCCCAACACACTGTCCTTCTCCGACTACAACAAGCCGGTCGCGGTCACCGCCCCGCCCGCCGACCAGATCTTCGACGTGGACAAGGTCAAGGCAGCCGGTTCCTGAACCGTGACTCTGTGAGCCAACGGGGGCCACTGGCGCTTGGCACCGTCAGTGGCCCCCGTCAGCCTCTCCGAGGTGTCCGCAAGTGTCACCGACCCCGAGCCAGCTCAAAGAGCTCCTCGGCATCCCCTTCAGCCCGGAGCAGACGGCCTGCTGGGGGACGCCGCCCGCTGCCAGCTCACGGCGCGCGTGCTGCGCACCCGGGGCCATATCCCGCGCTGACCAAGGTCTCCGCCCTGGCCAGCGACCTCCTCGCTCTTGACGCGGAGCTGGGAGCAGTGGGTGGGGCTGTGACCTGGGGCTGTGCGGGTGTACGGGGTGGGGGAAGTGGTTGATCGCCCATTGACGGTGAACTGTGAGTGGTGTCCCGGCACCGCGACGCATCTCTGATCTGCGGTGAATTCGCTGCTTGCGGGTGATGCGCAGGTTGGTTGGGCGTTGCGCAGTTGCGCTGGGCGCGCCCACCCCGCCTGAATCACGTCTCTCTCAACCGACCTGCTGACGCATTGATTTGACCCCCGCGCGCAGCCTGCGGGCCTACTGCACGCCGGGCGCCAATTCGATGCGCACGCCGTCGGCTTCCCGGAGGACGTAGACATGGTCGGTCTTCGCGCTCCAGCCGATGGGCACGGCGTAGTAGCGCCCGCCGCGCGCCGCGATGAGCCGCAGGCCCGTGTACCGGTACCGAAGGTGGACACTCTCGCCGAGGTCTTCAAAGTGGAGGTCCGGTGACCGGGAGGTCAGGCCGAGCCGCTCGGCGCTGAAGACGACGAGGCCGGTGCGCTGGACCACGTCACGTGCGGCGTTCCTGGCGTGCCGCTCGCCGAGCTGGCCGGCGGCCAGGGGCGATGGAGGCCGCGAACACGCCGATGCGGGCCATCCGGCAGAGGCCGTTGCTCATGCGTGTTCTGCGTGTCCTCGCGGTGCGGTCAGCGGGGAGCGTAACGCCGTCCTTGCTGGTCACGCGTGGGACCGACGGAGCAGTAAGTCCGCACCGCTCGATCGGAGCAGCGTGTTGCGGTGAGCACGACCTGCGCGGGGAGGTGCTGACGGCGCAGCGTTGCCTCCGAAGACGTTCCGTGCGTGGTCGGTACCCATCCCCTCCCGGGCCGCGTGTTGGCTGCTCTCGATGAACAGGTCGCCGGCCTCGACCTGCCGGATCGGCCGACGTCCTCCGTACCGACCGTGGTGCGGGTCGACAGCGCAGGCGGTATCCATCGGGCCCGGCAGGCCGCCCGCTCTCTCACCGACAGCCTCATCCCGGCGCCGGGTCCCGCGATGGCGGACACGCTTGTCCTGGGGGTGTCCAAGCTCGTCATCAACGCAGTGCGTCACGGCGGCGGCCGGTACAGTCTCGAACTTTCCGCCGGCCCGGACACGGTCACCGCCGCGGTCAGCGACCCGAACCCGGCACTCCCGCACGAGCGCACACCCGACCTCAACGGCGGTATCGGCGGCTTCGGCTGGCACATGGTGCGCCGCCTCACCAGTCACTTGTCCGCCACGCCCGGCCCCAGCCCCGGCCCCGGCGCCGGCACCGCGCCGGCCCGGCAAAAGCATCCACGCCCAACTCCCCCGATAATGCGGGCGATGTTCTGGTACTTCGCAGGCGGCCTTGAGTCTGGCGGCGAGCTTGTCCGGCTTCCCACCGCCCACTCCCCATGGCAGGCCCAAGGATCAACTCGCCATGTAGAACACGCTCTTACCGGTTCACGCGGACGTCCCACGCTCCGGCGGACCCACGACCGTGTGTCCACGTCCGAGTCGGCGCTCGGCGGGCTGCCGCAGGCGTCAACTCCTCGAGGAATCGACGAGATATGGGCCACATCCCGGAAGGCAGGTTGAGACAAGGCCGCACGGGCTGCGTATCGCCTCACAACGAAACAGCGAAGCCCGCCCCGTGCCGCCCGGCTCTCAGTGACAGACCCACCCCTGCGACCACCATCCGACGTTCTGATGCGTATCCGCCCATGAAAGACATCGCTGGCCTGTCCGCGACAAGACATTCCACGGACGTTGGTTGAGGAGGACTGCCGGTGGGATTCAACGACACCGAACCTCAGCGACCTCACGGTCCAGGTTCTGATCTCGCGCAAGAGATACGGGACTCCTTCCAGGCCGTGCTGGACGCCTTGGACGCCGCACGCGCCGACCTCTACGCGGTCGACGAGCAGCAGGGCTGGCCCGAGTCCCCGCCACCGTCCTGGCAACAGCCCAGCGAACCGGCCAGGGACGCAGGCTTCACTCATCCGACCCCGTCCCTGTCCTCACCCCCGGCTCCGCCGCCATCCCGACGGACACAGCCGGTGGAGCCTGGGCCCGCGTGCCTGGATCCGGATCCTCCGCATGCCGTCGAGCCGTATGTGGTGGAGCCGCTGCGGACCGGTGGCGTACGGCAGGTCGACGCTCCGGAGGATGTCGTGGTGGAGCCGCTGTGGTTGCGCGCCACGCATCTGGAGCCTGTTCCGCCCCCGTCATTGGGAACGCCACCGCCGGTGGGAGAGCGGCCGATGGCGAGTGGCGCAGGCCCGACGTACGCCGCACCGCCGCTGACCTTCCCTCCCCCGCAGGAGGGCGCGCGCGGCCGGACCGGTCCGCGCCCGTACACCGAACGGTCGGCTACCCCCGGACGCCCGGCCCCGCCCTCGGACCAACTCCTCGCCCCGTCCTCGGAGGCGCCACCGCCACCGCCGCCCGTCCGCGCGCACGCGAGGAACAGAAGCCGAGGATGGCGGCGCTTCACCGACCGGCGGGACACTCGTGTCGCCGGAGTCTTCGGACTGGGTGCCGTGAGCGGACTGATCCTCGCCTCTTCGCTGCTGGTCGGCGAAAACCCCGCACCGGTGGTCCCGTCCGCGCCCTCCGAGCAACTGGACCGGCCGCCGCTGCCCGACAACCCCGCACCCAGCCTCCCCGAAATCCCGGGCACGGGTGTGCTGCGCCAGGGCGACAGCGGCCATGGGGTATACGAGCTGCAGGTCCGTCTGCTCCAGGTCCCGAACATGTACGACGGCGGCGCCATCGATGGTCGCTACGACAAGGAGGTCCGATCGGCCGTGGCCAGATTCCAGCAGTGGTACGGCGTCCGCGGTGACGAGACGGGCGTCTACGGCGACAACACGCGCCTCGCCCTCATGTTGCGAACCAAGTAGTAGGACTCCGTTACTTCCCCGCCGACTCGGGCGGCTGCTTGGGTTTCGGAGTTCTCGATGCCGAGGTTCGCGTAGGAGACGGGGTTGGCGTACTCCCATACCTTGACGACCTTCCCGCCCCTGGACGTCGATGCGGAAGATGTAGACGTTGTTGTGGACGAGCTTCTCCGCAGTGGACAGGATGTCACCGTTGGCCTGCAAGAAGACCGAGCGGGCGTCTTCGCTGACAGTCCACCGCCCGGTGCCGGTGGCGCCGCTGGCGGGGAGGGTGGTCCCGACACGACCAACTACTACCCCGAGCGCGACGGGCAGATCGCCGAACTAGACTCGGAAGAGACCACCATCACGACCCGGGAGCGAGCGCGGACGCCGCGACGCTGCGCGCGGCCCTGGCCGCGGTCCAGCGCGGCTGAGGAGCGACCGAGCTGGCCTGAGAAGCCGTATCCATACCGATCGTCGAGCTTGGGGCTCGAACAGGGTTCTGGATCGGATGATCTCGGGGTGATCGGTGCATGGGGACAGGGCCTCTTGGTAGTTCGGAGGTGTTGAGGCCGACGATCCGTCCAGGAGACCCAGTTGCCGCAGTTGTACGCGCTCGCGCCTGCTTCGTTCAACTCGCCTGTCGTGTCGTGCGATTGCCTCGCCCATGTGTACGGAACGCGGCTGATCGGCCCGGAGCGGGTGCGGAGGTATCCCCTCGGACATGACGGACGCGCAGTGGGCAGCGATCCGCCCGTTGCTGCCGGTGCCGGCTGCGCGGGAAGGTGCGGATGAGTGAGGGACGCTCGGCCGAGCCGACGGCCGGCATCATCGACTCACAGGCACTGCGGGCAGCTGCCATGGTGCCGGCCGCCTCGCGCGGCTACGACGGGAGTAAGAAGGGCCCGGGCCGCAAGCGGGACGTGATCACGGACTGTCTCGGCCTGCTCCTGGTCGTCGCGGTCACCGCTGCGAACACCGGCGACCGTGAGGCCGCCGTGCCGATCCTTGCGCGGCGGCAGTCGGCGCGGAGGCACGTTCCTGACGCGGATCACCCCCTCCACGGGTGAGGTGACCAGCTGGCCCAGCCCCGTACGTGATCTGGACGGATTCGCCGTACGCGGCAATCGAGCCCTGGACGGCGGTGCCGCTGTGCTTGCCCGCGTACATCGCGGTGTCGGCGGCGCGCATCAGCTCCGACAGGTTCCGGGTGCCGATCGCGTCGGGCGCGGCGGCGCCGATGGACACGGCGACGTCGACCAGGCCGTCGCCGGTGGCGACGGGTTCGCGCAGTGCGCGGTTGAGCTGTTCCAGGCGGAGGGCGCGACGGGCGGCGCCGATCCGGGTGACGACGATGAACTCGTCTCCTCCGTCTCCTCCCAGCCTTCCGACGATGCCGCGGCTGCCTGCCAAGTCGGTGATCCGGGAGGCCGTGGCAGCCAGAACCAGGTCGCCCACGGCGTGCCCGTATTGGTCGTTGAACTGCTTGGAGTGGGTTTCCCGGCTACGGGCTCAGCTTCCCGGCTGAGGGTTGCCTGGCAGGATCGCTGCCCATGAGTTCTGATCAGTGGAGTACTCACGGGGTCGAGCTGGGGTCCCGTAGCGTGATCAAACGGTTTCGGAGCGAACATCGCGAGCAAGCTGAGCGTGAGTGGCGTGCGCTGACGCTGCTTGCCAGGACGGTGGTGATGTCCCGGCTGTCCGGTGAGCCCTTGCATGGCCGCTCGCTCGACAATGGGCATATCAAGGCGCTGACCGCGACGCTGTCGAGGCTCTATGGCGCGGTGCCGCCTGATGCGCTGGCCGCAGTCCCTCGTCGGCTCGGGATGGCGGTTCCGTATCACGCGCTGATGGATGCGCGCTGGATCGCGTCGAGCGAGCGCGTCACGTCGTCGTCGGTCGTCGACCAGTTGCTTACCGAGATCCGCATGACGCGTCGGCCGTGCCAGGTGGAGCCGCTGATCCACGCCGTGCCATCGTCGAGTAGCCGGGCGAGTACTTGTTCTGTGCGTTCGTCGTTGCCGAACTCGGCGCAGACCTGGGTAAATACCACTTCGTTGAGGACCGTCGCGCCGTCGATCCCGGCGATTCCGGTGGCGAACGCGGAGGCGTGTCGGCACAGCCGCTCGACGAGGTCGGCCACACCTGACCGGCCGAGGGACCTGAGTGCGGCCCACACCGTGAAGGCTCTGCCGCGCCGGGAGAGCTCGGGGACCTTGTCGATGGGGTCGCCGTGTTCGTCCTGGATGAGGTAGTCGCCGTGCAGGCCCATCGCTGCCCGGACCGCAATCTGGTCACGCACGATCGCGAGGCCGCAGTCGTAGGGGACGTTCAGGGTCTTGTGGGCATCCGTCGCCCAGGAATCGGCGTATGTGCAGCCTGCTGTCAGGTGTGCGTAAATCGGGGAGGCGGCCGCCCACAGTCCGAAGGCGCCGTCGATGTGCACCCATGCATCTGCCTCGCGAGCGGCACGGATCGTCTCGACGAAGGGATCGAAGGCGCCGGAGTGGATGTCTCCGGCCTGGAGGATCACGAGCGTGGGGCTCCGCTCGCCGGCCGCCAGGGTGTGCCGCAGGGCCTCGGGCTCGATGCGCCCTTGATCGTCCGCCTCCACCAGTTCGGGTTTTCCGAGCCCTAGGTAGCGCAGCGCCAGGTCAATGGCCATGTGGCGGTCCTCGCCGACGATGACGCGTACAGCCGGCCCACCTGCGAGTCCGTCGCGGGCGACGTCCCAGCCGGTGCGCCGCAGCACCGCGTCGCGCCCGGCGGCGAGGCAGGTGAAGTTCGCCATCGTGGCACCTGTGGTGAAGCCGACGGCGCTGTCACTCGGCAGGCCGAGCAGATTGAGCAACCACGCGCTCGCGATGTCCTCCGCCGCCGTGTACGCGGGCGAGACGGCGCGCATCACGCAGTTCTGATCCCAGGCACTGACCAGCCAATCTGCGGCCAGCGCGGCCGGTTCAGTGCCACCGACCACGAACCCGTAGAAGCGGCCACTGGGAAACGCGGTGAGCCCCGGCTCGCAGGCCGTGGCCAGCAGGTCGACGACGTCGGCGGGCGTGCTCGGACCGTCGGGCAGTTCGGCACCGAGCGCGCGCACGATCTCGTCGACCGAAGCGCGGGCGGGAACCCGGCGATCGGACAGGCTCGCCAGCCAGCGGACGGCATGGCCGTATGCCTGTTGGAGCGCCGTCTCGCGCGCGTCCATACCTCGGACTATGGGACAGTCGCCGCCGCCACGCAAGCCACGACTGGCACGGTCACTCCCACGCCTTGATCACCGTGCAGCGGGAAGAATGAGTCACGGATCTAGCGTCGGTTCCTGATGACGCCGCAATGCAACTGCCGTACATAGTCAGGGGCCGGGCGCTGAGCGCTGTAGTTGGCGAAGCCCGCCAACTACAGCGCTAGGTCACAATCGACATCCCAGGCTTGCCCACCCCACGCGCCCGAGGCTTGCCCAATCCCTGACCTGGAACAACGGCCGACGGGTACATGTACCGGTGTGGGACGCATCCACTGGCCCGACATCGTCGGCCGCGCCCGGGACATCGTGACCGGCTACGGGGAGCTGGGCTGCACGCTGCGCCAGGTCCACTACCGGCTCGTCGCCGAAGGCCTCATCCCCAACACTCCGCCCACCTACCGGCGCCTGTCCCGGCTCGCCCAGGCCCGCCGCGATGGGCACTTCCCCGACCTCATCGACACCCTGCGCGAAGTCCACGTCCCACCGGCCTGTGCCGACGCCCGCGACTTCCTCGCTGACGTCCCCGACTGGTTCGCCCTGGACCGGACCGCTGGCCAGAAGACCGCGCTGTACGTCGCGGCCGAGAAGGACACGCTGCGCCGGATGTTCACCGACTGGCTCGCCGCCCTCGGCATCCCGGTCCTGGTCGTGCGCGGCTTCAGCTCACAGTCCTACGTCGACATCGTCCGGGCGCGCACGGCCCGCGATCCGCGCCCCGCGGTCCTGCTCTCTGTCGGGGACTTCGACTGCTCCGGCGACGACATTCAACGGCCGGTTCTGGTGTACCGCCCTGCCCTCGCGGGCCGTCCCTAGGCCGGCGAGGTAGTCGCCGGAGGTCTGGCACTACCAGCTTCTTGCGCCCGATCCTCCCGCAGGAGCATTTGGGCCGACAGGTCCACGAGCTGCCGCAGCACCGTCGAAGAGGCACCGTCACCGCCAAGTGCGCCCAGAATGCGGTACGCCTCGTCGCGGAAGGCCGTGATGTCCTCGTGGTAGCGGTGAAGTACGACAGGTGCCAGAAGGAGCTTCGTGAGGTCCTTTCTCGCCCGGGCGGAGGTCCTCGATGCGGCCTGCGGTCCAAGGACGCGCTCCCTCGACCGGGGCAATTCCTCAAGGGCGCACGCGAGCAGATAGGTCACCGTGCCGTTCCGCAGGTCTTCATGACGCCCGGTCAGTATGTCGTCCTGGTCGTTGAAGATCTGCCACAGGACTCCGTAGACGTTGCCGAATTCGCGCCACAGCTCGCTTTGCCGGCGTTCGACCCCCGCCAACTTCGCCGCCATGGCCGTGATCATGCCGAAGGGCGCACCCGACTTGCCGCGGTAGGTCGCGACGACCGACTCCCGCGAGGCGGTGTCCACGTCCGCGCGCATGTCCCGGAGTTGCCCTTCCGCGGCGCCCGTCCAGCCTGTCGCGACCTCGGCCACCAGGGCATCTTGCACCGGTGCGGGAATCCGCGGGGACCGAAGGACGTGCAGGGGAAGCGCATTGCCACCGACGACGGCCGCGAGTAGCGCCTCGTGCTCACTGAGGTCACCGGCCACAGCAGCCGCACCGTCCCCATCGGCGAGGTCGTCCAGGTAGCACGCCGACGTCCACCACAGCACGTGCACGGCGGACAGTGGAACGGCCGGGGCCGTCGTGCCCGTCTCGACGGCGTGCACGAGCAGCGGTAGCACGGACAGGGGGTGCTTGAATTTCCGGTTCCGTACGAGTTCCGCGACCGCTTTCCTGAGAGTGCTCGACGGCGGGCCGAGGTGTTCGAGAGCGGCTTCGATCTCAGCGTCGACATCCGATGAGACGTCACGGTGCAGGTCCAGGTACGAAAGGGAAGGCATGGGCTCGATTTGATCATTTGGCCGAGGGGCGAACCAGAGCGCTTTTCGGCCGTGGGACCGTCGGCCGGCGCCGCGCGAAGGCTGCCCCCACATCCCGCAGACGCCGAGATCACGACCAAGTTCGACGGACGATTCGAGCGCGGCAACATGCGCTGCCCCACGGGGTGGATGCGCAGCGGGACCCCTACGCTTCGGGCTCCGGCTCGGCCTCAGGTACCGGCCCCAAATCTGGGCCTTGCGATAGAGGCCGTCCCCGCTGCTGTCGTACTGCGGAGCGTCGAAGGTGACCAATACAGCAACTCACCGCTGAGCGCCCGGGAGGCTTGGTTCGGTTCGGTTGCACCCATGGGGTCGATCGTTCCGGGGAACTCGCACTGCCAAGGCCCGTCCCGGGTGTGGCTTTCAGCTGGCTGCCGATCGTGGTTCCGGGCCCCGCCAACCGAAGCGAGACTGGGGCGGCGATTCGCCTTCACCTGTCCCTGGTCGTGTGCGGCGACAACGCCGATCCAGCCGAGTCCGAGCCGGTCTTCGAGGCGGCCTCGCAGGACGGTCCGCTGGCGGGCAGTGGTCGCCTCCCAGATACCGGTCGACGTCATGCCGGGCTTGGCCAGCGCCCACTTGAGGCAGCCGTTCGCGATCGGGCAAGCCCGGCAAGCGGCCTTGGCTCGCTCGATGCGGCCCGTGGTGCCGGCGCTGGTGTCGCCGTGCTCGTTGGCGAACCAGGCCGGGCTCGTCCTGCACACGGTGGGGGAGTCGCTGCGGGGGAAGCGGATCCGCGGATCGGCCTCGGTCGGGGTGGTCATGCGGCACGCCCCAGGGAGTGAGTGCCCGGACGCCCGGCTCGGCGACCGTTGATCGACGGCACCCGCCGCGTGCCGGACGGTGGCGAGCACCGCGCGGCCGGAGTGCTTGCCCTCGTACAGAGCGGCGTCGGCCGCCCTCTGGAGCAGCGACAGGTCAGTGGTGCCGAGCGCGTCGGGGGACGCATCGCCGACCGACGCGGAGACGTCGGCAGACGGACCACCTTCGAAGGCGACCGGTTCGGCGAGCATCCGGACCAACTGCGCCAGGCGCAGCTCCCGGCGGCCGGGCCCCATCCGCAGCGTCACGGCGAACTCATCGCCCCCGAGGCGGCCGACGGCCGCGCGGCTACCCGCCCAGGCGATGAGCCGCTGCGCGGTGACGGCCAGCACACGGCGTCGCCGGCGGCGTGCCCGCCGCTGTCGTTGATCTCCTTGAAATGGTCCGGGTCGGAAACGCGCAGGTTCCCGGATTCCGGGAGCGGCGAGATGACGAACCCACTCGCCTGCCCACCTTTGGGGGCGACATCGGGAGCGGGTTCCTATCCGGGCCCGGCACCTCGCCGATCCGTCGCCAGGCCACCAGGAAGGTCTCCGCGACGATGTCTGCGGCGTCGTCGACCTGGTCGGCCCGGCGTATGGCGAAGCCGAGGATCGGGTCGACGTGCTCGGCATAGAGGCAGCGGAGGTGCTCAGTCGGCGCTGGCGTGGTCGCGGCTCATGAAACCTCCATGTCCGGCACTGGTGAGATCGTTGCACCGGCCGACAGCAGTCTCTCCGCCAACGCGCGACAGCGCCTCCCGAGCTCCGGAGGTCGAGGACCTCGAAGCCGTGCCCCAGCAGGAGCACGTGCATGAGCACGAAGTCGAGGCTGTCGGCGCCACTGAGCACCTCGCAGAGCTCGCTCCCTCGCCGTCGTACGACGGCCGCCGACGCCGGAATCTGCGTGCGCACCGTGTCGGCCGACGCGTGCACGAGGAAGCGCGCCTGGTGCGGGTAGACCCGACTCGCCACACCCTCTTGCACGTACGTCGCCGCGTCGGGTGCCGCGCGCGGGCGGAAGCGCCACGTCCGGGCAGACACATCGGTCATCCGGTCGACGCGGAAGCTGCGCCAGTCTTCGCGATCGAGGTCGTAGGCGAGGAGGTACCAGCGCCGGTCGGAGGCGACCAGGCGGTAGGGCTCGACCCGTCGCCGTCGCACCTCGCTCCCGGACGGGTAGTCGAAGCCGGCCTCGACCTCGTCGCGGCAGGCTCTGGCCAGCGTCATGAGCACCTCGGGGTCGACCGGCGTACGATCTCCGCCGAAGAACTCCACCGAGCCGGAGAGCGCGCGCACCTCGTGCCGCAGCCGGGTGGGCAGCACCCGGTCGAGCTTGGTCAGCGCCCGGAGTGCGGCGTCGTCGGCGCTGGCGACCGCGCCACCCGCGCCGGCGAGCAGCGAGACCGCGGTGGCGATCGCCTCCTCGTCGTCGAGAAGCAGCGGCGGCAGGTCCTGCCCCGGGCCGAGCTGGTAGCCGCCGCCGACACCCTGGCTGGCATGCACCTGATAGCCGAGCGTGCGCAGCCGCTCGACATCGCGCCGTACCGTGCGCGGCGTGACCCCGAGCCGGTCTGCGAGCTCGGGGCCGGTCCAGACCTGGCGCTGCTGCAGCAGCCCGAGCAGGGTGAGCACCCGCTCCGTCGTACCCCGCTCGTCACCGCTTGCCACGTCCACGTCGCCCACCCTGCCAGAAATAGCGGACCGATTCTGTCCGCTAGAGGTGCCAGGGTGGCTCCATGGACGCAAACGAACTCGACTGGAACCGGACGCTGCGCGAGCAGTGGGAGTTCCACTGGAACCATCAGCTCCGAGCCCGGCTCGACGGCCTCACCGACGAGGAGTACTTCTGGTCGCCGGTGCCGGACGCCTGGAGCGTGCGGCCGCGCGGCAGCTCGACGGCGCCTGTGCAGCTCGGTGCCGGGGACTTCACGATGGACTACGCCTTCCCCCAGCCGTCCCCGCGGCCTTCACCACGATCGCCTGGCGACTCGGTCACGTCATCGTCGGCGTGCTCGCCGCGCGCAACGCGGCGCACTTCGGCGCGCCGGCGGCGTCGTACGAGACCTGGGAGTACGCCGGCAGCGCGGCCACCGTGCTCGACCAACTCGAGGCCCAGCTCGACGTCTGGCTGGCCGGTGTGCGTGGCCTCGGCGACGCCGGGCTCCGGGTTCCGGTCGGCGCGAAGGAGCCGTTCCCCGAGATGCCCATGGCCGATCTGGTGCTGCACATCCACCGCGAGCTGATCCACCACCTGTCCGAGGTCTGCCTGCTGCGCGACCTCTACCTGCACACGAAACCCACTACGAACGGAGAAACCTGATGAGCCGCCACATCCAGGTCACCTTCGACGCCCACGACCCGCGTGCGCTGTCGTCCTTCTGGCGCGACGTACTGGGCTACGTCCATCCCGGGCCGCCCGGAGTCGACCTGCCCGAGGACGCCGACCCGCTGGCCGCGGCCAGCATGAGATACGGCTGTCCCATCCGGGGCGGATAGCGTCCACGCATATGAGGGCCAACATGCCGGCTGATAGCGCTGCTTTGGTTGGTCTTCGGCCAGACGCGACCGCATGGGCCGTGGCAGGACGTGACCAGTCATCGTAGGAGGCCGAGGCAGGACTGGCATCCCAACGCTGCTGCCAGGTATTTCCCTGATAAGTCTCCAACCAGTTCAATAGCGGGCGTGCTCCGACTGTGCGCTGAATCTCCGTGGTTTTCTTCGCGGTTCGGAGCTGTGCCACCCGCCTGAGTACTTCATCGGCGCGTTCTTTGGTCCCGGACCACGACACCTCCGGAATGCGGGGCGGGAAGGCTAGCAGTAGCGACGCAGATCTTCCCCGCGGAGCCTTCTCGTAGATCCGCACACTGATCCGCCGCGTCGAGACCGACTTCGACGGGCTCACCGACGACGAACGCGAGCAAGTCAAGGACGCCACCCGGACCCTGCGCAAGTCCCGCACCGTCTCCCTGGGCATGCCCCGAATCCGTCCGCCCGAGCCGGACTTGCGGCTGGAGCGTGACGCGTGAGCGCATCACCGGACCACCTGACCCGAGCGCGGGCCGCGGACTCCGACCGTCGACGAGACCGGGTGTTCAAAGCCCTCGACCAACTGACCGCCGCCGGGGAGGAGATCAGCGTCTCGTCGGTCGCCCGCGCCGCCGGCGTCCACTGCAGCCTGATTCACCGCCACGGAGACCTGCACGCGGCCGTCATCGCCCGCGCGGGCGAGCCCCCGTCCGGCACGACCCGCCGGAACGCAGGTCAGCCGCAAGTCGCTGCTGGCCGACGTCGCGAACCTCACGGCCCGCAACGGGCGACTGGCCGCGCACATCACCCGGCTCGAACGGCGCCTGTCCGAGGCCCTGGGCCAGACAGCCCGGGAAGCCTCCGGCCTCGGCGCCCCGGCCGACATCGAAACGCTCACACGCCGCACCACCGAGCTGGAAGAGCAGATTCTCGACCTCCGCGGCGAACTTGCGGAACAAGACGAGGACCTCGAAGCCGCCCGCGCCGCCAACCGCGAGCTGATGGCCCAGCTCAACCGCTGACCGCGTCATCGCCGTCACCCCCACCACGTCAGGGCGTCGGCGTTGATCGCCAGATGCACCGTGTTGTCCGCGATGATGACCAGCGCGTTCGCAAGGCCGGACGGGACGGTCACCGGCGATCCCTGGTTCGCCTGGACGTCAGCCCACCTCACCCGCCGCGAGGCGGGCGCCAAGAGGTTCCTCGCCCAGACCAGGTACTTCGCCGCCCGGTAGCGATCCAGCACGATATGCGTCACCACGATCACGGACAGAGCGAGCGGGGACTGCGTGATCAGCAAGAACGGCAGTCCATACGTGGTTCCGTGAACGGCCTCGGGGATCAGCGGAAGGTCTTGAAGCCTGGCAGCTCAGCGAACAAATAATCGCTTGCCTGTTGGCGATGGTGGTGGATGCAATGTCCGGCATGGTCACCCAGGCGCGCCCGCCACGGCGAGATGAGATGAACGCGTACTACCGGGCCTTGCCACTCTGCGATCCGGGCAAACGGCAACCGAATCGTCACACGGGAGACGCCAACGTATGAATACGCCACCATCGCCACCTGGAGCGGAGCGGACTGACGGATCATCCGTCCAGATCGGCGCTCTCGTTCCGCTGACTCGGCCTGGCTGGGTCGAGGCAGGCCAACACTTGCTCGCTGGACTCGAGCTGGCCGTTCGCGAAGTCAATGACGCCGGCGGGATCGTCGGAAGACCACTCGAGCTGGTGGTCCGAGACACCGCGGCTGATCCACAGAGGGCCGCGGCGGCCGTAGATGAATTGGCTCGCCTGGGCGTGGCCGCCTTGGCGGGGGAGTATCACAGCGTCGTCGCTCGCGCCGCTGCCGCCAGGGCCGACGCCCTCGGCCTGCCGTTCCTCTGCTCGTCAGCGGTTCTCGACGCGCTCACCGAACAGCCAACGGAATGGGTCGCGCGCCTCGCCCCGGCGCAGTCCCACGGCTGGCAGATCTACGCAGACTTCCTCCTCAGCGCGGGCCACAGTCGAATCGCCGTAGCAGCCGAGTCGAGTGTCTACTGGGCATCTGGGGCCCGCATTCTGCGGGACTACCTCGCTCCACGCGGCGGCACCGTCATCGAACTCGACATGCGCGCGCTCGCCCCCACGGCCGTGTGCGACGAACTCGTCGACAATCGCGCGACAGCCCTCCTTCTTCTGGTCGGCCACCCGGAGCCGGCAGTGTCGATCGTCAAGTCTGTCCGCCGCGACCAGCGCCTCGCCGAGATCATGATTGGTGCTCCGGCCGGGCAACCGGAGTTCGCCGAATGGGCGACGTTGCTGGGCGACGACAGCGCCGCGATCCCGTTCTTGCGCTACCTGCCCGAGCGCCTCAGCCCACTCGGTGCACGAGTCGAGACGGCCCTCCGCGAGCGGCTGGCCGAAGCGCCCTCCTTCGTCGCCTTCGAGGGCTACGACACGGTCGCCGTCCTCGCCGATGTGCTGCGTTCTCACGGCGCGGACCGGGCGCGCACTGCCGAATCCTGGCCGCGCGTTGCAGTCGAAGGCACCCGCGGGCAGATCCAGTTCTCCCGCACGCCAGGCATCAGCGTTTGGCAATGGGCTTGGACGCCAATCCAAGTCGTTGATCGAGATCCGGCGGAACCCGATCGCTTTCGGATCCTTCACGCCAGCTGAGAGAGCACGGAGGTCCGACTGCCCAGATCTGTCCGAACTTGAGGCTGTCTACCTGTCTACGTGTTAATACGGGCTCTCAGCTTCGCGGCGGGGGCCCGACCGCATTCTCAGACTATCGCGCGGCAGCCGGCGCCAGCCCGGGGCAGCCCAGAGAAGGCCAGCAGTCGGACCGGCATCAAGATCGATCTCAGCGCCAACCACGGTTCCATTGATCCCCGACGCCGGTGAACTACCGCAGGCCACCAACGCTTGACCTTCTCGGTCGCCATCCAGTCGGACTGGATGAGGTTTGTTGCTGCACTCTTTGTGTGTCTCACATTCCTCAACTCCCGTTGACTGGCTGTGGGGTTAGTAGTTGATGAGGGTCGTGTCGCGGGCCTACGGTCCGGCCCCGTGTTGGTGCACTACTTCTCTGCCGAGGGCTGGCAGTCGTGGGGGCTCGGTGGGCAGCCGCTGATCCCTGAGCGGATGCCGGTGCTGGGTCGATGAGGATTTCCTCTTCGAGGACGCGTACGGGCCGCGGGCGACGGGGGCGGTGAACGCGTGGCTTCGTACGCTGCCGTCGAGCGGGGCTCCGTCGCCGAATTCGTGGCGGGCGTACGCGCTGGTGGCCCGGGACTGGCTGATGCATCTGCGGCGGCACGGTGTCTCGGTGTTCGGTACGCGGCAGGAGCTGGTGGCCGCGCTCGGTACGTACGCGGACCGTCGCCTGTTGGGACCGTTGGGCGAGCGGCTGGAGCCCTCGTCCTGGGAACTGCAGGTCACCGCGCTCAGCCGGTTCTACGACTGGGCCCAGGAGGAGGGCTTGGCGAAGGCGGTGCCGTTCACGGTGGCCGTCGGCAAGCGGATGGTGCAGGGCCGGTTCGTCGAGACCTGGCGGAACCGGGCCCGGACGCGGCGGCCCAAGCCGCACGTGAAGTTGCAGTACCTGGCGCCGGACTTCGCCGACCTGTTCCGTCATGGCCTGGCCGGGCTGGGCCCGGACGGGCTGGATGATGCGACGTTCCGGGGCCGCTTCCCGGGCCGGAACGCGGCGATGGGCGGCGTGGTGCTGGGCACCGGGATGCGGAGCCGGGAGTTCACCTATCTGCTGGTGCATGAGGTTCCGCCGCTGCCCGCGGAGCCGACCGAGGTGCCGATCCCGTGGGCGGTGCCGGAGCTGGGGGCGAAGGGCCGCAAGTTCCGCTGGACGTGGATCGATTGGCGGCGGTTGCGGACGACGTTCATCGCCCGGCGCGGCCAGCGGCAGTGGTCACCGCGGGCGACGATCGACCCGAATCATTCACCGCAGGTCGAGGGCGATCACTACCTGTCCGCCGCGACGCCAGCACAGAAGGCGGTGGTCGAGGAAATCGCCCGGGACGCGCAGGGCGATCTGCTGCGGAGGGCGAGCGCGCCGGTGGTGGTCGACGAGGCGGTCAGCGCCGCCCGGCTGCCGGAGAAAGTACGCCGTCTCGGCCTCGCGGAGGGGGCCTTGGCAGCCCGGCGCTGGAGTCGGCGGCCATCGAGGTCGGAACCGAGTACCTGTGTGTCGTGACGCGACCGAGGTCCCCCGGGCGGACAACGGCGAGCTGGTCCCGTGGTCCCTGCCGCTGGCGCACTTCGCGGCCGCCTCCTTGATCCGTGTCGTCGGCCATGCCTGCCCGATCGCGACGTCGGCGCTCACCGGCATGCGGTCGAGCGAGCTGATGGAGCTGACGGTCGGCTGCCGCCGCACCGACACCGAGGACGGTACAGATCTGGCCCGGCACCGCCTGGTGGGCAAAGTCGTCAAGGGACGCCGCTGGGGCGGTGACCCCGACGAATGGGTCGTGATCGAAGAAGTCGCGCGGATCATCGCGCTGGCCGAGCAACTCACCGACGCCGGGCTCGGACAGCTGCCGTTCGGCAAGTTCCAGGTTCCAGGGTTTGAGAGCCGAGGAGCCATGAGCTGGCTGCGACAGTGGGTCGCCTCGCCCGCCGGCATCCGTCACGGTCTGGAGCCGATCCCCGACGACCCGGTGCACCCGCGCCGTCTGCGCCGCACCCTCTCGCTTGAGATGGCCGCCCGGCCCGGTGGCCTGTTCGCGACCAAAGTCCACTTCAAGCTTGCAGGTGGTCACCAGCGAGGGATACACCGCCCGGCCCGGAGGCGCCCAGGCGGTCTTCCATCAGGAGTGGAAGACCGCGGAAGCCGCGGAGAAGCGCGCCCGGACAATCGAGGCGTTCCACCAGTTCCAGCAAGGCCAGCTTCCCGCAGGCCCCGGCGCCGATGCACTGCTGGCCTTCTTCCGGTCCGTCGAGGAGGAGTTGGAGGATCACGAGCCGGGCCCGGCGAAGGTGGTCACCGACCGGCAGATCGAGCTGCTGCTGAAACAGAAGGCATCGGTGCTGCACCTGGCCGCGGCGAACTACTGCTGGTTCGAGGACCCGGCGAAGGCGCTGTGTCGCAAGCTCGCCGGCGCGAAGGCCGCAGCAGGCCCGCTGAGCGGGCTCTGCGACAGCGCCCGCTGCCCGCAGGCCACCCACCACCTCATCCACCGGCCCGTCTGGCAGACCGCGGCCGACAACGGCGCCGTCCTGCTGGCCAGCCCCCGTGTCCCCGCGGGGGAGAAGAAGCGGCTACAGGCTGAGCACGAGCGCTCGATGCGCGTCCTCGAAGAGATCGACAAGGCAGCCGGAAAGGCCGGATGGCATGGCACTCAGCCAGACTCAGCGTGATCAGGTCGAGCGGCGGATCCGAGCCGCCATCGACCGCCTGCTGGCCGGGCAGATCCCTCAAGGCGGGGTCTGCGACGTCAAGACGCTCGCCCGCGAGGCCGGGATCTCCCGCGCGGCCCTCTACCGGACCTGGGGCCACCTCAAGGACGAGTTCGACAAGCGGCGAGCCGCGGCCTGGGCCGCCGGGCACCAGCCCCGATCCCCGCCAGGCCCGCATCAGCCGGCTTCGGGACATCAACGAGCGGCTCACCAGCAAACTCGCCCGCACCAACACCGAGTTCACCCTGCTCATGGAGCGGCATCGACTACTGCTGTCGGTGCTCGCGGCCAAGGACGACGAGCTGGAACGTCTCCGCCGTGAGCTGAGTACGTTCGCCGGTACGCACGCCGCCCAGGCTCGCAACAACGGGCAGGGGGACAACGCTCAGTTCGGAGTTCTTACTGACGCCGCTGGCCAAGGACACAGAACTCGTTACCTTCTGGGTCTGCCATTACAACCCACGATTGATCACCCTGGCCAATATCAACACGCTGTGCGCCATGAGCCACCAGACGAGCCACCTCGGCGTCCTGGTCCTCAGGCCTGAAGTCGAGATGCAGTCGGCTCTTAGCCTTCTTGTTCTCATCAAGCCGGACGAAGTCCAACCCCGGCAGGCGATCCGGCTCCGGGCGGATCTCGAACTCCTCATCAGAGGAGTGGACCACGACCCAACCAAGAGCCGTAGCCCACCACTGCCCCAAGGCCACCGGATCTACCGAGTGAACAACTACCTGTTCCCATTCCAAGGTCATCCGCCGAGCTTAGACCTGCCAAGGCTTCGAAAACAGGTGCTTCAAGGCGTCGTCCCCTGCCCCGCCGCTGATGTCACACCACGGTGATCAGCAGCGCGGAGACCAGCAACGCGGTCTGGTGGAGGGCCTGGTCAGTGAGATATATGCCGTTCATCCCCGCGGCCTTGAGCTCGGCGAAACCCTTGGGGCCTGTCCGGCGAATCATGTGACTGGTTCGGGCCGGGGTCGTTGCGCCCGTCGTGGGACGGGGAGATCTGACGAACGACGAGTGGGCCCGGCTGAAGCCACATTTGCCCAAGACGGGCCAGCGGGGCGGGCGTTGGAAGAGCCACCGCAAGGTGATCGACGGGATCCTCTTCCGGGAGCGGACCGGAGTGCCCTGGCGGGATCTGCCTGCACGTTTCGGCAAGTGGAAGACCGTCTACGAACGACACAGACGCTGGTCGGCGAACGGCACGTGGGACAAGATCCTGCGGGCCGTCCAAGCCGACGCCGACGCGGCAGGCCGCATCGACTGGTCCATGGCGAGCGTGGATTCCACCTCCTGTCGCGCCCACCAACACGCCGCCGGAGCGCGCAAGAAACCGCCGCGAGTGCCGGGAAAAAGACACACGCCCCGACAGCACCGCCCCGACGAGGGACTCGGACGCTCCCGGGGCGGACTGACCTGCAAGATCCATCTGGCCGGTGAAGGTGGGCGCCGCCCGCTGTCATTCGTGATCACACCAGGGCAGTGGGGCGACGCACCGCAGCTCATTCCAGTCATGGAAGGCATCCGCGTCGCCCGCCTGGGCGGCGGGCATCCTCGCACCCGCCCCGATCACCTCGGCGGCGACAAGGCGTACAGCTCCCGCCGTAACCGCCGCTACCTGCGCAGACGCCACATCAAGCACACCAGCCCCGAGCCGAAGGACCAGCGGGCCAACCGCAAGCGCCGGGGCAGCAAAGGCGGTCGGCCCGCCGGCTTCTGCAAGACGATCTACAAGCGTAGGAGCGAGGTCGAGCGGACGATCAACAGGCTCAAGAACTTCCGGGCCGTGGCCACGAGGTACGACAAGCGGGCCTACGTCTTCCACGGCACCGTCACCATCGCCGTGATCTGGCTCTGGCTTCGTCCATGACCCGCCGGACAGAACCTGGCGGTGAGGCGCTCGAAAACCAGTGGAGCAGCGCCGCTGTGCGCCATTACCGTGCTGCCGAACCAAGTCGTCTAGTCAAGGACGTGCCGTTGTACACCCTGTGAGACCTCCCGAGCGCTGAATCGTCGCGCGTCGCGCATGTGCGCCGCGCTCCTTTTTTGCTGCGGACTTCTCACTGAAACCGGTGTACTTCTGTGCTCAAAAACTGGGTGGTCGTGCCCACCTGCCTGCCGCTCGTTCTCCGCCGTTGCCACGCGTGCGCGTCCGAGCGCTTCCGGGCAAGCGGTAAATTTCGCGTCAACGCAAACCACAAGCTCATCGACGCCTGGCTCCTCGCGCTCTGTACCGCTTGCGGGGAAACTGCAAAGCTCACGGTCCTGGAGCGGATGAATGTGCGCTCCGTACGACCTGAGCTGCTGGACCGGCTGCATGACAACGACCCTGGCCTGACAGCTGAGCTGCTCCAGGATCCGGTCGTGCGGCGCCGTAATCGCATCGCCCTCGACTGGGACAACGCCTGGCGCCTCGACACCGGCGGATCGGATCACCTGGACCGCGAGGTGATCGACGTCTCGGTCCGCTTTGCGGCGCGGATCCCTGTCCGGCCGGTGCGACTGATCGCTGAAGGTTGCGGTCTTTCGCGGGCCGAGGTCGAGAGACTGATCACGGAGGGGAAACTCGTTTCGGCAGTCCGGCTGAGCGGCAAGCTCTCCGGCGACTTCACCTTCACGCTCAAGCGCTGAGCCCTCCTCGGGACCAGGGGCCTGTCCGGCAAGATCCGCCGGCCGCTCCTAGGGCCTGTCCGAGGGAACCTGGTAGGAGCTGGTCCGGTGACGGCTGCGGAATTCGGCCAGCAGCTCGTCGGTCGCCTCGGCCCCGGCGCTCA
>NZ_JBVHDR010000036.1:18773-25453 GCF_055563295.1 Streptomyces sp. NPDC002868 | reverse complement strand
CGCACTTCGTGATCTGACGGGGCGGCAGGTGGTTGTGAGGGTGCCGGGGCATGGTTGAGGCCGCCTGGTGATCATGGTGTTGTGACGCATCAAGAGCCTCAAAACGGCCTCTGCCGTCAGCATAGATCCATCGGTGTTCCAGGAGAAGTTCGACGAGCTCGCGGACGAGCTCGCCCCGCTCTTCGCCCGCCGCGAGCCGCGGGCGCATGCCCTTGACTATCTGCGTGGGCTGCTGGCGGATCTGCCGCGCAAGAACTGCTGGGCGATGGCCGAGCATGCCGGGCGGTCGCGTGCCTTCGGGCTGCAGCGCCTGCTCTACCAGGCGGCCTGGGACGAGGAAGCGGCCCGCGATGCGGTACGCCGCTTCGCCGTGCGCCACCTGGCCGCGCCCGGCGCAGTCCTGGTCTTCGACGACACCGGCCAGGAGAAGAAGGGCGAGGCCACCGCAGGAGTCGGACGGCAATACACCGGTACGACCGGGCAGGTCAGCAATGCCGTCGTCGCGGTGTACTGCACCTTCGCCAGCGCGCTCGGACACTGCCTGATCGACGGCGACCTCTACGTGCAGAAGCACTGGGCCGAGGACCCCGAGCGGTGTGAACGGGCCGGACTGGGAGCGGACTTCGCTTTCTGCACCAAGACCGCCCTCGCCCTTCGGCAGGCCCGGCGCGCCCTCGAGGCCGGCGTCGAAGTGGACTGGGCAGCGGGCGATGAGGTCTACGGCCGCAGCTCCGCTCTGCGCGGCTTCTTCGAGGACAACACCGTCGGATACGTCTTCGCCGTAGGTGCCAACTTCGCCGTTCCCCCCGGCGTCGGCCCGATTCGCGCCGATGTCCTGGCGGCGAAGAGAGTCCCCAAGCGGGCCTGGAACCGGCTCTCGTGCGGGCAGGGCGCCAAGGGTCCGCGCGTCTATGACTGGGCGCTGGTCGCCACGGCCGACCCGCGCCACCACCTGCTGGTCCGCCGCTCGATCGCCGACCCCACCGACCTGTCCTACTTCTACACTTACGCGCCGCCCGGCCGCTCGATGGCCCTGGCCGACCTGGTCAAGATCGCCGGAATCCGGTGGACGGTCGAGGAGGACTTCGCCAACGGCAAGGACGCCGTCGGCCTGGATCACACCCAGGCCCGCCGCCACCGCTCCTGGCGCCGACACGCGATCCTCGCGATGGCCGCCCTCGCCCTGCTCTCGGTGATCGCCAGTCTGGACCGGCGTCATCATCCCGAGCCGGTCCTGCCGACCAGCCCCACCGCCGAACCGCCCGCAGACTTCGGGCAGATCGCCCTGACCGTCACGGAGGCCCGCCGCCTGTTCCAGCTCTTGACCGTCCTGCTGGAAGATCTGCCCGCCGCTCTCGCCGCCCGCCGCATGGTCTTCCACCTGCAGTGGTCCGCCTGGCGACGCCGCCACCAAGCCCGCGCCCGCTGGCATCACTACAAGCGACGCCTCACCGACCTCGACTGAACCCTCCATCCCGACGATCCGTCAGATCACGAAGTGCGAACTGGAGTACTGGGTGCGGGCCTTCGTCGCGTCTGTGCGCGCTGTTCAAGATCGGATAGTTGAGGTAGGTTCCCCTTTCGCGTGTGACATGTACACGCTCGATTGAAAGGGATCCGTGCGTATCAAACTCCTGCCCAGCGTGGCTGCCATCGCCGCAGCCGCAGCGCTCGCCGGCGTACTGCCGCTCCAGCAAGACGGCACTAAACAGGACACGACCGCTCAGGTGTCGCAATCGCGGGAAATCCAGCCGCAGTACGCGACCACCGCGGACACCAGCATCCATCTGAAAGCCAACATCACTCAGGAGCAGATCGACCAGGCCCGTGAGCGCGTCAAGGCAGCCAAGGACGGGAAAGCTCCCGAGCCTCCTAAACCGGGCGGGAAGACTTCCGAGCGGAAGGTGAAGGACAGCAAACCTCTCCCGCTCGACGCCGCGTACGACCTGGCGAACGAGGCCAATCAGCAGGCCAAGGAGCATCCGTACAAGGACTTCGGGCGCGCCGCGAAAACCGCCACCACCGATGGCGGCGACAAGATCACCATGACCCCGACGGCCGTCTACGACCTGAACGAGAGCACCGTCGGCTACCCCGTCGGAACCACCCCGCCGACCGCACTGGAGAACATGTGTTTCGGCGGAACCGAAAACTTCGACGCGGTGATCGACCGGTTCTCCTCGTGCTCCCGTGCGACGATCACCGTCGACTACTACAAGATCAGCACCAACCAGCCGCCCGAGCACGTCGGTAAGACCATCGGCAAGATGCGGTTCTTCCAGCAGCAGTACAACACTGCTCGCTCCATGCGGATCTTCGCGAAGATGGAACCGGACTCCGTTGACTACCAGTGGGGCCTGTACGACGACATCTTTACCGCTCCGGGCATCGACCTGACCGTTGTCGGCAACTGCTACGGCACTGGCTCCGGATGCTCCGCAACCCAGCCTCCCATCACCCTGGACTGGCAAAACTGGGACAGCAGTGACACCTGGTTCTACTGGAACATCAACAGCGAAGCCACCCAGGGCTACGGGCGGGACAAGCAGCTCGCCCACCAGTCGCACGTGCAGATCTATACCGACACCGGCCAATACCAGACCGTCAACAAGGCGTCGGTCGTCAAGCGCATCATCCGCTGCGACTCCGCCTACTACATCTACTCGACCTGGGGTGAGGGCTGTGTCTTCTTGGAGACCATCCCCCGCATGATGTACTCCCGTGCCTGGGACTCCCCCCACCTGGCGGTCGCCGAACACATCTATGACACACAGAACACCCCGGACAGCACCTACCCCACCAAGACCACGGCGAAGAAGTTCCCCGGCGAGTGGCTGATGGACTACAACGCCCCCGGCCTGCACCGGATACACGGCGACTTCCACCAGGCCGAGCTGACCGCGAACACCAGGCACAAGGACAATGCCTGCGCATCGACCGGCGAATACTCCACCACGGGGCTTCCGCCGGCGTTGCAGACGGACACAGCGAACGGTGAGGAGTGCGACGAGTACCCGTTCCGCACCACCCTGGAAGGCGCCGCCAACCCGGACTGGGACTTCTCCGTCCGAGCGGTCAACGGGAAGCAGAACGGCTCCGCCGGCCAGACCCTGATGATCTACATGCGGAACCACCGCATCCTCGCGTGGGACGCGACGCTCCCGGCGGAGTACAACGACCGCTTCTACGTCCAGATCGTCGACTGGTGACCACCGGCTTCTGACTGTCGCAGCGGCCTGCGAGAATCACGGCGCCACCCCAGCTGATAGGGGTGGCGCCGTTCCCGTTCCAGGAGGCCCCACGTGGACATACAGACGCTTGAGAGGGACTTCGGCGGCTGGTCCTACACCTTCACCCCACTCGCCCCGCAGAACGCTCTGCACGCCATCGGCGCCGGCAGCATCCAGCAGGTCGATGGTCCCCTCGCCGCGCTCCGTGAAGCTGATGACGAAGGTGTTGAAGACGACGGCATCCTCCTCGTCGCCTCCCGTGTCAGCCCTACGTGGACGCTGGTCGTCGAGACGTTCGGGCTGACCGGGTTCGTCTGCTGCGACCGGCAGGTTCTTGAGCAGCTTCGTCGTCCGGGCGAGCGGGCCGTGTTCCTGTCCAAGAACGATGAGGATGCGAGGATGAGGTGCATCGACACCAGCGACGCGTGGTGTGGCCTGGACATGTACACCGGTCGCCGCTGGGGCGCCCCAGGGCAGCCGCTCACGCAAGCGCTCAACGAGGCAGGCTTCCCCCCGGAAGGCCCGTACGAGGACATCGCCAACCCACCCATCCGGAATGAGGAGCTCGCACCTCGAGCCATCCGCGCAGTGACAGGACTGGCCGGCCTCGACCTGGGCGGCGCCTGGTACTCCGGTATCGCTCACGGCGGCTCGTAGTCACAGCGCTGCGTGTCGAGCAGTCTGCCGGATGGTACGACAGGTGGGAGGGCTGTGCTGCCCACGAGTCGGCTCGCGGCGGGCGAAGAGCGGGGCGAGCTCGTCCGCGAGCTCGTCGAACTTCTCCTGGAACACCGATGGATCTCTGCTGACGGCAGAGGCCGTCTGAGGCTCTTGATGCGTCACAACACCATGATCACCAGGCGGCCTCACCCATGCCCCGGCACCCTCACAACCACCTGCCGCCCCGTCAGATCACGAAGTGCGACTGGAGTACTGGGACGCCTTTGCGTCGGCAAGATCAATGAAATAGGTGGCCGGGGGCGGTGAGAAAAGGTGAACGCTCTCACCTGGCAGGATCACCACCTCGCCGCCCCGTTGAACTGCCGACGCGGTGGCTGTGCGGATCCATCCGGTGGCGTTCTCAAGCCGGATCGGTCCCTCGATCACGCCGTTCCCCCACATCCGGAGCGCCCTGTCACTTGAGGTGTTCTGAACGACTGAGCACTTCTTTTGCTCGTTGTTGTATTGCTTGTACAAGCCTTCGAAACCTGGCAGAGGCGCCACCTCTTGCTGTGCGGGGAAGCACACAGTGACCGGCGCCGACGCGTCCCTCTCCTGTTGGGGCACGGCCGCGGCGGAGGCCGAGATCAGGCTGAGTGACAAGGCCGTGGTCACTGCCACCGCGCGTATCCTGCTCCGCCCTGTCGGCATCACTGCCTCCTTGGCCCCTGGCCAGACATTTCCATTGTCTCCTCGGCTCGGCCGATGCGCACGACAACTTCCGCTCGTACCGTCTGCGCTGCTGCCGCACCTCAGGTGCCTCGGCACGCCACTCTCACTGCCTTGCCTGGCCTGCGGGGCCTTGCTGACCACCGCGCAGGGCTTGGCCGCGCTGGATGTCCTGCTCCTCAAGCATGGCGGGGTACTGGCCGTAGTCGTTGTAAGCCTGGGTCGCGGTCCACCGTTCATCCGGTGGCGGCAGCGGCGTTCCATCGCGGCGCGCCTCAAGGCATCGCATGATGTCCTGGCGGCCGAAGAATCGGAGCGTGGGTGCTGATACCTCTCGGTTCCTGTAAAGGAAGTGCGATTCGTGCGCTGCTTCGGCGATCAGATCGACCGAGTGCCTTGAGCCGGTCACGGAGTTCGCGATCGCCGAACGACAGGATGGCGCTACGGCAGTGCTCTGCGAACTCGGTGCGGTTGGTGCCGTCGTCGAGCCGGTGAACCTCCACACGTATGAGACGCAACTGTTCCAGGAGTCTGGCCATGGCCGCATGCTCGACAGCCTCTTGCCTGCCCCTGCGGGTGTCACGAACTACGTAGTACGTGCCCGCCAGTGCGATCGGGCGCCCAGAATGGTGCCAATGAGGCTGCCCAGGAGTGCTTCTGCCATGGCGCGAGTCTGACACCCCGTCAGTGATCGGCCCTCGGACGGTCCTGTGGCGGTCGCTCTTGAGGAGGCATTTTGAGCACGGCTCTCTCCATCCTGACGGTCCTTGCCGCCTTCTTCGCCCTGCTCTGGCATGCCGTTCTGTCGAGCCGCCAGCGTGTCCGTCAGGTCGAGGACTTCTACTTGAACCGCTACTGGCAACTGCTGGATACCCTGCCTCAGGAGGCTCTGGTGGCCGGCGAACAGGAGCCAGTGGGCACGGAACCTGCGGCCGACGGACGTCGAGTGGCCTTGCTCTACTTGCGGCTGTGCGAAGACGAGATCTCGGCTCGGGAGCAGGGATGGGTCTCGGACGATGCATGGGCGGACTGGCGAATCGGCATGCAGTCGCAGCTCTCCAGATGGCCTGTCCGGCAGGCATGGACGGATGTCACGGATGGGGTCCTGCAAACCAGAGCGGAAGGTCAGTTCACGCACCTGCGTGCACTCGTCAGGGACGGCACCTACGACCCCTACCGCAAGAACGCGCTCAAGCGCTGGTGGCGCGGGCTGAGAGTGACCATAGGAAGCGCTGGCCGCTGACCAGAACCGAACGCTGGACCAGCGGAACGGCCTCCCCTGGGAACCAGTGGGTGCGGCGCCAACCATGAGGAGGCTCAGCGGTGGTTCGACGCGCTCGCGCCGGGCCGTAGCCCCGGGACCGTGACCGGCAGGTGCGCCGCTCGCCACCTTGCTGGGTCGTGCCTAGGCGCTGCGCAGTGCAACGCGCCGCGGCCACCGCCTCACGGTGTCGCGCCGGTTCGGAGTCGGGGCTCTGGGTCGAAGACGCTTGTCTGCAGTTGGCTCCGTACCCTGTTTCGACTGCGCTCGCTTCCGTGGTCGCCGCGGATCGAGGAGCCGGAGCTGCGGGTCGCAGGGGCGAGACCGGCGTAGGCGGCGAGGTGGCCGGCGGTCGGGAAGGTGCTGCCGTCGCCGACCTCGATCAGGATCGCCGGTCCTGACGCCGACCCCCGGCATCGCCGTCAGGACCTTCGAAAGAGGGTGGGCCTCCAGCAGCTCCTCGATCCGCCTGGCCAGCAGCTTGCGCTGGTCAAGCACCGCCGTCAGCGAGACCGGACTCAGTCCAGGCCAGTTCGAGCTCGGTGCGCTGTGGCGGAGCCTCGGCGCCCTGCGCTGGTACCAACGGTTCGGCAAGAAGGACGGCCCGGAGTCCGCCGATTAGGTCAGGCGGCCTGCGTCAGTCGGGACGGGGTGACGGGCAGGCGTGTCAGGCTCTTCTTGCCCCGGGTGAGATGGTGGTCATCAGCGTGATGGCGGCCCAGGTGATCAGGGTTTCGGAGTGCTGGATGAGCCGTTCGTAGTCCCGCGCGTGCCGGCGGGCATGCATCAGCCATGACGAC
>NZ_JBVHDR010000036.1:0-18763 GCF_055563295.1 Streptomyces sp. NPDC002868 | reverse complement strand
GGCAGAACCACGAATCCGGAGGAGTCCTTGGGCGGCTGACGGTCTTGATCGTGAGCTTGAGGTGCCTTTCCCTCAGGTCACGAGCTTTCCGGCGTAGGCGGAGTCAGCCCAGACGATGGTGATTTCGGGGTGCATCAGGCGGAGGCGGACGAGGACTTCCTTGGCCGCGTCGCGGTCGCTGAGCGAGTCGGGGGTGACCATGACCAGCAGCGGAAGCCCGCGGGTGTCGACCACGAGATTCCGCTCGCGAGTCGATCACGGTGGCCACCGTCCTGGGGTCTTTGCCCAAGATCCGCCGCTCCAAAGAACGCGTCACCCACGACGGCCAGGGGTAAGCAGGACACCGATCGGCCCGCGCCGAGTCCGGCGACCACGCCGGCCGGACTGGCCGCTCGATGACTCGCACCGGGATGGCAGTCACACCGTTCGGGGTCCCAGGTTCTTGGCCGGCCAGTCGAGCAGACGGGCACCGATGACCGCGGTCTGCAGGGTGTAGCGGTGCATGGGGTCCGCCGGATTGGAGCCGGTGAGGCTGTGGATGCGGGTGAGCCGGTACGTCAACGCCCTGACGCTGAGATTGAGTTGGCGCGCTGCTTCGGCCGCCACGCAGCCTGCGTCGAAGTAGGCGGTGAGAGTGTCGAGCAGGGGGCGGGGGCCGCCGCGTGCTGTCTGGAGTGGTCCAAGGACATTGCGCACGAGATCGGCCATCGCCGCCCGGTCGCGGGTCAGGACGGGGAAGACCAGGAGATCGACGGCGCGCAGGACCGGGCCTTCCAGGTGCATACGCTCTGCCAGGTCAAGGGCGTTGAGGGCTTCCTCGTAGGAGTGGACCACGCCGCCGGGGCCCGGGTGGGGGCGTCCGATGGCGACCTGGCCGCCGTCCGTGGCGGCGTGCGCGTGCTTGGCGAAGAACGCCAGGATGTCGTCCTGGTCGCCCGGTGCGATGCAGACCAGCCTGCCGTCTTTGGTGGTGAGCAGGATGCGGCGGTCTCCAAAACGGGAGAAGACGGCCTGCTCCACCTGGCGCAGTACGGAGCCGGTCTCGTCGTACGAGGCCGGGTCGCCGGCTACCGCGACGGCGTGCGCGTGGGAGAGCCGAAGGCCGAAGCGTTCGGCTCGCTCGGCGAGTCGTCCAAGATCGCTGCGGCCGTAGAGCAGGTCGTCGATGAACTCGCGGCGTGCGGCTTCTTCTTGGCGTACGGCGAGTCGCTGGGCGCCTTCGTAGCCTTCGGCGAAGGCGTCGATGGCTTGCTCGACAGCCGCGAGGACGCCGGCCGCAGCGGTGTCGGGCCACGCTGCCCGTGTCACGGCGAGGTGTTTGACGATGAGGGCGCGCAGGCCGTGCCCCGCCTCGGCGGCCTGTTCACCGAGCGCCCGCCGGGACTGCAGCTCGTCCCGGGTGAGCCGACGGCCGGTCACGGCCACCTCGGCCAGGATTTGGGTGTATCCCGCCAGGTACTCCTCCGGAATTGTCCGCCGTTTCACGCAGTCCCCTGATTCTTGATGCGCTGATGGCACGTCCTGACGCGACATGGACCAAGGGTGGCCTGACGCAGCCCGGCCGCTCTCCGGCCGGGGCACGGCATCAAGGACGTGTAAAGATTGCCGGATTCCGGCAATGAACTCAAGTGCGATTCCGTGAAAGCATCGCCGTATCGTCGGGTACTTGCGAACGGGAAGGGGTGGCGCTCATGGGCTGGTTTCTTGGTCTCGGCATCGCCGGTCTCGTTCTGCTCGTGCTGTCCCTGGTCTTCGACGGGCTGCTGGAAGGGGTCCTCGAGGGGCTGAGCGGTGGCCTGGACGGGTTCCTGTCGCTCCCGGTGATCGCCGGGTTCGTGTCGATGCTCGGCTTCGCCGGAGCGATCACGCTCGGGACCACCGGTCTTGGAGCGGCAGCCGCCACCGGTGTGGGCACGGTGGCGGGGGTCAGCGCGGGTTGGCTGACCTGGAAGCTGAGCCGGGCTCTGATGCATGACGGTGTCTCGGTCACGCCGCGCGGTGAGGATCTCGTGGGCAGTTCGGGCTCCGTGGTCACCGGGATTCCGGTGGACGGCTACGGCGAGGTGCTGCTGTATCTGGCCGGGCAGCCACTGAAGTTCGCAGCGAAGAGTTCTGTTCCGGTCGCTCGCGGCACCGAGGTCTGGGTCGAGTCGGTGCTCACCACGACGTCAGTCGCGGTGCGTCCCGTCGAGCGTTGACCGCCTGACCGCCACAGCGGTCCGTGCTGGTTGTTCTGTCTGTTCCAACCCAAGAGGATTTGCCATGAGCCCTGTTCTCACCGCTGTGGTGGGCATCGTCGTTCTCGTCGTACTGCTCGCCCTCGTCGTCATCACCCGCTACAAGGTCGCAGGGCCCAGCGAGGCGTTCATCATCACCGGCCGACGTGGCAAGAAGGCCACCGATCCGGCCACCGGCCGGGTGTTCACCGACAACAGTGGCCAGAAGGTCGTCGTTGGCGGAGGCGTCTTCGTCGTCCCGTTCGTCCAGCAGAAGTTCACCCTGGACCTGTCCAGTCGGCACATCCCGGTCGCGGTGCGTGGCGCGGTCACCCTGCGCGGGGTGAAGGCCAACCTTGAGGGCGTCGCGATCGTCAAGGTCGGCGGGACGGAGGATTCCATCCGGGCCGCGGCGCAGCGTTTCCTGATGCAGCAGAACGGCATCGTCGGCTTCACCCAGGAGGTGCTCTCGGGTGCGCTGCGGTCGATTGTCGGCCGGATGTCGGTGGAGGACATCATCCGGGACCGGGCGGCTTTCGCCGGGCAGGTCGCGGAGGAGGCGGAGGCGAGCCTGTCCGGGCAGGGCCTGGTGCTGGACGCCTTCCAGATCCAGGACATCACCACCGAGGGCTCCTACTTGGAGGACCTGGGCCGGCCCGAGGCCGCCCGCGCCAAGCAGGAGGCGGACATAGCCGAGGCCGTGGCACGGCGTGCGTCGGAGCAGGCACGGCTGAAGGCCGAGGAAGAGATCGCGATCGCCCAGCGGACGTTCGCGCTCAAGCAGGCGGAGATCAAGGCGGAGACGGACGAGGCCGCGGCCAAGGCTGCCGCCGCCGGTCCGCTTGCCGAGGCGGACCGTCAGCAGGCGGTTCTGAGCGAGCAGGAGAAGGTCGCCGAGCGGCAGGCCGCGCTGACCGACCGTGAACTGGACACCCAGGTCCGCAAGCCCGCCGATGCCGCCCGCTATCAGGCCGAGCAGGAGGCCGAGGCGCGGCGTATCGCCCAGGTCAAGGAGGCCGAGGCGGATGCCCAGCGCGCCCGCTTGACAGGTGAGGGCGAAAAGGCACACCGCGCAGCACTCGCGGACGCCCTACGCATCGAGGGCGAGGCACAGGCCGCGGCCATCGCCGCCAGGGGATCGGCGGAGGCCGAGGCCATGCGCAAGAAGGCCGACGCCTTCGCCCAGTACGGCGACGCGGCCATGCTGCAGATGCTGGTCGAGGTGCTGCCGCAGGTCGTCGCCAAGGCCTCCGAGCCGCTGTCCGCCATCGACAAGATGACCGTCATCTCCACCGACGGGGCAAGCCAGTTGTCCCGTACGGTCGCCGACAACGTCGCCCAGGGCATGGAACTCCTCAGCTCCACCACCGGAGTCGACCTCGCCCAGCTGCTTAAGGGCATCACGCAGAAGAAGGGCACCGGCGCACCCTCCGACAACGGGGCTATCGCGATCACCGACTAGAGCGCGCGCCACGGGGACAGGGGGCGGTTGCCATGAAGACGAGCTACAAGGTCCAGGCCGGTCTGGCGCTGTCCGTGAGCGTGTCCGCGCTGTCGGCATCCGCCCTCACTCTCCTCCCCGGTGAACCGGTGCTGGACAACACCGCCTTGTTCGCGGGGATCGGCTTCGTGCTGCTGCTCCCTCTCTTCCTTGCCACGATCATCCGCGGGATCGCCCTGGACGTCGGCTCGGGCGGCAGCCTCAGCAACTCGTGGTTGCAGTGGCTCGCCCTGCGCTGCCTGCCCCGCACGGTGCAGGCCGTCCTGGTCTGCGTATTCGCCGCGGGGGATCGCGCTGGTGACCGCCGTCGGCGGGGGTCCCCTCCAGGCCAGTGACGCCGCGCACGGCCGCTACTACGCCGTCGATACGGCCGACCCGCACCGGCCTCACGTCGAGGTCACCACGAGCGCGTACGACGACGTGTACAAGCACGATCAACGCTCTATGTTCGCGATCATCGGGCTGCTCGCCGCCGGCGCGGGCACCCTCACCCTCATCATCGGAGAACTGCATCTCACGTCCGGACGCCGCGACCCACACCCACCCCCGATGGGGCGGCATGAGACAGCCGGACCGGCAGGCGCGCGGTGACATCGTGGCGGTCTGGCCCGCCCTTCCGGCCCGGTGACGGGTACGTCTCAGCTGAGCTCGGCGAACGCCTCCACCGCCTGGGTCCTGCCGGTGACGATGATGACGTCGCCCCTTTCGACCACGGTCTCGGCCGTCGCGTGGGTGAAGTCCTGGCCCGGTCGCTTGATGCCGACCACGGTGATGCCGTACTTGCTGCGCACCCGGCTCTGGCCGAGCGGGACGCCGGTGGCGATGTCGGGGACGACTGTCTTGACGAGGGCGTAGTCGTCGTCGAACTCGATGAAGTCGAGCATGCGGCCGGTGACGAGATGCGCGACGCGCTCACCCATCTCGTGCTCGGGCAGCACGACGTGGTGCACGCCGAGCCGTTCCAGGATCTGACCGTGCTGACGGCTGATGGCCTTGGCCCAGATGTTGGGAACACCCGCCTCCAACAGGTTGGAGCTGATCAGTATGCTCGCCTCTATATCGGTGCCGATCCCGACGACCGCGCGGGAAAACTCATGTACGCCGAGTTGGCGCAGCACCTCAGGGTCAGTACAGTCCGCGACTGCGGCATGGGTGAGAGTGTCGCTGTGCTGTTGCACCAGGTGGGCGTCGGTGTCGATGCCCAGGACGTCCCAGCCGCGCCGGGTCAGCTCGTGGGCCAGTGAGCTGCCGAACCGGCCGAGGCCGATCACTGCGACGCGTTGGTCGTGGCCGGGCTGGGCGTACTGGTCCGCGAGCCGCTTACGGCGGCGACGGCGCAGATTGCTCAGGTAGTTACCCAATGACAGGTCGCTCCTCGGGTAGCTGGTAGCGGCGGGTCCGCTCGCGAAGGGCGAGGGCTGAGACCAGGGTGACCGGCCCGAGCCGGCCGACGAACATCAGCAGGATCAGTATCAGCCGTCCGGAGTCCGTGAAGTCGGCGGTGATCCCCGTGGACAGGCCGACGGTTCCGAACGCCGACACTGCTTCGAAGAGCACAGCCTCGAACGACGACTTCGCGACGGTCAGCAACGCGAGTGTGGCGGCGACGACCAGCCCCACGCCCAGCAGTGCCACCGTCAGCGCCTGCCGCAGGACGTGGGGTGCGAGGCGCCGGCCCAGGATGCTGGAACTGGGCTCGCCGCGTACCTCGGCGAGTATGGCCGCGGCCAGCACCGCGAACGTCGTTACCTTGATGCCGCCGGCGGTACCCGCGCTGCCGCCTCCGACGAACATCAGCATGCAGGTCATCAGCAGCGTCGATGCGTCAAGCGCACCGATGTCGACGGCGTTGAACCCGGCCGTACGGCTCATCGCGGAGTAGAAGAACCCGTTCAGCAGCTTCTCGTCCCCGTCGAAAGGCCCGAGAGTCCCGGGGTTGTCCCACTCGAGAAGACAGGTGAGCACCGTGCCGGCCAGCAGGAGAGCGGCGGTGGTGACCAGGGTCAGCTTGGCGTGCAGCGACCACCTGCGCCGTCCGGTCGTACGCCGCCGATGCCGGTGGCGCAGCAGTTCCAGCAGCACCGGAAAGCCGATACCGCCCAGGATGACCGCCACCGAGATGGGGAGCGTCACCCAGGCATCCTGCGCGTAGCGGGTCAGGCTGTCGGCGTGCAGTCCGAACCCGGCGTTGTTGAACGCCGAGACCGCATGAAAGAACCCGCGGTATACCGCGTCACCGATGGAATTGGCGTAACCGAATCTGAAGCGCAGCGCGAGAATCGCCCCCACCGCCAGCTCCACAGCAAGGGTGGTCGCCGCGACACCGAGCAGTACTCGCCGTACGTCACCGATGCCCAGGCTCTTGGTCTCCGCCTGCGCGGTGAGCTGCATCCGCAGGCGCAGCTTGCCGGAGATCAGCAGCGCCAGCAGCGACGCCAGGGTCATGATGCCGAACCCGCCGACCTGGATCAGCGCCAGGATCACGCCCTCGCCGAACCCGCTCCAATACGTTCCCGTGTCAACCACGACGAGACCGGTGACGCACACCGCCGAGGTGGAGGTGAACAGCGCGGTGACGAAGCCTGTCGCGCTCCCCTGCTCGGACGCAATGGGCAGCGACAGCAGCACGGTCCCGCCCAGGATCACGGTGGCGAAGGCCAGCACGACCGTACGGGCCGGGTGCGTGGTGAACAGCGACTGCCGCAACCGCATCGTGCCCACCGTCACCTGTCGCCCTGCCATCACGCTCCATACCGTCCGCCCGGGACCCAGGCATTGACACCCCGTCAAGGCTCCGCGGGCCGTCACCCTACCCCCGCCACCTGGGATTCGGCGTAAACCCAGCCGCGCGCCAACTGGGCACGGGGATGTTCTTCGGGCGGGGGGGCTCATCGGGCGACCATGTGCGAGCGTTTCAACCGCCGCGACGCCGAGCGCGCTGGGTCATCCGTCGTGCGCTCGACTTGGTGGGACGGTCGTGCCTGACAACCACGCGACGGAGCAGCACCGAATCCCTGCCGGGATCCGGCACGTGACGGCGCCGCGGGCGTGGGAGACCTGTCAATGTGGCGTAAGGGACGTGTAAAGTCCAGCGCGGTGTGCCGGGAAGCCTGGTCGGCGAATTCGAGAGAGCTCTCTTTGCCGATCGGGGGACACCCTCATGGTGCTCGTTGCCGTCTTCGGAGTCGCACTGCTCATCGCGGTGCTGCTCTCCGGGCTTGCCGCCCGTACCGTCCTGTCCACCTCTTTCCTGTTCCTCGTCGGCGGGGCGCTGGTCAGTGACGGCTTTCTCGGTCTGATCCACATCACGCCGGACAGCGAGATCGTCGCGGTCACCGCGGACCTCGCCCTGTTCGCGGTCCTGTTCACCGACGGAATGCACGTCTCGTTCCCCAAGTTGCGCGCCAACTGGAAGAACCCGGCGCGGGCCCTGGGCCTGGGCATGCCGCTCGCCTTCGTCGGCATGGCCCTGATCACGCACTACGTGGTGGGTCTGGACTGGACGACGTCGTTCCTGGTCGGCGCGGTGCTTGCGCCCACCGACCCGATATTCGCCTCCGCGATCGTCGGCCGCAAGGAAGTCCCCGCCAAACTGCGGCAGTTGCTGAATGTGGAAAGCGGCATCAACGACGGCCTCGCCCTGCCGGTCGTCCTGATCCTCATCGCCGCGGCCGGCCCCACGGCGGGCCCGGCGCACGCGTCGCTCGGGAAGATCGCCCTGGAGCTGGGAGGCGGCCTCGCCCTCGGCATCGTGCTGCCGCTGCTCGTCACGGGCCTCGTGCGGTTGCGGCTGCTCGGCCCGGAGCCGAAGCTGCAGCCGCTGCTGCCGCTGGCCACCGGGATCATCCTGTACGGGCTGTGCCACCTCACCCACGCCAACCCCTACCTAGCGGCCTTCTCCGCGGGCGCGGTCCTCGCTTCGGCCTCCCCGGAGGCGAAGGCGGCGTTCGAGCCGCTCGGTGAGGCGCTGGCCGAGCTGGCCAAGTTCGCGGCCCTGCTGGTCTTCGGCGCGCTGCTGACCCCGCAGCTGTTCGGCGACCTGTCCATCGGCGGGTACGTCGCCGTGGTCCTGGCGATCGTGCTCATCCGGCCGGCGTCGCTGCTGATCTCGCTCATCGGAACGCGGTTCGACCGCCGGGAGAAGCTGGTCGCGGCCTGGTTCGGGCCGAAGGGCTTCGCGTCGGTGGTGTACGGGCTGCTGGTGCTGCAGGCCGGCATCCCGCACGGCCGGGAGGCGTACACCCTGATCGCGGTCTGCATCGCGGCCTCGATCATCGCCCACAGCAGCACGGACGTGCCGATCGCCCGGCTCTTCCACGTCGACGAACTGGCAGGCATCCCGGCCGACCAGGACGGAGCGGCACCAGACCACAGCAAGGAGATCGGCCATGCGCGCGCGTGACCTCGCAGAGCCCTACCCCTCCGTCTCGACGGATGACAGCGCGTTGGATGCGGCGCGGTTGCTGGCCGAACACCAGCTGCCCGCACTGCTCGTGGTCGACACCGACCAGCAGCCGTACGCCATCGTGCCGGGCTCCCAGCTGATCAAGCAGTTGGTACCGGACTACGTCCTGGAGGCCCCGCACGTCGCCGCCGTGATCGACGACCGGCACCTCGCCGAGGTCACGGAGAAGATCGCGGGCCTGACCGTCACCCAGTGGCTGCCGCCGCGGACGTACGCGCCGCCGGTGGTCGGGCCCGACGCGGGAGCGCTGCAGGTGGCGGCGCTCATGGCCCGGACCCACAGCCCGCTCGTCGCCGTCATCGAACGCGACGGGGACCAGGTCCGGCTGGTGGGCGCCATCACGGCCGCCCGCCTGATGGAACGACTCATCGGAGGATCGTGAACGACTGGCAGAGCTGGGCCGCGATCGTCGTCTTCGTCGGCGCGTACGCCCTGATCATCAGCGAGAAGATCCACCGGGTGGGGGCCGCCCTCGGGGGCGCCGGGCTGATGCTGGCGATCAGGGCGACCGACGACAAGTCCGCCTTCTATTCCGAGCACAGCGGCATCGACTGGAACGTCATCTTCCTGCTCCTGGGCATGATGATGATCGTCGGCGTGCTGAAGAAGACCGGCATGTTCGAGTACCTGGCCATCTGGTCCGTGAAGAGAGCCAAGGCCAGGCCCTTCCGGGTGATGGTCATGCTGATCGTGATCACCGCCGCGGCCTCGGCGCTGCTCGACAACGTCACCACCGTGCTGCTCATCGCCCCGGTGACGCTGCTGGTGTGCGAACGGCTCGCCCTGCCGGTCGCCCCGTTCCTGATCTCCGAGGTCCTGGCCTCCAACATCGGCGGTATGTCGACGCTGGTCGGCGACCCGCCGAACATCATCATTGCCAGCCGGGCGGGGCTGACCTTCAACGACTTCCTCGTTCACCTCGCCCCGCTGTCCGCGCTGCTGATCGTGGTCCTGATCGCCATGTGCCGCTTCCTGTTCCGCAAGTCCTTCGTCTACGACGAGGACCGCGCGGCCGAGGTGATGGAGCTGGAGGAGCGCGAAGCCATCCGTGACCCCCGGCTCCTCGTCCAGGGCCTGATCGTGCTCACCCTGGTCGTCGCCGGCTTCGTCCTGCATCCGGTGCTGCACTATGAGCCCAGCGTCGTGGCGCTGCTGGGTGCCGGTCTGCTGATCGCCCTGTCCACCGCGGAGACCGGGGACGTACTCAAAGAGGTCGAGTGGCCCACCTTGGCCTTCTTCGCCGGGCTGTTCATCATGATCGGCGGCTTGATCGAGACCGGAGTGATCGGCGAGGTGTCCACGGCCCTCGCCGACGCCATCGGCGACAACGAACTGGGCGGCTCCATGCTGCTGCTCAGCGCCTCCGCCGTGCTGTCCGGCATCATCGACAACATCCCCTACGTCGCCACCATGGCACCCATCACGAGCGACCTGGTCGAGGCGATGGGCGGCGACACCAACCACGTCATGTGGTGGGCACTGGCCATCGGCGCGGACCTCGGCGGCAACGCCACCGCCATCGGCGCCAGCGCCAACGTCGTCGTCCTCGGCATCGCCGAACGCAACCGCAGCCCCATCTCCTTCTGGCAGTTCACCAAGTACGGACTCGTCGTCACCGCCGTCACCGTGGCGATCTCGGCCGGGTATGTCTGGCTGCGCTACTTCGCCCTGGCCTGACCGATGACCACATGGACCCAAGCGGCACTCGGCTGCAGCGTCGCCGTCGCAGCACTCGTCATCCGTGCCGCGCTCGGTGAAATACGCCGACCCGGCACCGCTCGACAGCAATGGCGGTTCCTGACCAACACGGCGGCGGTGATGACGGGTGCCGCGTCCGCCGCTGCCCTCGGCACAGCGGTGGCCGTCAGTGGACTGGGTCCGGGTCATGCCATATGGGCGCTGCTGGGCGGGATCCTGACCGCGTTCATCGTCGACCGGCTCATGGACCAAGCCGGCAAGGGGCGGGAATGAAACGGGGCCGGCGGACCGTATGCGTCGCGTCAAGGTCATCGCCGGGAGCCCGGTGATGACCGACGCTGGGAACAGGGACATGACGAGCAGACGAGGAGCCGGCCGTGCGCGCACGAGACCTGGCAGTCGAGTACGAATCGGTGAGCGTCGGCAGCGACGCGCTGGAGGCGGCCCGGCTGATGGCCGAGCACAAACTCCCCGGGCTCCTGGTGCTGGACGAGCACGGCGAACCCAAGGCGATCCTGCCCGCCTCCCAGATGGTCAAGGTCCTGGTGCCCGAGTACGTGATCGAGGACCCGACTCTGGCCGCGGTCGTCGACGAGAAACACGCCGACCGCCTGTGCCAGTACCTGGTCGGACGCAGTGTCGGCGACTGCCTCCCCAGCACCGCCTCCCCGCCGCCCATCGCGGATCCCGATGACACCGCGCTGGAAGTGGCGGCGCTCATGGCACGGGTCCGCAGCCCGCTGGTGGCCGTGGCCGAGAAGGCCAAGGACGGCACCCACCTGCTCGGGGTGATCACAGCGGCCCATCTTCTGCATGAGCTCCTCGCAGCGTCGGACGGCTACGGCGGCACGACTCGGCCGTGACCGGCCGGATCGTCCCTGCCAAGCCCGTCTCCCAGTTCCTGCGCGTTCGCGGCCTGCTGGTGGAGGACCCCGACCTGCATCGGGACGCGGATCTGGCGTGGATCGAGTCGACCCTCACTGCCCTGCCGGAGCCAGTCGCGAGCGAGGTCGGAATCTGGGTGAGGGTCATGCGTGAGCAAGGCCGCCGCGAAGGCGAGCCCCGCGGGTACCACGGCATCCGCCGCTACCTCACCACGCTCCAGCCCACCCTCACGGCCTGGATCACGACGACCGACATGACCTCGCTGAGGGAAATCACGACGGCCCACGTCGAGAACACCGTGGACGGCCTGACCGGCTATGCCCGCCGAGGGCTGGCCACAGCCCTGCGCAGCCTGTTCCGCGCACTCAAGCGCGAACGAGTGATCTTCCGCAACCCCACCCGGAACCTCCCGGTCGGCGACATCAAGGGCATCCCCAGGTCCATCCCCTCCGACCGCCTCATGGGGCTGCTCGACCAGGCAAGGACACCACTCGGCCGCCTCGTCATCGCCCTGGCTGCCATCCACGCACTACCCGGACACGAGATCCGAACCCTGCACACCGCGGGCCTCGACCTCTCCCGAGGCACCCTCGAAGTGCGGCGCGGCCTGCTGCGGCACACCCTCTACCTGGAGGAACTCACCCACCAACTCGCCGCCGACTGGACCACCTACCGACACCACCGGTGGCCCGCTTCAACCAACACCCACCTGCTGGTCAGCCAGAAGACCGCAGTCGACCCCGACCACCCGGCCGTCAGCACCGGCCTCCTCAGCGGAGCCCTTCCCCGAGGGCTGACGCTGAGCGGTCTACGACAAGACCGGATCCTCAACGAGGCGTCCGCGAGCGCCGACCCCCTCAGACTGATACGCCTGTTCGGCATCACCGAGCAGACCGCTATGCGCTACGTCAGCGCCGCCCACCCCGAACGCACCGCCAAACTGCCCCGGTAGCCGGGCGGGCTCGGCCAGGACGGGCTACCGTACTGCACAACGCCGAGGTCACGCATCTGCTCGCTGGCCCGCATATCGATTAGCTGAACACTCTCGAGGCTGTGCCGCATCCCCACAGGGACTCCGATCTCCTGGACCATCAAGATCCGAGTCTCTCCGGTGTCCAAAATCCAGGTTCTGGGCCCCGAAGGTGACGGCCATTGCGGCCGATGTCTGAGATCGAAGTGCAGGGCCGAGGTGTCCTGCGTGCGGGCAGTTGGGTATGCAGAGGTGCGACGTGCCGGGTGCCGATCCGGTCGTTCGGAGGGGGTGGACAATGGCGCAGGTCGTGATGGTTCACGGGATCTTCAACTATGTTCCGGGAGCCACATCGCATGAGGCGTCGCTGGCAGCCGCTGCGGATTGCCGTTCCAGACTTGCGGCGGGACTCGCTAAAGCCGGCCTTGCGGGGGCTGTGCCGGACCTGGCCATGGCCTACTACGCCGACCTGCTCCGACGCGACCTGCCGGACGAAGCTCAGTCCGGAGAAGGTTACGCGGGGTTCGAAAAACTCACCGTCCCGCAACGCGAGGACGCTGCTGAATGGCTGGTGGCGGCAGGGGCTCCGGTGCCCACGGAACTCCAGAACATCGGGCTGGCGCCCCTGCGTCAGCTCCTGGGCTGGCTGGTCGACGACCGTCGAGGACCTATGGGGAGGCGACTGCGCGAGAAGACGGTGCGTCGGCTGGAACGCGTGATACTGGCGATGCTACGTGAGGTGGAGGCGTACACGACGTGGACGGGACGACGCCGAGTCGTCCAGGAGCGGGTGGCCCAGATGATCCGAAGCGAGCAGCCGCAGGTCATCGTCGCCCACTCGCTCGGTTCCGTCGTCGCGTACGAGACCCTGCACGCGCATCCCGACCTGCGGGTGCGTCAACTCGTCACCCTGGGCTCGCCTCTTCGCCTGCCCTCGTTGACGCGACGCCTGGAGCCGGGGCTGCGCGCGGGGCGAGGAGCCCGCCCCGAGGGGGTCGAGCACTGGACGAATATCGCCGACGTCGGCGACCTCGTGGCGATCCCGCCCAAGCTGTCCGAGGCGTTCCCCGTCGATCAGGAGGAACTGTTCGACAACGGACTCGATTTCCATGGGCTCGGGTCCTATCTGGCCAACGGCCTGACGGGCCTCGCCGTGGTCCCCTACCTTTCCGGACAGACACCTGGCAGGGAGAGAACGTAATACCCGGCCGGACGGGATCCCAGGGGGCTGTGGTGGCACGGGCGCTGGTGGCTGGCGCGGGCGACTTCCCCGTCGGCCGCACATCCGAGGACGATCAGGCGGACGGCTGCGCCCGCTCGCTGATCCCGCTGCCGTCGGTGACTCCCGCTCTGCGGGAGCTGTCCTGGGCCCTGAACCGCGCCGGGGCGGACACCGGTGAGCCGCTATTGGAACCGGGCCGTTCGAGTCTTCGCGCATGTTGGAAGGAGATGCGCGCGGACCGCGAGGCAGACGCATTCGTCCTGCACTTCGCCGGTCACGGTGTCCGGGGTGCGGGCGGAGGCCTCTACCTCGCCTGCTCCGGCGCCGATCCCGCGGACGTCGACGCCACGTGCGTCAGCGTCGGCCAGCTCCTCGAAGAAGTCGGGAACGGTGGCACGCCTGTCCTGTTCCTCCTCGACGTGTGCGGAGCGGGCCAGGCCATCATCCAGCAGCAGATGCAGGAGCTCGCCGCCCGGAAGCCCCAGGACGGGTTGCGCAACGCCTGGATCATCGGGGCGAGTTCCGCCGATTCCTCTGCGTACGGAGCTCACTTCACCAGTGCTGTCAGCACCGTACTCCACCAGCTGGCCGAAGGCTTCCTGGACCTTGACCACGCCTCCGCATTCGTGCCCGTCGACACGCTTGCCGCGGCCATCGACCGTGAACTCGACCGTGCGAATCGCGCGGCCGGCCGACCGGTCCAGGCCGTCGTACGGACCCCGCACACCGAGGCGGCTGTCGAGCCTGAGCCCTTCCTGCGAAACCCGGCCTACTCCACGAACCCCGGCGCCACGGTCCTGGACGGTCTGGATCCTCGTTTGCGCGAGTTCGCCCAGGCCTGCTCACCTGGGCTCGATCCGCTGCACTTCTTCACGCGCGCCGCAGGGAACCCCGTCGCTGACGCCATGCAGTTCTCCGGGCGTACCGAGGCACTCCACCGAATACGCCAGTGGATCGACCACGATATCGACGATGAAACAGACAACTCGCTCCTCGTCGTCACCGGCGGTCCCGGCATCGGGAAGTCCGCGCTGCTCGGTGTAACCGTCTGCCTCACCCACCCAGAACTGTCGAGGCTGGGTCAACGGGTGCGCGCGGCCGTCCGTGGCTTCCGGCCGAAGCCCTCCGGCCGGGTGCTGGCCGTCCACGCCCGCGCTCTGTCACTGGGGCAGATCACTGACTCGCTGCTGCACCAGCTCCGCCAGGTTACCGCTCCGCCGGGTACGGCCAGGCAAGGTGTCGACCGACCGCCCTCACCCGGCCTCCGGTCCGCCCCCGATGTCGTGCCGACGGCCGAGGTTCTGTCCGAGTTGCGCGCCGCCGGTGACGTTCTGGTGGTTCTGGACGCCCTTGACGAGGCGGCCGACCCCGCCGCCGTCCTCAACGAACTCGTCCTCCCTCTCATCTGCGGCAATCCCCGCCCTCCGGCTCCGGGCACGGCCCGGGAGTCGGAGGCCCCGCGCAGCTCGAAAGCGCCCAGCGCCCGGGTCCTGCTCGGGACACGCCCTTGGTGGGACGTCCTGCCCGAGCTGCGCCGGTACACCCGGGGTCACCCTGGGACAGTCCTCGACCTCGACCCCGTCACCGACGAGGACCGCCGAACACTGGCCGACGACCTCCAGTCCTATCTCGACCTCCTCATCGGCGACCTCTACCCGCCGTTCCGCGTCCGGGGGTTCGCCGAACGACTTGCCCTGTACACCGACAGTGGCGCCTTCCTCGTCGCGGCCCTCTACGCGGACCACCTGCGCAGCGGCTCCGAACGCGACACGCTCGACCCGCCCTGCGGAATCACAGAGGTGTTCGAGCTCCATCGCCGGACCCTCGCGCGCACCGACCCATGGATCGAGCCGGTCCTCGCCGTCCTGGGCCAGGCTCGTGGCCAAGGTATGCCCCTTGACCTGATTCACACCGCTGCCCTGGCCCACAGCCCGCCCGCTCCCGGCACCCCCACTCCGCAATCGGACGCCACCCACCGGGCCCTGAGGTCGGCCGCCTTCTACCTGCGGACGACCCCCGACACCGACCACCGCCTCCTGTACCGCTACTTCCACCAAGCCCTGACGGACCACACTGCTCCGGCTGTCCGCGCGGACACGCTCCACGAAGCGCTGATGGCGACCGTTCCTCTGACGCCCGAGGGCGACTCGGACTGGGGCCGGGCCCACCCCTACCTCCTGCGGCACGCCGCCGAGCACGCTGTGGCCGCCGGCGACGGCGCCCTGGACCGGCTCGTCGAGGACCCTCTCTTCCTCATCAACGCCGAACCCGACGCGCTCACGCTCCAGTTGCGCCACACCACCAGTGAACGCGCCGTCGCCCATGCAGACGTCTACCGTGCCAATGCCGCCCACCATCCGCGGCGCCACAGACCAGCCACGAGGCGGGCCCTGCTCGCGCTCGACGCCGTACGGTACGGCGTCGAGGATCTGCGGCGCAGGCTGCTGTCCCGGCAATCTGGCGAGGGAGGCTGGGAGGCCCTGTGGGCCACCGGGGGCTCCCTGTCGCCCGCCCTCTCACGGACTCTGTCCGGCCACACGGCCCCCGTCGATGCCGTGGCCTGTACCGACATGGCGGGCCGGCCCGTTGTTGTCAGCGCTTCACGGGACCGCACCGCCCGCATCTGGGACATGGTCACGGGGCAGCCCATCGGGCCGCCCCTCGTCCACGACGACGAGGTGTACGCCGTCTCCTGCACCGAGCTCAACGGCGCCCCGGTCGGCGTCACCGGCACCGCAAGAAAGAGGTCCACCCGGAGCAGTCTGTGGGTGTGGGACCTGCGCACAGGGCGCTTGGCCGCTGGCCCCATGGCCGGGCACTTCGGCCACGTCTTCGCCATCGCGTGCGGCGAGCTGCACGGCCGCCCCATCGCGGTGAGCGCGTCGCGTGACAGAACCCTCATACGGTGGGACCTCACCGCCCGTCAACAGCTCGGCGAGCCCCTCCACGGGCATAGGGCGCCGGTCATGGCGGTCCGCTGCACCACGCTGGACGGCCGGCCCGTCATCGTCAGCGGCGACAGCCAGCACACCGTCCGCGTGTGGGACCTGGCATCCGGCCGTCCCTTCCGCCCTCCACTTATCACGCGTAGGGGCGATGTGCTCTCCCTCGCCTGCGGGCAGCACGGTGATCGCCCCGTGGTACTCACCGGTCACCGCGGACACGGACAGGACATGCTGCGACTGTGGGACCTCGATACCGGGCGAGCGATAGGCGGGCCCCTACTCGGCCACACCCGTGCCGTGTTCGCTGCCACGATCCTGCCGGAAGACGCCTCCCTCGCGGTCACGGGATCCGCCGACGGCACTGTGCGGTTGTGGGATCTGGAGACCGGAGAACAGACGGGGGCGACACTCACCGGCCCTACCGGCACGGTGTTTTCGGTGGACGCCGGCTCCGTGGACGGTCAGCCGGCCATCGCAACCGGTTCCTCGGACGGAGACGTGCGGATCTGGGACGTGCAGGACGCCCTCACGGAGCGCGGGCACGGCACGAGCCGGGTGGTAGGCCACACCGGGGAGATCACCGCGGTAGCGTGCGCCGTCATCGACGGCGCGGACGTCGCGGTGTCCGCATCCCGGGACCGCACCCTGCGGGTCTGGGACCTCGCCACAGGGAGACAGCCCGTCGGGCCGCTCATCGGACACACGGACACCGTGACCTCCGTCGTGTGCGCCACTCGTCACGGACGCCCGGTCGCGGTGTCAGGATCGCTCGACGGCAATGTCATCGTGTGGGACCTGACCGACGGCGCCGTGGTTCACCAGATGTCTACCGCCGACGCCCAAGTCCGGTACGTGGCCTGCGCGTCCGGGCTCGGCTCCGTCATCGTGGCTCTCTACCCGGACGGCATCACGCGGCAGTGGGTCCTCGACACCGTCAGCAGAACCGGACCACCCGAGCCGTGGGCGCCGGACGTGGACGGGCCGGGCGGCCGTCCCACCGGCACCGACTCAGCAATCAGCGCACACCTCACAGCACTACGGCTCGCGGGACACCAGGTCGCCGAGAAACTGCCGACATGGTCGGGGCTGATCGCGAGCGCCGGCGAGCCGGGGAGGACCGTACTGGTCACCGCTGACAGGAACGTTCTGGTGTGGGACGCGCAGTCGGGCCGTCCCTTGGGAAAGCCCCTTCCGGTCGTCGCAGCACGTACATCAGCACTCGCCTGCGCCCTGCCGGCAGCCGGGCCGCCCCTGGCCGCCACCCTGGAACAGGACGGGACCGTACGGATCTGGAACCTGGACACGCGCAGCCGCATCGGCACGGTGCTTGTGCCCGGCGCCACCACCGTCGCACTGACCGGCGGACGGCGGCTGGTCGTCGCCGTCGGGTCGGACCTGGCCGTCTTCGCTTGACCGCCCGGCGCCCACCGAAATCAAGGGTCCCCACGGCCGGGTCAATCGGCCCCGTCCGTGAATCGCGGACGGGGCCTTCGCGTGCGTGGGGGCGGATCGCACGGCCGGTGGGAAATGCGGCGGTGGCGCGGCGGCTCGCCCAGCAGAATCGGGCGTGATCGACACTCCATTTGGGGGAGCTATGCAGGAACTCCGCTTCGACCGAGTCCGGCGGGCCTAACCGCGTACACGCTCACCGCCCCGTGACGAACCCGCCCTTCACAGCGCCCTCAACTGGCGACAGGCGCGCGGGTTCAACTACTGGCCCCTCCAAGAATCCGCGAACTCGCGTGCTTCCGATCGCGCCATCTCCAAGGTCCGCACCGATGAGAGCGGACACGCCGGCACCGAACGACGCCTCGTTCTGCTCGGTGCCCGCCCCCGAGCCGCCCGCGAGCCCGGACGGGCTTGGCTGGAGGAGGCACTGGCCGCCGTTGGGGCAGCCTTCCTCGAGCACCGCGGCAACCACCGCTACGCCCACCTCATCGGCTCGCGCCACGACCGTCGCGCCCTCACCGCGACCGCCTACCCGTACCCGAAGAAGGACGAAGAGGCCGCGGCATGAAGCCGCACACCGGGCCCGCCGACCGGAGGCGGCCCGCGCCGCAGCCGGCCACGGGCGGACTCGTGTTCTATTTGGGCTCGCACATGGTGCACTGGCTGCGGCTGCCGGAGTTCGCCGACGTGCCGCTGTGCATCTCCCGCAACCGCCTTGTGCGGTACAGAACCCTGCCGCGCGCTGTCGGTCGCTGGGTAATGGACTCCGGCGGATTCACGATGCTCCAGCAGCACGGCCGTTGGACGATGACCGCGGCCGAGTACGTGACCGAGGTGCGGCGGATCATCGACGGCGTCGGACGGATGCCCGACTGGGTTGCCCCGCAGGACAACATGTGCGAATCCCAGGTCATTTACGGCCGGCGGGACGTCCCTCGCAAGAGCCCTCACTGGTTCCACGGCACCCGCGCCTTGCGCGGCGTGACTCCGGGCGCCCAGGAGCAGGACCTCGCCACTGCCGTCCGTATCCACCAGTGCCTGACAGTGGTGAACTTCGAGCAGCTGCGGGAGCTCGCGCCGGAAATCCCATGGATGCCCGTCCTACAGGGCTCCACCCTGGCCAGCTACCTCGAATGTGCGGACCTGTACGAAGCCTCGGGGGTAAATCTCGCTGCCGAGCCGATTGTCGGGCTCGGATCCGTCTGCCGACGCCAGGCCACCAGCGAGATCGGCGCCATCGTCACCACGTTCGCCGACCGCGCTTTGGCGCTGCATGGCTTCGGGGTCAAGCTCTCAGGAATTGCCAAGTACGGCCATCTGCTCGCCTCCGCCGACTCGATGGCCTGGTCGACCGGAGCCCGGCGCGCGCCCCGCCTGGCCGGCTGCACCCACCGCGCCGAGAAATGCCAGAA
>NZ_JBVHDR010000035.1:0-29348 GCF_055563295.1 Streptomyces sp. NPDC002868 | reverse complement strand
AAGGACCTCGACAATCCTCATTCTTGCTGGTCAGAGGCGCTTTTCGTTTGTCTGACCACCCGTCGGACACCACGCTTCATGAAAGCGCGAGGCTAACGCGCCACGCGGTAGCGGAGGTAGACGACTCTCGAGCTGAAGGTGCGGGTCTCGACGAGTTCGAGATCCACCCGGCGCTCGCGTTGGGGAAAGAACGGAATGCCACCGCCAACCAGCACCGGGTAGACCATGGCCCGGTACTCGTCGATCAGACCCAACGCGGCCGCCTCGGCGGCGAGAGTCGCGCCGCCGATCGCGATGTCGCCCTCCCCCGGCTCGGCTCGCAACCGCTCGATCTCCTCCGCCAGGCTGCCGGAGGCCAGGCGGGCACTGCCCTGCACCGCCGACAGTGTGGTGGAGAACACCACCTTTGGCAGCGGCTTCCAGATCGCGGCCCACTCGAGCATGGAGTCGTCGAGCGATGGATCCTGGTCGGCGGTCTCCCAGTACAGCATCGTCTCGTACAGCCGTCGTCCCAACAGGTGGACGCCGACCTGTCGAATCTCGTCGATCCAGAAGCGAAAGACCTCCTCGTCGGGCGCCGTCCAGTCGAAGTCGCCGTCCGGCCCGACGATGTAGCCGTCAAGTGAGACGCTCATCGAATAGGTCACGCTGCGCATCAGAAGTCCTCCTCGGTAACGGGTTCGACAGTACGACCGCCGGACGCCGCAGGACTCATCGCGGCTCGCGGGATCCCCTGGGCCGAGTCACCTCACGAGATCATTTCGTTGAGAAACCTCACTGACTCCTAAACTCGTCGACATCGAGCTGCTCGCCTCCGACTGTGTACGGGGTGCCCCTGTCCCCTGTCATCCAATCGAGCCCCTTGACAGGATTCCGGCCCGAAGACGTTCCGCGTCAGTGAATCTGGCCCGAGGGCCGGGTTCTGGGGGTGGCTGGTGGCAACGGAGGCGGTGCTCTTCGGTTCAAGGGCTGGTGAACCGGGCTTCGAGGTGGCCTTCGTCGATGCGAGGGCAGACGCCAGCGTCGCTCACTGCGATCGTGTACGACCGAGAAGTTCGAGGACGTACAGCCGGTGCGCCCGTTCCGCTGGTCACGCGGGGATCGTCACTTTTCCGGCTGGTACTGGGCGGCGACGGTGGATCGACACGTGGGCTACGAGTCGTGGCTGGAGCGGGACCGGCTGATCCTGCTGGACTTCGATCCTGTGGCTTGTTCGAGAGAGTCGGCACCGGGTGCGGTGTGCCGTCACTTCGATGGGGGGCGGCTGGCGGGAGGCTGCGAGGGGATCTGGTCGATGTCGGGCATTTTGTCGATCAGCCAATGGACGCTGTTGTCTCCGCCGAGTTCGGGGAAATGGGCGATGGCTTGGTTGCACAGCCACATCAGGTGTTGCTTCATGGTGCGGGAGCCGGACTTCTCGATCTCGGCGGGGAAGTCGTAGAACTCGAAGGTCGGGGCGGCGAAGACGGGCACGGTCGCCGGCTCGGGGCGCAGTTTCGTGGCGGGGGTTTGCATGAGCAGGTCGGCGATGGGGTAGAGCAGGCCGCTCATGGCGGAGACGAAGGTCCTCTCGAGGTGGTAGCGGGGGTTGGGCGTCTCGGCCGCGAAGGTGGCGGGCAGGCTGTAGAGCTTGTCGAGCATGGCGAGGGTGTAGAAGTAGGCGGCGTTGAAGAGCTGGGCCAGGCTCGCGGCGGGCTCGTCGAAGTCGCGGATTTTCGGGTCGACGGGGACGTTGCGCACGTTCCCGATGGGCTCGATGCCTTGCTGGATGCGCAGGAATCGGGCGTAGTGGGAGAGTTCGTCCAAGCCGGGGGTGGGGTTGACCGGGTCGATGGGGACGGTGGCCTTCGCGGGGTCGACGCCCTCCCCTTGTTCAACGACGATATGCAGGGCGTCGCGGGCGGTTTTGAGGTTGGTGATCAGGATGGGTTCGCCGCCGCCGTCGCGGTTCCAGTAGGCGCGCTGGTACTGCCAGGCGGTGCTGTCCTTGGCGTACTGCCACAGCCTGCTGCCCTCGGCGCGGTCCACCCGGACCAGACCGTCCTCGATGGCCCGGTAGAACTGGCCGAGGGTCTGGTACTGGTCGGGCTGCGCCGGCGCATGGTGCTCGGCGGGCAGCTCCAGCGGCAGGAAGACGTCCTTCATCAGCTGGGGCGAGCACGGGTGCAGGTGCAGTTCGAGGTCGGGGACCCGGTGCAGCATCTTGCTGGGGTAGCTGGGGATGAAGTGCTTGTCGTTGAAGGTGATCCGGTTTCCCGCTCCGAGGGCGACCAAGAGGTTGCGGACCAGGCACAGGTGCAGCATTTCCTCGATCGCGATCGCCACGATGGTGCGGAACGCGGAGATGCCGGGCAACCACTGGTTGTGGCCCTTGGTCTGGATGGAGTAGGCCGCGTACAGATACATAGGGATGGTGGACATCTCCACCTGCGCCGCCTGGTGGAGGTGGTTGACCAGAGTTTCGTAGTCCTGGATCGGCTCATTGGGATTCACGGGAGCCAGGGGCTCGATCGTGAAGGGCAGGCCGACAGAAGTGCGGGTTGTCATGATGGCTCCAGTTCGGTTGCCGGGCGCTGGCGACCCGGGCAGGGACGGGGTAGGGGCGTACTGCTCACGCGGGCGTCCGCGTCTGCGCGGTGTGGCGGGGCTGGGTAGCGCCATGGCTGGTGGCCGGCGGGACTGTCTCGGTGACGACCACGGTGTGGCCGCGGCGGCGCAGTGTCAGGAGGACGGGCCGGGCCGGTGGCGGTGGGGGGTCTTGGCCGCGGGCGACGGCAGTGGCGTAGGTGTGCACGGGATGCCGGCAGGCGAGCAGGCGGTGGGGGTGCGGTTCAGCGGCGTCGTACACCTCGGCGAAGGCCCGCTCGAAGCGGGCCAGGTCGACGACAAGGTCGACCCACGGGTCACGTTCATCGGCAGGTCGCCCCGCATCGGGTCTGCCTTCGGTCAAGTGGGCGGGAAAGCCCTGCATGTAGCAGTCGAGGGTGTAGCCGCGCGGGGGAAAGGCGTCAAGGTACTCCGCGGCGAGGACGTCGAACGCCTCGGGGCCCAGCAGGTGGCGCAGCGCCGGGAAGCAGGAGTGCAGGCTGCCCAACAGGCGCAGCCGGTAGCCGCGCTGGTACACCGCCAGGCGCTCGTGGGCGGCCTGCCGCGAGGAGCTGGTGAGGACGGCTGCGACCTGGTCCGCGCCCTCCTCGCCGTGCGGGTGCAGGACCGCGGTCTGGAACCAGCGTTGAAGCCCGGCCAGGTCCGCGGACCCTGCCGCGTCGGCGGCACTGTATTGCGGGTCCATGGGCTGGGTGGTGGTGCGCATTCACCCTCCCGCCGCTGCCGCCGCAACCCCGGCGGCTGGCTCTGCGCGCTCGGCCAGCTGCCGTGCCGGGCCCAGGTGGCGCACCAAGTCAGGGAACGAAGGCAGCCGGTCGTCCCACTCCAGCAGGGTGGATACCGGGCCGGTGCGCGCCAGCACCGCGGCGTACAGGTCCCACACGAGTGGTGCGACCGGCCCGTCGTGGGTGTCCACCAGGTGGGTGCCGGCGTCGGTGTGGCCCGCTAGGTGGATCTGCACCACGCGGTCCAGCGGCAGCGCCGCCAGGTAGGCGTGCGGGTCGGTGCCGTGATTGACGGCCGAGACGTAGAGGTTGTTCACATCCAGCAGCAGCGCGCAGTCCGCCTCCGTGACCAGACGCGCGATGAACTCCTCCTCCGGCATCGTGGAGGCGGTGAAGCCCACATACGAGCTGGGGTTCTCCAGCACCAGCGGGCGCTCCAGGACGTCCTGGACCATCCGAACCCGCTCGGCCATATGGGCCAGGGCCTCCTCGGTGAAAGGGACCGGCAGCAGGTCGTGCGTATTGACCCCGGCCACCCCGGTCCAGCAGATGTGATCCGACACCCACGCGGCACCGACAGCGTCCGCCAGACGCCGCAACTTGGCCAGATAGTCGAAGTCCAGAGGATCGACACTGCCGATGGACATCGACACCCCGTGCAGCACCACCGGGTACCGCTCGGCCACCCGGTCCAGCACATGGCGCGGAAAGCCGCCGGAGTCCAGATAGTTCTCGCTGATCACCTCCAACCAGTCCACACCCAGCCCGCCGTCCAGCTGGTCCAGGACCCACCCGTGGTGCGGAGCCCGCAGACCGACCCCGAACCCCAAAGCGGGAAGCGCGAAGCGGGAGATCGAAGAAATGCCCCCGCTGCCGGGCAGTGACGTCACGCGACAGCCCCGTCCGGCCCCGCCGTCCGTGCCGTGCCCTGCTGCGCTGCGCCGTCCGTCAGCCTGCGCTTCGGCTTGTCCAGCTCCGGCATTTCGTACGGCGGAACGAGGTCGTCCGGGTAGCCCTCGCCCGGAGCAGGGCCGAACGGGATCCCCGCCTCGTACATCCTGGCCTCGAACAGCTGCCGGGCCAACTTCCACACGCTCTTGCCCTTCAACGGGCCCCCGGCGAACACCCGGCTGACGTTGATCGGGCTCGCGCAACTGCCGTTCCAGCGACAGGCCTGCGTACCCGGCCTGGCCAGCTCCGCGTCCGGCCCGGTGTAGCCGCACCCGCCCTGCCCCCGGCACTCGTTCGCGCCGTGGCACACATGCAGCACCGTCGCGCACCGGCCCATGCCCGCCATCGGCGCCGAACCATCCCGGTCATGCCCCTGGCAGGCGTTCAGGCCCATGCACACGTGCAATTCCGTGATCTTCTGCAGCTCCGCCGCCGCAGCACGCGGCCCGCCCGACTCACTTGCCATCCGCCGCCGAGCACGGCCCAGCGTTCCGCCAGCCTGCACCGCCTCGATCGTCTCCAGGACCGCCAGATCATGCTCCACCCGGCCATCACCGTCGCCATCACTACCAGTCACGGACCTACCTCCTCCATCGGAAACGGCCCCGACGATGGGCCCTGTATGCACGCCGACCTGCATATCTCAGCCTCACGGGGACCAGCCAACGACGCGCAGGGATCACCGCCATCCGAGTCAGGCGCCGTCTGAAGCCCTGGGGACCGGCACGTTGGCGAGCACAAGCCCGATTCGGACCAATCGGGTAGCCCGGGCGGTACCGCACGCTTGCGGGTGGACCTGGTGGTCCAGCGCAGCGGCGACATGGGGTTCCCGCGGACGTCTGGCTCGACCAGAGCGAGCAGCGCGTCCCGAAGGGCAGGGTCCAGGTCGACGACGCGCTTGCTCCTGCAATGGGTGGGCCAGGCCGCTACCTCATAGTTCGGTCGGGGCGAACCTTGCCTGATGCGGCACTAGAAGGACGCTCAACGACGACGATCTGACCAGCCCCCTCGCCGCCACGCCCGAACGCTCCTAGCAAGCTGGCCGCCTGTCACGCGGTGCAGGGCGATGGGCTGGCGGGCCCCGGTCCAGCGCTCGCAGAAGCTTCGGCTCCCATCGGACACGCGGCGGCCCCGGCCCGCGGGGTGGCTTGCCTGGGTGCCCGTCCGGCGCGCCGCCTCGCGCGCCGCCACGCGCCGGTGACCGTGCACCCGGCCCGGGGCGGGGAGGATCTGACCTGACGGCCGGCACAGACGTACCGGGGAGCCGATTCGCCAGTGGGGAGACCCGTGTTCTACTACGTGCTCAAGTACGTCCTTCTGGGACCGCTGCTGCGGCTGCTGTTTCGGCCGCGGACCAAGGGGCTCAAGCACGTTCCGGCGGAGGGCGCGGCGATCGTCGCCGGGAATCACCTGTCGTTCGCGGACCCCCTCCTCATGCCCGCGGTCCTGAAACGGCGCATCACGTTCCTGGCCAAAGCGGAGTACTTCACGGCACCGGGCCTCACGGGCCGCCTGACCACGTTCGCTCTCCGCAGTGCCGGGCAGATTTCGGTCGACAGGTCGGGCAGGGCCGCGGGGCAGGCGGCGATCCGGGAGGGGCTGGGGGTACTGGCGAAGGGAGAGCTGCTCGCGATCTACCCGGAGGGCACTCGTTCCCCCGACGGCCGGCTGTACAAGGGCAAGGTCGGGGTCGCGGTGATGGCGCTGGCCGCGCAGGTGCCGGTGATTCCGTGCGCAATGGTGGGGACGTTCGAGATCTGGCCTCCGGGACGTGTCCTGCCGAGGATCCGGCCGGTCGCGATCCTGTTCGGGGAACCGCTGGACTTCTCGCGCTTCGCGGGGATGGAGCACCAGAAGACGGTGCTGCGGGCTGTCACCGACGAGATCACGTACGCGATCCTGGGGCTGTCGGGCCAGGAGTACGTGGATCGGTACGCGGCCGACGTGAAGGCCGGACAGGCGAAGGGGCAGCGGGGCTGAGGTTCCGCGCCCCTTGGCTGCGGTCCGGTCCGGCCGAGACGTCCACCGCCAGCACCAGGCGCCCGTCAGGGAACCGGGGCAGGGGCAGGCCGGCCAGCAGCGACCGCAGCCGGCCGGTGTTGATCCGGCCCTGGTTGAGGCCGTCGTACATTGCCCCGTGTCCGCGGCGCGGTGCTCGGGCAGCAGCGTCAGCTCCACCACCCAGTACACCGCACCCGGCGCACACAGCACCGCGTCCGCCAGCTCGAACAGTTCATCGCCCCGGACGGTCAGACACGCGTACAACTCGTCCCGGAAGCCTGACACTTCCGCGAACGCTTCCCCCCGGAACCGCATCAGGCAGCAGACTCACCCTCACGGCCTTTGTCGTGGTCACGTGCACCTTGGTCGGAGCACATGATCAGACGAAGGCCGCATCAACGTCCGGCGAATGCCCAGGTGAGCGAACCAGTTCGAGACACGGCGAGGCCCGAGGTTAAGAGATCGCGCGGATAGGTCAGGGCGAGCAACACCTGTTCAGTCGATGATCGCGGTGGCTTCGACCTCAACCAGATGGTCGGGTACGTCCAGTGCTGCAACGCCCAGCAGCGTGCCCGGCGGTACCGGGGTGACCCCCAGCTTCGCGGCCGCCCGAGCGACCCCCTCTAAGAAGAGGGGCATCTCGTCGGGGGTCCAGTCGACGACGTAGACGGTCAGTTTCGCCACGTCGTCGAAGGAACCACCGACCCCGGCCAGGGCGGTGGCGACGTTGAGGTAGCACTGCTCGACCTGAGCGGCGAGGTCACCTTCGCCGACCGTGACCCCATCGGCATCCCAGGCGACTTGGCCGGCGATGGAGACCAGCTTCGACCCAGTCGCGATCGACACCTGCCGGTAGGCATCGATTTCCGGCAATCCGTCGGGGTTCACCAGGGTGATGGCCATGCTGCCTGCCTCCTTGTCATGAGAGCCCGTGGGCTCGCTTCCACCAAACCAAACCGCTCTTGGTCTCTTGTGGTTACTTAGAAACTGTAAGAGAGTGGCCGCTGACATGGAAGAACGCACTTTTCAGTGACTGGGAACCTTATGGTGACCAAGCAGTTCAGGGGCTCGTCCAAGGAAGCAGACCTGACGCGCGCGGACTCTTTGGCGCGGGAAATCTTCTCGGACGTCGCCAATAAGTGGGCGTTCCTGATCATCGAGGTTCTCGGTGAACGCACCCTGCGCTTCAGCGAGTTGCGGAATGAGATCGAGGGCATCAGCCACAAGATGCTCACCCAGAACCTGCGCATGCTGGAGCGCAACGGCCTGGTCGAGCGGAAAGTGCACCCCGTCGTGCCGCCGCGGGTCGAGTACACCCTCACCGGGCCGGGCCAAGCCCTGCGGGTGACGATCGATGGAATGTGCGACTGGACGCACCAGTACCTCGGTCACATCGAGGCCTCCCGCCGCCGCTTCGACACCTGACGGGTGGAGCACTCACACGCGAAGCCATCGGCCGGGCGTCACTCGGACGGTTCGTTGGGCCGGTATGGGCGCGAAAGCGGAGATCACGGGCGTCTTGCCGAGCGCAGACCACCAGGCTGTGCTGGTAGCCGGCGCCGCCCAGGCCAAGGCGGGGACGCCCAAGTGGCGCCGGGCTGCGTCAGCAAACACCAGGCGGACTCTGCACGGGCATGGACGCCGGGTCGGGCAGCGGACCGGCGTTGTCGTGTCCGCTGAACACCGCTGCGGCTTCGGCGCCTTCGGCGACATCGAGTACGACGTGTTTGCCCGCGCGTGCCCCTCGCGGTCAGCCCTGGATCACATCACCGGCCGTCAGGGAATGCTCGTGATGGGGCGCGTTGGCGGACGGACCGATGCGGTTCAACGCGCTCGCCCGGCGCGTCGAGGGTGTGAGCCAGACGATGCTCGCTCAGGCGCTGCACGCCCTGGAGCGTGACGGTTACGTACGGCGGGAGGTGCACACCACCGACAGGCTGCACGTCGAGTACTCCCTGACAGACATGGGCGGCGAGACCGCCGAAACAAGCTGACTGCACTCCTCGGTCTGCTGCAGAGGCAGATGCCCACGGTCCTGGCCGCGCAGGATGCCTCCGACGTCCAGTCGACCGATTGACCTGGCTTTGCAAGGTGGCGCCGCGTCACCGCTCCCCCGCCGGTGCCAGGAACGGACCGCCGGCCACCTCGACCTCTGACCGGTGATCCAGCGGGCGTGGGGAAGGCGATGGTCAACCCGCCGACCACCGACAGCGCATGAGTGGCAAGTGAACCTGGAAAAGCGGGCCCGCTGAAGGACCGAGAGGAATCGGTTGACCTCAAGTTTGGTTTAGGTCATAGCGTTCTGAGTGCGCCCCGGGCCATGCCGGCCGACGGGAACCGCGTCGGCCCACCAGATTCCGGAGGCACCCCATGGACATGGAAGTCACCGCGTGGACATCGCTGCACAGTGCGATGAACGCCCAGCAGGACCGGAGGCCCTTCTCCCGGGCCACCCTGCGCCGCATCGTCTCCTTCGCCCGGCCACACCGTCGGCAGCTGTACCGCTTCCTGCTGCTCAGTGTGGTCACCGCCCTGCTCGCCGTGGCGACACCTGTGCTCGCCGGCCGCGTCGTCGACGCGATCGTCAAAGGCCAGCAGACCGGCACGGTCACCCGGCTCGCGGTGCTGATCGCGGTCATCGCCGTCGCCGAGGCGGGGCTCGGTCTGCTCACCCGCTGGCTGTCGGCCAATCTCGGCGAGGGGTTGATCCTCGATCTCCGCACGGCGGTCTTCGACCACGTCCAGCGGATGCCAGTCGCCTTCTTCACCCGCACCCGTACCGGCGCACTCGTGAGCCGGCTCAACAACGACGTCATCGGGGCCCAACGGGCCTTCAGCAACACCCTCTCCGGCGTCGTCTCCAACCTCGTCACCCTGCTGATGACGCTTGCAGTGATGCTCAGCATCTCCTGGCAGATCACCCTGCTCGCCCTCGTCCTACTGCCGGTGTTCGTTCTCCCCGCCCGCCGGATGGGCTCCCGCATGGCCAAGATGCAGCGCGAGGCCGCCAACCACAACGCCGCCATGGGCACCCAGATGACCGAGCGGTTCTCCGCCCCGGGCGCGACCCTCGTCAAACTCTTCGGACGCCCCACCGACGAGTCCGCCGAATTCGCCGCCCGGGCCCGCCAGGTGCGCGACATCGGCATCCGTACAGCCATGGCCCAGTCCGTCTTCATCACCGCCCTCACCCTGGTGTCCGCCCTGGCCCTCGCCCTGGTGTACGGACTCGGCGGCTACTACGCACTGCGCGGCAGCCTGGACCCGGGAGCCGTCGTCGCCCTCGCCCTGCTCCTCACCCGCCTCTACGCCCCGCTGACCGCACTGGCCGGCGCCCGCGTCGAGGTGATGAGCGCCCTGGTCAGTTTCGAGCGGGTCTTCGAGATCCTCGACCTGAAACCACTGATCTCCGAGAAGCCGGACGCCCGCCGGGTGCCGGACGGGCCGGTGTCCGTGGAGTTCGACGGGGTCCGCTTTGGCTACCCCTCCGCCGGCAAGGTCTCCCTCGCCTCCCTCGAAGAGGTCGCCACCCTCGACTCCCGCGGCGGCACAGAGGTTCTGCACGGCATCTCCTTCCGCGCCGAACCCGGCCGGATGGTCGCGCTGGTCGGCTCCTCCGGCGCGGGCAAGTCCACGATCGCGCAACTGATGCCGCGGCTGTACGACGCCGACGCCGGTTCCGTACGGCTCAACGGCATCGACGTTCGCGACCTGACCTCGGACTCGATCCGCGAGACGATAGGCATGGTCACCCAGGACGGCCACCTCTTCCACGAATCCGTCCGCGCCAACCTGCTCCTCGCCCGGCCCGACGCCACCGAGGACGACGTCTGGGATGCCCTGCGCCGCTCCCGCCTGGAAGGGCTGGTGGCCTCGCTGCCCGACGGCCTGGACACCGTCGTCGGCGAGCGCGGCTACCGGCTCTCGGGCGGCGAGCGGCAGCGGCTTACCATCGCCCGGCTGCTGTTGGCCCGCCAGCGGGTCGTCATTCTCGACGAGGCGACCGCCCACCTCGATTCCACCTCCGAGGCGGCCGTCCAGGAGGCGCTGGGGGAGGCGCTTGCGGGCCGTACCGCCGTGGTGATCGCCCACCGGCTCTCGACCGTACGAGCCGCAGACCTGATCCTGGTCGTCGAGGATGGCCAGGTCGTCCAACGCGGAACCCACACCGAACTCCTGGCCGCCGGCGGCCGCTACGAGGAGCTGTACCGCACCCAGTTCGAACACCCGGGAGCAGAGGAGGCACACCCCGTCCATTGACCCCACCGCACCGACAGCGACCAAGTCCTCATCGCCGACGGGCAGATCGATGCTCTTCCCCTGTCGCCACGACTGGCACGACTGGCGACTGGCACGGCGATTGGAATGGTCCGTCAGACCTTCGCAGCAGACCTCGCGCTCTTCGACAGCCAGGCGATCACAAATCAGGCGACATATGAGCAGCCAGAGCGCACCGCCACGGGCATCCACATGGTCGTGGTCTACCGGCGGATCGTCCCAGTGCACCGGGAGGCGGGCGGGAAGCGCCACCGGCGCTGGAGTGTCCGCATCTGCTCTTAGAACTCCTCACGAAATGATCTTCGAAGTGGTTGGATCGCTCCGGGACCGATGATCCGGGGGTGCGGGGTGGCTCGGCCGAAGCCGTGGGAAGTCGATGACGAGTTGTGGGCGGTGATCGAGCCGCTGTTGCCCAAGGTTGAGCGTCGGACCCGACATCCGGGACGCAAGCGGCATCCGGACCGGCTGGTGTTCCAGGACATCCTGTTCGTCCTGCCCTGGACTTCTCCCGGGCGGCGGTCGACGGCTCCCACATCCGGGCCAGCCGGGGCCACCCCCCGGCCTCGGTCCACTCGGCCAGGCGGCGCTCCGCCACGCCCGCGTACTGGTGACGGCCCATCAGAAGCGCTCGGCGGTCGCTGACCGTCCCGTCCAGCAGTACGTTCAACAACAGGAAGGCAGGCGCCACACCCAACCCCCCGTGGCGTGGCACCTGCCTCCTTCTTGCGTTACCGGCCGCGCCGTCTACGCGTGCAGGACGGGGCACCCCGGACGTGGTACCCGCTCCCGCCGCAGCCGTCTTGATGAAGGCTGCCGTGCCGACCGCAGCACCCCCGCCCAGCTGGGCCAGGATCTCCGTGGACAGCAGGTCTTCCTTGCTTTTCAGGGCGTCAGCGACGTCCTGCCCGGACGAGAACACCATCTGCGCGGCGATGTTGTCCTGAACGATCCGCGCCAGGTTGTCCAGCGCCGGTCTCACCACCGGATCAGCGGGAAGCTCGGCCGTGACGATGTCCAGCAGATGCGAATCGACGTTCTCCTGGTCCTTGACGCCCTCCCGCCTTAAGAACTCCTATCGCGATGACTTCAGGCGTCGCCAGCAGATGAGTGCGCATCCGAGGGCGAGGAATGCTTCGTAGATGTCGTCGCGGATCTCCCAGCGGATCCGCAGGCGGCGGAACCAGTGGGCGAACGTGCGCTCCACGACCCAACGGGCGGTTGTCCAAGCCGTTCATCCGGACCCATCGAGGTGATCTTCTCCTGCGGCGAGACGGGCCTGACCACCTGGCGCCCACCTGCGGCTGGCCACACTCGGCCGCACCAGAAGCTGCCCCGGCCGGGGTCGCATCATCGACACGGCACTCAAGTCCTGCCGCCCCGCCGACCCCAAGGCCCAGCAGCGACTCAAGTCCTCGTGACCGGCCCGTCCCGTCCGCGTCGGGCGACCGCGCTCCCCAGCGTGCGACGGGCGGTCGGGGGGTGTGGTGCTGCCGGCACGGAGGTGCGTGACGCGGCGGCAGCACCGAGGTGGATCAGCGGGCAGGGTCGAGAAGGACCTTACGGACACCGTCGGCACGGCTGTCGAACAGTTCGTACGCCGCGGGGCCCTCGGAGAGGGCGAAGCGGTGGGAGACCACGACCTCCGGCGTGATCCGTCCGGCCTGGGTGAGGGCGATCAGGGCAGGGAGTTCGTAGTGGACCGAGCACAGTCCAATCGCGAACTCCAGTTCCTTGACCTGGGCCAGTCCCATGTGGATGGGAAACGCCTTGTTCTGACTGACGCCGATGACGCTGACCCGTCCAGCCTGCCGGACGGCTTTGAGGGCGAGCTGGATGGTGGCGTCCGAGCCCACAGCCTCTACCACGGCGTCCGGTCCGCGTCCTGCGGTCATCTCCCGTACGGCCGTCCGTGCGTCCTCGCCCTCGACCGGCTCGACGCCCAGGGTGGCGGCAAAGGCGCGGCGCTCCGCGACCAGGTCCGCGCCCAGCACACGGGCGGCGCCCATGGCGAAGGCGGATTGCGCGGCCATGAGGCCGACCGGCCCGAGGCCGATGACCAGGACCGTTTCGCCGGGCTGGATGCGGGCCCGGCGGCAGCCGTACCAGGCCGTAGGGGCGTTGTCCGTCAGGACGACGGCGGCCTCGTCGGAGATACCTTCGGGCAAGTGCACCAGGTTGACCTCGGCATGGGGCACCGCCAGAGCCTGGGCCTGACTGCCCTGGAGTTGCGGGCTCACTCCGTAGCAGAGGTCCGTCGAGGACCGAGCGCGCTCGCACCTGGCCGTGAGCCCGGTCGCGCAGGCTCTGCACAGGGTGCAGCCGGCCGAGGCGGGGACCAGAACCCGGTCGCCGGGGTTGAAGCGGGTGACCTGGTTGCCGGTGTCGACGACCACGCCGACGCACTCGTGTCCCGGGGTGTAGCCCAACTCCGGGCTGAAGGGGTTGCCGCCGTAAATGTGCAGGTCGCTGCCGCAGATACCGGCCGTGGTGACCTGGACGACCGCGTCGGTGGGGCAGGTGACGGCCGGGTCGGGAACGTCCCCGTAGCGGATGTCACGGCGGCCGTGGAAAGTCAGAGCCTTCACTGGATTCCTCCATCCAGGCTCAGGGCGGCGCCGGTGGCATCGATCCGGTCGAGTTGCCGCTGGAAGTCGGGATCGGTCTCGAAGGCCAAGGACATGGATGGGGCTCCCACGCGCATCAAGGTGCTTGAATTAACATTTAATGCGACCGTATCACTCGGGCGTGGTGACGCTATCATGGGCATCCGTGACAGCACATGAGACGGCCACGCCGCCCCCGAGCCGGAGGCCCCGTGACACCCGCGGCACACTCATCCGCGCCGCCGAGCAGCTGTTCGCGGCGAAGGGCGTCGACGGTGTCTCGCTCAGCGAGATCAAACGGGCCGCCAGCCAGCGCAACGCGATGGCCCTGCAGTACCACTTCGGTGACCGGGCGGGTCTGCTGCGGGCCGTACTCGACAAACACACCCCTGCGGTGGACGCCCGCCGGGAGGTACTGCTGCAGCAGTACGAGGACAGCGGCACAGTCGATCTTCGCCCCCTTGCCGCCGCCCTGGTGCTGCCGGCCGCCGCGAAGCTCGCCGATCCCGACGGCGGCCGCGAGTTCCTGCAGATCGTGGCCGAACTACTCAACCGGCCCGAACCCCTGGTAGAGCTCGTCGTGCCGAACGAGGGGTCGAGCATCTACGCCTGGCGGCGCCTGGTGGAGCCTCTGCTGCCTCCCGAATCGACCACGGTGCTCCACACCCGCTTCACCGCCCTGCGCTTCTGCCACGCCGAACTCGCCGCCCGTGCCGCCGCCCGCCCACGCAGGGACGACCGGCTGTTCACGAGCCGGCTGGTCGACCTGGTCACCGCACTGCTGGCCGCACCGGTGTCCGAGCAGACCGCACGACTGCTGCAAGAGCGAGACCTGAAGGACCGGACCGATCAGCAGGCCCCAGCTCGCTGACCAGTCCTTTCCCTCCAGCCGACCGTCCGGCGATCAGTTCTCAAGCAACGAGTTCCAGGAGCACGGCCTGGCCGGCGCACGCGTCGATCGCATCGCCGAGAAGCGTCCTTGGGCTCGTCGGCGCTTGGACGATCGCGTCGTCGGCGCTGCACGACGTCGGCGGCCCAGACGGCATGCGCGACCTTCGCCGCCGCGGCCTGCACGAACCAGTCCGGCGGCTGCTGGCGGCGCCGACGCCGTGAGGCCACTCGCCATCTCTCACCGTGCTTGACCGAGCGGGTGCCGTCGCTGGAGTTCATCGAGGAGAACGACAACATCCGGCGCAATGGCGCTTCTTGAAAATCGCCACCCCTGCTGCCCTTGGAGTCCCCAGAGTTGCTCGAGTTGATTCCCACCTACTGGACGTTGGTCTGTGGACGGGAGCTACATCTCCGGGGCAGCCCGCTCGTAGCCAGCTCGCGGACTGGGCTGGTCTGTCGGGGTGGTTGAAAACGTTCAGCAGCGGGCGAGGAGGTCCCGGATGGCCTTGACGACGTCGGCGGGGGCTTCCTCGGCCATGAAGTGGCCGCAGGAGACGGTGGTGTGCTGCAAGTCGGGTGCCCAGACGTTCCACAGCGCGGCGGCGTCGAAGCCCAGGGCCGCGCCCCAGTCCTGCTGGAGAACGGTCACCGGCATCCGCAGCTGGTTCCCGGCGTCTCGGTCGGCTCGGTCGTGTTCGACGTCGATGCCGGCGGAGGCCCGGTAGTCGGCGACGATGGAGGGGACGGCAGCGCGAGACTCTGCCAGGTAGGTGGCGCGTATCTCGGCCGGGATCGCCTGTGGGTTGTGCGTCCAGATGTCGAGGAAGTGGCCGAAGAACGCGTCCGCTGTGGCGTGGATCATCTGCTCGGGCAGGCCGGGCGGCTGGGCCATCAGGTAGAGGTGGAAGCCGACGGCCGCGCCGGTGCCGCGCATGACGTCCCACATGTCGAGCGTGGGCAGCACGTCGAGCGAGGCGAGGTGGGTGATTGCTTCGGGGTGGTCGAGGCCGGCGCGGACAGCGACCAGGGCGCCCCGGTCGTGGCCCGCCAGAGCGAACCGCTCGTGGCCCAGCGCATGGGCGAGCGCGACGATATCGGCGGCCATGGTGCGCTTGGAGTAGACGGTTCCGTCAGTGTCGGCAGTATCGGCGGGCTTGTCGCTGGCGCCGTAGCCTCGCAGGTCGGGGCAGATGACCGTGTGGTCGGCCGCGAGATCGACAGCCACGTGCCGCCACATCAGGTGGGTCTGCGGAAAACCGTGCAGCAGCACGATCGGGCTGCCGGATCCGGCGACGGCGACGTTGAGCGCGACTTCGTCGGCGACAGGGACGCGCCGGTAGTCGAAGCCGGGGATGGTCGGTGTCATGGTTCGCCCTTTCGGAAGGCGGAAGGTGACGGACACCTCGAGCCTGCCGGGCGCGAATCAGCAGGTAATCAGCGCGTACCGTGGCGGCAGGATGTCCGGAGAGGTGGGTATGGAGCGGGTCGCATTCGGTGTGCTCGGGCCTGTGGTCGCCGAGAGCAGCGGTGGCACGCTCGCATTGAAGGGACCACGGCACCGGGCCGTGCTGGCGCGGCTGATCGTGGCTCGCCGACGTGTCGTCCCTGTCGCCCACCTGGTCGAGGACCTGTGGACAGTTCCCCCGCCGGGCGCCGTGGGCGCCGTACAGACCTTTGTCGCCGCGCTTCGCCGAGCCCTGGAACCGGACCGTCCATCCCGGGCCCCTGCCTGCCTGCTGGTCACCGAAGGACCGGGGTACGCGCTGCGCCCGGAGCCGGACGCCGTGGATGTCTGGCGCTTCGAGGCAGCCTTCGGCGCCGCCGCGAATCTGCCGGCCACGGATGCGCTGCCGCGGCTGGAGGAAGCACTGGGGCTGTGGCGCGGTCCCGCCTACGCCGAGTTCGCGCAGGAGGACTGGGCCCGCAGCGAGCGTTCCCGCCTCGCCGAGCTGCGGCTGCAAGCGGTGGAGCGGCGAGCCGGGACGCAACTGGCCCTCGGTCGGGCCGCCGAGGTGGTGCCCGACCTCGACGTACACCTTGCCGATCATCCCTGGCGCGAGGACGCCTGGCGGCTGCTGGCGCTGGCGCTGTACCGGCAGGGCCGTCAGGGGGATGCTCTTGGCGTGCTGCGCAGGGCCCGGGCGGTCCTGGCCGACCAGCTGGGAGTGGACCCCGGCCCGCAGCTGCGCCGCTTGCAGGCCGACATCCTCAACCAGGAGCCCGGCCTTGATCTTCCGGCTGAGCCGACGGCGACGGCGGGTCGGCTGTGGACACGGGCGGCGGCAGCCTACGACCGCACGGTCGCCACCGGTGCCCGCGCCCGCCTTGAGACGACGGTGAGCCTGATCCGGAACCTCGCGGTGACCGGGGGCGGTGGCCTGGAGGCAGCCCAAGAGCACCGCATGGAGGCCATCACGGCGGCGGAGGAGTTCGGCGACCCGGAACTGACCGCCCGGGTGATCGGTGCCTACGACGTCCCTGCGATCTGGACCCGTAGCGACGATCCGGAGCTGGCCCAGCGGATTGTCGCGGCCGCCGAGAGCGCCCTCACCGCCCTGCCGGGCCACTCGCACGAGGCGGCGCGCTGCCGCCTGCTGGCCACGATCGCACTGGAGATGCGCGGTACCCGGACACAACGCGGCCCCCAAGCCGCCCACGAGGCGGAAGAGATCGCGCGTCGTTTCGACGATCCCGCACTGCTGGCGTTCACGCTGAACGGAGCGTTCATGCAGTCCTTCATCCGGGCGGGCCTCGCCCCGCGGCGGGATGAGATCGGCGCGGAATTGATCGCGCTGGCCGCCCGGCACGGACTGGTGACCTACGAAGTACTCGGCCACCTCATCCGGCTTCAGGCACGCAGCGCGCTCGGCGACTTCCCGGCGGCGGACGGGCATGCCGCCGCCGCGGACCGCCTGGCCGGGCGCCACGAACTGCCGTTGGCGGGCGTCTTCACCCAGTGGTACGGGGCGCTGCGGCTGGCCGCGTCCGGGCGGCTGTCGCAGGCTGAGGCCGCGTACCGGAGTGCCGCCGCACGGCTGAACGGTGCTGGTATGCCGGGCCTGGAGCGCGGCATACTGCCGCTCGCGCTGCTGTGCCTGCGACTGGCGCACAAGACGCCGTCCGGGCTGAAGTCGGCCGAGGTCGACCTGCAGGCGGACTGGGGCCCTTTCCGTCCCTGGGCCGAGCCGTTCGCCTTGGCGGCAGCCGGTCGCCATACCGAGGCGCGGGCGGCACTGCGCGCGCTGCCGGAGCCTCCACGGGACTTGCTGTACGAGGTGTGCTGCTGTCTGGAGGCCACCGTCGCGCTGGAGGTCGGTGACCAGGTCGTGCTGGAGCGGGTCTACACCCGCCTGCTGCCGGCCGCCGACGAGCTCGCAGGTGCGGGCAGCGGCCTGGTCACCCTCGGCCCTGTCGAGCACTACCTCGCCGACATCGCCACCGCGCTGCGTGCTCCGGTACGGCCGACCGACGGCGACTGACAGCTGCGTGCTGCGCGGCGGCCCGTGACCCGAGCGACGCCAACAGCTGACATCGCGACACCTCTCTCATCCGACTACCGGCTCACACCAACTGAGAACACGACACGCCTCTCCAAGCGGGCCGCCTCGCCCCAGGTGCCCACAACAATCACCAGGAGAACGCGCTGATCTGGAAGGCCGACAGGGCCCGCGGGCTGCGTAGATAGCGGTGGGTGACCGTTCGAGATGCGCGGGCGTGGGGGCGCTGGTTCGCTGGTGTGGCCCGCTCACCCCATCACACCAAGGAGTGATCATGAGCGTTGCAGGCGAGTCTGGCGGTCGTGCCCAGCAGATGCGTCAGAAGGCGCAGGAGATGGAGCAGGCCGCAGAGCGTGTCACGGACCCGGAAGAGCGTCAGCGGCTGAAGGAAAAGGCCCGTCGGCTCAAGGAGCAAAGCGAGCAGGAACGCGGCATGAGCGCCGGCGACATCGACCCCATGCTGTAACAGCCCGGCTCCCAATGCACCGGCCGGTGGCTGCCCCCGCGACCCTCCAGGCGCGCGAGAGGCCACCGGCCGGTCATTTGCGTCAGTGGCAGGGTCTGGTCGGGGCAGTTGGTGGACAATGCCTGCAGCAGGTCGCCGACCTGCAGGTTGGGTGGCGCGCGGGGCGACGTCCGGCTCGGCCTCGCCCGCCTTCGCGGCGGCCGGCTCCTTGCCCGGGTGCCGGGCGCGACCGGAGAACACGAGGATGGCGATGCCGGCTCCAGTTGCCCTCCGAATGCCGTTGGGGTACCAGCTGTCCGGGCGACTTGGGCGGTGCGTTCAGTGACGGAAGCCGGCTCGCGGTGGCAAGGTTCAGGAGCCGTAGCCGCGATGGGCTACGGGGCGCGGCCAAGGTCGTGCCGCGGCATGGGACAAGGGATTTGAACTGATGGCAACAGGCACCGTGAAGTGGTTCAACGCCGACAAGGGCTTCGGCTTCATCCAGCAGGACGACGGCGGCCCGGACGTGTTCGTCCACTTCTCCGCCATCCAGAGCACCGGCTTCAAAGAGCTGCAGGAGGGTGACAAGGTCGAATACGACGTCACCCAGGGGCCCAAGGGACCGCAGGCAGAGCAAGTCCACCGCAGGTAGGGCCCCATCGGCTAGGGCGTGTTTTAGAAGTCGGTGACCCGTTCTCGCTGTCGGCGTCGTAGTAACGAGCCCCCATCGGCGGCCTCCCGCTTGCCTTGCTCAACCTGTTCGCGGTCAGCATGGCAGGGGTGGGTGACACCTCCGGCACGTCACAGCCATTCGCCGATCGCGGCGACCAGGACGGTGGCCTCGAAGCGGACCGCGAGTGGTTTCAGGGCCCGATCTCGAACTCAGGCGGCTCCAGGCTGTTCAGGCATCCGGTCTTCGGCGCGGCCGGGGTGTCGAAGAACGAGACGGTGATCTCCTGGGCGCACTCCGACGAGGCGAACACCACATGCGGCTCGTAGGGGACCGTGACGACCTTGGCCCGGCTCAGCGTACGGGCGACGTACAGCCCGTTCTCCGCGCCGGTCTGGGAGTCGAACCCGCCCGACAGGGCGAGGGTTGGGATGTCGCCGCGCGTGACGTCCCGGATCGTGCGCGGCGCCGCGGGGACCCTCCAGACGTCGCAGTCCGGACGGAGGAAGGTGAGCTGCGGAGCCTGGGCCAGCACCGAGCGGGGGAACGACGGGAACGCTTCCTGTCCGCCCTGGAGCGCCTCTTCCTGGCTCTCGTGCGGCGTCCACTCGCTGCAGAAGATGCCGTAGGCGAGACCGTGCGAAACCCTTCCCATGGCCTGGGGGCTGAGCTTGCCGCCCGCCCACTGCTGGGCGATCCGCTGCGGCTTGCCGTGCGCCAGCTCGTCGAGGGCGCGGGGTACCTGGGGCGCCACGTGGGTGGCGGAGGTCATCCAGTTCACCAGGGCTCCGCCGTCCAGCACGACCTTCACCGGCTTCGGGTTGCCGGGGAGCGTGACAGTGGTCGTGACCGGATGGGCTTCGAGGTCACGGACGAGCCGGTCGAAGGTGGCCGACAGGTTCGGATAGCGCCGATTGCACGCCGGCTGCTCCGCGCAGGCCTTGAACAGGCCGTCGAAGCCCTGCCGGGCGCTGCTCCAGGTCAGGGCCGACCCGGCACTGGACGGCGGCAGTATGCCGTCGATGCCCACCGAGCGGAGCCCCTCGGGGTGCAGGCGCGTGTAGACCAGCGCCAGGTGGGTGCCGTAGGAGATGCCGAACATGTTCCACTGCTCGATACCCAGCGCGGTGCGCAGGTCCGCGTAGTCGGCGGCGCTCTCGGTGTCGTTGTAGGCACTGAGGTCGACCCCGCGGCCCGCCAGCTGGTCGCGGCAGGCCTTCGTGGCCTCGACGTGCAGGCGCTCGGTGGACGGAGCGCCGTAGACGAGGCCGACCGCGCGTGCGTTGAACTGGTCGATGTTGGGGCAGAGGAGCGCCGGGTCGGCCGAGTACGTACCGCGCTGGGACATGAAGATCACGTCACGGTCGCGGTTCAGGCCGCCGTCAATCGCCATCTTCGCCTCCCCCACCGAGTCGTCTCCGGGTCCGCCCGCGAGCCACACGATGGGGTCGGGTTTCGGTGTGTCGGCCGCGGCGGGCACGATCGCGACACCGAGTTTGATCGTTCGACTGCTTGGTTTGGCGCGGTTCTCGGGCACTGTGAGCGTTCCGCAGCGGGCCCCTTCGAGCGCCTCGATCGGTTCCGGCGTCTTCGGGCAGGGGCCCGGTTCGAAGCTGGCGTCGCCCACCGTCCGGGCGGCCGTGCCGATCGGCGCTCCGGTGCCGGTGTCGGTGCGGGACTGCGCCTGAGCGGGCGCTGCGAGCAGGCCGGTGACGAGGAGACCGGTCGCCATGCCGGCCGACGTGGCCTGGAGTCGTCGTACGGTGCGGCGACGACTGGGCGCGCGGTGGCGTGTCATCTGCCCTCCCGGTCATTTCGGGATGATCGTGAACGGTTGGGGCTCGAGGCCGTCCACGCAACCGGTGTCGGGCGCGGTCGGGCGAGCGAGGAACGAGGCCAGCACGCGTTGCGCGCAAGGCGACTGCGGGACCACCCAGTGGCCGATTCCTGGGACCTGCACGGCGGTCGAGCGGGCCAGGTTACGGGCCACGTCCTGCGCCCAACTCGCCCCGGTCTTCACGTCGAACGTGCCGGAGACTACGAGCGCCGGCACCGCGCTGGCCGTGGCCACCCGCTGGATGGACGCGCGGTCCGGAACGTTCCAGACCCGGCACGCCGCGTACTGGAAGGGAAGCTGCGGCGGCTGGGCCAGGACCGTGTCCGGCCACCCCGGGAAGGCCCGGCGCCCTGCGTTCAGCACGTCGGATTCCGAGTACCCCGGCGCCCACTCGCTGCACGCCACCGACTCCGTCAGGCCGTGCGCGAACGTGCCGACGTTCTGGACCGAGCCGGCCGCGCGGGCCTGCGCGAAGCGCTCCGGGCGTCCGTGGCTGAGTTCCTCGAGCGCCGCCGGGACGTCCTTGGCCGGGACGGCGTTGCCGACCACCAGGTTCAGCAGCGCGCCCCCGTCGAGGACGACCTTGACCGGCTTTCCTCCGCTCGGCGGCGGGACGTTCAGCGTCAGGGGCTGTGCCTCCAGCCTGCGCACCTGCTCCGTCAGCGTACGGGGGAGGTCCGGGTACCGGTCCTTGCAGCGGGGCTCCGCCGCGCATGCCTCGAAGATGTTGCGGATCCCCTCCTGGGCGCTGCTCCATGTCCACGGCAGGGTCGCGGTCTGGGGAGGTGTGAGCGAGTCGAGCGCCACCGCGCGGATTCCCCCGGGGTGCCTGCGCAGGTACGTGAGGGCCAGGTCGGTGCCGTAGGAGTACGCGTAGACGTTCCACCGGGGGATGCCCAGCGCCTTGCGCAGGTCGGCGAAGTCGGCGGCGTTCTCAGTGGTGTTGTAGGCGCTCAGGTCGATGCCGTCGGCCGCCAAGCGGTCCCGGCACTCCTTCACCGCCTTCAGCAGGAGCTGTTCCGTCGGCTCTGCGTCATAGCGCAGGCCCACGGCCTGCGCGTTGAACCGGTCGACCTCCGGGCAGGCGAGGTTCGGCTGCGAGTAGAGGTTTCCGCGCTGGGCCATGATGATCAGCTCGCGGTCCTTGTTCAGGCCGGAGTCGATGAGGAACGGGATGTCGTCGATCGCGTCGGCACCGGGGCCGCCCGCCATGAACACCACAGGGTCCTGTGCGGGCTTCGCCGGGGTGACAGCCGGAATGATCGCCACGGCCAGCTTGATGGTCCGGCCGCCGGAGCGGGAGCGGTTCTCGGGGACCTCGAGGAAGCCGCACCGTGCGCCGCTCAGCGCGGCGATGGGCTTGGGCGGCTTCGGACAGGGACCGGGCACGAACCGGGACGGGGCTGCCGCGCTGGGCCCCGCGGACTGGGCGGGTGGTGACGCGGCGCTGCTAGGTATGGGGCCGATTGCTGCCAGGCAGACCAGAGCGGCCGCGGCAGTCATCGCGTGGATGCTGTGCTGTGGCATGTGATCTCGTTCCTCTGCCGACATCGGCGGCGGCCCTGCCGGCCCAGGCCCCAGCGGTTTGGGCGGAACGCGCTCTTTCGACGCTACCGGGCGGCGCGTTCGCGCGCACGCGGAGCGGTCGCAACCCGTGGCCCGGGCCGTCCTCGGCCGTCCGGCATGGTGGGAGGCACGGCGTCCCGACGGCGGACGCGTCGTAGTGGCATGGGGGACGAGGGAGCGCGATGATCGTGGATCTCGTCGTGGACGGTGCGAGGTTCACGGTGACCGAACGCCCGGGCAGCCGGGGCGTTCACGACTTCGTGTGGCAGTCGGGCCCCAACCCCGGCTACGGATTCACGATGGCGGCGCACGGAGTGGGCCGGTCGGCAAGGCGGGACCTCGAGCAGGCGGCGCGCGACTTCCTTTCGCAGGTGGATCCTGCCACCGGATACCTCGCGGACCAGGCCGTGATTTAGAAGTGGGCCCCGTGCCTCGCCCCGCGCCGTGATGATCTCGGTGTGGGGCGAGGTGATCTTTCTGACGGGCAGTGGACGGTGCTGGAGCCGTTGCTGCCGGTGGCGGTGCTGGGCAGGCCTCCGGCGGGCCGACGGAGGCTAATCGACCGCGGCCGGGCTCATCACCTGGGAGGTCAACGTCGACTCCACGATCTGCCGGGCCCATCAACACGCCGCAGGTGCCCGCCGCAACGGCCAAGCCCAGAAGGAACCCCCGGGCGGAACCCGCACCGAACCCGACGACCACGCTCTCGGCCGGTCCCGCGGCGGCCTCACCACCAAGATCCACCTGACCTGCGAGCAAGGACAGCGGCCCCTGTCTGTGCTGCTTGCGGTCCGCTTCGAGGCCACCGTCCTGGTCGCCGCGATCGGCGAATGGCTGTGACGTGCCGGAGGTGTCACCCACCCGTGCCATGCCTGACCGCGAACAGGTTGAGCAAGGCAAGAGGGAGGCCGCCGATGGGGGCTCGTTAATACAGCGCCGACAGCGAGAACAGCGACCGCGTCGACGACCCGTCCGAGGACGCGCTGTTCATGATGATCAGCGACCTCAACGACTCGGACAACACCTTCGTCGTCATCCAGCCCGACGAGGACGACCCCGTCTGGTTCGCCTCGGTGGCCGTCCTGGACGAGGGCGGCTACGAGATCGTCCGCCGCGACAGCACCCGAAACGAGCACGAGGTCACCACGGCGACCAGCATCAACGACATCGCCCACGACCTCACCCATCTGGTTGGCCGCCCGCACCTTCCCCGGGCGGCCAACCAGCCAGGTCACCGACTTCCAAAAACACGCCCTAGCCGGTCAGCTGGTCGCCAAGCGGACAGCGGCGGTACAGCACGCGCCGCCCGTCGCGGGCCCGGGTCACGAGGCCCGTCGCGTACAGCACTTGCAGATGCTGCGCGACGGCGCTCGGGGTCACTTTGAGGCGACGGGCGACCTCGACCGTGGACAGCGAGTCGCCGAGCATGCCGAGCAGCCTCGCCCTGGGCGCGCCGAGAAGCGGCGTGAGAGCCTTCGCGTCAACCACCGGCGCTCTGCCCAAAGAGTCGCAATTCCTCGGCTGGGGTCGGCCGGCATCGGCGGTTCCTGCGGGCTGAGCGGGAGGACGGGCTTGTAGGCGAACAGGGACGGGACCAGTTGCAGTCCCCGTCCGGACGCAGCCGCACGGCGCCTGCCGATCATCTTATCGATGTGCAGCACCCCGTCCTGCCATTGCAGATTCGGGTGCATGTCGGAGAAGAGCAGGTGTGCACCTCCCGTGGCCAACTGCCGTGCGCGGTAGGTGATGTCGGCTTCCAGCGCGAGCCGCATCTGCGGCCACGTCGGCCTGAAGGCCAGGTCCCAGTAGCAGCGAAGCTCACTGACCTCGTCCAGCAGCCTGCGGACAGGCGTGTCACCGGGAGCGGTGACCTCCTGGAGGTCGTCAGGGAGTTGGCCTCTTTGTGTGTGCGCCGCCAGCATGTCGCGGCGTACGAGATCCAGGAGCGTTCCGCGTACGACGGCCGGCTGTTCTTCAACGGTCGGAGCGAAGGCCGTCGGCCGCGGCGTCAGGAAGTCGGGGAGGGCACGGCTCCCCCACCAGCGACATCAGCAAGCGGGTGTCGAGCGGGTCGAGCCTGCTGAGTACGGACCTGCACCACGGGAGGTGCAGCGCGTAGCGGCCGGGGTTCGCCTACATGACCTGCGCCTACCTCGGCGGAAGTATGGGTTCCTGGGGCGGAGCCCGCGCCTGCACCTCCTTCGGGTGGCTGGGCGTGCGCGGGCTTGTCGCGTTGCTCGCCGCAGTAGCCCTGGCCCGCCACCTGGAAGCTGTCTGGTCAGCCACTGGCAGACTCGACGCCCGGTAGCCGTGGGCGGTGAGCACTCCCGCCGCCTCGAACGATGGTGAGTCCTGGTGTCAGAACGTGCCCTCGCCCGTGGTCGGAACCTGAACGGCTGACGGGGGTCGCGCCCGCCCTGCGCTCTGGACCGCAGCCGGGCCAGCCTGCGCCGTCACGCCCGCGACCGCCCGTTCCTCCACCGTCCCAGCCGGACCGCTCTGATTTCGCAGTCGTAAGATTTACGCAGAGGTGCCGAGACGAGGCGCGGCTATGAGGGCAGTGGGCAGGCACACGGTCAGGGAAGGCCGCTTCCGACATCGCCGGGCCGAGCTGGTCTACGACGACGTCGGCCAGGGCCCTCTCGCTGTGTACGCGCACGGCGGGTTCGTCAGTCAATCCGCCGAGGACCGGATGGGCCTGTTCGACTGGGCGCCGGTCCTGGATGCGGGGCAGCGCCTGGTCCGCTATGACGCCCGGGCGCACGGGCGATCCACCGGCGACCCCGTGGACACCGACTACACCTATCCCTCGCTTGCCGACGATCTGCTGGCCCTGCTCGATCACCTGGGCGCCGCCGAGCCCCTCGACGCCATGGGCGCGTCGATGGGATGCGGCACCGTGCTGCACGCCGCCATCCGGGCGCCCGACCGGTTCTCCCGACTGGTCCTGCTCATCCCACCCACGGCTTGGACGACGCGGAAGGCGCATGCGCGGGACAACCGGGAATCCGCCGACACCATCGAACGAGAGGGAGTGGACGCTTGGCTCGCCGCCAAGCGGAAACAGCCTCGCCCCGCAGTCGTAGCCGACGTTCCCGAGTTCCCACCAACGCCAGCCGAGCGCGTACTGCCGTCCGTCCTGCGTGGCCTGGCGCTGTCCGACCTGCCCTCCCCCACGGCAATCGCCGCGCTTGGCCGGCCGAGCTTGATCCTGGCCTGGGTGGATGACCCGGGCCACCCCCTGTCCACCGCGGAAAGGTTGGCCCATTTGCTGCCGCACGCCGACCTGCATGTGTCCCGAACGCGCGCCGACATCCGTACATGGGGGGAACGCATCGCGGAGTACCTGACCCGGCCCCGGCACCGGCCATGATCGGCAGCAGATCAGCACCCTTACGGCCTTGGGCGCGATTGGGCAACGCGCTGCTGCTGCGGGCGTACACCCCTCTGTGGCGGGCGGCGGGGGCCGTGTCGGCCCGACAGCCGGACCCCGGTGAACAGCGGGGCCAGCAGCGGAAAGACCACTACCTGCACGTTCAGCAGGACGGTGGCAACCGACGCGCCGTTATCCAGTCGCACAGGTGCCCTACACTCCGCTCCATGAAGATCGTGACTGGGGCCATCACCAAGGATCTGGCGCCGACTGGGGCGCTGCGGGCCTCAATCAATCTGGGTAATCCGGTACTGGCCCAGGGCACGCCGACGGCTCCGACCGGCGTTACGGTCGACATTGCGCGTGAGGTCGGCGCACGGCTGGACGTGCCGGTGGAACTCGTCTGCTTCGACGCGGCGCGAAAGTCGTACGAGGCGATGACGGCGGGCCAGGCAGACATGTGCTTCCTCGCCATCGAGCCCGCGCGTGAGGCTGACGTTGCCTTCACCGCACCGTACGTCGTGATCGAGGGTGTGTTCGTCGTGCCCCACGACTCAGCCTTCACCATGGCCGCTGACGTCGACCGTGCAGGCGTGCGTATCGGCGTGAAGCGTGGGTCTGCCTACGACCTTTTCCTCTCCCGCACCCTTCAGCACGCGAGCGTCGTGCGCGGAGAGGATGGAGTCGACGAGTTCCGCGCTCAGGGCCTGGAGGTTGCGGCCGGCATCAGACAGCCGATGACCGAGTTCGCCGCGACGAATCCCGAAGTCCGGCTGATCGAGGGTCGGTTCATGCAGATACAGCAGGCGGTGGGCACGACCACGACCCGGCGGCCCGAGACCGTCCAGTTCCTCCGGGACCTCGTCGAGGAGCTGAAGGCCAGCGGATTCGTTGCCGATGCCCTTCGGCGCGCGAATCAATTCGACGCCTTGGTCGCCCCACTCGGGTAGGCGCAGCCCTCAGGGCTGGGAAGCCGTGCGGGACCCGCCTCCGCCTTGCTGACCGCCGCGCCCGAGCGCCTCGGTACGCCGGGACGCGCCTTCACCATCCGGAACTTCAGCCCGCCGACGCCGGCGGCCGCCACCTTGTCCGGCGTGGCCGAGTACCCGGCGACGGGCGCGCCGGCGGCCGCGTTCGGCGCGTACGGCCGTGAACTCGGCCTCATACCGGAGGTACAAGTTCACTGGATGACCGGCTGGTGGTGGCTGGTTACGCCATGGCGGCGACCATGGTGCGGGTGTCCGCGATGGTCTCGAAGGCGACCGGCACACCGTGCTCAAAGCGCCACATGGGCGAAGCGTGCCGTCATCGCCTTACCTGTCTCACGGCGTCGCCCCTGATAGTTGCCGAGCGCGATCACCACGTCCTCAACGGCAAAGAGCTCAGCCGGAGCAACCGCGAAGTCCTCCCACTCGCTGTCGAACCGGGCGAAAACGTTGGCCAGTACCGCGTCACGGCCGCGGTTGGTTCCGCCGTACGGCAACCCTGCGGTAACGACCACTCGATCTTGTCGCTCAGCGTGCTGAGGACCGCCTCACCGTTCCCACGGCTCAGATCGGCGTACATCTGGGCCACCACCTCCCAGTTCCTCAACGCCCGGGCATCCTGCGGGCTCATCCTCACACTGGCGGTCATCTGTACTCCCATTCCTCGTTTTCTTGCGCGGCCGGCCGTCGAAGACTTGGGCGACGACAGGCCCGGGCGCAGCCAAATGATCGCCAGGGCTCGCTATGGCGGCATCGGTCAACCGACCTATCAGCGAGACGGGACTCGATGCGCCGCGTCTGGGCGCCGTGCCTGGACACGCAGGAGAAACCAGCGGTGACGGTGCCCGATCGACGATGCTGGCATCACCATGCGGATCTTCCTGGCCGTCGCCGTTCTCGTAGTCGTGAACGCGCTGAACAACCGGCTCGCACCTGAGTTGTACGTCCCCGTCTGCCTCGCCGCGGCGGCGGTGCTGATTCTGATTGCTCGCTGGGACGGCATCAGTTGGGCCGGCCTCGGACTCGGTAAGGCGACGCTCGGCCGCGGACTGCGGTGGGGGCTGATCCTGGCCGGGGCGGTGCTGGTCAGCTATCTCATGGCGTTGGCCGTTCCGATCACCCGCCCATTGTTCCTGGATGAGCGTGCCGACGACTTGTCCGTGGGCCAGTTGCTGTTCCGGGTACTGATCCGCGTGCCGCTCGGCACCGTACTGCTCGAGGAAGTCGCGTTCCGGGGCGTCTTGTGGGCCATGGTCGAGCGGCGATGGGGCGTCAGCTGGGCAACGTCGGTCTCCTCGATCCTGTTCGGCTTCTGGCACGTGCTTCCCTCGCTGGGCATCACCAGAGCCAACAGTGCGGTCGGGGCTGTCTTCGGCCACAGCACGCTCGGCGTCGCGCTGTCTGTTGCCGCGGCAATCGTCGGCACAGCGGCCGCCGGCGTGGTCTTCTGCGAACTGCGTCGCAGATCCGGCAGCCTGCTGACACCTGCGGCGCTGCACTGGGCCCTGAACGGGGAGGGATACGTCCTCGCCTGGGGGGCAGACCGGTGGTGAGGTGCCAGTTGAAGCGCGCGACCCTTACCTTGAGACTCAACAGCAGCGGACGTGCATGGCCTCGGCGGTGTGCCAGTGCATCAGGACGTAGCTGAGCGAGAGTGAGAGTGAGCGCTCGTACTCGCCGCGTGTCATGAGAGTGCGTGCTCATTGCAGGCCGCGAAAGTTGCTGCGGGTATCCACTATCCGGCGTCTGGACGAGCCAGCCGGAAACCGCGGGCGGAAGCGGAACCGGAAGCGTGTCATTCCGGATGGCGGCTGTGATCACTGACGGGTGGATGATGAGTGTGTCAGGGCAGCAGTCGATGCTCCATGGCGAACACTGCCACACCGGCCCGGCTGCGGCGGCCGGTCTTGTCGTAGATGTGAGCCAGGTGATGCCCCACAGTCCGGTTCGAGATCGACAGCCGTTCGCCGATCTGTCGGTTGCTCAGACCTCGGGCCGCCAGGCAGAGCCACCTCCACCTCCCGCTCGGTCAGGCCCGCCGGCAGCACTCGGCGGAGCCGCGGAGACCAGCCGCCGCGATCACGACCGCGCACGCGTCCCGATCGACTCCTCCGGTGTCTGCCTCACGCATCAGCAGATCGGCCGCGGCATCCGTGGTGAACGCCTCGCGGTACGCCCGCGGCTCGGTGAGTGCGGCGAAAACGTCTGCCGCGGCCAGGATCCGGGCGGCGAAAGGGAGGCTCCGGGAGGGATCCCCACGGAAGGACGGAGCCTGGCCCAGGAGCTGGCCGCCGAGGGCGCACTCCCGTCGCGCCGAGTGGCCGCTGTCGCCGCCCAGACGGCCGCCGGGCTGGCCTCCGCGCATGTCCAAGGAATCGTCCACCGGGACATCAAACCCGGCAACTTGATGTCCGACGCCGACGGAAGTGGGCCCATAGCGCTGCTATCTTTGATTGAAAACCAAGTAGCACTTGGGGGGATCAAAGGTACCGATCCGCCGCCGCGCCTTCGGGCCTGAAAATACGTCAGGAAGCTTGGGACAACGCGCGCAGTGCGCTTGGGACAGGAACCGCTGCCAGGGGAGGCGTCGGTGCCGTTGCAAGGTGGCGCTCGAGGAGACATCGACGTCGCCGACCCAGTTTCACCTCACCGCCCGCAGTGGTCGCCTCCCGCGCAAACTGCCCTACGGTCCCGCGCCTGATGCCGTGCACCATCGGCATTCATCGCCCCACCAAAACCATTCTCACCAACAGCGTACCCATCCGCCAGAGGCCTTGGCGCACAGTCCGGCCACGACGGGAAACACCAACGCATAATCCGCCGCAGGCTCCGAGTCCTCGCTGGGGTCTGCTTTCACCACAATGGGCCCCGCTGGCTTGTCCAGACTGGCCGACGGCTGCATCACGACGCCCAGTAAC
>NZ_JBVHDR010000034.1:0-29411 GCF_055563295.1 Streptomyces sp. NPDC002868 | reverse complement strand
GGGACAACCTCCCCGACACCATCCGCGCAGCAGCCGGTCTCCTGACCGACCAACAAGCAACCCAACACACCAAGGCACTCGCACTGCCCACCACATAGACCTGATCACAACACCGGCGACGAGCTCAACACGACCGCACACCAATCACGCACGAGGTCGTAAGGCTTCAGGCGCCTTGCCGCGATGACGCCAGTGCACTCGAACAGGCTTGTCTGCCAGCTGCATCCACAGGGTGAAGTCCCGGGCGTCCGCACGTACTGCGCGATCCCACGGGATGCCCAGTACCCACAGAAACCGCCACCACCTCAGTAGGTCCATCCCGTACGAGCGCGGTGTCAGCGGCGAGCTGTCCGCCGCCATCAAGTCCTTGAAGTACATCGCTACCGGCTCGACCACGGAGCCTTCTGGATCCAGCAATTGGTAGGGCTCCCAAACGTCAGCGGTCTCCAGTAACTGGCCAACCTCAGGCAGGACAAGACTCTTCAGATCCCTCTTGGGATCACTCCACTCAGTCATGGCGGGAAGCTAGCAGAAGGTGCTATGACCTGCATAAATGCCTGACTTAGTTCGGTCAACACACCCACATGTGGACTGTGAGGCGGTCGCCGTCGGCCGGCGGCAGGATCTCGGGGCGCGGCGTCATCGTGCTGGAGGGCGGCGTTCCGGCGGAGTTGGTGTGCAGGACGGAGAACAGCAGTCGGCCGCCCGGCTTGAGGGCCTGAGCCAGGGCGGGGAGGAGCCGGTCGGGATCGATGTAGCCAAGACCGTGGACGGAGTAGACCAGGTCGTACGGCTCGGCACGGCGCAGGTGCGTCACGGCATCGGCCAGCACGAGACGCAGCCCGTACTGGTCGCCGTAGCGTGTGGCGGCCCGCTGATGCTGGGTGGGGGAGGAGTCCACGGCATCGATCAGCGCACCGCGTTCGCGGCGACGAGCGCCGCGAACTTCCCCATCCCGCACCCAGATCCAGCACCCTCCGGTCCGCGACGTCGCCAAGGACCTCAAGGCCCGGGCCTGTACCCAGAACCCAAAGTCGAGCCGTTCCGGGTCCGGGACGAGGGTTCCCCGCTGCAGATGGTGCGTTCCGTAGGCGGTCCACGCCGCGGCGTTCTTCTGCTCGTTGTCCACGTCCACGGTGCCCCCTGCCTGTCGTCTGCCGTGAGAAGGGTGTCCGGACCCGCTCGGCTACGAACCGCCCCCGAGAATCTCCGCCGTCTCCACGTCCAGCGCGACGGCAGGCTCGTCCAGGCGCGGCCTCGGCTCCGGGCTCCGCCCCGGCATCTGGTCCTGCACGATGCCGTCAAGCGCCACCGCGGCGAAGCCCCGCGCAATGGCGCTGAGTGCGTGGCCCATGGCCTCCGGCCGTGCGGCGGAGCGGGTGTTTCTCCGCGTCAGGGTGGGTCTGGTGTGCGTTCCGGTGGCTTCGGGTGTCAGGATGGGGCCATGAGTAACGTGTTCTTCGATATCACCATTAACGACGAGCCCGCCGGCCGGATCGTCTTCCAGCTGTTCGATGACGTGGTCCCCAAGACCGCCAGGAACTTCCGCGAGCTTGCCACGGGCGTGCACGGCTATGGCTACGAGGGCTCTTCCTTCCACCGTGTCATCCCGGATTTCATGCTCCAGGGCGGCGACTTCACCGCCGGTAACGGCACGGGCGGCAAGAGCATCTATGGCCAGAAGTTCGCCGACGAGAACTTCCAGCTCAAGCACACCAAGCCGGGCCAGCTCTCCATGGCCAACGCGGGCCCGAACACCAACGGCTCGCAGTTCTTCATCACCACCATCGTCACCGACTGGCTGGACAACAAGCACGTCGTCTTCGGCGAGGTCGTCGAGGGCATGGACCTTGTGAAGAAGATCGAGGGCCTGGGCTCGCGCAGCGGTGCACCCAAGGCCAAGGTCACGATCGCCAAGTCGGGCGTCGTCGAGGACTGATCCCGTCTGCGCGGCGTCCGCCGCGCGACGTCCGGGGCTGGGTGAATCGTCTCGGCAGCGGCGCCCGGGCCTCCGGCCTGTCCGGACCGGTCCCGGGCGTCGCGGGCTTTACGGTGGCCTTCGCACGCCGACTCCGCCGCTGAGCCGGGCCCTTCGGCGAGGCGGCGGGCTGCCGGTGTCTGTGAGGCGTCGTTCGGGGTCTGCCCCGATAGCGGGATGGCGCAGCACGTCTCGCACGAGTCCGATGCGGCCGGTGAGATGGCGGGGGCGCCGGGGGCCGAATGTCAGCCGGTGGCGGCGGGCTTCCGCCTGGAGCGGCGTGCTGCGGGGATCTCGGCGTCCTTGAGGCCCTTCGCCCACAGGGAGCGCACATGGCCCAGGTGCCGGGTCATGCAGGCCTCGGCGGCCTGTGCGTCACCGGCCAGCATCAGATCGAGGAGCTCCAGGTGCTCCTCGGCGGACGGCAGCAACTGGTCGCGTTCGTCCAGTGCCGTCAGTCCGTAGAGGCGGGAGCGCTTGCGCAGGTCGCCGACTGTCTCGACGAGACGCTCGTTGCCCGTGAGGCCGAGCAGGGTGAGATGGAACTGGCGGTCAGCCTCCAGATAGCCGATGAGGTCGTGTTCGCGGGCGGCGCGGACGATCTCCTCCGCCACCGGCCGCAGTGCCTCCAGGTCTTCGGGGGAGGCGCTGCGGGTGATCCGGCCGATCATCGGGACCTCGATCAGGGTGCGGATCTCGGTGTACTGGTCGAGATCGCGCTCATTGACTTCGGTGACTCTGAATCCCTTGTTCCGCACCGGTTCAACGAGACCTTCGCGGGCCAGGTCGAGCATCGCCTCGCGCACGGGGGTGGCGGAGACGCCGAAGTCCTCGGCGAGTCCAGGCGCCGAGTAGACCTCGCCAGGGCGGAGTTCGCCGGAGATGAGCGCGGCCCGTAGAGCATGAGCCACCTGGTCGCGCAGCGACTCCCGGGCGGTGACAAGGTTGCGCTGCTTCAGGTGCCCCATGGTGTTCCTTCCGTGCCGCCGCGGTTCACCAGAGTACAATGTCACGTTGCTTTCGCAGCTGGTGAGGGTGCGGGTGGGGGCGTGGAGTGGAACTCCAGGTCCGCGCGGCCCAGTTCGCCGGGGGTCCGTGGGTGGAGCGCCGGCCGCCTGACGGAGGCGTGCTCGCCCCCGAGGTCAGCCGTCGAGGAGTTCGCCCGTCTAGGATTCGATCCGACGGGTGGTTCGCCGCAGCGCGCCGGACGTCAGCCGGCGGACGAACAGCCTGGGCGCGATGGGGACCGGGGCGGCGGGCTGAACGGGGCGGCGGGCAGAAGGAGTTCGCCGGGTGCCCGTCTGGTCACCGGAGTCGTCCCCTTCGGACAGGGTTCCGCGAAGTGGGATGTGCATGGGGGTTGTCAGTGCAATGTCACATTACTACGTTACGCATCACATGGCGGGACTGATGGTGACACGCCATCAACCTCCGCCTGTGGCAACGCACTTCAACCTCTGAACCCCCACTCAGGAGACATCGGTGTCTCGAGACGGATACGCACCCAGACCTCTGCCGGCCGCAGTGATAGCGACAGCAGCGCTGCTGGCCTCCCTCGCACCACTCGTCCAGGCCTCCGCGGCGCCCGCGCAGCCGAAGCCGGCCGCCGCTCCCGCCGGGCCCGTCGACCGCCACAACCCGCACGACGAAGTGGAACGCCTCGCCGCGGCACCCAAGTTCACGGCCCGTACCGCGCCCGCCCCCGGCGGGCTGCCGCAGGGCCGTACCCCCGGCGCCCGTACGGCGGGCAGGGCCACGACGGCAGCCGGCGCTCCCGCGGTTCCCTGCACGCTGGACGGCATCACCCCTCTGGGCCCGGAGCAGTTCGCCGACTTCCTCGCCGATCCGGCCGTCACCGCTGACGGTTGTCTGCGCGACGTCATCTGGACCTGGGACGCCCGCCTGGCCCCCGTCATGTCCGACGCCCACGTCCAGGCCGTCTCCCGCCGGATATCCACGATCTCCCCGGTCCATGACGGGAAGAACGGCAGCCATCTGCTGGAGATGCTCACCTACCTCCACGCCGTGGTCTACCACGACTTCTCACGCAGCGAGATCGACGTCACCGACGCACCCACCACCGAGGCCATGCGCCGCGCCATCAACGCCTTCGGGACAGCGGCCCGCTCCTTCACCGTGACACGCACCAACGCCGACTCCCTGCGCGAAGCCCTCTACGCCGGCAGTGGCCCCGGGCTGCGCCACTCCCAGCTCGGACTGATCCAGAAGGTGCTGGCCATGCTGGACCAGTACCACCCCACCACCTACAAGGACCCCGCGTGGGGCGGCGCCGCGCTTGCCGGGCTCTCCGTCAACTACCTGGGGATCCACCCGGGCAACAACGACACCTCCTTCCGCGCACTGGTCGCCCGGAACACGACGTACCGCAACGCCTTCAGGAAGTTCGCTGCTTACACCCACCTCAAGGGCACGGCGAACGAGTGGGTGGTCCGGGATGCGCTCGGCGAGTACGGCCGCTTCGGCCAGATCGAGGCAGTGAAGCCCGAGACCGTCTCCGGCCTCGGCGCGCTGCTGCCGGTCACCACGCGCAACTTCGGCGAAGGCAGCCAGCCTTGGGCCAAGGTGGCGAGCTGGCTCAACTTCTACGAGGCATGCAAGCCGTACGGGGTGTGCAAGGACGACATCGAGCGCCGCATCTTCCCGTACACCTACCGCTACGACAACGGCGCCATGAAGGTCCGCACCGGGCTGGACCGGGCCACCGTCGACCAGCTCTACTACGCGAGCAAGCAGGTCAAGGCGCAGTTCCACCGCGTCGTGGGCACCGATGCGCCGCTGACGGGTGACACCAACACCTCGCTGAACATCGTGCTCTACGCCTCGCGCGCCGACTACGAGACGTACCACCCGCTGCTCACCGGGATGGACACCAACAACGGCGGCGTCTACATCGAACGCGGCGCGACCTTCTACACCTACCAGCGGCGCGTTCCGCAGGACTCCTCCCTCACCCTGGAAGAGCTCTTTCGCCACGAGTACACGCACTACCTCAACGGCCGCTGGGCGGTGCCCGGTTACTTCGGTGAGGGCCCGTGGTACCAGGGGGACCGCACGACCGCGATGGACGAGGGCACGGCCGAGTTCTTCGACGGCGCCACCCGCGACGACGGCATCGCCGTGCGCAAGTCGCTGGTGCAGGGCGTCATCGATGACACGGCGGGGGGCGGGCCGCGTATGAGCGTGAACCAGTTGCTGCACGCCACGTACGACGGCGACGGCTTCCGCTTCTACGACTACGCCGGCACCTTCTTCGAGTTCCTGTGGACCGAGCGCCCCTCGCTGATCCGCGAGATGTACGGGTACCTGCGCGCCGACGACCCTGCCGCCTTCGACGCCTGGCGCAACCGCCTCGGCGGGGACGCCGCGCTGCAGCGCGCGTACGACAGCTTCCTGGACGCGCAGATCGCCCGGGTCGACGACCTCTTCGTGCCGAACACCACGTTCAATCCGAACGACCGGCTGCGGGACTCCTCGGCCGAAGCGGTCCGCGTCTCTTTCGCGACCGCCACCCAGCTCAGTCCCACCTGCGCGACCGCCCCGGATCCGACGATGCGCCGTTTCATCTGTACCGGCCGGATCACCGCGAACCTCACCGACCCCTCGAGCCCTGACCGCATCTTCAAGGACATGTCCGAGACGGTCGACTACTTCATCCTGGACCGGGCTCGCCCCGCGTCCACCAATCTGACCGACATGAACTGCCACTTCGGCAAGGTCGACCTCTGGACGAGCCGCCGCGCCGGCACTGCCGACTACACCTGCGAAGGCCCGCTGCGCAGCTGACGGCATGAGCCCCCGGGCCGTACGGTGCGCGGCACCACCGCCGTACGGCCCGGGGAGGGGTTCTACTCCGACTGAGGGGGCGCGCGATCAGGTAGGCAGGGTCGGTAGGCAGGGTCGAGCTGGCGCGGGCGCCGGACGGCGGCCGCGTCGCCTACCCCCGCTACCTCGGGCCGGAGGGCGTCGAGCGGTTCTGCACCCGCCTGATGGGTGAAGCCGGAGTCCTGCAACGGTGCTGATCCACGGCCGCAACCCGGACAAGGCGCGGTCCCTGTGCGACGAGCTCCACGCACGCGGGCTCCATGCCCGTCCCGCCTCGGCCGAGGAGGCGACCGGCGCCGACATCATCATCACTACGACGCCGGCCGCCACTCCGATACTCGACGCCGCCCGCGTGCGCGAGGGAGCACATGTGACCGGCGTCGGTACGGACATGTCGCACAAGAACGAGCTCCCCGCGGCGCTCTTCGGCCGCGCACAGCTGATCGCGACCGACGACCACGACCAGTGCCTCGACCACGGCGACTTCGGCCACGCCGTCCGAGCCCGGACAGCCTCCGAGACCGGCGACACCGCGGCCGGCCTGTTGAGCGAGCTGCTTGGAGGGACACCCAACCGAGGAAACAGACGTTTTTCGTCAAGTGCCCCTTATGGCCTATGTAGTTGGTTGTACGGTATGCGTCTAGTTGTCGGTGCCGGGCGCGGGTGCGGATGTGTATGACGGCGGCGCGGGTCAGTTCCGGTGGTCGCGCTCCGGCTGCGCGGTACGGGCCCGCAGGGTGCGCCGGTGAACCTTCTCGGCGAGGTTCATCAGGTCCTTCGAGTCGATCTTGTCGGAGAGGTGGTCGTGACGGGCGAACCAGGGCAGCTCTCGGATGACTGCCCTGAAGGACATCCGCCAGAACCACGCGTCCACGACGGCGGGTGCCGTGACGTGCAGGACGTGCAGGAGGGCCGCGGTGACGACCCCGGCCAGGCCCCACAGGCCGTGCAGTCCTGCAAGCTGAGTGGGCGCCCGCCCTGGTCGTCGTCCAGTTCGCCGGTCAGATCCGGGACTCCGTCATCCGGGCACTCAACGTGGCCTGGGCCGCGGCCGCCGCCGCTCTGCAGTCCCCACCGCCGCCCCCGCCTCCTCCTCCGGCGCATCTTCCCGGGCCGCCGTCCGCGGGCCGCGCTCTGGGGCGCCAGGGAGCCAAAGCAGCTGCCGCCGCCATTGCCACCACAGCCGTCATTGCCGGAACCATTCTGTGGACCCGCCCCGACACCGCCCAGTTGTCACCGGCCGCAGCCAACATGCCGACCATTGCCTATGCCACCGACAGCACCGTCCAGGTGCGCACCGGCAGCGACAAGAAGACCACCTTGGCGCAAGTCCCGCCCGGCAGCACCGTCACCGACCTTGTCTGGTCCCCCGACCGCAGCCATCTCGGCTGGCTTGCCAAACCCGTCGCAGGTGCGAACTCCACCCTGCACCTCAGCAATGTGAAAACCGGCGGCACCCAGGACTGGGCGTGCACCGGCTGCGCCGGTCTCGCCTTCCACAACGGCCGTCTGGTCACCGTCAAGGACAGCTCCACGCTTATCGCCCACCCGATCACCGGCGGCGTCCCCGCACCCCTGACTCTCGAAGGCATGCTGCAAATCGTCGACCCGGCAGAGTCCGACCTCGACGTACACCTGCTCGGCACCACCCCCGCCGGCGGCGAACTGCTCGTGTTCACCATCGAACACAACATCGGGTTCGACGACGCCAACAGGATCTACCGGATGGCAGCGAACAACACCGTGGCGTCCATCGTCGACGACGCCATCACCCAGGTACCCGGAGGAGATGCCGCGCCCGGCGAACACGCGGCCGTGAGCCCGGACGGCACCCTGCTCGCCTACGCAGGCAACGGCCCGGGAACCGACACCTGTATCCCCTCGGACAGCGTCACCGTCATCAACCTGGACACCGGCAAGCAGACCACCGCACGCCTGCCGGCTCCTCGGACCGGCCACTGCGCATCAACAGCATCTGGTTCGATCTGCAGAACAACGTCCATGCCAGTGCGTTCGCACAGCCCGGCACAACGAGCGCCGCGCCCGCGACGGGCACAGGCCGGCGGACGACCCAACCGTGTACAGCCTCAGCAGCGGCAAATGGGCCAGGACATCACAGAGCGCGGTCAACGGAGGTGCGACTCAACGAGGCTGGAACGCCTACCGCACCGGTGCGGTGGGGCTGAACGACTACCGCGCACCGGCCTCCCGGCTCGTCGCCACCGACAACAACGGCGCGACCATCGAACTCGCCGACGCCGCCACAGCCTTCGCCTGGGCCCCCAGCGCCACGGCTCCCAGCCCGGTGCTCGGCACGCTGTGGGCCCCAACCAGAAGGGCTACGGACTGTCCAAGCCCACGCTGTTCTACAACGGAGGAAGCCCCAGCGGGATAGTACGCAAAGTGACATGGACCTCGTGGGGCGAGACACAGGCCACCGGAACGGGCGAAGCCCTCTACGTCACCGGAGACAAATCCGTGGCGGAGAGCCCATGGGAGACCGTCAGCGTCGTCGCCTTCGACCTCGGCGACTGCCAAGGCACCCGGACCTACCGCAAAGTCAGCTCTTTCCACCCAGGCCACGGCGAGACGTTCGATCCCACCCAGTACATCAACGTCTGCACCGGCGAGTACAGCGGATAGCGCCCATACGCTCCTCGCCGCTTAATGCTGATGAGTGGGAGTTCATCCGTTCACTGTTCGGCCGAGTGCCTCACGAGGCGCCGACCGACCCGTTGCGACACAGCGCCCCCAGAGGCACACCGCTTCGCCGACATGCCGCGGGTCTCGGCTTGCTGCAGGTCCTAGAGGGTCCCCGGTGGCGGGCCGGCCGGAGTTGTGGGCTCGGCGGGGGGTTGCTGGGCGCCGGCTGTCACTGCCGTTACGCGGCGGACCGGTCGGGTCAGAGCGTTCTCCAGGGTCCGTCCTGGCATACGCGACAGGCCGAAGATCACGGCGAGAGATATGGACGGGGCACCGACCGCGAATGCGGCGACGAGAGGTTCCCCTGCGTCCAGGCTGTATTTGGCGAAGACCAGCATGCCGCCGACGGAGACGAGTGCGAACAGCTGGCCGACAGCCCGCTGGCCCACGGCTGCCCACGCCAGTCGTCGACGGTGGCGCTCATCCGTACGGAATTCCGCCCAGATCTCGGCTGCGAGTCCTGGCTTGACTGCCTCCCACTCCTTGGCCACGCTTGCGTCCCAGCGCGGGCCTGGGCCTTCATCGCGCTGTTCGCGCCGGGCGGCCATCAGCGGTCCCGATGCTTCACGGCGTCGGGTTCGTCCTGGCCGTGAGATGCAGCTTCCGGCCGGACAACCGGTCCAGCCGCGCGGCGCTCGCTACCGTGAATCAACGACCAGGCGCGGGCCGTCAAACCATGTCCCGCATCCTCGGCCCGATGTATCCATTCCCGCGCCTCCGCGTACTGCCCCTTTGTGGCCAGCAACAGCCCGAGGTTATGAGCGGCATCCGGGCTACTCCGCTCGGCGGCTTGCCGCCACGATGCTTCGGCGCCGTTGAGATTCCCGCGGTCGTAGTCGATGAGTCCCAGCAGAACACCCGCATCGGCGACACCGCTGTCCGCTGCTCGCTTCAGCCACGTCTCGACTGTCTGCAGCCTCCCGGACCTCTTCAACACCAGTCCGAGATCGACGGCAGCCTGTGGCCTCCCTGCTTCAAAGGCCCGGCGTAACCACTGCTCCGCTTCGGTGCGTCGCCCCCGCTGCACCAGGAGCACGCCCAGATAGTGCGCAGCCCGTAAGTCGCCTTGGCCTGCAGCTTGTTCCCACTCCTGTTCGGCAAGGTTCAGCACGCCCGCTCGGAAGTGAAGTACGCCCAGATCCGTACGGGCTCCAGCGCTTCCGCTGTCACTGAGTGCGCGCAGCACGCGCTCCGCCTCCGCGGCACGTCCCCTGCGGATGAGTTCCAGACCGTGGGAGTGAGCGCGGCTCGTGTAGTGGGTCTCTACATCTCTGGGAGGCGTGCCCAGCTCCGCGTAGGCGTTGCGCCAGTGCCGGTCCAGGCGAGTGAAGAAGTCACCGTCCGCCTCGACTTCCGTGGTTACCGAGGGTGAGCCGGGGGCGAGGACATCGAGAGCACCGTTGAGAGCGTCCCTCCACCCCATCAGCCTCACCTCACCTGTTTCGCCGTGCCCTGCTTCACAAGCGTAGGGCGCAGCACGGAAGTTGGGCAGAGCACACGGCTGTGTCGACGGGACAGGGCCGAGTCGCGCGTCGGCCCCGCCGACCGGTTGCTCAGCCCATCCATGCCTGACCAGCGGCGGCGGGATGAGCCCTCGCCTCCCTTGCGGCCCGCTCACTGACCCACCTCACCTGCACCCCAAACTCACCAGTTACCAGCCTTCGCAAAAGCGCCACAAGAGCTACGCACAGCCTTCGACAGGTGCCGTTAGCGTTGCTGTCCGCTCGATCCCGCGCGCGAACTTGAACTTGAAACAGGTCGCCGGCGTCCCTGCGGCGCAGTCAGCACAGAAAGATCACGGATGGACTACTGCTCCTCATGCCGTCGGACCCTCAATGGGGCCCTGGTTTGTCCCGGGTGCGGCGCATACGCCCCGGACATCGCCCCGCCTGTCCCTCACCTCGGTGACGCGGCTGCAAAGACCGCGACGACGTGGGAGGCGTGGCGCACGGAGGAGTTCCCGGCCTCGCAGTCCTACCGCGGCCCTCGTTTCTCCGATGCCGCACCGATCGGTACCGAGGTGTCCGAAGTGTCCGAGGATGCGGCGGCGGACGCATCGGACGTCGGGCCCTCCAGCGGCTCCGAGCACGCGGCTCCCGCGGTGCAGGGCCGCGCGGCCCGGCGTCGGCAGATGGTGACTTGGAAGAAGAAGCGGCGGCGGGCCGCAGTCGTGTCGGCGGTCGCGCTCGTCGGCGGTGGACTGACCGTCGCTGGGCTGCCGGACGGACCGTCGACCGACCCCGCACAGGCAGCCTCGGCGCCGGCGCCGGAAACCTCGGCCACGCCCCGGCCGCACACCACCGGCTCGTCGGCAGCGGAGACGGACGCTCCTGTTTCGCGGGATCACGGCACCAGTACCAAACCGCCCAAGACCACCAGCCCACCGCGGAACGCCACGGGCACCGTGGCAACTACTCCGACGAGGCGCCTGCCGCAGCACGCCACCGTCGCCGCCCACCCCACCGCGACGACGAGCCTGCAGCCCCACACCCCACCCGTGGCGGCCCCGGCCGGCGGAGTGTCCGGCCCCCACGCCGACCCGGCGGCCCCGCAGACGACCAAGCCCCCGTCCGCCACCGACGACGACTCCGCGGGGAACACGCCGACTGCGAGCCCTGCACCGACAGCTACGTCACCGGGGCAGGTCTGCGTGCTTGTCCTGTGCGTCGGCTGATTGCGCCCTTGCCATCGCGCCGGGCGTAGAGCTCTTCACAGTCAGTCGGACGTCTGACGTAGGACCATGCAGACGAAGCCCCAGGTGTCGCGGTAGACGCGTAGCCATTCGGCGCGGCGGGTCGTGGCCAGCGCAAGCGCCTGGGAGCTGTCCGGATCGGCAGGGTGATCCAGTGCCCATGAGGCCAGCGTCCCCCACAGGGTCCATTCGTAGTCGTCCAGCTCTTGGCGTGTGCTGACGTGCCCGTAGACGGGTGTCCACCCGTCGGCGACGACGCGGTCCATGGTGGTCGCCAGATCGGTGAAGTCCCCGAGCATCTCGACGGCCTCGTGGGAGGGGTCACGGTCCCAGAATCCCTCACCGATCAGGACGCGTCCGCCGGGAGCCAGGTGCTTGCGTGCCGCCGCGAGGGTGGGGAGCAGGCCGCCGAACGCATGCGTGGCCCCGACACTGAGTACCAGGTCGAACGAGTCCGAGGAGGTGAAGTCTGCGGCCTCCTGGCGGTGAAGAACGAGGCGATCTCGGACTCCGAGGTTGCTCGCGGCCTCACGGGCGTGCGCCAGTGAGTCCTCGGAGATGTCGACGCCCTCGGCGTGCAGGCTCGGGCGCGTGGCCAGGGCACGCAGAAGCCATTCCCCACCGCCGCAGCCAAGGTCGAGGACGCGCTCGTGGCCGCTGGGGAGGGCACATTCCAGCAGTTGGCGCACCGAGTCGTCGTCGAGCGGGGACTTTATCGGGTGATCAGCATGGGCGAGTCTGGAGATCTGTTCACGGTTCACCGGCGCAGCTTGCCAGTGCCCGAGGTCACACGCACCTGCATTTTCTCCGTGGACGGGACGCCGCTCAGGCAACCGTCGATCCACGGGCCGGCTTCGGGGGAGTGCCGGACCAGCAGCCCGGACGGCATGACCGTGGTGGGCGGCAAGGCGCTGCTGTCCGTCGAGTATCTGTGCAACGCCAGGGCATAGCTGATGCCTCACGCGGCGTGTGGTGCGGCGCCGATATCGGGCTGGTGTGAGACTGCGCAGTGGCGCTGAATCCTGCTCGGAGGGCTTCATGTCGAAACCACTCATCGTGGTAACCGGGGCGAGCCACGGCATCGGTCGGGCTGCAGCGGCGGCCTTCGCAGCGGAGCAGCATCCCTTGCTGCTGGTGTCGCGGCACCCCGTACCGCTCGACGGGCTGCCTTCTGAACAGATCATGTCGGCAGCGGTCGACGTCTCCGATTACGCCGCACTCGAAGCAGCAGTCCACACGGCGGAAGCCCGGCATGGGCCGACCGAATGCCTCGTCAACTGTGCGGGATTCCTCAGGATCGGCGCGCTGGAGACCCGGGACCCGACGGATATGTCCTACGAGGTCGACGTGTTGCTCAAGGGCGTGCTCAACGGGATCCGCGTGGTTCTGGGAAACATGAAGGCGCGTAACAGCGGCACGATCATCAATGTGAGCTCGATCGGTGACCGCGTGCCGGGCCCGGACGGCGAGGTCTATCACGCCTGCAAGGCCGCGCTGCATTCGCTGGCGGGCTCCCTGCAGAAGGGCCAGGCCGAGAACAACATCCGTGTCATGAACGTCGCGCCAGGCTTCGTCAGGACCAACATCCATCCTGATCTTCGCAGGGAATCCCGGCTTTCAGGCCGGGAGGGAATGCGATCTTTGGGCTGCTCTGACCCGCACGTTAGAGCGGGCGTTTCTGCTGCTCGATGTACTGGCGGACGATAGACAGCGGTGCGCCGCCGCAGGACCCCACGAAGTAGGACGGCGACCAGAACCGGCCGTGCATAGTGGCGCGGTTGGTGCGGCCAGTGAACTCCTGCCGCAAGTAGCGGGAAGAGACACCCTTCAAGCTGTTGACCAGCTTGGACAGGGCAACCTTCGGCGGATAGTGCACCAGCAGGTGCACGTGATCCTCTTCGCCGTTGAACTCCTTGAGTTCCGCCTCGAAGTCCTGGCAGACGTTCCGCATGATCTCTTCGCAGCGTGTCAGCATCTCGTCGTTGAAGACGCCGCGCCGGTATTTCGTTACGAACACCAAGTGCACGTGAAGGTTGTAGATGACGTGGTTTCCGCGACGGATGTCGGGATCTGGTTCCCAGCGTGGTGACATACGCCAAGGGTAGTATGATCAAGCGAACTCGACCGGAGGGGGTGGGCTGGATGATCCGTGCGTACAAGTTCCTCATGCGGCCCACCGTCCGGCAGGGCCAGGCGCTCGGCGAGATGCTGCGGGATCACTGCTCCCTCTACAACGGGGCGTTGCAGGAACGCCGGGACGCCTACCGGCACACCTCGAAGACCACCGTCCGGTACGGGACGCAGTCGGCGCAGTTGAAGGAGATTCGGGCTTTCGACCTTGAGCGTCAGGGGCGTTGGTCCTTCTCCTCGCAGCAGGCCACCTTGCGCCGGTTGGACAAGGCGTTCGCGGCGTTCTTCCGCCGGGTGAAGTCCGGCCAGAGGGCCGGGTATCCCCGTTTTCGTGGGGTGAACTGGTTCGACACGGTGGAGTTCCCCAAAGACGGCGACGGCTGCCGGTGGGACTCCACCTCGCACGACCCTGTCACCCGCGTGCGCCTGCAAGGCGTCGGACATGTCAAGGTCAACCGGCACCGGCCGGTAGTGGGCAAGGTCAAGACGATCAGCGTCAAGCGCGAGGGGCGGAAGTGGTTCGTCGTGCTGACCGCCGAGCAGGAGCAGCCCGAGCCGCTACCGGGGACCGGCAGTGTGGTCGGCATCGACCTGGGCATAGCGAACTTCTTCGCCGACTCCCATGGCGGGTTCGTGGAGAATCCGCGTCACGGCCGCCACGCTGCCGCGAGGCTCGAAGCCGCGCAGCAGGCACTGTCCCGGTTCCCGCGACGCAGGGCGAAGGACCGCACCGCCAACCACCAGCGGGCCGTCGAGCAGGTCGCCAAGCTGCACGGCAAGGTGCGCCGTCAGCGCCTGGACCACGCGCATAAAACCGCCCTCGGCCTGGTCCGCGACCACGACTTCATCGCGCACGAAGACCTCAAGATCCGCAACATGAGCAAGGCCCCCGCCCCCAAGCCGGACCCCGACCAGCCGGGCACCTTCCTGCCCAACGGTGCCCCGGCCAAGGCCGGGCTGAACCGCTCGATCAACGATGCCGGTTGGGGGGTGTTCCTCGCGATCCTGAACGCAAAGGCTGAAAGCGCCGGGCGGGAAGTGATGGCCGTGGACTCCCGCAACACCTCCCGTACGTGCCCCGAATGCGGGCACACAGCGAAGGAGAACCGGCCCACACAGGAGAAGTTCCACTGCGTCGCCTGCGGCCACACCGCGCACGCCGACACTGTGGGCGCTCTCAACGTTCTACGGGCCGGGCTGGTCCGTCGCGAAGCCCAACTGGCATAGCGAGAAGCCCCGTCCTTCAGGGCGGGGAGGAGTCACGCCGAGATGGGAATCAGCTTCGAGGAGTACTGCGAGCGGCTCGGCCATCCAGACTTCATCGGCGCCGACGAGTTGGCCGAAATCATCTTGTCCTGCTGGAAGCTACCGCAGCGCATTTGCGTGCGCGACATCGTCGTCATGCCGACGAGCTCGGACTTCGGTTGAGCCCAGACGGCGCCGCGACGTGACATCAGGGGGATGGCCAAGCATCTGTTGGCGCCTGCGGGGTCATATGAGCCTTCGGGGCGGGCGCCGCTTGGATCAGGATGGGTCCGCGGTCGGGGACGTACATCAGTGAGAGCGCGAGTATGCGGGGATCGGCGCGCGGCGGTTCAGCGGGTCGGTTCGGCGGGTGTTGTGGTGGTGAGATTGTTCAGGCGGGGGAGCGTCTGTCGACGTAGGGCGATGGCGGTGGCGCGATCGGTCCAAGCGGAGACCGGGGGTCTGCGGGGTGGTTCGGGGGCGGCTGCCGCGGTGGCGGCGCGGGCTTGGACCACAGCGATGACGGCGGCCAGTTCTTCGGGGGTGGGCTGCCCGTACAGCACCTTGATGGGGGGCATGGTGTGCTCCTGGATGGGAGGGGAGGGGCGTCGGCAACGTCCGGCGGTGGCTGTTGGTCTAGAGCGGGATGTTGCCGTGCTTCTTCGGGGGCAGCGTCTCTCGCTTGGTTCGCAGCGCCCGCAGGCCGCGGATGATGTGCTGCCGCGTCTGGGACGGCATGATGACGGCATCGATGTCGCCTCGCTCGGCGGCGATGTAGGGGTTGAGGAGCGCCTCCTCGTACTCGGCCATCGCCTTCGAGCGCTTCTCCTCCAGGGAGACTGGGTCCGGGACTTCGGCCGCGGTCTGCGCTTCGGGATGGAGGACGTCGACGGCGCTCTGGCTGCCCATCACCGCGATCTGTGCGGTGGGCCAGGCGAGGTTGAGGTCAGCGCCCAGGTGAGTGGAGCCCATGACGTCGTAGGCGCCGCCGTATGCCTTGCGGGTGATGACGGTGATGAGCGGGACGGTTGCCTCGGCGTAGGCGTAGATCAGCTTGGCGCCGCGCCGGATGATGCCGTTGTACTCCTGGTCGGTGCCCGGCAGGAAGCCGGGGACGTCCACGAAGGTCAGTACGGGGACGTTGAAGGCGTCGCAGGTCCGCACGAAGCGGGCGGCCTTTTCACAGGCGTCGATGTCCAGACAGCCGCCGAACTGCATCGGCTGGCTGGCCACGATGCCCACCGGATGGCCCTCGACGCGGCCGAAGCCGGTGACGATGTTCGGCGCGAACAGCGGCTGTGTCTCGAGGAATTCGTGGTCGTCGAGGACATGCCCGATGACGTGATGTATGTCGTAGGGCTGGTTGGGGGAGTCCGGGATGACCGTGTCCAGCTCCAAGTCCTCGGCACAGGCCTCCAGTTCGGCCTGCTCCGGGTAGGCCGGTGGTTCCTCGAGGTTGTTGGAGGGCAGGTAGGACAGCAGTGACTTGACGTACTCGATGGCGTCCTTCTCGTCGCCCGCCATGTAGTGCGCGACACCGGTGGTGGTGGTGTGCCGGCGGGCGCCACCCAGCTCCTGACGGTCGACGTCTTGGCCGGTGACGGTTTTGATGAGATCCGGCCCGGTGGTGACCAGGTGCGAGGTCCGTTCGGTCATCACGGTGAAGTCGGTCAGGGCAGGGGAGTAGACCGCACCGCCTGCGCACGATCCCATGATGAGCGAGATCTGTGGGATCACTCCGGAGGAGTGCACATGGCGGCGGAAGATCTCGCCGTAGACGCCCAGGGCGCTGCCGCCGTCCTGGATGCGGGCCCTGCCGGCGTCGTTGATGCCGATGAGCGGGCAGCCCGTCTTCAGCGCGAAGTCCATCACCTTGACGATCTTCCGGCCCGCGGCTTCGCCCAGAACGCCGCCGAAGACCGAGCAGTCCTGGGCGAAGACGGCCACCGGCCGGCCGCCGACCGTGCCGTAGCCGGTGACCACGCCGTCCCCGTACGGGCGAGTCTTTTCCAGCCGCGCGTTGCTCAGCCGGTGCTCGGCGATCTCGTCCAGCTCGACGAAGGAGTTCTCGTCGAGCAGTTCCTCCACGCGCTCGCGGGCACTCACCCTGTCTTTGGCGTGCTGCTCTTCCACGACGTGCACGGCCTCGTTGATCCGTCGCAGCAGAGCGTTGATCTGCCCTGCGGCGGAGTTATCGCTCTCCACTGCGGCCATCGGGAGTCTCCCTCTCCTTGCGTGTAGTGGTGAAAACGTGAGGTTGGCCCTGTCGACGCCTCGCTCCGGCTGCATAGTAGAGAATCGTTGAACGATTCTTCAATGGCTTGGGAAGTCTCTCCTCCGCTCGAGCTCGAGTGCGAGCTCTCGGCTGGTGATGGACGCCCATGTGGCGGCGCACGGGTTGTGCCCCGCCTCGTGGGCGCGCCCTCCTGGTCGGCGGGTCGCCCCAGGCTTCCCGGACGTCAGTGGCACGGGTCGGATGAGGCGCCGCTCAAACCGCAAAAAGGAATCGTTTACTCAAACATTACGAAACGGGCTAGATGGGCCTCGATGGTCGGGGATGGGCGGTCATCGGCCCCGATCCGGGGGTGGGGCATGTTGGTCGCGTTGGCCCCTCTGTGTTGAATTGTTGCAGGTGGGCGGGGGTGGAGCAGTGAATTGAGGGTGGCGGAGCCGTCCCCGGCCGTTGACATGCCCACAGCGCAGCGGCCCATCAGAGAAGCTGCGGAGGTGCACTACGGAACTCCGTTGCCGACTGACGACGGGGTTGACAGCTGTTGGAGTTGACTGATAATCCAGAAAAAGGATCGTAGAACGATCCTACGCACTGGAAGGCGGAGGTCGCGACTCGCGATCGGGATCAGCTTCCCGTCCCGCGATCCGGCCGATGCCGCGGCATCAGCCATCATCCAGCCGCTTCGAGCCTTCTCGCAGGCGGACCGCCGCGCGGCGTAGTCCGTGCACATTCCCAGTGAGCGCGCAATGCCTCCTTTTACCTCCATTCAGGCGCAGCCGGTCATCCCGGGTGCCGACACTGCTGACCGTGCCGGCACTGCCGACTGGGAGACCTGGGTCCTGCCTTCGACGGCCGCATCCGCTCAGTCCGCCCGCCGGCAGATTGGGGACCGGCTGCAGGCGTGGGGCCTGCCGCATCTGGTCGATGATGCGGAGCTGATCGTCTCCGAGCTCCTCACCAATGCGATCTGCCACGGCTCGGAGCACGATCCGGTCTGGCACACCGTGCGGCGAATCCGCACTCCGGCCGGGGACGCCGTTCGTCTCGAGGTCGGCGATTACGGCCGTGGGTGGAGTCGTGTTCCGGCTCCCCGTGAGGCGGGCGACGACATCCACTGCGACGGGCGGGGCCTGTACCTGGTCGAGGTCCTGTCCTCGAGCTGGGGTGCCTGGCGCCTGCCGCACGGCCATGTGGTGTGGGCCGTGCTGCCGATTGATGCCGAGCTTGCCGGCTCCCGGGCGGCGAACGACTTCGTGCCTCGGGTTCACCGAGATGAAGTCGAGTTGTAGAAAAAACTTCTGTCCCTCTTGAAGGATCGTTCAACGATCTCTACGTTGGTCCCACGTCGAGCCGCATGTGCCTGTAGTCGGGATCTCGTGAAGAGGCCAGAAGCACGGACGGCAGCGCTGAAGAACGTCTTGACGCCAGTTCCCCCTTCTTTCTCCCCCCGTGAGGTCACCGTGACATCCACTCCGACCAGCACTCCGACAACAGTGGGGGGCGAGACCACCGGCCCCTTCGCCTGGTTCCGGTCTATGTCCCCGCAGGGCCGTCGAGCCTTCAGGGGCGCATTCGGCGGATACGCCCTCGACTCCTACGACTTCCTCGTGCTCCCGATGGCCATGGTCGCCATCACGGCCTACTTCAGCCTCACCACGGCACAGACCGGGCTCCTGACCACGGTCACCCTGCTGGCGTCCGCGGTCGGCGGCATCCTCGCCGGAGTCCTGATCGACAGAGTCGGCCGGGTCAAGACCCTCATGATCACCGTGGCCACCTACGCCCTGTTCACCGTGCTGTGCGGCTTCGCCACGAGCTACCCGATGCTGCTGGGCTTCCGGACATTCCAGGGAATCGGCTTCGGCGGTGAATGGGCGGCCGGAGCCATCCTGGTTGCCGAGTACGCCAAGCCGCGCTATCGCGGCCGGGTCCTGGCCTGGGTCCAGAGTTCCTGGGCGGTCGGCTGGGCGCTGGCGGTCATTGTGGGCACCACGCTCATGAACAATGTCGACCCGGACCTCGCCTGGCGTGTGCTGTTCTGGACGGGAGCCCTGCCGGCGCTGCTGCTGGTGTACGTGCGGCGCAACGTCGAGGACGCCCCGGGGGTGACGGAGCGGCTCGCGAAGAAGGATGCGCGCGTTCCGCTGTCCTCCATCTTCAAGGGCGGCCTTGCCCGCAAGACGTTCTTCGCCACGCTGCTGTCCACCGGCGTGATGGGCGGGTACTACACCTTCGCCACCTGGCTGCCCGCCTACCTCAAGACCGAGCGCGGTCTGACGGTCGTCGGCACCGGCGGCTACCTCTTCGTACTCATCACCGGCGCCTTCTGCGGCTACGTCACCGCCGGTCACCTCGTCGACCGCCTGGGACGCAAGGTAGCTTTCGCGCTCTTCGCGTTCCTCAGCGCAGGACTTCTGGTCGCGTACGTCAACATCCCTCCGGGCTCGAACACCCTGCTGCTGTACCTCGGATTCCCCCTCGGCTTCAGCGCATCCGCCATCTTCTCCGGATTCGGCTCCTACCTGGCCGAGCTCTACCCCAGTGCGGTCCGAGGCACCGGCCAGAGCTTCACGTACAACGTCGGACGCGCGCTCGGGGCGATCTTCCCGACCGCTGTGGGCTTCTCCTCCGCGGGTGTCGGCGGTGCGCTGATCTACGGTGCCATCGGCTACGGACTCGCCCTCGTCGCCCTTCTGGGACTGCCCGAGACGCGCGGATCCGAGCTCACCTGAATCAGCGCCTGGACCGGGGCGCACATCCGACCAACTGATCGGTGGTGGCTGGCGATGAAGCAACCAGCCACCACCGACATGGCCGGAGTCCCCCATTCCGACATCCTGCTGCGCGACAGCACAGGCGCGGTCATGACGTTCGGCACCGGCGGCCCGTCGGCGATTGATCCGACGACCCGCATGCTCCTCGTGCCCTTCCGGCAGGCGGGTCGGCAGCATCCCATGAAAGGTTCCATCCCTTGCGCGCGAGAGCACGCCGATCCCCAAGAGCACGGCCCCGGCACCGTTTCCGGCCCGACCTCACAGCGGTGCGCCACCTCACTCAGCCCAAGAACTGGCGAGTCCGGAACAAACTGACAGCCGTCGTGCTGATCCCCGGGCTCCTGGCCGGCGTCCTGGCGGCCGTCAGCCTCTCCCGCACCATCAACGACGTAGACGACTATGGACAGTTCTCCGCCCTCGCGCGTCTTCAGCAACCGGCCCTCCGCCTGGTCCACGCCCTCCAAGACGAACGCGACGTCACAGCCGGATTCATCGCCGGCCGGCGCAAGGGCGCCGAGGCCAACCCCCGGCGGCAGCGCGCGGAAGTCGACACCGCCGCCGCCCTCTACCGCCAGGCCGCCGACGACATCGACCCCTCCCACGATCTCCAGCTGTCTATAGCCCTTCGCTCCGCCGCGGAGGAACTTCGCAGCCTTCCGGCGCTGCGTACTTCCGTGGACGAAGCCAACTTGACGCAGAGCTCGATCCTCGCCTACTACACCACCGCCATCAACAGGCTCATGGACCTCGGACCGGCCCTGGCCGCACACAACGGCGGCAGCAAGGCCGCCAGGCAGGCCCGGGCTCTCAACGCTCTCTCTCGCGCCGTGGAGCACACCAGCCGAGTGCGAGCCGACCTCAACAGCGTCCTGACCACCGGCACCTTCCTCGTCGGCCAGTTCCCGGACTTCGCGGGCGCGGTCGCACGCCAACAGGAGTCCGTCGACGACTTCCTGGCCACGGCCAACGAGGCACAGCAGAACCTGTACGCCGACACCGTCAAGGGCGTATCGGTCAGTGCCACTCAAGCCATCCAGGAACGCGCCGCCGAGCAGGCACAGGCCCCCGGCGTCGACGTCGACCCGGCGACATGGAGGAAGGTGTCCACCCACAAAATCACGCTTATGCGCGAGGTGGAATCACAGATCCTCGACCGCCTCATCACCCTCAGCGGCCAGGCGCACGCTTCCCGGCAGAGCGCAGCGCTGTCGGGAGCGGCAGGCTTGCTCGCCGTATTCCTGGCGACCGGCTGGGTGGTCACCGTCGTCGTACGGTCCATGACGCGCCCGCTCAAGACCCTGCGCATCTCGGCGCTTCAGGTCGCCAACCAGCACCTGCCCGAGGCGCTCACACGGCTGCGGCAGGCCGACATCGATGATTTGGGCGACTACCGGGCCACACCGACCGCTGTGGCGTCCAATGACGAGATCGGGGAGGTCGCCGAGGCATTCGACGCCGTGCAGAATGCCGCCGTCGCTCTGGTGAAGGACCAGGCCGCACTCCGCGCCCACATCAACGGCATGTTCATCCACCTCTCCAGCCGCAATCAGCACTTGGTGAGCAAACTGCTCACCGAGATCGGAGACATGGAGCAACACGAGGCCAACCCCGATCACCTGGCCCGGCTCTTCCGGCTGGATCACCTGGCCACTCAGATGCTGCGCACGGACGAAAGCCTCCTGGTGCTCGCGGGCTCCGACACCGGGCGCAGATGGCAGCAGCCGATGCCCCTGCCGGAGATTCTGCTGGCCGCCAGCGCCGAGGTGGAGCAGTACACCCGCATCGACTGCCGGCCGGCGGGCGAAGTCGCCATCGTGGCGGACGCCGTCACCGACCTGGTGCACCTGCTCGCCGAGTTGATGGAGAACGCCACGGTCTTCTCCGGCGCCGGCTCGCGCGTCACCGTGACGTGCCGGCCGGCTCGCGGCCATCACACCGACCTCGTGATCTCTATCGAGGACCGAGGCAGCGGAATGACGGCCGAGTACCTGGCGACCGTGAACCACCGCCTGGCCTCAACCCTGTCCCTCGACCCTGGAGCGGGGCAGAGCATGGGCCTGTTCGTCGTCGGCCGCCTCGCGGCCAAACACGGCATCGGCGTGCACCTGATTCCCTCCCCGCGCCAGGGGACCACGGCTCTGGTACGGATTCCCCGGGATCTGCTGGCCGGCCGCGGCCCTGACCACACGCCCGGTCACGGACATGCCACCCGGTCGGCCCTTGCCGACTCCGCCGCGGCGGGCGAGGCCCCGGCCCACCCCGGTCCAGTCGGGGCGGCGGCTTCGCCGGCGGTGCCCGCATTGCCACTCGAGGGCGAAGCTGCTCCCACCCACGGCGGACACCGGACCACCGACGCCGAACCGGCCTTCGGCTCCCCACAGGAATGGCTGGACCACCGCCGCTTCGCCGAAGGCCTGCACGCCAGTGGAAGGCCGTCACCCGCCTCGCTCCCCAGCCAGTCCAACCACAACCCCACCAGCAGCGACACCCGCGGCAACCTGCCGACCGGAGAAGGGCAATCCTGATGTCAAGACCGGCCACGGGCACCGGCCTACTGCTGTGCACCGCCCTCCTCCTCACCTCCGCCTGCACCGGCGAGCCGGCCGTACCGCCATCCGACGCCACTGTGAACATCGGCTTCCTCGCGCCGCTGTCCGGTCCCGCCGCCTCAGCGGGCGCCGAGACCAAGCGGGGCGCCGAACTGGCTGTGGACATCATCAATGGCCATCACCCCTCGATCCCCCTGCCGCTTGGGCCAGGAGCAGGTCTCCCCCGCCTGCACAACGCCAAGATCAAGCTCCAGGCCGCCGACACCGCAGGCCCCCCATCGCGTGGCGCCACCGAAGTGGCGCGGCTGGTGAGCACCAAGCATGTGGTCGCCATGGCCGGGGGATACGAATCAGCCGTCACCGAAGCCGCCAGCGCACGCTCCGAGCGACTGAAGATCCCCTTCGTGAACGGAGGTTCCTCGGCATCATCGCTGACCGAGCGGGGACTGGACTGGTTCTTCCGCACCGGCCCCTCCGACCTGAACTACGGCCGCGTGGTCTTCTCCCTGCTCAAAGAACGCCAGAGCAAGGGAACTTCCGTCAAACGCATCACGGTCGTCCACACCGACGATCAATACGGCAATGACGGATCCGCCATGATCAAACGTCTTGCCTCCCACATCGACGGCAAAGTCGTCGCCGCCATCAAGGTCAGCGCCCAGTCCACCGACCTGTCCTCCCACGCGCAAACGGCGAGCGGATCGGATCCCGATGTCGTCCTGACCCTGCTGTACACCCCCCAGGCTCTGGCGCTGAGAGCCTCCTTCGACCGTCTCGCCTACCGGCCACCCGCGCTCATAGCGTTCGGAGGGGGCTATGCGGATCCGGCTTTCATCCAGAAGGACAAGCGCGCCGCGGAGGGCGTCTGCAGCCGCTTCGCCTGGTCGGCCGACCTGGCCCAGCACAACCCCACGGCCAGGGCTGTCGCAGACCTCTACAAGCAGACCTACCACGCCCCCATGAACGACGACGCCGCCCGTGCGTTCACAGCCGTCATGAGCCTCGCACAGGCGATCAACGATGCCCGGTCCCGCACACCGGCCGATATCCGCTCAGCACTGGTGAACATCGATGTTCCAGGGCGGGACACGATCATGCCGTGGGACGGCGTGAAGTTCGACGACAACCACCAGAACATCGGAGCCCGGGGCATCGTTGAGCAGATCCAGAACGGGCGGTACCGCCTCGTCTATCCCTTCGATGTTGCCAACGCACAGCTGCATTGGCCCATGGCCGACGCCGGCGGATAAGAGGAACCCGGTGGCGACAGTGAGTGATCAGGCAGTCGGGGCCGTGCTGGGCAGGCCCGCTCTACAGGTGTGAGCCACCTTCAGCGATGCGGTCGGAGTACCTCTGGACGAGCTGTTTCTCGGCGTCGTCGAGGTAAGCGGCCAGTAGCAGCTCGGCCTTGACCCTGTCCGCTGCCTTGAGGGCGGCGAGGATCTCCCGGTTGCGCGCCAGGTACGGTTCATGGAAGCTGCGCGGATTGTCCATGGCATGAAAGACAAGGCGCAGTTCCGCCAGGATGCCGCGCATCAGCTCGTCCAGACGTTTGCTGTGGGCGAGGGCCACGACGGCGTGGTGGAAGTGGATGTTGGCGGTGCCCAGCTCGCGCCAGGCGCCTTCCTCGGCGGCCTTTTCCCCTTCGGCGACCGCAGCCTCGGCCGGGCTCAGGTCGTAGGGCGGTACCCCGAGATTGCGTACCGCTGCGCACTCGATGAGTCTGCGTACCTGGTAGATGTCGGTGACATCCTGCACGGTGAGCATACGGACGAATACGCCGCGGTTGAGCTGGTGGACCAGCAGCCTCTCGTGGGTGAGCAGACGAAACGCCTCTCGGAGAGTGTTGCGGGAGATCCCCAGGGCGTTGCCGATGGTGTCTTCGGAGAGCTTGCTCCCCGGTGGCAGGTAGCCCTCGGCGATGCGCGTACGCAAAATGTCAGCGACCCGGTCGGCGGTGCTGGAGCGCCCGAGCAACGCGCGGTCATTGACGAGCGCGGCTTGGTCGACCTCGGCTGTCATGGCTTCCATCCTTCTCACACGGCCGACGGTGCGTCCGACGGTCTCCCAGGGGCGGTTTCCTGTGTTGTCTAGTCAACCGGAAAGCTGCGGACGAAACAACAGAGCCCTTGTCGGATCGTTCAACGATCCTCTATATTTGCTGGTGTGGCCGTGAACAGTCGCGCCCCAAGATCCACAGACATCACAGGTCAGGGCAGGGGAGACGCGGAACGTCGTTCACAGGCCACCGGTGCCGAACGCCCGACCGCACAGGCGCGGCAATAATTCCAGTGGGCAGTGCGACGAGAGGAAAGCTGATGACGACAGTCGCCGATCCGCAGGCCCTGACCCCCGGCGAGGCGCGGGCGATGTTCCGGGACGGCGCGAGCTTTCCCACCGCAGGGTGGTGCGCCACTTACACCCAAGTCAATCTCATCGCAGTCCCCGCCGACTGGGCGTATGACGTCCTCCTGTTCTGCCAGCGCAACCCCAAGCCCTGTCCCGTCCTGGATGTCACCGACCCGGGGTCCTGGTCCACGACACTGGCCGCCGACGCCGACCTGCGCATCGACGTCCCCCGCTACCGCGTCTGGGAGAACGGCCGGCTGGTCGACGAACCCTCCGACGTCATCGATGTCTGGGGTACCGACCTGGTCACCTTCCTCATCGGATGCAGTTTCACCTTCGAGACCGCGTTGACCGACGCAGGCGTACCGATGCGCCACGTCGACCAGGGGCGCAACGTAGCGATGTACCAGACGACCCGCGAGTGCCGCCCGGCCGGCCGGCTGCACGGCCACATGGTGGTGTCCATGCGGCAGATCCCGGTCGACCTCGTCGGCACCGCGACCCGCGTGAGCGGGCTGATGCCCTCAGTGCACGGAGGCCCAGTACACATCGGGGAACCCGGCGCTCTGGGCATCGAGGACCTTGCGTGTCCGGACTTCGGTGACCCGGTGTATGCGGAGCCGGGCGATGTGCCCGTGTTCTGGGCGTGCGGCGTCACGCCGCAGGCAGCTCTGATGGCCTCGCGTCCGCCATTCGCGATAACTCACGCACCCGGATACATGCTGATCACCGACGCCCGAGACACCGACTACCGCCTCGTATGACGGCGCGGTGGTACCTCGTGCCGAACGGACTGTTTCAAGGAGACCAGGCAGCGATGACAGACATCGTGATCGACCTCAATGCAGACCTCGCAGAAGGCTACGGACGGTGGGTGCTCACCGACGACGAGGCCATGTTGTCGGTCGTCACCAGCGCCAATGTCGCCTGCGGCTTTCATGCGGGCGATCCGAGCATCATGCGCCGGGTCTGTGACATGGCGGCCGAGCGCGGCGTGAGGATCGGCGCCCAAGTCTCCTACCGGGACCTGGCCGGGTTCGGCCGCCGGGCCATGGACGTACCGAGCGACGAACTCGCCGACGAAATCACCTACCAGATCGGTTCCCTTCAGGTGTTCGCCCGGGCCGCCGGAGCGACGGTGTCCTACGTCAAGCCGCATGGCGCGCTGTACAACCGCGTGGTGTCCGACCAGGAACAGGCATCCGCCGTGGCTGCGGGCACCCGGCTCGCCGACCCCACACTGCCAGTGCTGTGCCTGCCCGGCTCCGCCATGCACGTGCAGGCCCAGCGTGTCGGACTCCCCGCGGTCGACGAGGCATTCGTCGACCGTGCCTACACGGCGACAGGGACGCTTGCCCACCGGGCCACCCCCGGTGCGGTGATCACCGATCCACAACAGGTCGCCCGCAGGGCCGTCGCCCTCGCGCGGGACGGCCGCGTCACTGCGCTGGGCGGCGAATCCGTGTCCATACGAGCGCATTCCCTGTGCCTGCACGGGGATACCCCCGGAGCGGTCGAACTGGCCAAGCAGACACGCGCGGCGCTGGAGGAGGCCGGAGTCAGGGTGGAGGCGTTCGCATGAGACTGAGGCCGGTCGGGGAGGACTCCCTGCTTGTTGACCTGGACACGCCTGAAGAGGCCCAGGCCTGGCACGCTCAGTTCCTGAGCCGCCGTAGCGCAGGAACACTGGCGCCGGTACGCGAAATCGTGCCCGGAGAGAAGACCGTTCTCCTGTACGGGGTGTCCGATGTCGACGCCCTCGAGGCGGAGTTGCGCCAGTGGTCCGTGCCCACGCTGGCGGCCGACAGCGGACCCCTCCTGGAAATCCCCGTGCACTACAACGGGGCAGATCTCGGCGCGGTCGCTGAACTGTGGGGAGTCCCCGAAGAGGACGTGGTACGGATCCACAGCAGCATCGAACACCGCGTGGCCTTCTGCGGATTCTCCCCAGGATTCGCGTACATGACCGGACTCGGCGAGAAACACCACGTGCCGCGCCGTGCCGCACCACGCACCTCTGTACCCGCCGGCTCCGTTGCGCTTGCCGGCCCGTACACCGGCATCTATCCGCGTGCCTCCCCCGGCGGCTGGCAACTGATCGGAACGACCCACGTGCGCCTGTGGGACATGGAGCGCGAGCCCGCAGCGCTGCTGATCCCCGGCATGCGAGTGCGGTTCGTCCCCCAGGAGCCCAGGTTGGAGAGCACTGACGGACCTGCAGCAGGAACGAATGCCGAAAGGCGCATCGCATGAGCGGCGGCAAGCTGGAAGTCGTACGGGCCGGCGCGCTCACCACCATCCAGGATCTGGGCCGGTTTGGTCACGCCAGCCTTGGCGTGCCGCGCTCCGGGGCACTCGACCAGCCGGCACACCGACTGGCGAACCGACTGGTGGGCAACCCCGCCGACGCGGCAACACTGGAGACCACGCTGACCGGGGTGGCCGTGCGCACCACGCAGGCCGCGATCGTTGCAGTGACCGGGGCGCCGGCACCGGTGCGGGTCAACGGTCGGCCGGCGGCGTGGGCAGGCGCAGTACACCTGCCGGCTGGCGCCGTGCTCGAGGTGGGTACAGTCACCAGCGGCTTGCGCAGTTATGTCGCCATCAGCGGAGGCGTCGCGGTACCTCCCGTCCTCGGCAGCCGCTCCACCGACCTGCTCTCCGGCCTCGGCCCGGACCCGCTCAGGGGCGGGGAGACCCTGCCCCTGGGCGAGGTAGTCGGCTCACCGCTCCATGCCGACACGGTGGTGTGGCAAGGGCCCCCAGAGGAACTGGTGCTTCCTGTACTGCTCGGCTCGCGGGACGACTGGTTCACCACCACCGCGGTCAACACGCTCGCCACCGCCCGCTTCTGTGTCTCTCCCAGCAGCAACCGCATCGCGCTGCGGATGGACGGGCCCACTCTCGAGCGGGCTGTACACCTTGAAATGCCCAGCGAAGGCATGGTGGTGGGGGCGGTCCAGGTGCCGCCCGATGGGAAACCTGTCCTCTTCCTTGCTGACTGCCCCACCACCGGCGGCTATCCCGTGATAGGTGTCGTACCCGAGAACCGGCTGCCCGCGGCCGCCCAAGCGGTGCCGGGCCTTCAGGTCAGATTCGTGCCGGCCCGCCGCCGTGACGTGTTGCAGAGGGCTGTGAACTAGGCATTTTCCTTGTACGGGTGGGGAGTTGAGGGCAAAGTCGGCGCGGGCCGACCGGGCACCGGGTGCGCGCGGCCCCGTCACTTTCCGCGACCTCTACCTGCGCCAGTACGTCGTCGCTCCGGCGTCCCCGGCGAGTCAGCTGGGCTGACTGGCCCTGTACCTCGCCCCGGCCCGCAGGATCCGGACCGGAGTGTGTGGGGGAGGCGATGTGGTTATAGCGGGAGCTGTCCGCGGCGAAACGGTGATGCGACATCGGGGCCGCAGAGATGCGTGTCGCTGGGGTTCTCGTGGAGGCTGGAGTCACGGGATGCACGGGCAAGGTCCGCGCTGGCGGCTCGGGAGACTCTCCGACGCTTCTTCCCCGTCTTCGTTGTGAGGTGCACCGTGGCATCTACTCCAACCGGCCCCCGGGCAGTCGGCGAGGAGGTGACTGGTCCGGGGTCCTGGTACCGGTCGTTCACCCCGCAGGGGCGCCGGGCCTTCAAGGGGGCGTTCGGCGGATTCGCTCTTGATTCCTACGATTTCCAGGTGCTGCCGCTGAGCATGGTCGCCATCGCGGCCTACTTCAGCCTCACCCAGGCGCAGGCAGGGCTGCTGACCACGGTCACGCTGGTGATGTCCGCTATCGGCGGCATCCTCGCCGGGGTACTGATCGACCGGGTCGGCCGGGTCAAGACCCTCATGATCACTGTGGGTACCTACGCCCTGTTCACCGTGCTGTGCGGCTTCGCCACGAGCTATCCGATGCTGCTGGTGAGCCGCGCTCTTCAGGGCATCGGTTTCGGTGGGGAGTGGGCAGCCGGCGCGGTCCTGGTCGCCGAGTACGCCAGGAGCCGCTACCGCGGCCGGGCGCTGGCCTTCATCCAGAGTTCCTGGGCCGTCGGCTGGGGACTGGCGGTCATCTTGAGCACCGTGGTGATGGACAATCTCGACCCCGACATCGCCTGGCGGGTGATGTTCTGGACCGGTGCTCTGCCGGCACTGCTGGTGGTCTACGTGCGCCGCAAGGTTCAGGATGCGCCCGAGGTGACCGCGCGGCTCGCGAAGAAGGAGGAGCGCGTTCCGCTGTCATCGATCTTCCGGGGCACCCTCGTGCGCAGGACGTTCTTCGCGACGTTGCTGGCCACCGGCGTGCAGGGCGGCTACTACACCATTGCCACGTGGCTGCCGACCTACCTCAAGACCGAGCGTGGCCTGACCGTTGTCGGTACCGGTGGCTACCTGTTCGTGCTCATCACCGGCGCCTTCTGCGGCTACCTCACCGCCGGCTACGCCGTCGACCTCCTGGGACGCAAGAAGTCCTTCGCCTTGTTCGCGGTTCTCAGCGGAGGCCTGCTGATGGCCTACATCAACATCCCCCAGGGCGCCAACAGCCTCCTGCTGGTCCTCGGCTTCCCCCTGGGCTTCTGTGCCTCCGCCATCTTCGCCGGCTTCGGCTCCTTCCTGGCCGAGCTCTACCCCAACGCGGTCCGCGGCACCGGCCAGAGCTTTACCTACAACGTCGGACGCGCCATCGGAGCCTTCTTCCCGACCTCAGTGGGCTTCGCGGCAGGCAGCGCAGGCGTCGGCGGCGCTCTCATTTACGGCGTCATGGGCTACGCCGTCGCCCTCGTCGCCCTCCTCAGCCTGCCCGAAACCCGCGGCACCGAACTCACCTAAGCTTGTCCTACCTTCCAAGCGTGGGTCTGAGCCGGTCATTCGTAGGATCGGCAGGACCCAGGGGTTCCGGGTATGGCTGTGAGCTTGTCGCCGCTCGATGGCTAAAAAAACTT
>NZ_JBVHDR010000033.1:0-31501 GCF_055563295.1 Streptomyces sp. NPDC002868 | reverse complement strand
GCTGCACCGACCTGCTGCCGCAGCTGATGCGGCTGGCGGGCGCGGAGGTACGCCACTGGGCGCGCGGCACCAGCGCACGCCTGGACCTGAGCGCCGAGCATGCCCTCTCGTCCGCGCTGGCCGCCGTGTCACTGGACGGTCCCCTTGCCAGAGCGGGGGATTGAGCGGGCGCGCTCGGCAGGCACCTCGTGGAGCGCGCCGACGGAAGTGTGACGGAGCTGCACGGCGTGGACTCGGTGGACGTCGGCCCCCGGGGACGCGAGTGATGCACACGCCCGGCGGCGGGGCTACGGCATGCCAGAGTCGTAGTCAGTGAAGCGGGCGGAGCGAACCGGTACGAAACGCACCAGCGTGCCGGGCACGGCCTGTGCCGCCGCCGCGAGATCCCGTTCGTCGACCACCGCCACCACCGCCACCACCGGATAGCCGCCGGTCGTGGGATGGTCGGCGAGAAAGACCACCGGGCAGCCGTCCGGCGGCACCTGGACGGCTCCCAGCACCATGCCCTCGCTGGGGAGTTCGCCTCGTACAGCGCCCCGGTCGCCGACCGGAAGTGCCCTCATACGAAGGCCTCCACACGGACGCCCACGATCTCCAGCTCCCGTCGGACCCGGCGGGCGAGCGTGACGGCTCCCTGAGTGTCGCCGTGCAGACAGAGCGAGCGGGCACGCACCGCGACCGACCGTCCGCAGCGCGAGGTGACCATCCCGAACCGCGCCATGCTGACGGACCGTTCGACGACGGCGGCCGGGTCGCTGAGCACCGCGCCGTCCTGCTCGCGCGGCACGAGCGTCCCCTCCGCGGTGTACGCGCGGTCCGCGAACGCCTCGGTGACGACGGGCAGTCCGGCCTTCTCCGCCATGGTGTGCAGCTTCGATCCGGGCAGCCCGAGCAGCGGCAGCCGCTCGCCCGACAGCAGTACGCCTTCGACGACGGCCGCCGCCTGCTCCTCGTCGTGGACGACGCGGTTGTACAGAGCGCCGTGCGGTTTGACGTACGAGACACGTGACCCGGCCGACCGGGCGAAGATCTCCAACGCCCCTATCTGGTAGGCGATTTCGGCGGCCAGCTCGTCGGGTGGGACGTCCATGGAGCGCCGTCCGAAGCCGGCCAGATCGCGGTACGAGACCTGGGCGCCGATCCGCACCGAGCGGTCCGCCGCCAGCTCGCAGACCCGGCGCATGGTGGCCGCGTCCCCGGCGTGGAAGCCGCAGGCGACATTGGCGCTGGTGACGACGGACATCAGCTGTTCGTCGTCGGTCAGCCGCCAGCGGCCGAAGCCTTCGCCGAGGTCGGCGTTGAGATCGATGGACGCCCAGGTCATGTTGCTCCTCTTTCCCACTTCTCCTCAGGCCGCGCGGTACTGCTCGTCGCGGGCGTCCGTGATCAACATCTGACCCGGCGCGTGCGTGATCGCGAACGGCGGCCGCGGGGCCGTCACCGCCGCCTGCGGCGTGACCCCGCACGCCCAGAACACCGGGAACTGCCTGCGGGCCTCGTCAGGTGTCCAGGCGTGCCCGTCGAGGCGCTCCATGGCGGGGCTCCCGGGCCGGTTCTCCGTCCGGTTCTCCGTCCGTTTCTTCGTTCCGTTCACAGCAGCTCCTTGCCACGCGTCTCGGGCAGGCCGAGTAGCGCCACCACCGCGAGCCCGTAGCCGACGGCGCCGAGGACGAGCGCGCCGCCGACTCCCCAGCTGTCGGAGAGAAAACCGACGAGGGTGGGCAGGAACGCGCCCACGCCGCGGCCGCAGTTGTACGTGAAGCCCTGGCCGGTGCCGCGTACGGCGGTCGGGTAGAGCTCGCTGAGGAACGATCCGAAGCCGCTGAAGATCGCGGACATGCAGAAGCCGAGTGGGAAGCCGAGGACGAGCAGCAGACCGTTCGCCCCTGAGGGGATGTTGGTGTAAGCGAGGATCCCGATCGCGGACAGCACGGCGAAGAGGATGATGTTCTTCTTCCGGCCGATCCGATCCGAGAGATAGCCGCCGGTGAGATAGCCGATGAAGGCACCGGATATCAGGAAGGTCAGATAGCCGCCGGTGCCGACGACGGTGAGCCCCCGCTCGGTCTTGAGATACGTCGGCACCCAGGTCGCCAGCGTGTAGTAGCCGCCCTGGACGCCGGTGGAGAGCAGCGTCGCGAAGAACGTCGTGCGCAGCAGGTCCTTCTTGAAGATCGTGGAGAAGGAGCCGCGCTCGGCGCTGGCGGTGCGACGCGCGGCCGCCTCGGGTGCGTCGCTGACATTCCGCCGCACGTAGATCACCAGCAGGGCGGGCAGCGCGCCCGTCCAGAACATCACACGCCAGGCGGTGTCGGCGTCGAGGACCTGGAAGACCAGGGTGTAGACGATGACGGCGAGCGCCCAGCCGGCCGCCCACGCACTCTGCACGGCGCCGAGGGTGCGTCCGCGGTGCTTGGCGTCGGCGTACTCCGCAACCAGGATCGCGCCGACGGCCCACTCGCCGCCGAAGCCGAGACCCTGAAGTGCCCGGAAGACAAGCAATGTCTCGTAGTTGGGGGCAAAACCGCACAGAACGGTGAACACCGCATAAGTGATCACCGTGAGCATCAGCGCCTTCACCCGGCCGATCCGGTCGGCGAGGATGCCGGCGCCTGCGCCGCCCACCGCGGAGACGACCAGGGTGACGGTGGTGAGAAGTCCTGTCTGTCCGTTGTCGAGACTGAAGTACGCGGCGATCGCCACCATGCTGAGCGGCAGCGTGAAGTAGTCGTAGGAGTCGAGGGCGTAGCCGCCGAAAGCACCGCAGAAGGCGCGGCGGCCGCGTGGGCCGAGCGCCTTCAGCCATGCGAACGCGCCGGTGTCCTCGGGGAGTTCGCCCTGCTTCGGCTGGGTCCGGGTCGTACTCATCTGCACCTCGCAGAGGGGGAGGAGGGTGCGCCGAGACTGTGGGGTGACGCCAAGGTAATGGATTGTTGAACGATCCGACAAGGGGTATGTCGGTTCGTTCTTGCTTCTACGCTTCTACGATGGAGCTCGCGCGTCGGCGGGAGCGGCCGGCGAGGGAGAGGGGGCGTTGTGGGGATGACGGAGTCCGAGATCGGCGGACTGGCGGACGACCGCCCGCTGTTGGGCCGCACCAGCACGGCGGAACGGGTCGCGGACATCCTGCGCACCCGCATCGCGGAGGGCTACTTCCCGCCGGGGGAACGCCTTTCGGAGGAAGCCATCGGCAAGGCGCTCGGCGTCTCGCGCAACACACTGCGCGAGGCGTTCCGGCTGCTGACACATGAGCGGCTGCTGGCGCATGAGCTCAACCGCGGGGTGTTCGTGCGGATGCTCGCCGTTCAGGATGTCGTGGACATCTACCGCACCCGGCAGTTGGTCGAGTGCGCCGTCGTGCACGGGCTCGGAGAGCCGCCGTACGCGCTGGACCAGCTGGACGCGGCCGTGGCGGGCGGCGAGCGGTCGGAGCGTGAGCGCGACTGGAAGGGCGTCTCCACGGCCAACATCCACTTCCACCGCGAACTCGTCGCCCTCGCAGGCAGCGCCCGTACGGATGAGCTGATGCGCAGCGTGCTGGCCGAGCTGCGGCTGGCGTTCCATGTGGTGGACGACCCGCGGCGGCTGCACCAGCCTTATCTCGTACGGAACCGGGCGATTCTGGAAGCCTTGCGGGCGGGGGACCGGTCGGGCGCGGAGCGGCTCCTCGCGGACTACCTCGACGACTCGCGCGTGCAACTGGTCGAGACGTACGCGCATCTCGTCGTGGAGGAGGACGCGGACGGAGCGTAGCGGGGCCGGTCGCTTCTGCGCCGTTTCGGCCGTTGTCAGTGCGAGGACCTAATCTGTGCAGCGTGACTTCGCCTGCCTCGACGGACTTCGTTCCGCCCCAGCTCAGCGCGGGGCCGCGGCCCGCGCAGGGCCCGGCCGCCGACGAAGGGCTCGCGCGGCGGCTGCGCGCGCTCGCGTGCACCGCGCCGCTGCACGACCTCGACACCCGCAAGGCGAATCTCGCGGGGGAGTACACGGTGTACGCGATGGCGGAGGTCGCCCTCGCGGCGATCGACCTCGTCACGCTGAACATGGACTTCGACACCGGCGCCGATCACGACCAGATAGTGGCGAGGCTGCTCCCGCGCGTCGCCGCCCAGGCCCCGCGGCGCCCGGTCGCCGAGCACGAGCGCGTCGCCCGCTGGGTCCTGGAGAACCTGATCAACGTCGGCAGCGTGGACCGCGGATTCCGCGCGGTGTACGGCACCTTCGGCCCCGACGGCGTCTACACGCGGCGTGACTACGACTTCAAGCTCATCGAGGAAGTGCCGGGATACGGCGGCAGCGTCTATCTCCGTACGACCGACGAAGCGGTCAACGTCCTGGTCGGTGCGCTCGACACGGACGTCACCAGCGCGCAGATCGCGGCCGAGGTGAAGCTGGAGGTCCTGATCAGCAGGGGCCGCCTCGCCGACGCCCAGCTCGCGGCCGAGCAGGCCAGGTACCGCACCGTGCAGTACGCCGAGACCCTGCGCAGAACGCTGGAGGCGACCCGGCGCAATGTGCGGGCCGTCGACTGGCTCAACGCGGTGCCCGACATGATCGCCGAGGCGCTCGACCATGTCGCCGACCGCTACCGCCATGAGAACGCGATTCTGACGAACATCCGCAAGGCGAGGGACGAGGCCGAAGACCCCGAGCACAAGCGGCGCGCCGCCGAACTCGTCGACATCGTCAAGGACTGCATCCGCCGCCACACTCAGCTCCAGTCCCGGCTGCTCGAGGCCGGCCCGCTGTTCCGCGCCGAACAGGACCGCCAGGCCTTCGCCCGCCCCACCGCCCGGACCGGGCTCGATCTGTACGGGCAGCTGGTCGCCCCGATCCTGCCGCTCCCGGTGAGGACGGCGATCCGGGTCACGGACGCGTTCTTCGCCCGCGGGACCGGTTTGCGGACGCCGTCGTCCGTACGGGTCGGCGACCTGGTCGACATGCTGCTCACCCCGCCGATGGAGCGCGAGCATCTGGGCGCGGAGATGCCCGAGCCGGATCTGATCGCCACGCCCGACGACAGCCGCTTCAGCGAAGGGCAGCTGGCGAGCGCGATGGAACTGCTCGACCTGGAGCACGACGCGCCGCGCCGCCTCTCAGGACTGCTCGCCGAGGCCCGCCGCCACGATCCCGAACTGCCGTATCTGGTCGCCCTGCTGGCCATCCACGCGGCGAGCCCACCGGTCGGCACGGCCTACCGCCAGGGCGAGGAGCGGCTGCTGTTCGCCGTCGACGACGGCACCGAACTGGACGACCCGGAATTCGGCGGGGCGGACCTGATCGTGGGCATGGCGCTGCTGGACGCGGCGGGCATGGCGGCGGCCCGCACGGAGGCGGCGTGAGCATCCTCCCGGGGCTCCGCCCCGGACCCCGCGCCTCAATCGCCGGCGGGGCTGAATTTTCCGCTGGTCGGCCTGAAACTTCAGGCCGACCAGCGGAAATCAAGCCCGTTGGGGGTCCCCCCGGACGAAGTCTGGGGGAGATTGAGGACACTCCCCCCACGCCCGGAGGGCGTGGGGGGAGGGGTGGGGAGAGGCTCGCCGCAGGCGCCCCGTCCCGAACCGAACCCCACCCCCTCAGCCCAGACCTTCCGCAGGAGCATCCGTGACCGACCACCACGCCTGGCGTGAGGCCGACGCCCATGACGCGTCGGCTCCAGCCACCCCGGCCGCCACCCCCGCCGCCGTCACGCCCGCCGACGCCGCCGACGCCGCGCGGCTCGTCTCCTTCGGGCTGCAGCCCAAGCTGCTGCCCGCGCGCGACGCCGAATACGCCGAACTGCTCCGCCGCTACCGCGAAGAGACCGCCTTCGCCCGGCTCGCCGACGCCGTCGCCACCGGCCTCGGGCTCGTCGTCCTCGAAGTCTCCCCGCGCGCCGGCATGGCCGTCACCGCCGGTGAGGACTCCGTCTTCGCCGTCCGCATGGGCGACTACGCCCGCCGCGCTTCCGCCGACTCCGCGGACCGCTTCCTGCACGGCCTGGCCCATCTCGCCGTCGCCGCCATGGCGTTCCCCCGCCCCGAGGACCTCGCCGACGACGGCTACATCGGCCGCATCACGGTCAACGGCGTCGACGCATTCGTCCGCCAGGCCTGCCGCCGCCTGGAGGAGCGCGCCGACGCGCAGGGCGAGAACACCGACCCCGCCACCGACGCCCCCGGCCTGGAAGCCGCCTGGCGGATCTACGCACGGCGCAGCGCCACCGGCGCCACCAAGGACGCGCGACGCCTCGCCGGATCGACCACCGGCATCGTCGGCAAGGCGGTCGCCTTCCTCACCGACTCCGGCTTCCTCCAGCGGACCGGTGACGACGCCGGAGGCGCGTACCGCACCACCGCCCGCTATCAGCTGCAGGTGCGCGACATGGCGGGCAGCTCGGCCATGGCCGAGCTCATCGAGCTCGGCGTCGTACCGGTCAGCGACGGCACCGCCACCCTCGTGCCGCCGCCCGACGCGGACGACCTGGAGCTGGCGGCCGACGCCGGCCTGCCCTTCCACGCCTGATCCCGTACCTCCCTGCCAACTACGAGAGTCCGCCGCCATGTACGAGCTGTCCCGGGTACGCCTCTACTCCATCGGGCCTGCCGGTGCGCGCTATGCCGACACCGTGCTGGACCTGCGCGGAGTCGGCGAGCCCGTGCCCCACCCCGCCCCCACACAGGCGGAGTTCTTCGAGGAGGAGCCGGTCGGCCCGCCGCGCCGCCCCGCGCCCGCCGGCGTGCTCTTCCTGGAGAACGGCGGCGGCAAGTCCGTACTGCTCAAGCTGATCTTCTCGGTGATGCTGCCCGGCCACCGCAACACCCTCGGCGGCGCCAGCTCCGGCGTACTGCGCAAGTTCCTGCTCGCCGACGACTGCGGACATGTCGCCCTGGAGTGGCAGCACACGCTCACCGGCGAGCTGGTGGTGGTCGGCAAGGTCAGCGAGTGGCGGGGCCGTCAGGTCTCGGGCGACCCGCGGAAGTTCGCGGAAGCCTGGTACTCCTTCCGGCCGGGACCGGGGCTCGGCCTCGACTCGCTGCCGGTGGCCGAGTCGACCGCTGTCCGTCCGCCCGTCGAGGGCGCGTCGGGCGCGCAGGGCCGCCGCCGCACAATGAAGGGCTTCCGGGACGCCATCACCGAGGCGGGCAAGGCGTACCCGCACCTCGATGTGTACTGGGAGGAGATCCACGACCGGTGGAACGAACACCTCGGCGATGTGGGTCTCGATCCCGAACTGTTCCGTTACCAGCGGGAGATGAACGCGGACGAGGGCGAGGCGGCCGGGCTCTTCGCCGTCAAGAAGGACTCCGACTTCACCGATCTGCTGCTGCGGGCCGTCACCGACACCCGCGACACGGACGGACTCGCCGACCTCGTCAGCAGCTTCGGCAACAAACTCGGCCGCCGCGCCGAACTCACCGCGGAACGCGACTTCACGGCCGGCTCGGTCGATCTGCTCGGCCGGATCGTGGAGGCGGCCGAGGCCCGGACCCTGGCCCGCGACATCCACGCGGGCGCCGAGCGCCGTACACGCACGCTGGCCCGCCGGCTCTCCGCCCGCGCCGCTCAGGAACGGGGCCGTACGGCTGACCTCGCCCAGCAGGTCACCGCCGCCGCGCACACGGTGACCGAGGCCGAGCAGGCCCGCAGCCGCAGCTCGCTGATCGCCGCCGAACTGGCCTACCGGCACGCCTCGTTGGCCTTGGCCGTCGCGGAGAAGGGCGCCACGGCGCAGCGACGTGAGCTGGCCGACGCGCGTACGCTGCACTCCGCCTGGCAGGCCGCGGAAGCCGTGCTGCGCCACCGCGCCGCCGCCGACCGCTCCGCGCGCGTCGCCGCGGCGATCCGCGAGGCCGAACGGGACGCCGCCCCGGCGCTCGCCGCCCGTGCCAAGGCCGCCGCCGACCTCGTCCGCGCACTGCACTCCGCAGCGGAGGCGGGCGAGCGGGTGGCCAACGAGGAGGAGGAGCGCTCCGCGACGCTCCAGGAGGCGGGCGAGGCCGCCCACCGCGACGCGACGGCCGCCGCCACGGAGGCGCAGCGCGCCCGCAGCGAGATCGGCCACCTCCGGCAGCGGCTGACCGAGGTCGAACAGGAGACAGCCGAGGCGGTACGGGCAGGCTGGCTCGACGACACCGCACCCGACGCCGACCCGGCGCGGGCGGCACTGGCGGCGAGCGACGCGGAGAAGACGGCGGTCGCGGCGTGGGACGCGGCCCGCGAGGCGGCGCGTACGACGGCGGACCACGCGCGCGACGCGGCCGCGGCGGAGGCCCGCGCGGAACTGGCGGCGGCCCGCGCGTCGGACGCGGCGGTGGCCGCGGACCACGCGTACGAGGCGGAGCGCCGCGCGGCGGACTCGATCGCCGGTGACGATCGCCTGGCGGAGCTGCTGAGTCTGCCACCGACGCTGCATGCGACGGTGCCGTCACCACGGCGGGGGAGGGCGGCGGCCGGCCAGGAGCCCGGGGGAGCGCGCGCGGGGGACGCGTCGGAGTCTGCTGTCGGCGGTGGTACGGGCGAGGTGCCCGACCCGTCGCAGGCGGGAAACGACGCCGCTGCCGAGGGCCGTGCCGACTCCGCCCCGGTGCCCGGCAGCGGACAGGCACACCACACCGACAACGCGCCCGGCATCGCCACCCCCCTCCGCACCGCCGAAGGGCCCCTCACCGCCGAGGAGTTGGACCGGTATGCCGACGAGCTGCGGGAGCTGCTCGACCAGGGCATCGCCTCCGCCGAGCGGCAGCTCTTCGACCTGCGCACCGCCGCCGCCGACGACGCCCGCATCCTCGGGGCGCTCGGCGACGGCGGGCTGCTGCCCCCCGGGCCCGACGTCCTCGCGACCGTCGAGTACCTCGGTGAGCACGGCATCCCCGCCCTGCCCGGCTGGCGTTACCTCGCGCAGGCCGTCGACCCGGCCGACCACGCCGCCGTGCTGGCAGCGCGGCCCGAGCTCGTCGACGGTGTGGTGATCACCGATCCCGCCTCGCACGCCCGTGCGCGCGAAGTGCTCGGCGCAGCCGCGCTGTTGCCCCGGTCTGCCGTGGCCGTCGGCACGGCGGCCGCGCTGCTCGCGCCGGTGCCAGGACCGGGCCCGGGCGGCGCCGGTGACGGGGACGTGTTCCTCGTACCACCGAACCCGGCCATGCACGACGAACACGCGGCCGACGAGGAGCGGCAGACGCTGCGGGCCCGGGCGACGGCGCGGGACGAGGAGATCCGTGCGCTCGCGACCCGGCTGGCCGGGGACCGTTCGATCGCCGCGCGGCTCGGCTCGTGGCGCGCGGACTGCCCGCCCGGGATGCTCGCCGAACTCGCGCAGGGCGCCCAGAGCGCACGCGAAGCCGCCGAGGAGGCGCAGGAGGCGCTTGCCGAAGCCCGTACCGTACGCGCCGAGGCGGACGAGGCCGCGGCCGACGCAGCCCGGGTGCGCGACGAGCGCCAGGACGCGGCCCAGCGTGCCCGCCGTGCCGCAGACGCCCTCGCTGGGCTCGCCTTCCGGCTCCGTGAGCGCGCCGGCTGGCAGGTGAAACTGCGTGAACTGGCGGACGACGCCGCCGAGTCCGAGGCCCGCGCCACGACCTGCCTGGAGCGCGCGAAGGCCGCCGACGAGGACCGCCGTGCCGCCCAGCGTGCCGGTGACGACGCCCGTCGTACGGCACGCGCGCTGCGCGCCGAGCGTGCGGAGATCGCCGGTGCCCCGGAGAACCTGCCTGAGGCGGACGCGGACACTCCGCGCACCGCGCTGCCCGCCCTGCGTGAGGCGTACCGGGCCGCATCCCAGCTGTACGAGAAGGTGGGCGTCGGCGCCGACCTGCGCGCCGAACAGGCCCGTGCCGAGAGCGACGAGAGCGCCGCCCTCGCCGAGCTCGACAGGCTCACCAACAAGGTCCGCACCCGCGCCGCCCAGCTCCTGGAGGGTACGGACGGCGCCGACGGTCCCTCCCGCCAGGCCGCGGCCGCCCGCGCCGAGTCGCTCGTGCAGATGCTGGAGTCGCGAGCGTCGGAGGCCAGCGAGAAGCTGGGCCGCCTCCGCGGCGAGGCCGAGCGGCTGGCTCCGTCCCCCGGCCTTCGGCATGGGGGACCCCACGGCGAGTCGCACACCGACCTTCCCGAGGAGCTGGTCCCCGCCGACGCCGAAGGGGCACAGGCCTTGCTGCGTACCGCCACGGCCGAACTGGCGGCGCGCACCGACGCGTTGGAGACGGCCCGTGCCGCCCACGCCGGCCTGCTCCAGGCGCATCGCGCCGCCGAGGACGCGGCCGGCGGCTTCGACGAGACCGCCGCGCTCCTGCGCGACCTGCTGCGGGAACACCACGAGGACGACGCGCAGGAGGCGCCCGAGCCGTACCCCGGCAGCCTGGAGGAGGCGCGGCACTCCGCCGCCGAGGCCCGCCGGTCACTGCGCGGCTGCGCCACCGACCTGTCGGCGGCCGAGGCAGCAGTGCGGGAAGCCGGCGACATCCTCGTACGGCACGCCAACTCCACCCGGTACGAGCAGGTGCGCACCCCCGCGCGCCAGCAGATCCGGGAGCTGCCCGCCGCCGCGCTGCCCGAGCACGCCGCGAAGTGGGCGGAGGCCTTCGCGCCCCGGCTGCGTGTGCTGACCGACGAGCTGGAGCAGCTGGAGCGCAACCGCGACACCATCGTCGACCGGCTGCGCGGTCTGGTGGAGTCCGCGCTGACGACGCTCCGTTCGGCGCAGCGGCTCTCCCGTCTTCCGGAGGGGCTCGGCGAGTGGTCCGGGCAGGAGTTCCTGCGGATCCGCTTCGAGGAGCCGGACCAGGCGACGCTCGCCGAGCGGCTCGGCGAGGTCATCGACGAGGCGACCCGCGCGGCCGTGAAGAAGAACTCCACGGCGGCGTACGGTGAGGGCCGCCGGGACGGAATGTCCTTGCTGCTGCGTGGAGTTCAGGCCGCGCTGCAGCCGAGGGGTATCGCCGTGGAGATCCTCAAGCCCGACGCGGTGCTGCGCGCCGAGCGGGTCCCGGTCGGGCAGATGGGCGACGTCTTCTCCGGCGGCCAGCTGCTCACCGCGGCCATCGCGCTGTACTGCACGATGGCGGCTCTGCGCAGCAACGACCGCGGCCGGGACAAGCACCGGCATGCCGGCACGCTGTTCCTCGACAACCCGATCGGCCGGGCCAACGCGACGTATCTGCTGGAGCTCCAGCGGGCCGTCTCCGATGCGCTGGGCGTCCAGCTGCTCTATACGACAGGGCTCTTCGACACCACGGCCCTCGCCGAATTCCCGTTGGTCATCCGGCTGCGCAATGACGCGGATCTGCGCGCGGGCCTGAAGTACATCAGCGTGGAGGAGCATCTGCGCCCCGGCCTGCCGCAGCAAGACTCTTCGGGAGAGACGGTGCACGGCGAGATCACGGCGACCCGCATGTTCAAGCGAACCCCGGTCCCACCGGAGAATGTCAGCCCTTCCGGCGTCTAAGGAGCCCTGAGCCCTTCACCCCCGTCACGCCTCCGACAGCCGGCCGCCCCGGCCCCGTTCCCGTCGCCGTATCCGTGCACTCTCGCGCGCCGCCGCCCGCGCCGTGCGTCGTGCCCGGCGGCGTTCGCGGCGCAGCTGGCGGGCTGTGCTGCTCGGCATGGACACCACGCCATTGCGCTGGTTCCACACCTGGCGGGTCACCCACACGTCAAGCACCGCCCACGTCGCCACCACGGTGCTGCCCACGCTGCTGAGCACCATGGGAAACGCCAGCCAGGACCCGGCAAGCGTGCACAGAAACGCGATCATCCCCTGAATCATCGTCAGCGACGCTATGATCACCGCGCGCACCGCTGCCGTGCGGACCGGATCAGCCATGCGCCGTCGCACCGCCGGTTCCTCCACCCAGAGTTCCCGCGGGACATTCGCATAACTCGTCGCCCGCGCCGTGCCGCGAGGCTCGTCCGTGTCCATGGACCTGTCACTCCCCACCTCTGTCCGACATCAGGGTGGCTGCCCCGATTCCGCTGCTTTACTCCGGCACCCGCAGCGAATGCGAACCGAAGCCGAAACCGATGCGATGCGCGCGGCGTAGTGCGAACACCCGTGCCCCCCGCACAGAATGACGATTGACCAGGCCGGATGATTCCCGCGGATCGAAAAATTCCAGCCATCTGCAGCGGTCCGAAAAATGATGTGCCGCCAGCTGCGGTCCCACGCCGGGGGGAATGCCATCTCCTCGAATACCAGGACAACCCGTGATCAAGACGTCTGTCCTCGGCCGAAAATCGTCCGGATGTGCCTTCGAGTTGTCTGTGTGACAGTAGTAGGCTCACGCCGTTTGTTGACGGAACACCACCCGCACCGGGCGGGGGTTGATCAGGGGGAGGCCATGCGCTTTCGCGGGAAGTCCATCCGCCGGAAGATCGTGGCGTTGTTGCTGGTGCCGCTCGTCTCCCTCACCGCCCTCTGGGGCTTCGCCACCGTACTGACCGGTCGGGAGGCCGATCTGCTTCTGGACGTCAGCTCAGTCGTCGAGAAAGTCGGCTATCCGGTCGCGGACACCGTCAACGTCATTCAGAAGGAACGCCGCCAGACGCTCATCTACCTTGCGGACCGCAGGGCTTCGGAGGCCCTGCCCACCCTGCGCCGCCAGCGCGAGGCCACCGACGAGGCCGTCGCCAAGATCAAGGCGAATATGGCGAAGTCCGGAGTCCTCGACGACATGCGGCCGGACACCGCGCAGAGACTGAACTCGCTCCTCGAAGCACTCGACGGACTGGGCGCTCTGCGCCGCTCCGTGGAGACAGGGACCGTCTCCCGCAACCAGGCCCTGGATTTCTACAACAGGGTCGTCGACCCCTGCTACAGCTTCCTGCTGACACTCCAGGCCTTCAACGACGTAGAGATGGAGCGGCAAGGCCGCGCCCTCGTCGGACTCGTCCGCGCCATGGAGATGCTCTCCCGCGAGGACGCCCTTATGGCCTCCTCGCTGACCACGCGCAAAATCACGGCAGATGAGATCCGCGCGCTCTCCGACTTCGTAGCGAAGCGCGAGCTGTACTACGAGACCAACCTCGAAGTACTGCCCGCCAAAGAGCGCGAGGTCTACGAGCAGTACTGGCGCAGCCCCAAGACCGCGCCCCTGCGCGACGCCGAGGAACGCCTCATCACCGCGGGCCCCGTCAGGAACACCGGCGCGTCCGAGGCAGCGCGCTGGCAGGCGGTCGCCACCCCCGTCCTGGACGACCTCGCCCGCGAGGCCAAGGAGGCGGGCGTCCGCTACCAGGACCGCGTCGAGCCCGCCGCGTACAGCGTCTTCGTCAAGGCCGGCGTCGCGGGCGTACTGGGCTTCCTCGCCCTGCTGGTCTCGGTCATCGTGTCCGTACGCATCGGGCGCGACCTCGTCCGCGACCTCTCCCGGCTGCGCAAGGAGGCCCACGAGGTCTCCGGCGTACGTCTGCCCAGCGTGATGCGCCGGCTCGCCGCGGGTGAGCATGTGGACATCGAGACCGAAGCGCCGCGCCTCGACTACGACAAGGACGAGATCGGGCAGGCCGGCCAGGCGCTCAACACGCTTCAGCGGGCCGCTGTCGAGGCCGCCGTCCGGCAGGCCGACATGCGCCGCGGAGTCTCCGACGTCTTCGTCAACCTCGCCCGCCGCAACCAGGTTCTGCTGCACCGCCAGCTCACGCTCCTCGACACCATGGAACGCCGCACCGAGGACACCGAGGAACTCGCGGACCTGTTCCGTCTGGACCACCTCACGACCCGTATGCGACGGCACGCCGAGGGCCTGGTGATCCTCTCCGGCGCCGCGCCCTCCCGGCAGTGGCGCAAGCCGATCCAACTGATGGACGTCGTACGGGCCGCGGTCGCCGAGGTCGAGGACTACGAACGCATCGAGGTGCGCCGGCTGCCGCGCATCGGCGTGGGCGGCCCCGCGGTCGCCGACCTCACTCACCTCATCGCCGAACTGCTCGAGAACGCCACGGTGTTCTCGCCCCCGCACACCGGCGTCCAGGTGCACGGCGAGCGGGTCGCCAACGGCTTCACCCTCGAAATACACGACCGCGGGCTCGGTATGGCCCCGGAAGTGCTGCTCGACGCCAATCTGCGGCTCGCGGAGACCCCCGAGTTCGAGCTCTCCGACACCGACCGGCTCGGCCTGTTCGTCGTCAGCCGGCTCGCCCAGCGGCAGAACGTCCGGGTCTCGCTGCAGCCCTCGCCGTACGGCGGGACCACCGCGATCGTCTTCATCCCCGCGGCCCTGCTCACCGAAGCCCCGGAGACCCAGGGCACCGGCTTCCGCCTCGACCGCAAGAGCGAGAGCGCGGCGGGGCGGCGCGGCAGCGACGGCAAGCTCACGGCGCTCTCCAAGGTCCCCACCCAGCTGGGCGGCGCGGCGCTGCTCGACGGACCCGTCGAACTGGAGGCACCCGTCGGCGCGTTGGGCTTTGAGGACCGGCCCGGCCTCGGCGGTGACCGGCCCGGCCTCGGCGGTGACCGCCCCGGCCTCGGCGGTGACCGCCCCGGCCTCGGTGGGGCCGACTCCCTCGCCGACATCGAGGACACGGAGAGCGAGCGCGGCGGGATCTTCCGCGCCCGGGCCCGCGACCGCCGCCGCCCGACCCCGGACGAGCAGCACCAACAGGCGCTGGACCAGACGCCCGAGCGGAACTCCGGGCCCGTGCCGCTGCCCCGCCGCAAGCCGCCGACCCTGGTCACCGACCACGGCCGCAGGGTGGACGATCGTGGCCGCACCCACCCGGCCCCGGCACCCGAGCCCGAGCGTTCCGCAGAGTCCACGCCCTCGCCCGCGCCGGAGCCGCGCACCGGCCCCTGGTCTCCATCCGCGCCGGAGCCGCATCCCGCGCCCTGGCCGGGACCCGCGCCCGCCCCGGAGCCACGCCGGGCGCCCTGGCCCGCGCCCGCACCGGCAGCGCCCGCGCCCGCACCGTCGCCGGACAACGCGCGCACCCCCAAGCCCGACCCCGACCCGGCAACCGCACCCCCACCCGCCACAGTCGACGGCCTGCCCCGCCGAGTCCGTCAGGCAAGCCTCGCCCCCCAGCTCAGGGAGGGCGGCACAGCGGCCGAACAGACCACAGCCCCGGCCGCGGGGCAGGACGTCGAACGAGATGCGGAACAAGTACGCAACCGGATGGCTTCCATGCAACGAGGCTGGCAGCGCGGCCGCCGCCAGAATGCCGAAGAGGCAGAGTACGAAGTGGCCACCGACCAGGCCACCGGCCCCGGCGAGACCGCACCAGGAACGACATCGGAGGGGGACGGTCGATGACCGCACCACACGCCGCAGCACCCAACGCCACCGGCGACGGCCGGACCACAACCACCAGGCGATCCGGCGAACTCAACTGGCTCCTCGACGAACTGGTGGACCGCGTCGCCAGCATCCGCAAGGCACTGGTGCTCTCCGGTGACGGCCTCGCCACCGGGACCTCCCGGGAACTGACCCGCGAGGACGGCGAGCACCTCGCCGCCGTCGCCTCCGGCTTCCACAGCCTGGCCAAGGGCGTCGGCCGCCACTTCGAGGCGGGCAAGGTCCGCCAGACCGTCGTGGAGCTGGACGAAGCCTTTCTCTTCGTCACGGCGGCGGGCGACGGCAGCTGTCTGGCCGTCCTCGCCGACGCGGACTCCGACGTCGGGCTGGTGGCGTACGAGATGACGCTCATGGTCAAGCGGGTCGGAGCGCACCTGGCCACCGCTCCACGGACCGGCCAACCCGGGGGGTGAGTGGCCGGCATGAGTGACTCCGCTCAGTACGCTCGGAACCCGCACCACTTCTTCGACGCCGAAGCCGGCCCGGTCGTCCGCCCGTACGCGATGACGCGCGGCCGGACGAGCACCGCCACCCGCCACCGCCTCGATCTGATCGCCCTCGTCGTGCCGGAGGCCGCGGCCGACGACCCCGGCCGCGACCAGTTGCTCTCGCCGGAGCATGTCGAGATCGTCGAGCGGTGCGGCGACACCCCCCAGTCGATCGCCGAACTCGCTGCCACCCTGGACCTCCCTGTCGGAGTGGTCCGGGTCCTGGTCGGCGATCTCGTCGAGGACGCACTGGTGCATGTAACCCGTCCCGTTCCGCCGGCCGAACTGCCGGATGTGAGCATTCTCCGCGAGGTGATCAATGGTCTTCGGGCGCTCTAGCCGCCGAACGCCGCCCGTCGAGCCGGTGACTCTGAAGATCCTGGTCGCGGGCGGATTCGGCGTCGGCAAGACGACTCTGGTGGGCGCGGTCAGCGAGATCAGACCGCTGCGTACGGAGGAGACGCTGAGCGAGGCGGGCCGTCCCGTCGACGACACCGCGGGCGTCGAGCAGAAGACGACCACCACCGTCGCCATGGACTTCGGGCGTATCACGCTCCGCCAGGACCTGGTGCTCTATCTCTTCGGCACGCCGGGCCAGGACCGCTTCTGGTTCCTCTGGGACGAGCTGGCGCAGGGGGCGCTGGGTGCGGTTGTGCTCGCCGATACCCGCCGCCTCGAGGACTCGTTCGGGGCCATCGACTACTTCGAACGCCGCTCCATTCCCTTCACCGTCGCCGTCAACTGCTTCGAGGGGGCGGGCCGTTTCCCCAGCGACAGCGTGCGGGCCGCACTCGACCTCGACCCCGAGGTACCGCTGCTGATGTGCGACGCGCGCCAGCGCGAGTCGGCCAAGGAGGTGCTGGTGGCGGTCGTTGAGCACGCGCTGGCCCGCGCCGACCGGCAGCGCGAGCACGCGGACGCCTGACCTCCGCGCCGACCGGCAGCGCGAGCACGCCGTCAGCCGACCGATGGGCGAGCCACGGCCCGTACCCCCACCGACTGGGGTACGGGCCGTGAGTCAACATGGGGTCACTCGTCGCCTTCCTCGTGCCAGCCGAAGCTACGCTCCACCGCCTTGCGCCAGTTGTGGTACTCGCGCTCGCGGGTCTGCGCCTCCATCCGCGGCGACCACTCCACATCGCGCTTCCAGTGAGCCTTGAGCTCGTCGAGGTCCGACCAGACGCCGGTCGCGAGCCCCGCCGCGTACGCGGCCCCCAGACATGTCGTCTCGGAGACCTTCGGCCGGATCACCGGCACCCCCAGCACATCCGCCTGATGCTGCATCAGCAGATTGTTGGAGGTCATACCGCCGTCCACCTTGAGCGTGGTGATCTGCACCCCGGAGTCCTGATACATCGCGTCGACCACTTCGCGGGTCTGCCAGCTGGTCGCCTCCAGCACCGCTCGCGCCAGATGCGCCTTGGTGACGTACCGGGTCAGGCCGGTGATGACACCGCGTGCGTCGGAGCGCCAGTACGGGGCGAAGAGCCCGGAGAAGGCCGGCACGATGTACGCCCCGCCGTTGTCGTCCACGCTCGCCGCCAGCGTCTCGATCTCGTCGGCGCTGCGGATGATGCCCAGCTGGTCCCGGAACCACTGCACCAGCGCGCCGGTGATCGCGATCGATCCCTCCAGGCAGTACACCGGCGCTTCTTCGCCGATCTTGTACCCCATCGTGGTGATCAGCCCGCTCTTCGACGGCACGGGCCGGTTGCCGGTGTTGAGCAGCAGGAAGCTGCCGGTGCCGTACGTGTTCTTGGCCGTGCCCGTGTCGTAGCAGGCCTGCCCGAAGATCGCGGCCTGCTGGTCGCCGAGCGCAGAGGCCACCGGCACACCCGCGAGCTGGCCGACGGCCGTCCCGTACACCTCCGCCGACGATCTGATCTCCGGAAGCACCGCCTGCGGCACATTCATCGCCGCCAGGATCGCCGGATCCCACTGCAGGGTCTGCAGATTCATCAGCATCGTGCGCGACGCGTTGGTCACGTCGGTGACATGGACCCCGCCCTCGGTGCCGCCGGTGAGGTTCCAGATCAGCCAGGAGTCGATGGTCCCGAAGGCGATCTCACCGCGTTCGGCCCGGCCACGCAGCCCGGGCACATTGTCCAGCAGCCAGGTTGCCTTGGGCCCGGAGAAGTAGCTCGCGAGCGGCAGTCCGGTCGCGTCGCGGAAACGGTCCTGCCCGTCCGTGCCGCCCAGTTCGTTGCAGAGCGCGGAGGTACGCGTGTCCTGCCAGACGATCGCGTTGTGTACGGGCTTGCCTGTCGTCCGGTCCCAAAGAACCGTCGTCTCCCGCTGGTTGGTGATGCCGAGGGCACTGAGCTGGTCGGCCCGCAGGCCCGCCTTGGCGATGGCCCCCGCCACCACCGCCTGCACCTTGGACCAGATCTCGGTGGCGTCGTGCTCCACCCAGCCCGGCTTGGGGAAGATCTGACGGTGCTCGCGCTGGTCGACGGCGACGATCGCGCCGTCCTGGTTGAAGATGATGCAGCGGCTGGACGTGGTGCCCTGGTCAATTGCGGCGACGAATTTGTCCGTCATGACGTCCTCTTGTCGAAGTGGCCGGAAGGCCTAGAAGGCTGCGTTGAATATGAGGCCGGCCAGCAGCCCGCCGATCACGGGCCCGGCCACCGGCACCCAGGCGTAACCCCAGTCGGAGGTGCCCTTGTTGGGGATCGGCAGCAGTGCGTGGGTAATGCGTGGTCCGAGGTCCCGCGCCGGGTTGATGGCGTAACCGGTCGGCCCGCCGAGCGAGAGACCGATACCGACGACCAGCAGCGACACCAGCAGTATGGAGATGCCGGAGCCGTAGATCCCGGCGTCCTGCCCGGGTATCTGCCCGATGCCGATGCCGTCGTTCTTGCCGAAGGCGAGTATCGGCAGCACCAGGCCGATCGTCGCGATGATCTCGGTCATCACGTTGGCGACGGGATTGCGGATCTCCGGACCGGTGGAGAAGATTCCGAGCGTGAGCTGTGCGTTCTTCTTGTCCGCGTTGGCCTGGAACTGCGCGAAGTAGACGAGATAGGCGAGTACGGCGCCGAGGATCGCGCCCACCATCTGCGCCAGGATGTAGAGCGGCACCTTGCTCCACTCCCCGGTGTCGACGGCTACGCCCAGTGTCACGGCCGGATTGAGATGCCCACCCGACAGCGGCGCGGCGGTGTACGCGCCCGCCAGCACGCCGAAACCCCAGCCGAAGGCGATGACGACCCACCCCGAGGCCCTTGCCTTGGAGTGGTGGAGCGTGACGGCGGCGCAGACGCCCGCGCCGAAGAGGATGAGTATCGCGGTGCCGATGACCTCACCGACGAAAATGTCTCCATTGCTCATGGCGGCTCCTATGCCCTCGGCCGGGGCCTGGGCCCCGGTCCTCCGTGCAGGATGCGTGCTCCATGGCGTTCCATGGCTACGGAGCCGGGGGCAGGGGAGTCTCCCGTACCCGGCCCGGCGTCCGTGACGAGCGTGGTGAGCGTGCCGAAGTGCGGCGATGCCGACGAAGAGGCAGTTTTCACCGGCCGTGATGGGGCGTCAAGGTCGCTGACAGCAAGCGCAGTTCAGGGCCTGTGAGTTGACACGGTACCGGGGAACGTAAGGCAGCGGGAGGTCGCCTTCAGGGTCGGCTCAGCGTACGGCGACGACCGCCGAGCCATGGCCGAACAGCCCCTGGTTCGCGGTGATCCCGGTGCGCGCCCCCGCCACCTGGCGCGCCCCGGCAGTGCCGCGCAACTGCCAGGTCAGCTCGCAGACCTGGGCGATGGCCTGAGCGGGCACAGCCTCGCCGAAGGACGCCAGACCGCCGCTGACATTGACGGGAATCCGCCCGCCGAGCGCGGTTGCCTCCTCGCGCACCAGCTTGGCGCCCTCGCCGGCCCCGCACAGCCCGATGTCCTCGTACCACTCCAGCTCCAGGGCGGTGGAGAGGTCGTACACCTCGGCGAGCGAGAGATCCTCGGGCCCGATGCCCGCCTCCTCGTACGCGGCCCCGGCGATCGAAGCCCGGAACGACCGCGGGAGCGGGTCCACGGCGGCGGCCGAGTCGGTCGCGATGTCCGGGAGGTCGAGTACGGCCTTCGGATAGGTCGGCGAGACGGTGGAGACCGCGCGGATACGGACCGGCTCGCCGGCCCCGTGCCGGCGCGCGAAGTCCATGCTGGAGAGCACCAGCGCGGCCGCGCCGTCGGACGTCGCGCAGATGTCGAGCAGCCGCAGCGGATCGGCGACCACCGCGGAGGCGGCCACCTCCTCGACCGAGACAGCCTTGCGGTAGCGGGCGTTGGGGTTGAGCGCCCCGGCCGCCGCGTTCTTCACCTTGACCAGCGCGAAGTCCTCGGCGGATTCGCCGTACAGGGCCATACGCCGACGGGCGTAGAGCGCGAAGTAGGCGGGGTTGGTCGCCCCGAGCACCCGGAAGCGCAGCCAGTCGGGATCGTCGGTCCGATCGCCGCCGGCCGGTGCGAAGAAACCCTTCGGCGCGGAGTCCGCACCCACCACCAGCACCACGTCAGCCATGCCCGCCAGGATCTGGGAGCGCCCGGTGTTGATCGCCTGCGCGCCCGATGCGCATGCCGCGTAGACGCTGCTGACGCGTGCCCCCTGCCAGCCGAGTGCCTGCGCGAAAGTCGCCCCCGCCACATACCCGGGATAGCCGCAGCGCATGGTGTCCGCGCCTACCACCGACTGCACCTGCCGCCAGTCGATCCCGGCATCGGCCAGCGCGGCTCTGGCCGCGGCCGTGCCGTACTGGACGAAGCTGTGACCCCATTTGCCCCAGGGATGCATTCCGGCCCCGAGGACTGCCACCTCGCCGCTCATGACGCCACCCCCACGGGCCGCCAGTGCCAGGTCGTCCAGACCGTCTCCGCGTCCTCGTTCAGCACGCCGGGCACGACCTCGACCTCCATCCCGACCGCGAGATCGGTGACTCTCACGCCCGGCACGGCCTGCCCGAGGACCACCATCCGCTCGGCCTCGAGCTCGACGGCGACGAGTGTGTACGGCTCCCACTCCGCATCGGGGTCAGAGACGTACGGCGCGGGTGGTCGATAGCGTCCGTCCGTGTACGACCACACCCGTCCCCGCTTGGACAGGGGCACCTCCGCCAACTCCCCGCCCCCGCATGCCGGGTTGCGGCAGAAGGAGTCCTCGCGCGGGAAGAAGACCGACGCGCAGGCCGCACAGCGGGTGCCGAGCAGCCGGAAGTCCTCCTCACCGCTGTCCTGCGTGAACCATCCGGCCACCACGGGTGTGCGCGTCAAGATCCCTCCCCGGCACTGCAATCTGACGGAACGTCAGAAGTGTGCCACGGGTCAGCGGTTCTCGGCGAGCCACTTGGCGGCGGTCTCGGCCAGTTCCCGGTCCCTGCCCGCCAGCATCATCCGGATCATCTGCACATCACCCCGCAGCGACCAGGCCGGATGCCCGAAGGTCGCGGGGTTGTTCCTCTCGATGAAGAAATGCGCGGGCCAGGCCGTTCCGTAGCCGATCAGCGGCAGGGCGGCCGCATACCGCTTCCGGCCCCGCGCCAGCCCGTACGCACTGACCACGAGACCGGTCAGCGTGCCGGTCAGATGGACCCACCGGGTGGCCGCCCTGGAGTGCATCGCGACGTAGTACGGCCAGAACTCCTCGTACGAGTCAAACGTCTGCTGCGTCATGGCGGCACCGTAATCCCTCGGCAGTGAACCGGATACGGCCCGACCGCGTCCGATACCGGAGAACGGGCGGCCGGAGCCTACGGGGGGTGGTCCCGGCCGCCCGTTCCGCAGCTGCCTCCCTCAGTGCCCGGCAACCGAACGCCAAGCGACGGGGAAGTCGAAGAAGGTGTCCGGGAACGGCTCCGGCTTGTAGGTGAAGTGCCACCACTCCTCGGGCAGGTTCACAAAACCGACCGCACTCAGAGTGCCCTTCAGCAGCTGCCGGTTGGCGCGTTGCTTGCCCTGGATCCTGGGGTCATCGGTGTGCGACAGTGTATCGAAGCAGTCGAAACCGGTCCCCATGTCCACGGAATTGTCCGGAAAGCGCTCGGACTTGGGCGCATAGCAGGGGACGAGAGGCTCGCCGGGAATGTACGGCCTGGTTGGCAGGGCAGGCAGCTTCACGACGGTGAGATCGACCGTGCTGCCGCGGCTGTGCCCGGACTTCTCAGCGATGTAACCGTCGGCGAACAGCCGCGACTTGTCGACTTGGGGATAGAACTCCTCCTTCATGGCCTCGTCATCGAGGTCCTTGGCCCACCGAACGAAGTGGTCGACAGCCCGCTGCGGCCGGTAGCAGTCGTACACCTTCAGCGAGTAGCCCTGACGGAGCAGCTTCGACTGCGCCTTGTGCAGCGCCTGGGCGGCGGGCCGGGTGAGGATGCAGAGCGGCTGGCGGTAGCCGTCGACGAGTTCACCCACGAAGTTGTGCCGGGTGATGTAGCGCATCTCCTGGATGATCGTCGGGTCGACGGACCGCAGCGCCACGAACTCCCTGGGTGCCTTCGGCTCGGACTCGGCCTGCGCCGCGGGGGCGGCGGTGACGGCGAAAAGTGCGGCGGCCGTCGCTACGAGGGTGCGGAAAGCGGAAGCAAGTCCTGTCATGCGCACACGCTCTACCAGTTCCCGGCCCTGCGGGAAAGGGTGATCGGATACAGTCCGCGCGTGTCCATGGACTCCCACTGCGGCAACTGCGGGACGCCGTACGGCTCCCTGACGGGCTGGCCCCGCACCTGCCCGGCCTGCGGCGAGACGGCCTACCGCAATCCGCTGCCGGTCGCTGTCGCGCTGCTGCCGGCGTACGACGCCGACGGCACCGGACTCGTCGTCATCACCCGCACGATTGAACCGAGGCGCGGAGGCATCGCGCTGCCGGGCGGCTACATCGACCACGGTGAGGACTGGCAGCAGGCGGTCGTAAGGGAGTTGGCGGAGGAGACCGGCATCGAGGCCTCGCGCGAGGAGGTTCACCTCGCGGACGCACTCAGCGCGCCGGACGGCCATCTGCTCCTGTTCGGCCTCCTGCCACAACGCCCGGCGGCGGACCTCCCACCGCCGACCCCGACGCCCGAGACGGCGGGCTGGCACCTGCTCCATGCGCCGACGGAGCTGACGTTCCCGCTGCACACGATCGCGGTACGGAGATGGTTCGAGGGACGGTACGCGTAGTCACCCGGGTTCGTGGGTGCCGTGGGCCGGGGGCTTGGTGGTTGGTGTCCGGTGGGTGGCTTCGCGGGCGAACCCCCGGGGACCCAGCCCCGCCGCGTACGGCCAGACTGCCGCCGGCGCCGCGGAGTCGAGCCCGGAACGTGCACCCCACCCCACCCCGGGCCAACCCGCACCCGCGGACCCGTACCGCTACGGCCGCGCCCCCAGCCCCCGCACCCGTACCCGCCACCTCGGCGGACCGGACCGGTCCCCCTTGACCTGCTTCACCACGACCCGCCCGTCCACCAGCCGCGACGTGTACCGTTCCACCTCCGCTTCCTCCCAGCCGTCCCCCAGGTCCGGGACCACCAGCCCCCCGCCCCCGCGCCTCTCGGCCGGCGCCCACACCTCCAGCTCGATCCCGCCGTCCGCGCCCCGTACCGGAATCACCGCACCACCCCGCGCCAGTACCGGGATCCGCGAAAGGGGAGCGTCCACCAGCACCTGCCCGGGCCCGTCGTACGCCTGCCCCGTCGCCGTGTCGTACCACCGGCCGCGCGGCAGCCGCACCGCCCGCCGGTCCGTCCCGCTCTCCAGCACCGGCGCGACCAGCAGCGCGTCACCGAGCAGAAAGGCGTCCTCGCAGTCGCGCAGCACCCGGTCCTCCGGACTGCTCCACCACAGCGGCCGCACATACGGCGCCCCAGTCAGCCGCGCCAGATGCGCCAGCGTGACGAAGTAGGGCCGCAGCCGCTCCCGTTCGTCGAGGGCCGCCTTTGCATGCGCGAGGACCTCGGGCCCGAATTCCCACGGCTCCCTGCGCCCTGCGTCGATCGCCGCATGCGTACGGAACAGCGGCAGCTGCGCCCCCAGCTGGAACCAGCGCAGATACAACTCGGGCGACGGACTGCCGTCGAATCCGCCCACATCAGGACCGGAGTACGGCACGCCGCACAGCCCGAGCCCAAGGACCAGCGAGAGCGAGGCCCGCAGCCCGGGCCAGCCGGTGGACACATCGCCGGACCAGGTGCCTCCGTACCGCTGCATACCCGCCCAGCCGGAGCGCGAGAAGAGAAACGGCCGTTCCTCCGGCCGCAGCCGCCGCAGTCCCTCGTACCCGGCCTGCGCCATCGCGAGACCGTACACATTGTGGGCCTCGCGGTGATCGCCGCCCCGCCCCTCGAGCGCGTGCCGGGCCGAGCGCGGCAGCGTCATGTCACCGAAGGGCGAGAAGGACACCGGCTCGTTCATGTCGTGCCACACCCCGGAGAAGCCCTGCGCCAGCCGCTCCTCGTACAGCTCTCCCCACCACCGGCGGACCGCCGGATCCGTGAAGTCCGGATAGACGCACTCGCCCGGCCAGACGACGCCCCGCACCTCCCTGCCCCGCGGATCGCGTACGAACGCCCCGGCCGCCGACCCGCTGTCGTACACCGCGTTCCCACGCTCCGCCTTCACCGCAGGATCGACGATGGAGACCAGCCGCACCCCGTCCTCGCGCAGATCCTTCGCCATGCCCGGCAGATCGGGGAACTTGTCGCGGTCGACCGTGAACACCTGATGCGCGTCGTAGTGGTCGATGTCGAGATGGACGGCGGACAGCGGCAGCTCCCGGTCCCGGTAGCCCGCGACGATCCGGCGCACCTCCCGCTCGCTGCCGAAACCCCACCGGGCGTGCTGCGGTCCCAGCGCCCAGGCCGGCGGCAGCGCGGGCGCGCCCGTGAGCTGGGTCCAGCCGGCCAGCACGCGCGCGGGAGTGCCGACCACCACCCAGCAGCGCAGCGGCCCGCCGTCCATGCGCACCTCGCTGGTGCCGGGCCGGTCGTGCCCCGAGCCCGCGCCCTCCTCGCCCTCGTGCAGGGTGACCCGGCCGTCCCACGAGTTGTCGTGGAAAGCGAGATGGGTGCCGGCGTCCGCCACCACCACCTGGACGGGCATGTTGATGTACAGCGGGTCGTCGCCGGGACCGAAGGTGCCCTTGGGGTCGGTGTTCCACAGCCGGTATGTGCCGCCCCGCAGGCGCGGCCCGGAGGCTCGCCCGCCGAGCCCGAAGAAGCGTGCGTCCGCGGGCACTTCAGTCCGCTGTACCCACCGTGCCGGACCGCCCCGCACCGGCTCCCACCAGCGCGGCGGCAGATCCCGGCGCAGAACGACACCGCCCGGCGTACGGATCTCCACGGCGCCGTTGCGGGAGACCTCCACGGTCACCCGCTCCGACACCACGCGCCAGCCGCCGTCCTTGTCGGGCTCGAGCTCGGCACGCGGATCCGGCTCGGGAGGCCCGTCGGCGAGTGCGTACGACGGCTCGGGCCCCGCGCCGTCCCAGCCCCAGAAGACCGTGCCGCCCGCCGTGACCCGGATGCGCAGCTCCGAACGTGCGAACCGGAGGATGCCGCCCCCGAGCAGCGGCTCGGAGCCGGTCACGGGCCCGGGCACCCGTGCCCGCTCCGCCCCCCTCGTCGGCAGCTCCCGGGCGTCGGTCCGCCGCTGCCGCCAGGCCGAGCGTGCCGCGCGCAGCCCCTGCGCCGTTCCGAAACTTCGTACCGAACGCACCAGATCCCGACCGTCCATGCAGCTCAGCCTGCCATCCGGCCGAGCGGATGTGGGGTTTGTTCAACTCCCGTTCACCCGTGGTCAGAGCACATATTCTCCCGCCCGACCATGGGTGGAGAGCCCTGGTGCGAAAGACGATCACATGGCATCGTCCCTGTCAGCCGCGTCACGCGCACACCCCGCACGTGCGCGCGACGCACGCAGACACCGCGTAGAGCCACCCCGGGAGCCGCCCCATGACCTCAGCAGCGAACCCTGCCCCCCTCTGGCAGCCAGACCCGGACCGCATCGCCGCCGCCCGGATCACCCGCTTCCAGGCATGGGCCGCCGAGCGCCACGGGGCTCCTGCGGAGGGCGGCTACGCGGCGCTGCACCGCTGGTCCGTCGACGAGCTCGAGACCTTCTGGCAGGCGGTCGCCGACTGGTTCGACGTGCGGTTCTCCACTCCGTACGAGCGTGTCCTCGCGAATTCCGCCATGCCTGGGGCCCAGTGGTTCCCCGGCGCCACGCTCAACTACGCCGAGCATGCCCTGCGCACCGCCGAGGAGCGCCCCCATGACGCGGCGCTGCTGTATGTGGACGAGACACATGAGCCGACCCCGATCAGCTGGTCCGAGCTCCGCCGCCAGGTGGGCGCTCTCGCAGCCGAACTGCGCGCCCTCGGCGTACGCCCCGGGGACCGAGTCAGCGGCTACCTGCCCAACATCCCGCAGGCCGTCACCGCCCTCCTCGCCACCGCGGCCGTCGGCGCGGTATGGACCTCCTGCGCCCCCGACTTCGGCGCCCGCAGCGTCCTCGACCGCTTCCAGCAGGTCGAGCCGGTCGTCCTGTTCACCGTCGACGGCTACCGCTACGGCGGCAAGGTGCACGACCGTACGGAGACCGTCGCCGAGCTCCGCCGCGAACTCCCCACCCTGCGCGCGGTGATCCACATCCCGCTGCTCGGTACGGAAGCCCCCGAGGGTGCTCTCGACTGGTCGGCGATCACCTCTCACGACACCGAACCGGTCTTCGAGCAGGTCCCCTTCGACCACCCGCTGTGGGTGCTGTACTCCTCCGGTACGACAGGCCTGCCCAAGGCCATCGTCCAGTCGCAGGGCGGCATCCTGCTGGAGCACTTCAAGCAGCTCGGCCTGCACTGCGACCTCGGCCCCGAGGACCGTTTCTTCTGGTACACCTCGACCGGCTGGATGATGTGGAACTTCCTCGTCTCCGGCCTGCTCACCGGCACGACGGTCGTCCTGTACGACGGCAGCCCCGGCTATCCCGACACCGGCGCCCAGTGGCGCATCGCCGAGCGCACCGAAGCCACCCTCTTCGGCACCTCGGCGGCGTACGTCATGGCCTGCCGCAAGGCCGGCGTCCACCCCGCCCGCGACCACGACCTGTCCCGTATCAAGTGCGTGGCCACCACCGGCTCCCCGCTCCCGCCCGACGGCTTCCGCTGGCTGCACGACGAGGTGGCGGACGACCTGTGGATCGCCTCCGTCAGCGGCGGCACGGACGTGTGCAGTTGCTTCGCCGGCGCGGTGCCCACCCTGCCCGTGCACATCGGCGAACTCCAGGCCGCCTGCCTCGGTACCGATCTTCAGTCCTGGGACCCCCAGGGCAAGCCGGTCATCGGCGAGGTCGGCGAACTCGTCGTCACGAACCCCATGCCGTCCATGCCGATCCGGTTCTGGAACGACCCCGACGGCAGCCGCTACCGCGACAGCTACTTCGAGATGTTCCCCGGCGTCTGGCGGCACGGCGACTGGATCACCATCACCGACCGCGGCTCCGTCGTCATCCACGGCCGCTCCGACTCCACCCTCAACCGCCAGGGCGTACGGATGGGCTCGGCCGACATCTACGAAGCTGTCGAACGTCTCCCCGAGATCCGCGAATCGCTGGTCATCGGTCTGGAAGAGCCGGACGGCGGCTACTGGATGCCGCTCTTCGTCCACCTCGTCGAAGGCGCTGCCCTCGACGACGGCCTGCGCGACCGGATCACGCGGACGATCCGCGAACAGCTCTCCCCACGCCATGTCCCGGACGACATCATCGAGGTCCCCGGCGTCCCGCACACCCTCACCGGCAAGCGCATCGAGGTCCCGGTGAAGCGCCTCCTCCAGGGCACACCCATGTCCAAGGCGGTCAACCCGGGCTCGGTCGACAACCTCGACCTGCTGCGCTTCTACGAGGCCCTGGCCCGCGACCGCTCCTAGCGCGCCCCAGCCGGCGGGACAATCCAGCCCGCCGGGCGCAGGGTCTGGGGGCGGAGCCCCGAAGTCAAGCCTCACCGGCGATCGAGGCGCAGGGTCTGGGGCGGAGCCCCAGTTACGGGAAGGGGCGGGGTGGGGAAGGCCCGCCGCAGGCGCTCCCCCAGCCATTGTCAGTGCCGTCGATTACGGTGAGTCACCAGTAATCGACCGCACCCAGGGGGAGAAATGGCGTACGTCAGGAAGCCGAAGCAGCCCAAGCAGGCCAAACAACCCAAGTCGACCAACCAATCCAGGCGCCGGCCCCCCAAGACCGACGCGGCCCTTCGCCGCACCCTCCGCCGCGAAGTCCCCAGCACCGTCGCCCTCCTCGCCGACGAGCACGACTTCACCGCCATGCGCCACTACCGCACCTTCACCTTCGACGACCACCCGACCTACCTGCGCCAGATCGAGGCCCTGCTCAAATCCCTCGCCGGCAGCCAACTCCACACCACCGTCGCCCTCTTCGACCCGGAGGACTTCGCGGAGTACTGCGCAGAAGCAGGCCTCGACCCGGACGCCGCCGCCAGCCGCAGCCGCTACACCGCCGACACCGCCGGCCGCGGCACCGGCCTCACGTACACGGGACAGCCGCTCGACAACCTGCTGCCGCAACTGATCAACAAGGCCGTCCGCCAAGCCACTTGGGAGTACGCGACCATGCTCCTCGCCGACCTCGGCGAGTGCGCAGACTGCGGCCAGGACGTCGGCCGGGCCGCCTTCGACCGGGCCTCCCGCATCCTGATGCGACTTCTCGAAGCGGCGGGACCAGGCAGACACCACCTCGTCTGCAGCGTCCCTGCCCCCGACGAACAGCTCCTCGCCGTCCTCCACGCCGACGCTGCCACGGATGAGCCTGCCCAACTGGACGCATCCGAGGGCGCCGAATTCGTCACCGTCCTCGCGACAGGCATCGCCCTCGAAAGCCCAGGGGGACTGGTGCTGCGCACGAGCACCGAGGGCGCCCCGGACCGCCTCCACGGCTGGCGGCTCCACCAGGGCCGCCTCCTCCCGCTCACCGCGGGCGAGGTATTCAGCGCCTACTGCACGGACGCGGCCACCGGCGAACCGCTGTCCCCCGAGCCCGGCGTGGAGTACTGCGCGGGCCTCGACATCACCACCGACGAGCCGGACAACCACCACTGAACGCCGAAGGGGCTCCCCGCCGTGCCTGGCAGGAAGCCCCTTCGATCACCTACTGACCAACCGCGTACCGACTACTCGCCGGAGAGCACCGCCTGCGCGGCGACCCGCGCCTCGTCCGCGGTGTCCGTGGCACGCGCCGCGGCGGCAGCCCGCTCGCACTGAGCGAGCGTGTACTTCGCCAGCGTCGCCCGGACGTACGGAATCGACGCCGCACCCATCGACAGCGAGGTCACACCAAGACCGGTGAGCACACACGCCAGCAACGGATCGGAGGCAGCCTCACCACACACACCACAGCTCTTGCCCTCGGCCTTCGCGGCCTCGGCCGACAGCGCGACCAGATCCAGCAGGGGCGGCTGCCACGGATCCTGCAGCCGCGACACCGCACCCACCTGACGGTCGGCGGCGAAGGTGTACTGCGCGAGGTCATTGGTGCCCAGCGACAGGAACTCGACCTCCTGCAGGATCGAGCGCGCCCGCAGCGCGGCGGACGGAATCTCGACCATCGCGCCGAACTTCGCCTTCAGCCCGGCCTCACGGCACGCGTCCGCGAACGCCTTGGCGTCGATACGGTCCGCCACCATCGGCGCCATGACCTCGAGGTACACCGGCAGTCCGGCGACGGCCTTGGACAGCGCCGTCAGCTGGGTACGCAGCACCTCGGGGTGGTCCAGCAGGCTGCGCAGCCCGCGCACACCCAGCGCCGGGTTCGGCTCATCGGCCGGAGTCAGGAAGTCGAGCGGCTTGTCGGCCCCCGCATCCAGCACCCGCACGACAACCCGGCCCTCGGGGAACGCCTCCAGCACCTTGCGGTAGGCCTCGACCTGCTTCTCCTCCGACGGAGCCTGCTTGCTGTCGTCGAGGAAGAGGAACTCCGTACGGAACAGACCGACGCCCTCAGCACCGGCCTCGACCGCGGCCGGCACATCGGCAGGCCCGCCGATATTCGCCAGCAGCGGCACCTTGTGCCCGTCGGACGTCGCGCCGGGCCCGCTGGAAGCGGCCAGCGCGGCCTTACGCTCCGCGGCGGCCTTTTCCAACTGTGCGCGCTTGTCGTCGCTCGGCCCGACGAAGACTTCGCCGGTGCTGCCGTCGACGGCGATGAGCGTGCCCTCGGCCAGCTCCCGGGCACCCGGCAGCGCCACCACGGCGGGCACCCCGAGCGCCCGCGCCAGAATCGCGCTGTGGCTGGTCGGCCCACCTTCCTCGGTGACGAACCCGAGCACCAGCGCCGGGTCGAGCAGCGCCGTGTCCGCGGGCGCGAGGTCCCGGGCGATCAGTACATACGGCTCGTCGCTGTCCGGCACACCCGGCATCGGCACACCCAGCAGCCGCGCCACGATCCGGTTCCGCACGTCATCCAGGTCCGCGACCCGTCCGGCCAGGTACTCGCCGGCACCCGCCAGCAGCGCCCGGTACGCGGCGAGCGCGTCGTACACCGCGCGCTCGGCAGTGCTGCCGACGGCGATGCGCCGATCCACGTCGGCCATGAGCTCCGGGTCCTGCGCCATCATGGCCTGGGCCTCGAGCACCGCCTGCGCCTCGCCCCCAGCCAGATTGCCCCGCGCTATCAGGTCGGCGGCCACAGCTTCCACGGCCTGGCGAGCGCGCCCCTGTTCGCGCTCCGCGTCCTCCGCCGGAATCTGCTTGGCCGGCGGCTCCAGAACCGCCGTGCCCATGTGCCGAACCTCGCCGATCGCCACACCGTGGCTCACGCCGACGCCTCGAAGCGTTGTCTCCATTTCACCCGTCTCCGATTGAGCGACGGTCTGTGCCGCCGCGATGGATGTCCAACTCGCCGTCACTGCTACGTCGGCGTCACTGCCAGCCGAAGAGCGTGTCGCCGGCCTTCACGTCGCCGTCCTCGCGGACGTTGGAGAGGGAGTCGGCCGTGGCCTCGAGTGCCACGATCGGGCAGACGGCGGACTTGCCCGCGGCCTCGACGGCCGACGGGTCCCAGCGCACCACAGCCTGTCCGCGCTGAACAGTGTCGCCCTTGTTGACGAGCAACTCGAAGCCCTGGCCGTTGAGCTGAACGGTGTCGATCCCGAGGTGCGTCAGCACACCGTGCCCCTGGTCGTCGACGACGACGAAGGCGTGCGGGTGAAGGGAGACAACGATGCCGTCAACGGGGGCGACGGCCTCCGACGGCTCACGCACGGGGTCAATAGCGGTACCCGGACCGACCATCGCACCGGAGAACACCGGGTCCGGCACGGCCGCGAGTCCGATGGCACGTCCGGCAAGAGGGGACGTCACTGTGGTCATGGAGCCTCCCAGGGGCGGAGATTCGTTGCGTCGCCGTCGCTGCCTGATTCCCGGACGGCGCGCTGTTCAGAAGGGTAAGTCATAGGAAGTCCTAGTTCCGCACGAGAGCTGCCAGTTGGCGGACCTAGGGGGCACCGGAAACGATTTGCCTCGTCACTCGGCGGCAGGTACTGTCGTACCCCTGCCTGACCCCAACGCGACTTTGAGTCGGGGGTCGGCAGCACCTATCAAGCCGAGATCCTAACTGGTCTAAACCTCTGCATGCCCGCAGGGTGGTGGTCAGGATGAGGGAAAGGGCCTGATAGAGTTGGAAACACCGAAGGGAAGCGCCCGGAGGGCCCCATGAAAAGGGTCTGAAGGAAGCGTCCGTTCCTTGAGAACTCAACAGCGTGCCAAAAGTCAACGCCAGA